>NZ_JAUG01000061.1 GCF_000708285.2 Pedobacter borealis DSM 19626
CATTTTGTGGCGTTTTAATCAAGTTTTCTGTTAAGACGGTCGTCACCCTGAATTTATTTCAGGGTCTTTCACGCTAAAAAGATGCTGAAATAAATTCAGCAGGACGATAAAGCTGGATTAGGCGTGTATAAGATATGATTTTCAGCTAATAATTATCGAACTCAGGTTATCACGATTTTGTATTTCCACCCAACTAGGCCGTAGCACCGTATCCCCGTTCTAATAAATACGGTCTAACAAATTTTTCGGGCCGCACTGCTCAAGCCAACCCACTAGCTTCAAAAGAAAACGGCGAAGCCCTCATGAATGCAGCTGAAAACTATAATACAAATGAATAAATTTTCAGCCGATGTTTTTTGTTTTTTCATGGGCCTTTATGTTTTCAACGGCATTCAAGCTAGCTATGCTGGTTTTTTTGACACCGAAAAGAAAGAAGCCTGTCCGGCTAGGACAAATAAAACACTCCGTCCTGCGGACACCCCTCGAAAAGAGGGGAATTATATACCGTCTGAAATTTAAACGTCATTTATATTGATTTTTACAAAATAAATTACCCCTCAGGATGACAATGTTTTTTGTTTTCTCCTTAACTTAATAACATTGGGATACCGCTTTGCCAAGGGCTAAATTGGTTAGGCCTGTTGCACGGAAAACCCCTCATTTAGCAATAACAGGTGTGATCTAAACCCGACCTTAGCGGGATGCCACAATTTTTTCAATTGGGGCAGAAGCGGGGGCGGGGCTGCTTCCTCCACAGGTACTGAACTATACATTTCCAAAAACCTTTTATCTGGCTGTAAGAGTTTGAAATACAGGTAGAAAGAATGTGTACGGATATAAAATCCGTGTTTATCTGTGTGCATCTGTGATTAAAAACGCTTAAATAATGCCATTTGACGTTGCCTGCAAGGCATAAGCCGAAAACATCCATTTTTTTGGTTTTTTGGAAACGAAAGAGCGGTTTTTCATGGCTGATTATTTCCTGCTGTTCGCTGTAGCCCTCATACTTCGGGGCTGCCGCTACCATCAGGTTTAATTAACTTGGGCTGGTGGTTCTTGGGCTAGGTTGCTTTTCTAACGTCGAATTACTCCCCTCCTTGTTTTAAGGAGAGGTGCCCGTAGGGCGGGGTGGTTAAATAATACGAATAAGGAGTTCATTACTAGCGTCCTTTAAATTTATGGGAAAAATTGGGCGGAGGTGACACTTTTGGGTAATATATTTTTAACCCACTTATTATCAGTTGTTAATGGCTTTTTTCTTGTGCTGATAGTCTTATTCTAACTATATTGTGAGACCATTATGGTAACAAAAGAGATGTGGAAAACTTTTTTGTGGTAAAAAGTGGTAAAAAGTGGTAGAACTATTTACTTTTACACTAGATATAAAGTGTAGATACCACTATGACCCAACTTTTAGGAGAATTCGATTGTAAACTTGACGCAAAGGGCCGCCTTATGGTACCTGCTGCGCTTAAGAAACAATTGCCTGAATCTGAGAAAGAAGGGTTGATTATTAACCGTGGTTTTGAGAAAAACCTGGTGATCTATCCTAAAAGTGTATGGGATGCCGTTGTGGCCGATCTTGCCAAGCTTAATATTTACGATCAGGAAAACAGGGCCTTTGTGCGGGCTTTTACGCGTGGGGCAACCGAGCTTTCGCTTGATGCTGCCGGCCGTGTGCTTTTGCCGAAATCTTTGGTAGAATATGCGGGTATCGGTAGTGATCTTGTTCTGGCCTGCCAGTTGGATCGTATCGAGGTGTGGGATAAAAAAGCATACGAAGATATTTTTGATGATGTTCCGGCCAATTTTGCAAGTCTTGCCCAAAAAGTAATGGGCAATAAGAAAGGAGGAGCAGATGGCGAATAATTACCACATTCCTGTGATGTTGCAGCCTTGTATTGATGGCTTGAATATTAAACCTGATGGTGTTTATGTTGATGTAACCTTTGGTGGTGGTGGTCATTCGAGAGAGATTTTGAAACATCTTGGACCGAAAGGAAGATTGATCGCATTCGATCAGGATCCTGATGCCCAGGCGAATATTCCTGATGACGATCGTTTTATTTTTATCGACCAGAACTTCGGTTTTTTGAAAAATAATCTCCGCTTAAAAGGTTTTAAGCAGGTTGATGGTATTCTGGCTGATCTTGGGGTTTCCTCGCATCAGTTTGATGTGCCACAGCGTGGCTTCTCTATCCGTCATAATGCCGATCTGGATATGCGTATGGATCAGCATCGCGATTTAACGGCTGCCGAAATATTGAATACCTATACAGAGGATAAGCTGCATAAAATCTTTGGGATTTATGGAGAAGTGAAGAATGCTAAATCGCTGGCCCGTGCCATCGTGACTTCGCGTTTAGAGCAGCCTTTTACCGATATCGACAGTTTGAAGTCGGCAATTGCCGGTTATATCCCGAAAGGAAAAGAGAATAAATATCTGGCGCAGGTGTTTCAGGCGTTGCGCATAGAGGTGAATGCTGAAATCCAGGTGCTTGAAGATTTTCTATTGCAGGCTGCTGATGTGTTGAAGCCGGGCGGTCATTTAGTAGTGATGTCTTATCATTCTTTAGAAGATAGGCCGGTTAAAAACTTTATGGCGAAAGGTAAATTTCAGGGTGAGGTAGAAAAGGATTTTTTTGGAAACCAGCAGAAACCATTTAATGTAATTACACGCAAAGCGATAATTGCCACTGATGAGGAGATTGCTCAAAACAATAGGGCCCGCAGTGCGAAACTAAGAATTGCAGAAAAGATATGAACAGGTTTAGGGAAGAGATAGAAGAAGAAGAAGAAGTTGGGCCTGAACCAGAGTTAAAAGCTGCGCCCAAAAGGCCAAAGACTGCTGAAGAAAAAATGGATAGCAATTCATTTATCAGTAAGCTTTTTAATGATGGATTAGTAAGTAAAGAGGCGGCAACTGATGCTTTGCCTTATTTGTGTTTTCTGGCACTCTTGGGAATGATTTACATTGCTAACAGCCACTTTGCGGTAAACAATGTTCGCCGGATTGATAAATTAAATAAAGAAGTAAAAGAATTAAGATGGGAGTATAAATCCCTTAAGGCCGACCTGATGTTCAAGAGTAAACTGACAGAGGTGGCCAAAAAGGTAGATACCCTTGGGATAAAAGAACTGATTGAACCACCAAAAAAAATAATTGTTAAAAGCGATGAATATTAGAGCAAACATCTTGCTTCGTGTATATCTGGCATTTGGCTTAATTGTGCTTTTTGCTTTCGCGGTGTTTTTACGCCTCGGTCAGGTACAATATGTGCAAGGGAAAAAATGGAAAGCTATGGCAGATAGTCTTTCTACACGGTATGTAAATGTGGAGGCTACCCGTGGGAATATCTATTCTAACGATGGAAGCTTGCTGGCTACTTCGATACCGGAATACGAACTGCGTATGGATATGTTTGCTGGAGGTATTGCCGATGATAAAGTATTTAACGAGAAAGTAGATTCACTGGGTTATAAATTAGCTCTGCTCTTTCAGGATAAAACGGCTAAGGAATATGCTAGATACCTGCGTAAAGGTCGTCAGGACAGCTCGCGCTATTTACTGATTCACCGAAAAGTGGGTTATGCTGATCTTAAAGCCATCAGGACTTTTCCATTATATAACATCGGTAAGTTTAGTGGCGGTTTAATTGCAGTTCAGCAGAATAAACGGATTCTTCCTTTTCAAGCTTTGGCTGCCCGTACCATTGGTTATAAAAACGAAAATGTTAAAAATGGCGTGGGTTTAGAGGGCGCCTATAAAGAGTATATCAACGGCGAAACCGGGAAAAGGTTGATGCAGCGCATCGCTGGGGGTGTTTATATCCCGGTAAACGAGGAGGCTGAAGTGGCTCCGAAAGATGGTGCTGATATTATTTCGACCATTGATGTGAACATGCAGGATCTGGCCCAGAGTGCGTTGGAAAAGCAGTTGATCAAATCGCAGGCCGATCATGGTACAGTAATCCTGATGGAAGTGGCAACAGGTGAGATCCGGGCGGTAGCTAATTTCTCTAAGGTAGAGGAAGGGGTGTATAAGGAGAAATTTAACTATGCCATCGCGGGTAACCAGGATCCAGGATCCACCTTTAAATTAGCCTCATACATGGCGCTTTTAGAAGATAAATTGATCGATACGAATACCATGATCGGTACTGGTTATTATCAGATCCCTGGAAAACTGATTACGGATTCACATCCAAAAATTGAAACGGTTACAGCAAAAAAAGCCTTTGAAACCTCTTCCAATGCTGCAATCGCAAAGCTGATCAACACGCATTATGGCAGCGATCCGATGAAATTTACAGATCACCTATATGATTGGGGGCTGAACAAAAAAATGGAACTGCAGATTCCTGGTGAGGCAATGCCGGTGATCAAAAATCCTAAAGGGAACAAAAGCTGGAACAAAAACATGACGCTGCCGCAAATGGCTTACGGTTACGAAATGATGTTGACACCGTTAAAGATGCTCTCATTGTATAATGCGGTAGCCAACAACGGTAAAATGATAGCACCGATTTTTGTGAAAGAAATCAGAAGGCTGGGTAACCCGATTGAACAGTTTAAAGCCAGGGTGATCAATGATAAGATATGTTCGGATGTTACCCTAAGCAAGATCAAGAAAATGCTTGAAGGTGTGGTTACGGAAGGTAGTGGAAAGCAGATCGTTTATAATCCGCTATATCCAATCGCGGGTAAAACCGGTACTGCCCAGGTGGCTGATGCAAATAAAGGATATAAAGGGAAAAAACAATATCAGGCTTCTTTTGTAGGGTATTTTCCAGCTGATAAACCGAAGTACTCGCTAATCGTAGTAATCAACGATCCAAAAGGTGCTTATTATGGTGCTACGGTTTCGGGCCCTGTGTTCAGGGAAATTGCCGACCGTATTTATGCCAGCGATATGCAGATGTATAACGATGTGCCGACCCGTTTGGTAGGTAATACGGGTAATCCGCCAACAAAAGCAGGACAGAGTAAAGCGACTCAGAAAGTGTATAAAGCATTTGGTTTTAAACCGCTTTTTGCTTCAAAATCTGAGTATTACAATATTATAGATACCAGTGCAGGAACAATTTTTCAGGAAAATAACGAGCGCAAAGGGGTGATGCCAAATGTGGCAGGAATGGGGTTGAAAGATGCATTGTACCTTTTGGGAAATGCGGGTTTGAAAACAAAGGTTTCGGGTTCTGGAAAAGTGGTCAGTCAATCCATCATCGCTGGAACAAAGGTGGGTAAAGGATTGGGTGTACAGATAGAGCTGAATTAAGGTAAAAGGTATAGGGTTTAAGGTCTTGCTACCCGATACTAAACAGAGGTAGAAGGTGAGGGTAGAAAGGTTTAAGGTCTTGCTACTTGATACTTACTACTCGATACTAAAAGAATAAAAAAATGCAATTACAGGGTTTACTTTATGGCGTAACGATTAAAGAATTGGTTGGTAAAACCGATAGGGAAATCAACGCGCTGAATTTCGATTCGCGTAAAGTAAGTAAAGATGATATCTTTTTTGCTATAGTAGGTACTGTAGCAGATGGACACCAGTTTATTGAGCAGACTATTCAGCAGGGGGCAGGTGTAATTATCTGTGAAAATTTACCAGAGATCGATGATTTTACCGTTACCTACATCAAGGTAGAAAACACTTCTGTGGCTTTGGGTATCATTGCCGGGAATTATTTTGAAAATCCATCGGCAGATCTGAAACTGATCGGCATAACAGGAACCAACGGAAAAACCACCATTGCTACTATTCTTTTTAAATTATTTAAAGATTTAGGTTACAAAACCGGGCTTTTATCAACGGTAGAGAATTATATCAATGATATGGTAGTGGCGGCAACGCATACCACACCAAATCCGATCGTATTAAACCAGCTCTTAAGAGAAATGGTCGATGCGGGTTGCGATTACTGTTTTATGGAAGTAAGCTCACATGCAGTTTCTCAGCACAGGATTGAAGGCTTGACTTTCTCAGGTGGTGTATTTTCTAATTTAACACACGATCATTTAGATTTTCATAAAACTTTTGACGCTTACCTGAAAGCTAAAAAAGCATTTTTTGATGTACTGCCTAAATCGGCATTTGCATTGACCAATATTGACGATAAAAACGGAGTGGTGATGCTGCAGAATACAAAAGCGCATAAAAAAACCTATGCGCTTAAACAACTGGCCGATTTTAAAGCAAAAATTATCGAAAACCAGTTTAGTGGCCTGCATTTAGATATCGATAACGAAGACGTTTACTTCAAGCTTGTAGGCTCTTTTAATGCATACAATTTATTGGCCGTGTATGGAACAGCCATTTTGTTGGAACAGGATAAGTTAAAGGTGCTGACTTTGTTGAGCCGTTTATCAGGCGCTGAAGGAAGATTTGATTACATCACCTCTGCGGATAAGATTATAGGTATTGTAGATTATGCGCATACGCCAGATGCTGTTCAGAATGTGTTGAGCACCATCGCCAATATCCGTAAAGGTACTGAACAGGTAATCACAGTGATTGGCTGTGGTGGAGACAGAGATAAAACCAAACGCCCTATTATGGCCCAGGTAGCCTGCGATTGGAGCGATAAAGTGATCTTAACCTCCGACAATCCCAGAACGGAAGACCCACAGACGATTATCAGCGAAATGGAAGCAGGCGTGTCACCGACCAATAAGCGTAAAACCTTATCCATTTTAGATAGAAGAGAAGCAATAAAAACAGCATGCCATTTAGCGCAGCCGGGAGATATTATTCTTGTTGCTGGTAAAGGGCATGAAAAATACCAGGAAATTAATGGCGTAAGGAACCATTTTGATGATAAAGAAATTTTACTTGAACAATTAAAACCAATCAGCTAATGTTATATTTATTATTCGAATACCTGCATAAGCATTATGATATACCTGGGTTAAGGTTGTTTCAGTACATCACTTTCCGTGCATCTATCTCTATTATTTTGTCATTGATCATTACCACCGTTTACGGGCGCAGGCTAATTGATTATTTGCATAAAAAACAGGTGGGAGAAACGGTAAGGAATTTAGGTTTAGAAGGACAGATGCAAAAACAAGGTACGCCAACAATGGGTGGTATCATTATTTTGCTGGGTATTCTTATTCCGACCCTGTTATTTGCCAATATTTCCAATATCTACGTCATTCTGATGATCATCACTACCATTTGGATGGGTGCAATCGGGTTTCTGGATGATTATATCAAGGTTTTCAAGAAAAACAAAGAAGGTTTAGCTGGCCGGTTTAAGGTGGTTGGCCAAGTGGGTTTAGGTCTGATTGTTGGGACTACGATGTATTTTCACCCCAATATTGTGGTAAGGGAAACTGTTCAGGATAATGTTAAGAGCACTTCTACGGTTCCTATGGTATTACGTCAAAAGGGAGAAACCTTTTATTATACACAAGATGTAAAATCGACTAAAACCAATATGCCTTTTTATAAGAACAATGAGTTCGATTATGCCAAGGTATTGAAATTTTTAGGTGGCGATTACCAGAAATATGCATTTATCATATTCCTCATCTTTACCGTATTTATCATTACAGCGGTTTCAAATGGCGCCAATATCACCGATGGTATTGATGGCTTAGCCACTGGAACATCAGCAGTAATCGGGATTACCCTGGGTATTCTGGCCTATATATCCGGTAATACCATTATGGCCGATTACCTCAATATAATGTATATCCCCAACTCCGGAGAGCTGATGATTTTTGCGGGGGCTTTTGTTGGTGCATGTGTAGGTTTTCTTTGGTATAACTCTTACCCGGCCCAGATTTTTATGGGCGATACCGGAAGTTTGGCTATCGGCGGTATTATTGCCGCATTTGCATTGATGATCCGTAAAGAGCTTTTGATCCCGATTTTATGTGGAATATTCCTGGTAGAACTGGTGTCGGTAATTATGCAGGTATCTTATTTTAAATATACCAAGAAGAAATTTGGCGAAGGCCGCAGGATTTTCCTGATGTCGCCTTTGCACCACCATTACCAGAAAAAAGGATACCACGAAGCCAAAATTGTAACCCGCTTCTGGATTATCGGAATTATGCTGGCCATTATGACCATTGTAACATTGAAACTGAGGTAAAAAGCTGAAAGACTAAAGCTGAAAGGCAAAAGATAGAATAATAATTAAAATACCCTTAGTGGTAAATAAAAAATAAGGTAAAAAATTAAAATGTGATGGTATCCGGTCTTGATACTTGATACTTATCACTTGATACTAAAAAATAATAATGAGCACGAATAATATCACATCAAGCAATACTAAGTCAGCGATGACCGGGCAGGGCCGTGTGGTTATTCTTGGTGCCGGCGAAAGTGGAGTTGGCGCTGCAAAATTGGCTCAGGCAAAAGGTTTCGATGTTTTTGTTTCCGATTACGGGGTAATTACCGATAAATATAAAGCAGCTTTAGAAAAACTTTCCATTCCGTTCGAATCTGAAAAGCATACCGAAGAGTTAATCTTAAATGCAACAGAGGTAATTAAAAGTCCGGGTATTCCGCCTACAGCACCAATTATTAAAAAATTGGCCGCAAAAGGTGTTCCTGTGGTTTCGGAAATTGAATTTGCCAAAAGATATACCAATGCAAAAACCATCTGCATTACGGGTTCAAACGGTAAGTCGACCACGAGTTTATTAACCTATCACATCCTAAAAAATGCAGGTTTAAATGTAGGGCTGGCGGGTAATATCGGACAGAGTTTTGCAGCACAGGTGGCTACAGAAGATTACGAATATTATGTACTGGAAATCTCAAGTTTCATGCTTGATGATATGTTCGCATTTAAAGCGGATATCGCAGTTTTACTTAACATCACGCCAGATCATTTAGATCGTTACGATTATAAACTGGAGAATTATGCTGCATCTAAAATGCGGATTGTTCAAAACCAGACAGCAGAAGATGTTTTCATTTATTGTGCAGATGACGAAGAGAGCCTAAAAGCCGTCGCGTTAATTAAGCCTGTGGCGAAAGCCTTTCCCTTTTCAATTACTAAAAAAGTAGAACTGGGTGCTTATTTAGAAGAAACTACTATACATATCCTTACAGAACCAAATAACCAACTAACGATGTCTATTTCAGATTTAGCCTTACAGGGCAAGCACAACATTTACAATTCTATGGCATCAGGCATTGTGTCTAAAGTTTTAGAATTAAGAAATGAGACCATCCGCGAAAGCATGGGCAATTTCAAAAATATTGAGCACAGGTTAGAGCATGTGGCCAAAATTTCGGGGATCGATTTTATCAACGACAGTAAAGCCACCAATGTGAACTCTACCTGGTATGCTTTAGAGAGTATGACCAGTGATGTAGTATTGATTATGGGCGGTGTTGATAAGGGAAACGATTACAATATGCTTAAAGATCTGGTTAAAAGTAAGGTTAAGGCTATCGTTTGTTTGGGTAAGGATAACAAACGTATCCACGATGCTTTCGAGGATGATGTAGAAGTAATTGTAAATACTTTTTCGGCAGATGAAGCAGCGCAGATTGCTTTCCATTTGGCTAAACGTGGCGATGCGGTTTTGTTATCTCCAGCTTGTGCTAGTTTCGATCTGTTTAAAAATTATGAAGACCGCGGTAACCAGTTTAAAGCGGCAGTTAGAGAATTATAATAGGAGGTAGAATATATGTTCCAAGCACTACTTAATAAAACAAAAGGCGATAGATGGATCTGGCTGATCATCATCCTGCTTTCGCTTATATCCGTAATGGCGGTGTATAGTGCAACAGGTACCTTGGCATATAAAAAAGGCGAAGCAGTAGAAAAGCTTTTACTCACCAAACACTTAATTTTTGTGATGATGGGTATCGGCATGATTTATATCGCCCACTTGCTCGATTACCGCTATTATGCGGGGATTTCGAAGGTGCTGATGATCGTTACCATTCCGTTGCTGTTTTATACGTTAATATTTGGAACCAACTTAAATGATGCTTCCAGGTGGGTTAAAATACCGGTAATCGGATTAACATTTCAGACTTCCGATTTGGCTAAGCTCGCATTGATTACTTTTTTGGCCAGGATGCTAACCAAAAAGCAAGAAAATATTAAAAATGTTAAAGAGTCATTTATACCAATTATGGGTTCGGTTTGTGTGGTGTTTGTTTTAATCGCACTGGCCAACCTATCTACAGCATTAATGCTGTTTGGTGTAAGTATTTTGCTGTTAATTATCGGTAGGATCAGTATTAAACAGATCGCGATTGTTTGTGCAGGTGGCTTTGTGCTCCTGCTGTTTGTTTTCTTTTTGGGTCCAAGAAGAAAAACATACATGTCGCGTATTAATACGTTTATGCATCCTGAAATGCAGCATTCAGATAAAACTTTCCAGGCAGACCAGGCAAAAATTGCCTTGGCTACTGGTGGTGTTTTTGGTAAAGGACCAGGTAATAGTACACAACGCAATTTCCTACCACACCCGTATTCCGATTTTATTTTCGCCATTATTATTGAAGAATGGGGAACAGTGGGAGGAATTGTAATTATGATACTATACCTGGTGCTTTTATACCGATGTATCAAGATCGTAACCCGGGCACCCAAGGCCTTCGGCGCACTCCTGGCAGCCGGACTGAGTTTCAGTCTGACGATACAGGCCTTTGCAAACATGGCGGTAGCGGTAGGGTTGGGGCCGGTAACAGGGGTTCCGCTGCCATTGGTCAGTATGGGGGGTACATCAATGATTTTTACCAGTGTGGCCTTCGGGATTATACTCAGCGTAAGCCGTGATGTAGAAGAAAATGCAAATGCGTTAACAAAAGAAGAAAAAGAGAAAGTAAAAAATAAAATAATAATAGGTGAAATACCGGCAATAGCTTAAGATGAATCGTCATTGCGAGGAAGCATGACGAAGCAATCTATTTAAAAAAATAATAAAGTAAAATTAACCACAGAGGACACAGAGGTTCGCACAGAGACTATGAAGAAATTGTTTATTCAATTGATCAACCCTCAGTGTGAAATCCGATAGGAAAACCTTGGCGCTCTTAGCGCCTTTGTGGTAAACAAAAAAATAAAACTCAGTACCCTCTGTGAAAACTTAGTGTACTCGGTGGTAAAAAAAACAAAATGCTTAGCGTGCTTTGCGAGAAACTTAGCGCTCTTTGCGGTTAAATAATAATTAAAATGAATAATTCCCCAAAAATTATCATATCAGGTGGTGGCACCGGCGGGCATATTTTTCCCGCCGTGGCCATAGCCAATGCGCTAAAACGCATGGTGCCAACCTGTGAGATTTTGTTTGTGGGTGCAATAGGTCGCATGGAAATGGAAAAAGTTCCTGCAGCCGGATATAAAATTATAGGATTAAATATCAGTGGAATGCAACGTGGCTCGATTATTAAAAATCTCGCGCTCCCGTTCAAGGTAATCGGTAGTGTTCGCAAAGCTATGCAGATTATCAATGATTTTAAGCCCGATGCCGTAGTAGGTGTTGGTGGTTATGCCTCAGGCCCACTATTGTATGCAGCCTCTTTAAAAGGAATTCCTTACCTCATCCAGGAACAGAATTCTTATGCCGGAATAACCAATAAATGGTTAGGTAAAAAGGCTTCAAAAATCTGT
The DNA here is from genome assembly GCF_000708285.2 of Pedobacter borealis DSM 19626. GTDB lineage: Bacteria > Bacteroidota > Bacteroidia > Sphingobacteriales > Sphingobacteriaceae > Pedobacter > Pedobacter borealis. The sequence continues at coordinate 11,595 of NZ_JAUG01000061.1, forward strand.
GTTGCCTTTGATGATATGGATCAGTTTTTTCCAGCTGATAGGATTTTAAAAACAGGAAATCCTGTCCGCCAGGAAGTAGTTGATATTAAAGGAAAACATTTTCAGGGTGCCGAACTGTTAAAGCTTGATCCATTGAAAAAGACCATTATGGTTACCGGTGGAAGTTTAGGCGCAGGCACACTGAATAAAGCGATTGAAAAACATTTACCCGATATCCTTGCTCAAGATGTGCAGGTGATCTGGCAAACAGGTAAATATTACTACAAAGGGATTATTGAAAGATTGGGTTTAGCATATCATCCCAATGTTCGCATCCTTGAGTTTTTAAATAAAATGGACCTCGCTTATGCAGCAGCAGATGTAATTGTGAGCCGGGCAGGAGCCGGAACCATAGCAGAACTTTGTTTGATTAAAAAACCAGTGATATTGGTGCCTTCGCCAAATGTTGCAGAAGACCATCAAACCAAAAATGCGATGGCCCTGGTTAAAAATGGAGCAGCAATATTAATTAACGACCGCTCTGCAGAAGATACTTTGATTAAAGAAGCACTGGCGTTATTAAATAACAAAGAACAGTGTGAAAAACTTTCAGAAAATATAGGTGAAATGGCTTTGCCAGCGGCAGACGAAATTATAGCGAACGAAGTACTGAAACTAATAAAGCGGAAAGACTAAAGTAAAAAGTCCAAAGTCTGAAGGCAAAAATAGGTAGAGAATAAAAATAAATAACATAACTGGAGTATTGAAAGGAAGCTTTAAGCTTTGGTCTTTCAACTTTCAGCTTAAAACAGTAGAAAGGCAGGCTTTAAGCTTTAGTCTTTCCACTTTTAGCTTAAAATAAAATGGAACTAAGTAAAATAAATAGGGTTTTCTTTGTAGGTATCGGTGGTATCGGCATGAGTGCGCTTGCCCGTTATTTTGCTAAACGCGGACAGGTGGTTTGTGGTTATGATAAAACCAGGACTAAACTGACCGAAACCTTAGAGCGGGAAGGCATTCTCATTACGTATCTTGATGAAGCCTCTTCGCTGCCTTGTGCATTTTTGGATGATCATGATGATACCCTTGTGGTTTACACTCCAGCGATTCCAAAAGATGCTAAAATTTTAAACCATTTTATAAATAAAGGTTTTGCACTTAAAAAACGTTCTGAGGTTTTAGGGATCATCGGTAAAGGCATGTTCTGTATTGCGGTTGCGGGTACGCATGGTAAAACCACAACATCATCTATCGTTGCGCATATTTTAAAAGATACCGGCTACGATTGTACCGCTTTTTTAGGTGGGATAACCAGTAACTATAACAGTAATGTGCTTTTTGGTGATAACAATGTAGTCGTGGTAGAAGCCGATGAATATGACCGTTCGTTTCTCACCCTGCATCCCGATGTAGCTGTGGTGACCTCAATGGATGCCGATCATTTGGATATTTACGGAGATAAAAGTCACCTCGAAGAATCTTTCCGTTTGTTTGCAGGCCAGCTTAAAGCCGAAGGCGTGCTTTATGCGCATGAAGGCTTGCTGCTGGAGAAAAGCATCAGCTATGCGGCAAGTTCAACGGCAAGGGCAAAGGCAGAGAATTTAAGGGTAGAAGGATCGAAATTTGTTTTCGATTATACCGATAATACACAAAGTATCAAAGACATTAGTTTAATGCTACCCGGTAAGCACAATGTCGAAAATACAACGGTTGCCATTGCCATTGCGCTGCAATTGGGTATCGATGCAGAAAAAGTAAAACAGGCAGTCGCCAATTTTAAGGGTGTTAAACGCCGCTTCGAATATATTGTGAATAATGGCAATCAGATTTATATTGATGATTATGCACATCATCCTGAAGAACTGAGGGCTTGTTTTGATGCGGTAAGACAGTTGTATCCAGATAAAAAGCTAACGGTGATTTTTCAGCCGCACCTCTTCACACGGACAAGGGATTTTGCTGATGAATTCGCAAAAGTTTTAAGCACGGCTGATGAACTGATGCTGTTGGAGATTTATCCCGCAAGAGAATTGCCGCTTGAAGGGATAAATGCACAGTTTTTATTGGATAAAATCACTTTAGCAGATAAAAAAATATGTGGAAAAGATTTTGTGGTTCAGCATGTTAAGAACACAAAACCTGAATTAATTTTAACAGTAGGTGCGGGAGATATCGACACGATTATCGAACCCCTTAAAAATACTTTAAACAATGCTTAAACGGATAAACTGGAGCGCAATTTTTACTGGCTTTGCCTGGCTGATCAGCTTGGCAGGGGTGGTGGTGCTTTTGAGTTTTATCAATGTGAAGAAACAGACTGTTAAATGCACGGATATTAAGATCCTGATTCCCGGAGCTGATAACTTTATTGAACGGGAAGAAATTGATGCCATTTTAAAAGAAGATCAAGGTGTGCTTTTAGGTCGTAACCTCGAGAATATCAACATCCATAAGATCGAGAAAAAACTGCAGTCTAACCCTTACATCGGTTTTGCTAAAGTATATGTGGATATGGATGGGGTATTACACATTGAAGTAAAACAACGTCAGCCTATTCTGCGCATATTGAACGAAAATGGGCAGGATTTTTACATCGATAATGATGGACTGAAAATGCCTATTTCATCAAACTTCACGGCCAACGTGCTTGTGGCTACAGGGCATATTACAGAGGTTTTTGGAAGCAGAGTTGATACCCTGCACACACAATTGGCAAGAGATTTATATAAAACTGCACAGTACATTAAGAAAGATACCCTTTGGGATGCTCAGATCGAACAGATTGTGGTTGATCAGAAAAACGACATCGAACTGATCCCAAGGGTAGGTAATCAACGTATTGTTTTGGGTAATGCCGATTCGCTTGAAAAGAAAATGAAAAACCTGTTGCTTTTCTATAAAAAAGCAATGCCACAGGTAGGTTGGGATACTTATAAAACCATCAATATTAAATATACCAACCAGATTGTTTGCGAAAAAAGAGATTCGACAGAATTAGGAAAAAAAGGAAAAACAATTTCTGCAGCCGATAGTTTGAGGATACAACGAAACGTAACCGATTCATTGATCAAGAACACAATCGTTGCGGCACTGGATGACCGGCCTGAGGCAGATGAGGCTGAAAAAGAAACGCCTAAAAGGGAAGCGCCAAAAAAGCCCGAAGCTAAAAAAAATGAGCCTAAAAAGGTAGAAGTGCCGAAGGTTGAAGCGAAGAGGACCGAGCCGAAAAAAGCGGAAGTGAAAAAGGCAGCGCCTAAAAAAACGGAAGCAGTTAAAACAGAAGTAAAAAAGCCAGCGGTTGCGCAGGCCACCAAACCAAAGGAAACAAAGCCAGCGGATAAAAAAGAAAAACCGAAGCAAACGGTAACAACACAGCCAAAGCCGGCAAAATCTGAGGCCCAATTGAAGAAAGAGAAAGAAGCAAGAGAGAAAGAAATCAGGGCCCTGGAAAAACAGTATAAAACTCAGCAAAATTAACGAATATGGACAAGGCAAAATTTACCAGTCAGTCTCCCATTGTAGTAGGATTGGATATCGGTACTACAAAAATTTGTGTTATCGTTGGTCGTAGAACACAACACGGTAAGATAGAAATCTTAGGAATAGGCAAGGCAGAATCGGCGGGTGTGACACGTGGAGTGGTTTCTAACATTCAAAAAACCGTACAGGGTATTGCTCAAGCAGTTGAAGTAGCAAGCGGACAATCCAATGTAGAGATACAAGTGGTAAATGTGGGTATTGCGGGTCAGCACATTAAGAGCTTACAGCACAGAGGAATTTTAACAAGAAGAGAATTAAACAACGAAATCGGTAAAAAAGATATCGATAAGCTGATTGATGATATGTTTAAATTGGTAATGCCACCAGGTGAGGAGATCATCCATGTATTACCACAGGAATTTACCATCGATAACGAACCGGGAATCAAAGATCCGATCGGTATGGCAGGGGTTCGCCTAGAAGCTAACTTCCATATCATTTCTGGTCAGGTTACGGCTGTAAAAAATATCATCAAATGCGTAAACAATGCAGGTCTGCAAACTCAGGATTTAATTCTTGAGCCATTGGCTTCGTCTGAATCGGTGTTGAGCGAGGAAGAAAAAGAAGCTGGTATTGCATTGGTTGATATTGGTGGTGGTACTACAGATATTGCCATTTTCCACGAAGGTATTATCCGTCACACGGCAGTTATCCCTTTTGGTGGCAATAGTGTTACCGAAGATATCAGAGAGGGCTGCTCTGTAATGCGCAACCAGGCTGAGTTATTAAAAACACGTTTTGGTTCTGCATTGGCAGAAGAGAATAAAGAAAACGAAATTATTTGTGTTCCAGGTTTACGTGGCCGTGAACCAAAAGAAATTTCGGTTAAAAACCTGGCTTACGTCATTCAGGCGCGCATGGAAGAAATTATTGAGCACGTATATTACGAGATCAAATCTTCCGGATATGAGAAAAAACTGATCGGTGGTATTGTAATTACCGGTGGTGGTGCTTTATTAAAACACTTATCTCAGGCAGTTGAATATGTAACCGGTTTAGATTGTCGTATTGGTTACCCGAATGAGCATTTATCTAAATATGAAGATATGCCTAAAACCATTTATGATGACCTGAAAAGCCCGATGTATGCAACCAGTGTAGGCTTGCTGATCAAAGGAATCCAGAAAGCAGAAGAGTTAATTGAAGAAATGAAACAACCTGGTGTTTTTGTAGAAAAACCAAAAACAGCAAAAGAAAAAGAAAAACGTGGACTAGGATTGTTTGATAAATTACTGGCAAAAACAAGAACTTTCATTCAGGATGACATGAATGTAAGCGATGAAGATTACTTAAAAAGTTAATTATTTTTCCACAAAAGATGAGTTTTCCACATTATCAACAGTTGTGGAAAACGTCTGTTGAAAAAGTGTTAATATTACATTGAGTAATGAACAGAATTTAAAAATTTTTAAACAACTGATTCATAAAGATATGCAGTTCGAAATGTTAAAAGATAAGTCTTCAATCATCAAGGTAATTGGTGTTGGAGGCGGTGGCGGCAACGCAGTGAACCATATGTACCTGTCTGGTATTACTGGTGTGGATTTTATTATTTGTAATACAGATGCCCAAGCTTTGGAATCTAGCCCTATACCTAACAAGGTACAATTAGGTGCTAGCTTAACAGAAGGAATGGGGGCTGGCTCTATCCCTGAGGTTGGTAAAAACTCAGCTATAGAGAATATAGATGATATTAAGGCAATGTTAGGCAGTACAACCAAAATGCTCTTTATTACAGCAGGAATGGGTGGTGGTACCGGAACAGGAGCTTCTCCAATCATTGCGAAAGCAGCTAAAGAACTTGATATTTTAACTGTTGCCATCATTACTACACCATTTTCTTTCGAAGGGAAAAGACGTAGACTGCAGGCAGATGAAGGAATGGAAGAGTTGAAAAAATACGTAGATTCTTACTTAGTCATCTCTAACGATCGCCTGCGTGAAATCTTCGGAAACTTAACCTTAGGCTCTGCCTTTGGCCAGGCCGACGATATTTTAACCACGGCAGCAAAAGGTATCGCAGAGATTATTACCGTTCCGGGTTATATCAACGTGGATTTTAAGGATGTGCGTACTGTAATGAAAGATAGTGGCGTAGCCATTATGGGTAGTTTTGCCGCTGAGGGTGAAGACCGTGCATTACAGGCAGTTGAAGGCGCTTTGGCATCTCCATTGTTAAAAGATAATGAAATCGAAGGTGCCCGTTATATTTTATTGAATATTAGTTCTGGTCTGCGTGAGGTAACCATGGATGAGGTTTCGATCATTACCGATTACATTCAGGAGAAAGCTGGTTTATCGGCTGATTTGATCTGGGGTAACTGTACCGACGAATCTTTAAGCGATAAACTTTCAGTAACCATTATTGCTACAGGTTTCCAAACATCAGAAGAACGCGTAAATGAAGAAAAAAATAAAAAGAAAATATCACTTTTAACACCTGAAGAAGCGCCGCTAGTTCGTCCCGTTGAACCAGTAAACTCTTTCATTCAGCCTAAAACAACGCCATCTTACGAGCCTGTTTTAAAAACGAAGGAAGAAGTTTCGCAGGCAGATCTTTTTGGTGGTATGTTCAATAAATCGGAACCTCAAAAAGTTCAGGAACCAGAAAATAATGTGGTTCGCCATACTTTGATGGAAGAAGAACCTCAGGTAGAAGAAGCACAGGAAACTGGTTTTGAGTTTGAAGTGAAATTAGCTGAAACTAATTTTGTGTTCGAAACACCGGCTGCCCAAATGCCACCAATGCCTGAGCCTGAACCAGAAATCGAAATGCCGGTTGTAGGTTTAGACGATGACAAAAGTGATGAATCGATGGAAGAACAATTGAAAAAATCTAAAGAACGTATCTTACGTTTAAAAGATTTAAGCATGAAACTGCGCACCACCAATGGTTTACAGGAGCTGGAAAACGAACCTGCTTATAAACGCAAACAAATGCAGTTGCAACAAGTTCAGCATTCTTCTGAATCGCAGGTGAGTCGCTTTACTTTAAGCAACGATCAGGATGGTGGTACTGAGATCAGACCTAACAATTCTTTCTTGCACGATAACGTTGATTAAAACAAACCAAATATAATTTTAAAGCCCCGAAGTAAAATCGGGGCTTTTTTGGCATAAAATTGGAGTGTTAAAAAATCTTAATTAACACCTAAGAGATCATTAGGTTGATTTTAAGACGAATAAAGCTTAAATTCGCAAAATTTTATTATAAAAAACACATAATACATTGGATATATTTGATAAGATAGCAAAACACATGGGGCCACTTGGCCAACACCAGAAATGGTCTCATGGGTATTTCTCATTTCCAAAATTAGAGGGAGAAATTGCACCTCACATGCAGTTTCGTGGAAAAGAGCATTTGGTTTGGAGTTTAAACAACTACTTAGGCTTAGCCAATCACCCCGAAGTTAGAAAAGCAGATGAAGAAGCTGCTGCAAAATTTGGTATGGCTTACCCTATGGGTGCCCGTATGATGAGCGGTAATTCAAACTATCATGAACAGCTGGAACAAGAACTTGCAGAATTTGTGGGCAAACCAGATGCATTTTTATTAAACTACGGTTATCAGGGTATGGTATCTATTATAGATACTCTGGTTGACAGGAATGATGTTGTGGTATATGATGCAGAATCGCATGCCTGTATTGTAGATGGATTACGTTTGCACATGGGTAAACGATTTGTTTACAAACATAATGATATTGAAAGTGCCCGTAAGCAGTTAGAGCGTGCTACCAAACTGGTTGAAGAAACCGGTGGTGGTATTCTTTTAATTACCGAAGGTGTTTTTGGAATGAGCGGTGCTCAGGGTAAATTGAAGGAAATTGTTGATCTTAAAAAAGATTTCAACTTCCGTATCCTGGTTGATGATGCACATGGTTTCGGTACAATGGGTAAAACCGGTGCAGGTACACACGAAGCACAAAACTGTATTGATGGAATTGATGTTTATTTTGGAACCTTCGCCAAATCTATGGCGGGCATTGGTGCTTTTGTTGCTTCAACAGAGCAGATTACCAATTTCTTAAGGTATAACATGCGTTCTCAGACTTTTGCCAAGGCATTACCAATGCCAATGGTAATCGGTTTGTTAAAACGCTTAGAATTGCTAAAAAGCCAACCTGAATTAAAAGATAAACTTTGGGAAATTGCAATGACCCTACAAAAAGGATTACGCGAACGCGGATTCGATTTAGGTGTTACCGATTCGGTAGTTACACCGGTTTTCTTAAAAGGTGAACTATCTGATGCCACTGCAATTACTTACGATTTACGCGAGAACTATAGCATCTTTTGCTCTATCGTAGTTTATCCGGTAATTCCAAAAGGCATGATCGAACTCCGTTTAATTCCTACAGCTGTTCATACGCTAGAAGATGTACAACGTACTTTAGATGCTTTTAGCGAAGTTGCTGAAAAATTAGAAAACGGATATTATAAAGAGAATCTTTTCGCTACCGTTTAAGATCCATATAAATTTAACAAAGCCCTTTAAACTCATTTAAAGGGCTTTTTTGTTGAAATTGTTTTTGTAAAAATCTGTATTTCAGTTGCTTGATGTAGTTTTTTTGTGGAAAATATGTTTATAAAAGTATAGAATGTGGAAAAAAAGGGCTTTGAAGGCTGTTTTTTATTGTTCTAAAAATTTTTTTATTTCACCAAACCCTTTAAATTAGAGTAAGATAATTAAAAACTAAAACCTTAAAGAACCATAGGAGTAATTAAAAATGAAAAAATTCGAAGAAGTAAAAAGTTTAGTGGCAGCTTTAGAAGCTGATGCAGACAAATTTTATAACAAAGGTAACAGCGCAGCTGGAACCCGTATACGTAAAGGTATGCAGGATTTGAAAAATTTAGCTCAGGCCATCCGTTTAGAAGTTCAGGAAACTAAAAACAAAGCTTAAGCGATCTAAATATTATAACAAAAAAAAGCCTCATTAGAGGCTTTTTTTTGTTATAGCCATTCATTATTTTTAATCTATCTGTCAAATATTTTTATTACTGTAAAATATATAAGACAAATTATCTTTCATTGCTTAACTTTCCTTAGCTTTCTTTTTATTTGCTCATAGTAGCCTTTAAGATTACAACCATTAAGCGGAAACTTTGATTTTACGATATATTGAAAGCTTAGTGTTAAGGCAAATAACATAGCATCCGGAGCATGCCAAGTATGGTATGAAGTGCTAACATTATTAACAGTATAAGGTACCAAAACATTTGCAATACAATAAAGCGCATAGCGACGAAGTGGGGTATGTTCTGAACATACTGGAGAGTGTACGTCCAATCGATACCAGATTGGCCTTAGAGTTTGAACAGCATCTCTTAAGGCTGAGCATAAAAAAGGATCAGGTACTTTTTAGGGAAAATGAGGTATGTGAATATATTTATTTTATAGTAAAGGGTGCATTGATGGGCTGTACCACACACAATAAAAGAAAAATTACAACCTATATTTCCGTTGAAAATGATTTTGTAAGCTCTATATCCGGCCTTCACGGGGCGGGCTATTCGCAAGAATATGTGGTAGCAGTTGAAGATACCGATCTTTTGGCCATCCACAATAAAGAACTCAACCGTCTTTTTGCGCATTACTTTGATCTGAACTATATCTTTAGGGTTGTTCTGGAAAAATATTATAAAGATGCGCAACAGAGGGCATACATTATCCGTGTGGGGAATGCAAAAGAAAGGTATCTATATTTTGCCAAAACGAATCCAGGCTATTTAGATCGCCTCCCCTTAGAACTGGTAGCTTCATTATTAAATATTAAAGCTTCAACACTTTTATCCATCAAGAAAAATTTTTCAGGAAAAGACAAAAATAGGGAATTGGAAGAGTGGGGACAAAAATTAGAATTGCATATCAATAAACATCAATCATTCAGGCATAAAGATGTCAGGCTTCAATCTCTTGCTAAAGAGATTGGTTTAAGCAGTCATAAACTTTCTGTTGTATTAAACGGCTATTTTAATAAAAGCTTTATTGACTATATTAATCAGTATCGGGTAAACTGGATTAAAGACAATATCCGTAATCCGGAGATCATGCAAAATTTCACGCTAGAGGCATTGGCCTATAGTGCAGGCTTTTCTTCCAGGAGCGCTTTCTATAACTCTTTTAAAAAACTAGTAGGAATGAGCCCTGTTGAGTATTCAAAAGGCGCTGTTAAGGAAAAATGTTAGCTTAACGTTTCTGTTACAAAAATACCACTTTGTGCTGTTTTTTGCCGGCTAATTGTACTGATTTATAATACAGGACAAACTTGTTCTGCTTATCTTCGCCAGTAGGGGCCTGATTGACTAATTTAGTCTAATAAATATTAACGATATAGCTTTCACTGGCTTTTTTAGCCACAATTGATTAAAACTATGATAAGAATAATGCGTGCAGCAGACTGGGGTGAGGTTAGTGCCATTTATCAGGAAGGAATCGATACTGGTACTGCGAGTTTTAGGACCCCTGATATTTCCTGGGAAAACTGGGATTCGTCACACCTTAAGGCTTGTAGGTTTGTGGCCTGTAAAGGTAAAGAAATTATAGGTTGGAGCGCGCTTTTGCCAGTATCGGCGAATTATGATGTTGGTAGGGTAGGTGAGATAGAAGTGTATGTTAAACATGGTTATAAAGGCAAGGGAATAGGTTCTTTACTGTTAGACGCACTTGTTAAAGAGAGTGAAAATAAAGGTATTTGGATGCTTCAGGCCGGGATATTTTTGCAAAATTCGGTCATATTGAAAATCTATGAAAAAGCAGGGTTCAGGGTAGTGGGCTATCGCGAAAAAATAGGAAAGGCAAAAGGCGTTTGGCAGGATAACCTGCTGATGGAAAGAAGAAATAAATTGATTGCTTAGCATCTTAAAAAAGGTACTTGTATAAAGACAATTTCTATACAGATTCTGTCATGTTGAGCCTGTCGAAACACCATTAAACAAGCCCTTCGACAAGCTCAGGATGACAAATCTATATTGTATTCAATCTCTCTTTTTACCTAATGGATAAATTTATAGTCATCTAAACGGTCCGATTTTACAAAGCGCGTGAGCTTACCCTGATAAAAATAAAAGAAAGTAAAAGGTTCGGGTTTTGGGATAAATGAGTTTGAGATCATGCGGTAAACATTTGTGCTATCATCATTGGCCAACATCAGTTCTGCAGAACGATTAGCTTTTTTAAAATCATTTTCGGGCATCCCAATTGCTATTGAAGATTCAATATACGACCTGCTTTTGCAGCCGATGGCCATTACTGCCACAAAAGTAATTAACAATAATTTTTTTCATGGTTATCTCCCTTATTTCTGATTAGCTTTTGATTCTTCTATTTTCACGGTTGTGTTATTAAAATAATGCGTTTTTTGCTCAAATTTGTATAGTCTTTTTTGTGCAAAATAATAGAAATCAGAAAACGTTGATCTTTCTCCCGAACCTTTAAAAACTTCGTAGATTGTCGAATCATTGGCGAGGTAAACTAAAGTGGCTCGGCGATGAGAATCTTTAAAATCATTTTCGTTCATTCCAACATGGATATTGGATGATTCACTGCTCGGCTTAGCGTGCAGCCGCTGACCATTACGGCCAACATGGCAATACATAATACATTTTTCATTGTGTGTGTTTATTTGTATGTATCGAAGCCAATTCAATAATGATGCCTTTAATACACCTGAAACTTTTGTAGCGTTATAGTTTTTTAACTTTGTTTTAAGTTGTTGATTGTCAGTTGATTTATTTGCATAATTTTTTATTTACACACAAAAAAACAGATTGTCTTCATTTACTTTTTAGCAAAATCAAACAATCTGTTCTAAAAATATTAATTGGGGTAGTGTTTAAGCCACCTCGCTTAGTTTTTCTATCTCTGCAATAATCGATTTTTCTAACGCCACAGAAGCTTTAACCAATGGCAACCTTACTGTATCGCCACAAACACCTAAATGTTTTAATGCCGCCTTTATTCCTGCCGGATTTCCCTCAGCAAAAGCCAAACGGGTAAATTCTATTAAACTTAAATGAGCAGGCAAGGCCGCTTTATAATCGCCAGCTAAACAAAGTTTCACCATATCAGAAAATTGCTTAGGTAAAGCGTTTCCGATTACCGAAATAATCCCTGCTGCACCTAAAGCGATCATTGGTAAAGTAACCGGATCATCACCAGCGATTAAAAGAAAATCTGCAGGTTTATCTCTCATAATCTGGTTAAACTGATCAAAACTTCCTGAAGCTTCTTTGGTCGCGATGATGTTTTTAAAATCATACGCCAGTCTGCAGGTAGTTTCCGGGCTCATGTTGCTTCCGGTACGGCCAGGTACGTTGTATAAAATCAAATCTAAAGGAGAAATTTCTGCTAAGTATTTATAGTGCTGATAAATTCCTTCCTGAGTAGGTTTATTGTAATATGGACTAACCGATAAAATGGCGCTGTATCCGTTGGTATCGAAAGATTTAATATCTTCAGCAACGGCCAAAGTGTTATTGCCACCTATGCCGGCAACTAAAGGTAATCTATTGTTATTAATTTCAGCGGTATAGGCCCACACCTTCTTCTTCTCGTCCTTGGTCATTGTAGCGGTTTCGCCGGTTGTACCTAAAGAAACGAGGTAATCTATCCCTCCGTCTACCAAATGATTAATCAGGTTTTTTAAGCCGTTATAATCAACTGATCCATCTGTGTTGAAAGGTGTAACTAATGCTACACCAGTACCCTGAAATTTGTTCATTTTTAATTTACTTTTTGTTTTTACCACGGAGCCACAAAGGACACCAAGGTTTTTGTTTTTTGCTATAAATAGCCATTTATAACTCTTTTTATTCCATCTTTTATTTTTACCTCATTAAAGTTAATGAGTAATCCTAGTTTACAGTTCGAAAGCTTTAAGTATGTTATTGTTTGCGCCAAGTAAGCCTCTTTAAGAAAACTTACAGATTTTACTTCAATAATTACTTTTCCTTCAACTAAAATATCAATTCTGTATTACAGTTGAGTTTTACGTTTTTATAATAAACTGGTAGATCTATTTGATTGGAAACCTGCAATCCAGCATTAACCAATTCGTAAACTAGGCAAGCCTCATACGCTGACTCTAGCAATCCTGGACCTAGCTCAACATGAACCTGATACGCAGCATTAACAATTAACTTAGCAATTTCATTTTCAGTCATCCCTTAATTTTTAAAATGTTTTTTTAAAGTAAATAGGGATGCTTTTAATCAATTAACCTTGTGTTCTTAGTGTCTTTGTGGTAAAATATTAACCATTTATCATCTCTAAAAGTTCGGCATCGCTGATGATCGGAACGTTTAGTTTATTCGCTTTTTCTAATTTCGATGGACCCATATTGTCGCCTGCTACCAGGTAATTCAATTTGCCCGAAATACCGCTCAGCATTTTGCCTCCATTAGCCTCAATCATATCTTTTAGTTCATCGCGACTAAATTTTTCAAAAACGCCCGAAATTACGAATGTTTTTCCAATAAGTCTATCACTATCAAGCGTAATTACTTTTTCTTCAATTTCAAACTGTAATCCGGCTAATTTTAATAATTCTACCTGCTGTAAATGCTCAGATTTTCCAAAATACTCAACAATACTCTCTGCAATTCGCTGGCCGATCTCATCAATGGCAATTAATTCCTCTACAGTAGCTTTAGAAAGGTTGTCGATATTCTTTACGCCAGCGGCAGTTTTCTTTGCAACTGTTTCACCAACATATCGGATACCCAAGCCAAAAAGTACTTTCTCAAAAGGCATTTCCTTCGATTTTTCAATTCCTGTAAGCATATTCTCGATCGATCGTTCTCCGAAACGGTCTAAGGTTTTCAGTTGATCTGATTTTTGGTACAGGGTATATAAATCGCTGATGTGCCTTACAAGGCCATGCTTATAAAAGGTTTCAATAGTTTCATCACCGAGCCCATCAATGTTCATGGCCTTGCGTGAAATGAAATGCTGAATTTTTCCAACAATCTGCGGCGGGCAACCCTCATCGTTAAGGCAATAATGAACTGCTTCTCCTTCTCTTCTGATTAATTCTGTTCCACATTCGGGGCAGTTGTGTAAATATTGAACCTTTGTAGCGCCAGGCAATCGCTTATCTAAATTTACCTTGATAATTTTTGGAATAATCTCACCACCTTTTTCTACATAAACGGTATCGCCTTCATGTAAATCTAAACGATCTATTTCGTTCGCATTATGCAATGTGGCGCGTTTAACCGTTGTGCCGGCCAATAACACAGGTTTTAAATTGGCAACTGGTGTAACCGCACCTGTTCTCCCTACCTGATAGGTTACTTTTTCTAAAACAGTTTCTACCTCTGCTGCTTTGTATTTGTATGATATGGCCCAACGTGGAGATTTAGACGTGAAACCTAATTCTTGCTGTTGTGCATAACTGTTCACCTTAATTACAATACCATCGATATCATAACTTAGTTTAAAACGCTCGTTTTCCCAATGGTGGATAAATTCCAGTACTGCATCGATGTTAGAAACTAGTCTGTTATGTTCGCAAACATGGAAACCCCAATCTTTTACGGCATTTAAACTTTCCCAATGGGTTTTAAATTCATTTTTATCGGTGTATAAGAAATAAATAAAACCATCTAAGGGCCGTTTGGCCACTTCTTTACTATCCTGCATTTTGATAGTGCCCGAAGCAAAATTTCTAGGGTTTGCATAAGGAATTTCACCGAGTTCTTCACGGGCAGTATTTAAGCGTAAAAAGGCCGCTTTGTGCATAAAAATCTCCCCGCGGATTTCGAAATGTTCGGGCGTAACAGCCGATCTGATCTGGTGCGGGATAGTATGAATGGTTTTTACGTTATTGGTTACATCATCGCCTTTGGTGCCATCACCCCGGGTAACTGCCCTTAAAAGTTTGCCGTTTTCGTAAGTAAGGCTAATGGATAGGCCATCAAATTTTAATTCGCAAACGTATTCAAAATTATCGCCAATCGCTTTATGGATACGTTCATCAAAATCGCGGAGATCCTGCTCATTGTAGGTATTCCCCAGTGATAACATGGGGTATTTGTGGTTTACGGTAATGAAATTTTTGGTGATATCGCCACCAACACGCTGCGTAGGCGAATTTGGATCGGCAAAATCAGGATTTGCTTTTTCGAGCTCGGCGAGGTGCTTTAATTTTTTATCAAACTCATAATCGCCAATGGTAGGCATAGCCAACACATAATAGTTATAATTGTGCTGGTTTAGTTCGGCCACCAGGGCATCCATTTCTTCTTTTATTGCAGTTTGCGACATGCACAAATATAAAAAAAGGATGAATTGGTTTTAAGGTGAATTGAAATAAATGCGAATAATACGCTTGTAAATTTAAATATTCAGTTATTTGGACAAATGACCGGAATATGAAATTTTGGCCATTAAATTTATAGTATATTTTTAATTTACTAACGAGCTGTTACTTTTGATTTGTGGCATTGAATTTGTATTTTTACGTTAGAAAAAAGGAATAAAAATTATGTCAGTAGTTAATGTAGAAACAGAAATTAAACAAGAGAAATATCTTGATGTTTTGCGTAGTCTGCGTGCAAAAAACTTTAGTCGGAACCTTCCTTTTCTTATCCTTTCTAATAAACTTCCTAAAGGTCAGGTTTATAAAGAATACAGTGATGGACGTATAGAGATTCAGCAAGTTTCTTCAACCGGAAATACTTTTAAAGTTAAAGTTTTGAAGACTTTGGCAATAAAAGAGGCAGAGCTGGTGCGTAGTGACTATGGATTATTCTGAGCCAACTCTTTTGGTAATTTCAGGTCCAAACGGAGCTGGAAAATCTACCTATATTCAAAGTATGCTTCCTAAGGAATTTGAAGGCATCTCTTCTTTTAATAGAGATGAGATTCGCGTTCAGTTTGAAAGCCATCTTGTGGAACAAGGGATTCCTAAAATAGATCGGTTAAGAAATGCTACAGCAATGATGGAGTCACAGCTTGTTGAGGAAATGAAGGATGCAATTGCTAAACACGAACATTTTGTGCTTGAAACACCTTTGTCAGATCCATATTATTGGACCTATTTAAATTTATTTGAAGGCGCTGGTTATCATGTTCAAATTAATTATTTATGCCTTGATACAATCGAGCATTGTAAGGCAAGAGTTCAGCAAAGGATTTCAGAAGGCGGACATGCTGTTGCTCCTGAAACAATTAGGGGAGTTTATAACATGAATCTATTGCATATAAATAGTCAGATAGCTAGCTTTAAAAGATTGGAATTTTACGACGGAACTATTATTCCAACTATGCTTTGTGCAATTGAAGATAATCAGGTAGAATATTTTACGCTTGAAGCTTTAAAAAAGAAATGGATAAAAAATGGACTCCCAGTGATTTATAACTTATTAAAGGATGCCAAAATTTAAAAAAGTTCCTAAAAGAACTAAGCTAATTTCCCCTCAATCTCCTCAAAAATATCCAAGTAGTCTTTTTCCAAAACCGCTTTGAAAAGGCCCAGCTCAAAAGTCAGCTGCTGCAACTGCTTTTCATTTAACGTTTCTGGCCACAACCGCATACAGATCTTGTTAAGGGCATAACTGATATTTTCGAGTTTTTGGTAACTCAACAGGTATTTACTGCTGATGAACTTTTCTAGAAAGTTGAAAAATACTTCTGGATTTTTCAGGTTACAGTGCTCCAGAAAATCGCTTAATGATTCTTTTTTTACCGCTTCGAGTTTATCATAAAAATGATTCACCTGAACCAGATTATGCACTACCAATAAATGATCCAATAAAAGTTCTAAGCCAATATGAGCAAGAAATGAGGGGCGGATTGCAGTATTTTCTACAATAGGTTTAATGAGCTGCTTAAGCTCGGTGGTTTTCTCGAGAAAAAAATTAGAGGAATGAAAAAGCAGGTCGACTGCTAAATGTCTTTTCCAGCCAAAAAGCAGGTTTTCTTCATCAGGATTTCCTTTAAACAGGAATTCATTCTTCTGTGGGTATAAATTGGCCTCTTTAGCAGCATTTTTAATCAGATCTGGCAAAACCGTTCCCATTACCACATTGGCATCATTATTTGTCCGGTCGAAATAATAATGGGATAAAAAGTTCATTTTGCAAGGTAATGTTTTCTTATATGGTTGTAAAGAGCCAATGGTAAAATATTGGTAAGGTTACGGGGCTGCAAAGCGTAATTGCGATAACTCATTTACAAAACCAACTAATTTGCTTTAAACTAAGCTAAAATTTTATCTTTGCACGCACATTATTAAAGTGTTTGTACAATGACGAATTTTGTTGAAGAGTTAAGATGGCGTGGCATGCTGCATGATATTATGCCGAATACTGAGGAAAAGTTAAACGAGGGTATGACTTCTGGTTATATCGGTTTCGACCCTACTGCAGATTCGTTGCACGTTGGACACTTAACGCAGATCATGACACTGATTCATTTTCAAAATGCTGGTCACAAGCCGTTTGCTTTAGTTGGTGGTGCTACAGGTATGGTAGGCGATCCATCGGGAAAATCTGATGAACGTAATCTTCAGACACCTGAAATGATTGAGCATAACCTGAAAGGGATGAAAAAGCAATTATCTAAATTCTTAAAATTTGAAGAAGGTGGAAATGGCGCTGTAATGGTTAACAATGCCGATTGGTTTAAGGATATGAATCTTTTTACCTTTATCAGGGATGTCGGTAAACACATTACCGTGAACTACATGATGGCAAAGGATAGTGTTAAAAGACGTTTGGAAGGTGATTCTGGCCTATCTTTTACCGAGTTCTGTTACCAGTTGATTCAGGGTTACGATTTTTATCATTTATGGAAAAATGAAAACTGTTTGGTACAGATGGGCGGATCTGATCAATGGGGCAATATTGTTACCGGTACAGAGCTGATTAGAAGAAAAGATGCTGGTACAGCTTATGCCATTACTACACAGTTGATTAAAAAGGCAGATGGAACCAAATTCGGTAAAACCGAAAGTGGTGCAGTTTGGCTGGATCCAGAGAAAACTTCTCCATATAAATTCTACCAATTTTGGTTAAATGCATCAGATGATGATGTGAAAAAATGGATACGCATTTTTACCCTTAAAAATAAAGAAGAAATCGAAGCCTTAGAAAAGGAACACGATGCCGCACCACATTTACGTATCCTGCAAAAAGCTTTAGCTGAAGATATCACCATAAAAACGCACTCGGTAGAAGCTTTGGAAACCGCTATTAAAACTTCAGAATTCCTGTTCGGAAATGGATCATTGGAATTTTTGAAGAGTTTGTCAGAAAGCCAGGTGTTAGAAATGTTCGAAGGTATTCCACAGTTTAACATTTCAAAATCTGAATTAAGTACCGGTATTGATGCGGCAAGCTTACTTGCAGAAAAGGCTGCTGTTTTCCCATCTAAGGGAGAGGCTAAAAAAACAATTCAGGGTGGAGGTGTTTCGGTAAATAAAGAAAAGGTAGCTGAAATGGCCCAAGTCTTTAATGAAGATCATCTGATAAACGATAAATTTATCGTGGTACAAAAAGGAAAGAAAAATTACTTCCTTTTAATCGCCGGATAATATTTCGAGCCCAATGAAACTGATAATAAAAGATCTATTCATTGGGCTCGAATTCAAAATTGAACGGGAAGTTGATCTTCCGCATCAGATTTTATTCGATCGAATAACCCGGGAGTTGGAAGCGCTGGATTATGAAGTTGTTGAAGGAACTCATGAAAAGGTTCTGTTTAAAGAAAGGAGTAACGACCAGCTTGTTTCTACGTATTAACCTGAGTTCGATAATTATTAGCTGAAAATCATATCTTATACACGCCTAATCCAGCTTTATCGTCCTGCTGAATTTATTTCAGCATCTTTTTAGCGTGAAAGACCCTGAAATAAATTCAGGGTGACGACCGCCTTAACTGAAAACTTGATTAAAACGTCACAAA
>NZ_JAUG01000062.1 GCF_000708285.2 Pedobacter borealis DSM 19626
ATTTTGTGGCGTTTTAATCAAGTTTTCTGTTAAGACGGTCGTCACCCTGAATTTATTTCAGGGTCTTTCACGCTAAAAAGATGCTGAAATAAATTCAGCAGGACGATAAAGCTGGATTAGGCGTGTATAAGATATGATTTTCAGCTAATAATTATCGAACTCAGGTTATAACTATATTTTGCTAAAAAATAATGCGAAAATCACCCTTTTTGGGTGATGCTTTGGGTTCAATTTCCGTTTAATTTTACATCATACAATTAAACAAGGCAATGAACCAATCTGCAAAATTCTTTTATGTGCAAGTAAAGCAACTAAATGATGCAGATGCATTTTATGCCAACTGTTTAGGGATGCCTACAGAATCAACAATGATTTCTGAAAAGGAAAAAGGAATCATGGTTAAGGCAGATCACGAGACCAATATTTTCCTGTCAGAACAAAAGCATCAAAACCAGACCAATAAAATTGTATTAACCAGTGATGATTGTTTAGAAGATTATTGCAGGCTAAAATCGAGAGGGGTTATTTTTAAAAACAGACCAGCTTACTTAAGTGAGGGCTTGAGTATCGAATTTTCTGATCCTTATGGTAATCATTTTATCATATTGGAACAACGTAACTACAATGAGGATTAATGTGATGAGGTACGTAAAGGAATTGAGCAATAGGAATAAAATTATAAGCGAAAGCACCTGTGAGGCCATTTATGAGCAACAGAACGATGCTTATACCATTAAATTCGTTTTTAACGGAACCGAAAATTGCGAAATTAACAAGCGTAAGTTTAGCATTTATCCCGATACTTTCGCGGTAGTAAACGCCGGAACAAATTTTAGCAGCAAAATAGATTCGATAAGCCCGGTAAATACATTTTCTGTTTCTTTTGGCGAAAATTTTATTAAAGATTTTCATCATACTTTTTCGAAAAGCAACGAAAGTTTGCTTGCAGGAAAAGAAGCTGGGGAAACACCTCCGTTTATCGAGTCACTTTATCCGTTTTCTGGCGATATGCGCTTTAATGTGCTGCATTTAAAAAGTCAGCTCGATAAAGGTTTGAAAGACGAAATGCTAATTAATGAATACCTGTACCACTGCCTTTTAAATTATTATAAAATTTATGATAAAGAGGTAGCCCAGAAATTGGATAAACTCAGCTTTATCAAAACAAAAACCCGTGAAGAGGTTTTAAAGAGATTAACACTTGCTAAAGAATACATTAGCAGCAATTACAATCAAAATATAACATTAGAAAATATTGCCGAACAGGCATGTTTATCGGTTAACCATTTGCTAAGAACATTTAAAGAAGCATATGAGATTAGCCCATACCAGTTTTTAGTGCAGTTAAGATTAAACAGGGCTAAAAAACTATTGCAAACGACCACTTATTCCTTAAACGAAATAGTGGGTTTAGTAGGGTTTGAATGCCCAAGCTCATTCATCAGGTTATTTAAACACACGTTCAATATTACCCCGCTAAGATATAGAAAGAGTAGGTTGAACTAATTATAAATAGTGATTTCTGCATATTTAGAATGTTAGGATGAAACTATTTTTGAAGCTCTTGCAGGACAATTTGTAGAAGTTTTTTCCTGTTTAGGTTAATAATGATTAAAAAAGCAAACTGCCAGGATTGGGGTTTGCTTTTTTGCGTTTAGAGCCTCCTTCTATCCAGAATGGTGATTTTCGCACATTTTTGGATCTTCACAGCGCCTAAATTGCTTATTGATTTGGTTTACGTGCACATCTGCTAAGAACCTATTGAACTAATTAATTACGAACTATTTATTCCCAAACATGAAACAAAAATTACTATTGATTTTAATGGTGACGGTTTTGTCTTATTTAAATGCCGTAGCGCAAAATAGAACAATTACCGGAAAAGTGGTTGATTCGGATGATGGCTTACCATTGCCAGGCGTATCTATAAAAATAAAAGGGACCGCACAATTAACCCAAACCACCGGGCAAGGAACCTTTTCGATTTCGGTACCTGCAAATGCACAAAGTTTAGTGCTAAGCTATGTTGGTTACACCGAGCAGGAAGTAAGAATAATAGGCGAAACGTTAAATATTCGCATGGTTTCATCTTCTAAAAACCTGCAGGATGTAATTGTTGTAGCCTATGGAACAAGCAAGAAAGAGGCCATTACAGGCTCTGTGGCTACTTTAAGTGCCAAGCAATTAGATAATCGGATTATTACGAATGTTACCAATGTACTGTCGGGTGTTGCGCCTGGCGTGGTAACAACTTCCGGAAACGGCCAGCCGGGAAGTAGTTCGGCAATCCGCATCCGTGGATTCGGTTCGATATCAGCATCGAATAGCCCTCTTTTTGTATTAGATGGTTCAGTTTATGATGGCGAGCTTGGCGATATTAATGCCAACGACATAGAAAGTATTTCTTTGCTGAAAGATGCATCCTCATCGGCACTTTACGGTTCCAGAGCTGCAAACGGAGTGGTTATCATTACCACAAAAAAGGGTAAATCGGGTACACCAACACTAAATGCAACCTACAGTCAAGGCTTTTCTAAACGAGGCATACCAGAATACGATCGGGTTGGGGCATTAGACTACTATCCTTTAATGTGGCAGGCTTTAAAAAACAGCCTGGTTTATCCCGCTACAGGAACTGGTATAAGCGAGTCGGCGGCAGCTACACAAGCTTCTAATACCATTCAAGGTCAATTGATCTATAATCCGTTTAACGTGCCAAATAACCAGATTGTAGGTGTTGATGGCAAATTGAACCCTAATGCACAATTGCGTTACGATGACTTTGATTGGTTTAAGCAAGCTTCGCGCGTTGGAAAACGGACCGAGTTTAATGTTAACTCGAGCGCAAAAAGTGAAAAAACGGACTATTACTTCTCTATGAATTACCTGAAAGATAATGGTTATTTAATTAAAACCGATTTCGAGCGGTTTAATGCCCGTGTTAATGTCAATACCCAATTAAGACCTTGGTTAAAAACAGGTGTAAACCTTTCAGGAAGCTTATCGAACGGAAATTTAGCACAAGATGCCTCAACCGGAAGAGCCACTGCTTTTGTGAATGTTTTCAATTTTGCCAGAACTATTGGTCCTATTTATCCAATACATGCTTTTGATGCCAATGGCAATCCGGTTTTAACTACCACAGGCGAGCAATGGTATGATTACGGAGGAAACCCTGGCGCTGTTAATAGACCACAAGGTGCTTTAGCTGGCCGAAATGTAATTTACGAGACTTTGCTAAACGATGTAACCAGCCGCAGGCTTGCCTTAAATGGTAGAGCATATGCTGAGATCAAGTTTTTAAAAGATTTTACTTTTAAACCAACCTTCAGTATCGATTTCATTAATTCGTACAGCAGTGAATACCGAAACCCGATTGTAGGAGACGGGAGTACCGTTGGTGGTTCATCAACCAAACGGAGCACACCAACGCAGAGTTATACATTCAATCAGGTATTATCGTACAGCAAAACATTTGGCAACCATAGTGTAAATGCTTTGGCCGGACATGAAAACTACGATTACGATTGGCGCAGGTTAAGTGCAACAAAACAAAGCCAGATTTTGGATGGAAATACAGAGTTTCCGAATTTTGTCACCCCTAGTGATGCAGGTGGATATAAAGATACTTATCGTGTAGAATCTTATTTCGGTAAAGTGGGTTACAATTATCTGGAGAAATACTTTGTAGATGCCTCTATCCGTCGCGATGGTACTTCTCGTTTATCATCAAAGTCTAGATGGGGAACATTTTTCTCGGCGGGAGCATCATGGGCGGTTAACAAAGAAGATTTCATGAAAAACATGGATTGGATCAGTGATTTACGCTTGAAGGCTTCGTATGGAGAGGTAGGAAACGATAATTTAGTTGATGCAAACCTGGTTGAGCACAATAGCCTTTATTACAACTATCAGGCTTTTTACGAGTTAGGCTGGAACAATGGTAGCGAACCAGGCTTGTTATTGGCCACAGCTGCAACACCCGAGTTAAAATGGGAATCAGTAAATACTTTTAATACCGGCATAGCTTTTGGTTTATTTAGAAATCGCCTAAGGGGTGAGATTGAGTATTTTAAACGTGGCTCATCAAACTTATTGTTTGCCGTACCTCAGCCATTATCTGATCCGATCACTTCTATCCGTCGCAATATTGGTTCTATGTACAACACAGGAATCGATCTGCAATTAAGCGGCGATATTTTAAAATCTGAAAACTTCAACTGGAACTTATTAAGCAATTGGTCTTGGTTAAAAAACAAAATCACCAAAATGCCGGCAGAAACACCAACGGTAACCAGTGGAACAAAAAGACTAGAAGTTGGACGCGATATTTATGCTTATTACCTTCGTCAATGGGCCGGAGTAGATCCAACAGATGGTTCGGCTTTATTTGAGCCTAATGCTGGCGTAACAACTAATCTTCGTACGGTTAATGGCCGTGTTTTAACTACAGATATTAACAATGCCCGTTCTGATTATTCAGGCTCAGCTATTCCAGATTTATACGGATCGGTTACCAATACTTTTAATTATAAAAACTTTGGGCTATCATTCTTGATCACCTACCAGATAGGAGGTAAATTCTACGATCAAAACTACCAGGGGCTAATGGCTACTACCTATGGTTCGGCGCTGCACATTGATGCGTTAAACTCATGGATGACACCTGGCCAGGTTACCGATATTCCACGATTGGATATTGGTCGTTCTGGCCAGTTTAACGGTACCTCTAGCCGTTGGTTGGTTGATGCCTCTTACATTGCTTTCCGCAACGTAAATCTATCTTATACTTTGCCACAAAGCTGGATTAAAGGCGCCACTTTAAGCAATGTTAGGGTGTTTGCAGCAGGTGAGAACCTAGGCTTAATATCCAAACGCAAAGGAATGGATCCGACAGAATCGTTTACGGGTTTAAACACAACTAATTACGTGCCTTCTAGGATGATTAGTTTCGGAATCAATGTTTCACTTTAAAAGATACGGTCATGAAATATAAAAAATATTTACTTTTTGCAGGTTTCAGTCTATTAAGCATTACGGCCTGTAAAAAAGATTATCTCGATACAAAACCGACAGATCAGGTTGATAATTCGGCTTTATTTACTTCGGCAGCAAATGCAAAAAATGCCTTAAACGGTGTTTACAGGTATATGTACGAACGTACAACAACAGTGGTATCAACATCGGCACAGAATAAGCCGGGTGTAGGTGGAATAATGCTTTATATGGACTTTATGGGTGAAGACATTGGTATATCTTCGTCTAACTGGTATACTTCTGATGGAGGCTCCTGGATTAGCCACCGTACCGATAATAGCACCATGCTCGAGTATATGTACCGTACTTATTACCGTATTATCGGAAATGTGAATTACATCATCGATAATATTGATCAGGCCTCGGGCGCAGCTGCTGATAAAAATACAGTAAAAGCTGAAGCGCTAACTTTAAGAGGCTACGCTTATTTTGGTTTGGTACAGCTTTTTGGTAAACGTTACGATGGGGCTGCGAAACCAAACAATCAGCTTGGCGTGCCACTTTTATTGGCCTCAACGGATACCAATAAACCACGCGCAACCGTAGAAAGTGTTTATGCCGCAATTGTTAGCGACTTAGAAACAGCTATTTCGCTCAATGCCGCAGCATCGAATAAGAGTCACGCTGGTGCAACGGTAGCAAAAGGCATTAGAGCAAGGGTTGCCTTGGTGATGCAGGATTATCCTAATGCCATTAAATATGCTAAAGATATTGTAGATGCCAACCAATATCCGCTATTGTCTGTTACTGATTATCAGGCAGGCTTTAATAATGCGGCATTAGGCGAGTTTATATGGTCTTCTATGCCAACGTTAGACCAGGGTGATACATTTGGCTCCTACTTCGCGCAGATCGCTTACAACGCAAATACAAGCTTTATGCGAGGAAATCCAAAACGGATTAATTCGGCCTTATACGATCAGATATCAGCTACTGATGTTCGGAAAAAAATGTGGGAACCTGTACCAACTACCGTTAATTTCCCATTGCCGGCCACAAATTTTGCCCGTCAGCCTTATATGAGCCGTAAATTTTCAGTTAAAGAAGTAGGCGGACCATCTTTAGGCGATGTTCCTTTAATGCGTACCTCAGAAATGTACCTGATTTTGGCAGAGGCTTATGCAAAAAACCCTGGAAGTGAGGCTGCGGCCAGAACAGTTTTGTTTAACCTGGTTAAACAGAGAGATCCAAGTGCGGTAATTTCGGTAAATACTGGACAGGCACTAATTAACGAAATTCTTTTTAACAGAAGAATTGAACTTTGGGGAGAAGGTCACAGGTGGTTAGATTTAAAACGCTTAAACCTACCGCTTGATAGAACAGTTGTTCCCAACTATGTTTCTGCTTCTGTTGCGGGTACGTTAACCATACCAGCAGGAGATGTTAAATGGCAATTTTTAATACCAAGGGCTGAAATGGAAGCTAATTCTGGCCTGGCCGGACAGCAAAATCCATAATAATTTAAAATCCTGAAGAAAGGTTGTGTTATCGTTTAGTTAAGCAAATGATAACATAACCTTTTCGTTTTATCACATTTTAGTTACCTCATCATTATGGTGTTATCGGCATATTATTTTCTTTTATTCCAGCCGACCTTTAATAAAAAAACACAAATAGTTATGAGACTAAAAGCTTTGGTGATTTTATTACTAGGTATTACAATCACAAATAATGTTTTTGCAGCTGAAAAACCAACTGCAAGCCATAAATCGGTTATCAATTATTATATGGACAGCTATATGAATTCTGACTATAAAAAGTTAAAAGCGGTTTTAAGCGAGGATGCTGTTTTTACTTCGAATAGAGATGTAAGGGTAATTAAGCATAAAGCGAGTGATGTGTTAAGCCAAATGAAGAAAAATGAAGGTGTAATTCAAAGAGATTGCAACATCAGCTCTTCAATCGTATCTGAAACCGATGCCTTGGTAATTGCACGTGTAGATATTAATTACGAATTATTTGATGGCGCACAACAAAACTTTGTGATCATCGAGAAAGATAAAGAAGGCGAATGGAAAATCACCCAGGTTTACAAAGTCTTTATCAGCAGCGAAAGCGAAGCTAAAAAACTCGTTTCAAATTGAGATCGTTATTCTCAGGTGCGGAGAAAAAAAGTGATTAAAACAAAAAAGTCCAGGTTTTTGCCTGGACTTTATATTTTTCTTTTCGACTTAAAAGTTAATCGGTAATTCTACCTGCGTTCTGTCCCAGCCAATAACCAGATTAGTCCCTCCATTAATCTCTGTAAAGGTTAGAGAGAAATATTCGATCGGTTTAGCCAGGGACTTAACCGGAACATTTACACGAACAATATCCTTAGCCTGATTGTAAGTAAAAGCACCCCATTTATCGGTTTCGCTATTTACAATAATCGTCCAGGTATCTTTGTTTGGAATAGCGAATAAGCTATAGGTACCTGCTTTGATTTTTTTGCCGCCAATGCTTACTTTTTTGAAGAAACGAATCTCTGTACTTTCGTTGGCACCAAAACGCCAAACATTTCCGTACTGTTCTAAAACGCCAAAAATATCACGTCCTTTTTTCTGAGGGCGCGAATAAACAATCTTTATAACCGGTTTTGTTGGGTCTCCGGCCTTTGCCTTTGGGGCATTAAGCGGAAAATAAACAATATCTGCAGGACTTGGGTCTGCAACAGGAAATTTTACTTCAGCGGTAGGGGCTTGTTGAGCCTTTGCGCTAAAACAAAGAAGAGCGAAAACAACAATGAAGATATTTTTCATTTGTAGGTTTTTGTTTTCAGTAGCGATGAGCAATCATGATTTTACAGCTATTGGTAAAATCATAACGGTCTCATGTGCTGTGGAATAAATTTTTAATCCTTAAACGGATCTAATTGTATAAAAGGACTAAAAAACTAGTATTTTCTTCCTTTTACGATAGCGTTTAAAAATAAGCCTGCCGTTAACAAACCTAAAACACCACCTAACAAAGCGAAAATGTAGTTTTGTGTAATGATTGCTCCAGTTAAAACTCCGAAGAATAAACCTAAAGCATAATATAACCAGTTGAAATTATTGCTGCTGTTCTCTTGTACACTCATGTTTTTTGTTATTTGCAGGCAAAGTTAATATTTATTTTAAATTTTAATTTGTCATTGTGCCCAATATTCTAATTAATTATCAATTCTAGTCAATTTATAATCAGCCTTTTTCAGATAAGTAATCAATTTTGCCAACTTGTTATAAAATTTATCAGTTCTTCTGGCATCGGTACCGATGTGCAACAGCAAGATAAAACCATTTAAACCATTGGGTTTTGTTTCGTTAAAAGCTGTAATCGATCGATATATTTCATCGCTCGATCGATAACTATTTCCCATTTCAGGGTAGGTATAATCGGCATTAGACCGTGTGCCTGGAGTGAAATTAATCAATTGTAAACCCTGTGCTTTGGTCCAGTTGGCTATGGTTTGGTTGTACCATTCGTAAGGAGGCAAAAAATAGCCCGCCGCTTCTTTGTTAATCCCAAAACTGGCCATTGCCTGATAATTGTTGCTTAAATCGGTTTCGAAATCTGTTTTTGTAACCAAGAGACTATCGCGTTTATTCCAATCGCAGTACAATAAATGTCTATCAGAATGTGGACCCAGGTAATGCCCATCGTTTTTTAGTTTTTTAATCAATGATTGGAAATTAGGGTTCCGATAAAAATTTCCGGTAAGAAAAAAGGATGCTTTAACTTTCTCCTGTGCCAGCACCTTGCTTATTTTTTCGCCGCCATCAGCATATTCGTCACCTGTAAAAACCAGGTAGATTTTCTTTTGGGTAGAATCGCCTCGAATGTTCGCACCCAAGCTATAAGTTTTATGGGCGGGTAGGGGTTTAGCCTGAGCTTCCTTGGCCGCTAGTAAATAAATAAGAGATGCTGTCCCGTCCATCGTGGGCTCGTTGGTGCTATAATCGCCATAATCATCGTGGTAAACGGCCAGACCGCTCTGAAAGTCAGCATATTCATCAGCATCATTGAGTTTGATCCCGATTAAACCTTTATAAATATTGGTGTAAACAGGTCCATCAACCAATCCGCCGTTTATAGGATAATTTTTTAAATGGGTAAAGGCCGAGTGCGGATCGCTTGGTGTATCTCCCCATTGAGGCAGGCCGTAAACCATGCTCGTTCCCCAGGGGTTACAGCCAAAAAGCCAATCGAAATTGGCCTGATCCAGCTCGGCATAGGTTTTATCGCCACTTAATGCCGAGTACCAATTGCACTGCATGGCGAAGGCAACGGTCAAGTTATTGCTGCACCAAATAAAAGGAACACCACGATAAAAGGCATTGTTTTTTGCACGGCTCCAAACTTGCGATATGCCTTGTTGATAATAGTTGATGGCTGTGTTGTCTTTCGAATCTTGCCTGGCAATTTCGTAATGGCCAAGGTTGATGAAAGGATAATATTGATAATGCGCTGCGGTATCTTTTTGTAGCCAGGGTGTGATGCTTTCTTGCCGGGCATAGTTTAAGGCTCGTTTTATTTTCTTTTGATCGATCTTTTCTCTTCCGAAGTTGAATGATGTTTCGGCCAGCTCCATGTCATCAACCCAATTATCTTCAGCATAAATGTATGGCGATTTTACAGAGGCTGTTTGCGTTACCCCAGGTTTTTGTAATGCAAATTTATAGGCTGTTTTGGCCCTTTTAACAAGTAATTTGGCGTAATTACGATCTACATCTTTAAATAAAACCGATCCTAAATTAAAAGCACTCGTAAATTTAGCTGCAGTAGAGCTGGTACCGGTGGTGTTGTTCATAAATTTGCCCCGCTGCTGTGTTTCGCCGGTAATAAAATAGAGCGGGCGCTCAAAGCCTTTTCCATATTGATTGTCTTCTTTTGGAATCCGCATACTGATGTGATCACGGTCATCGGCCAGTTGGTTGAACATGATGTTTTTTTGCGGATGCATTTTCAACAGCCAATCCAATCCCCATTTAGCTTCGTCCAGAACATCAGCAAGGCCGTTTTTTCCATCCAAGCCATTTGCTTGCTGCCGGTCGCTAAATACTTGAGGGAAGTCGCGATAAGCCATTAATAGGTGATAGGCCGCATTTGCCGAAGTAGTTGAATATTGGAGGTAATCGCTGGCGTCGTGCCAACCGCCAGAAGCATCAAAATGTGTACTGTCTTTAATGCCAGCTTTGGCGCCATATAAAACAAAGCCATCGTGGGTATGGCAGCTATCCTTTAAGTACGGATTAAAACCGCTCCTTTGCTGGCGCATATATTGTAAACAGAAATCTGCTGCACCTTTGTACACATCGTTATTGATCAACAACAGGGGAGAAACAATACCATTTGCCCTGAGGTAGAAACTCCCAGCACTTTTAAAATCACTGAAATTCAATCGGGCAGTTTGGCTAAAAGGACCATAACTGCCAAAACTTTTAATATTGGTTGAGGTATAAACAATTTTATTGGTTTCCTTTTCTACAATTTCGAATTGGGTAGGAATCTCGCCTGTTTTGCTCGCCCATACCGCAACTTTAACGCTTTCTGTGGGGTAACCAAGCAAATTGATTCTGATCCAACTCTGTTGAATTTTTCTCTGGCTACCAATAAATGAACATAAGAACCATAGGGCAAATGAGAAAGTTAAGGCTAAAAAGAACTTATTTTTCATTGTGATGGATGATTATTTCATTTAAAAATAGGGTTTTATCAAGATAATGTAAAAGAAGTGGGTAAACATTTGGAAATTAATCAATCGTTTGATTAATTTTGTGTCGTCAAAAAAGAAATGAAAACAGAAAAAGTAGATAAAAGACAGGCCATTCTCGAGGCAGCTGAAAAGCTGTTTTGCGAGACCGGGTATGAGGGTACTTCTACCCGCCAGATTGCAAAAGAGTCTGGAGCGAACATGGCAATGATAAATTATTATTTCGGTTCTAAAGAAGGTGTTTTTGTAGAGATCATGAACGAGCGTATTGCAAGCTTTGCGTCTCAATTAAAAATCATTAATGAGGATAAGATTTCGGCATTAGAAAAATTGCACAGGGTGATAGAAGGTTATGTAAATAGGATACTGAATAACACGGCATTCCATAAAATGATGCACCGGGAGCTGTCTTTAACCCAAAGGCCAGAGATGTATGATAAGATTAAGGATGCCATGAGTCATAATATGCAGCTTATCGATCGCATCATTACCGGAGGCATTGAAGACGGTAGTTTTAACAAAGTTGATGTGAGGATGGTAATTGCGACTATTATGGGCACTATTACCAATATCGTTATCGCTCCAAATAAAGTAATGCCTTGTTCAAACTTCGATCTGAACAATCCGAAAGACAAAAAAATGATTAAAGAGCGGGCAATCGCTCATTTACAAGATCTAACAACAGTTTATTTAACAACAAAAAAATGATCCCAAAATCAATTAGATTAATGCTTGTGGCATCATTAATTCCCGCTGCTTTATTTGCACAGAGTACAAAGGAATTAAATATCAACCAGGCAATAGAACTCGGCATAGCCAATAGTAAAAATTTAAAACTTTCCCAAAACAAGATCGATCAGGCTGTAGCTCAGCTGGAGGTGGTAAAAGACAATGTTTTGCCTACGGCAAACGCAAGTTTTATGTACAATCACGCTGAAATACCAACTACTACTTTTACATTACCCGGTAGCGAATCGTCTTTCCACTTGCCTAAAAGAGCCGATGCTTTTGTAGGAACGGCAGCTGTACAAGAATTGGTATATGGTGGTGGTAAATTAAGGTACGCTAAAGAATCGACCAAATTACTGGCCGATGTGGCACGTTTAGATGCCGATAAAAGCAAAGAAGAAATTACGTATGCTGTTATTAATACCTATTACGCTTTATACAAAGTATTGCAGAGCAGAAAAGTGGTTGATCAGAATCTAGAGTCAATTGCAGCACAAATTAAACAGGCACAACGTTTCTTCGAACAAGGCATTGTAACCAAAAACGACGTGTTGCGTTTCCAATTGCAACAGGCAAATGTTACGCTAACACAAATGGATATCGAGAGCAACCGTAAAGTGATTAATTATAATCTGGATATCTTACTAGGTTTACCAGAAGATACCGAAGTGAAAATTGTTGATCCAACAGCGGGCTTAAAGGCCCCAAGCTCGTTAAATGAATACATTGGTCAGGCAATGGCTAACCGCCAGGAGTTAAAACAGCTTGATGTACAAAACAAAGTTGCCGATTTTAACATTAAAACGATCAAAGCAAATACGCTGCCTACCGTTGGTGTTGGGGCTAATTTATATTACATTAACCCAAGTGGCAATTTTATCCCGCCAACCAACCAATACTTAATGCCAATTACGTTGGGCGCTACGGTTTCCTGGAATTTCGGCAACCTTTGGACAAACAAAAACAAGGTAAGCGAAGCGAAAATTCAACAAAGTGCAATTACCATTCAGAAAGACATTTTGTCTGATCAGGTAAAAACAGATATCAACAAAAACTTCCAGGGTTACCAGGTGGCGATGAACAAAATCCAGGTATTGGAAACTTCAATTGCCCAGGCAACAGAAAATGATAAGTTACTGGCATCTAAATATAAAAATAACGTGGCTTCGGTTACCGACCGCATCGATGCTGAAACCTTATTGTACCAGGCAAAAATAAACTTAGAGATAGCCAAGGCAGACGCAGGTTTGGCTTACTATACCCTATTAAAATCAACAGGAAAAATAACGCAATAAATACAGCAATGACAACTGAAAAGAAAAAAAAGAACATAGTAGTACCCATCATTTTAGGTGTTTTACTAGTAATAGGTATAATCTTCGGGGTTACGGAATGGAATTATTATAGCAAACACGTAGATACGGATGATGCTCAGATTGATGGCGATATCAGTCCTGTTGTTGCCCGTGTGGGTGGTTATGTAAAGGATATCAATTTTGAAGAAAATACACACGTAACTGAAGGACAAATTTTAGTGAAACTTGATGACAACGATTATAAAGTTAAATTAGAGCAGGCACAATCAGGTCAGAAAGGTGCGAGCGCAGGAGTTGGTGTGGCGCAATCGCAAATTGTGGCTACCCAGGCCAATACTGGTACCGCAAAAGCGAACGTTGATGCAGCAAAATCAAATGTTGAAGCTGCAAATGTTAAAGTAAATTTAGCGCAGAAAGATTATAATCGTTACGAAAACCTGGTAAAAGATGGTTCGATCACACAACAAGCTTTCGATCAGGCTAAGGCGAGTAAGGAATCTGCAGAAGCAGCAAGACAATCTGACCTGGCAGCATATCGTGCAGCGCAAGATCAATATAATGCAGCGGTTAAACAAGTTGGTACTACACAATCACAGTTGGCAGTGAGCAGCAATGTAATCAGCCAACGTCAAAGTGATATCGATTTTGCTCAACT
This sequence comes from Pedobacter borealis DSM 19626, assembly GCF_000708285.2. Lineage (GTDB taxonomy): Bacteria > Bacteroidota > Bacteroidia > Sphingobacteriales > Sphingobacteriaceae > Pedobacter > Pedobacter borealis. The sequence goes on from NZ_JAUG01000062.1 coordinate 13,412, forward strand.
TCAATTATCATATACTGATATCAAAGCCCCTGCCACTGGTATTGTTTCTAAAAAGAATGTTCAAAAAGGACAATTGGTTCAGGCTGGTCAATCTTTATTCTCTATCGTGAATGACGGAAGCATTTATGTAACGGCAAACTTTAAAGAAACGCAGTTAGAGAAAATTAAAGAAGGTTCTAAAGTAGAGATCGAAGTTGATGCTTATCCAAACGAAAAAATTGAAGGTGAAGTGTATAATTTCTCTCCAATTACTGGTGCAAAAGGATCTTTATTGCCTCCTGATAATGCTACTGGTAACTTCGTTAAAGTAGTTCAGCGTGTTCCGGTAAAAATCAAAATCCATCCATCAAAAGAACTGTTGACTAAGTTGCGCCCAGGAATGAGCGTTAAAGCATCAGTATCTACTAAATAATATTTAAAATGGCCGAAGTAGGTTTAAAAAAGTGGATTATTACGTTTACGGTAATCACAGCTTCTTTATTGGAGCTGATTGATACGACTATCGTAAACGTGGCAATTCCACAAATACAGGGAAACCTGGGCGCTACCCTAGAGGATGTGGCCTGGCTTTCTACCGGTTACGCGGTAGCGAATGTTATCGTGTTGCCAATGTCGGGCTGGTTGGGTAACCGATTCGGCAGGAAAAATTACTTTCTTACCTCCATCATCGTTTTTACACTCGTTTCCTTTTTATGCGGAAACGCCACTTCATTGAATGAGCTTATTTTATTTAGGATTATTCAGGGTTTGGCCGGCGGTGGTTTAATATCAACAGCGCAAGCTATTTTAATAGAAACCTGGCCACGTGAAGATGTGGGTATTGCAACCGCCTTATTTGGTTTAGGTGCTGTAGTTGGGCCAACCGTTGGGCCAACTATTGGTGGATATATTCTGGAAATCAGTTCTTGGCCATGGATCTTTTATGTGAATATTCCCGTCGGAATTCTCGCGGCCTACTGTACGTACACCTTTGTTCGGGCAACCCCGAAATCAGGGCAGGGGCAACCTGTTGATTGGTGGGGTATCGCATTATTGGCTATTGCAGTAGGTAGTTTACAAACGTTATTAGAAAAAGGGGAGAGCGAAGATTGGTTTGCTACACCATACATTACCGCATTGGCTGTGGGCTCGGTATTTGGCTTACTGTTATTTATATGGCGAGAAATGACCACCGACCACCCAATTGTGAACTTTAAAATTATGAGGCACAGAAGTTTCTCTGTGGGTATGTTTACCTCATTTATTTTAGGTTTCGGGTTATACGGGTCAGTGTTTGTATTTCCGGTATTCTGTCAGAATTTGTTAGGATTTTCACCTTTGCAAACCGGAGAAATCTTGTTCCCAGGTGGATTATGTACCATTGTAATGATGCCGTTTATTGGTATAATGCTTAAAAAAGGTGTTCCGGCACAAATTATGGCCACCTTTGGGATGCTGGCATTCTTCATTTTCTGTTGGATGTTGAGTAATTCGACGTTACAATCAGGAACAGGTGACTTCTTCTGGCCGCTGGTCATCAGAGGCGTGGGTATGGCCTTATTATTTGTGCCTTTAACAACACTGGCCATCCAGGATTTAAAAGGACCAGAAATTGGACAAGGATCAGGTTTGAACAATATGATGCGCCAATTGGGCGGTTCATTTGGTATCGCTGCCTTAACCACTTTAATCCACATCCGTTCAGGTTTCCACAGAAGCGTTTTATTGTCAAATGTGAACGATTATAACCAGCCATTTGTTGACCGTTTTAACGGTTTGATTAAAGGCTTTATGGCAAAAGGACAAACCTTGTTTGATGCCAAAATTATGGCAGCAAAAGCGATGGAAGGAATTGTAACCAGGCAAACCATGTTACTTACCTATGACGATGCATATTGGGTTGCTGGATTAATCATGTTGTTCTCCATCCCACTACTTTATCTTCAAAAGTTTAAGAAAAATGCAAACATTCCTGCCGATGTGCACTAAAATTTGCAAAGAAATGCCATATAAAATGGCAAAAAACAAAAACAGCCAGTGTATTTTATTACATCGGCTGTTTTAACCCAAAAAATTAACAATCAATGCAATGCCCTTAAACATTGCAAATGTTCTTACTTAACCACATTGTGGCCAAATAAGATTTTAAAATTAAAATTTATTCTACAATTTTCCAAATTGTAAGCCTTAGAATTTTAATACCTTACGCATTTTTTGTAGTATTACGGTATACAAAACTATTGCATAAGCTATGCCTAAACTTCGTTTAACTACGCAACGAGAATCTATTTTTAATAATGAGGTAATCTCAAAATTCGAACTATTTAACAGTTTATTTCTCACCTTGCCTTTTTACAAAATTAAAGACACAGGAACGCTACTTCCTTTGTTTTTTAAGAGCTGTGAAGAGGGGATTGCAAACGGAGAAAAACCTGCACAGATTATCGAAGAATTTTTTGCCAAGTATACCAGTTATACCGAGCGCAAAGATATTGTTGACCTTCTTTTTCGTTTTATTCAGTATATCGAGCGCCAGGTGGTGCTTTTTGATGCCGTTGAAGATGCTTCTTTTACGAAATTAAATACAACTGACGAACAGAGTACATTGGCATTCATCTTAAAAAAGAATGCTGATAACAAACCAATGTTATCAAAAATTGAGAAGTTGATTGATGAACTTTCGCTCCGTTTGGTTTTAACTGCACACCCAACCCAGTTTTATCCTGGAAGTGTATTGGCCATTATTACCGATTTAACTAAGGCCATTAGGGATAACGACATTACTTCGATGAACTCGTTGCTACAGCAATTGGGTAAAACACCTTTTTTTAATAAAAAATCACCAACGCCGGTTGATGAAGCCTTAAACCTTGCCTGGTTTTTAGAGAATACATTTTATTTTGCTGCGGCGAATATTCAGGAAGAGATAGACCAGAACCTTGATGAATACAACCTAGAGACCAAGAAAATTTTAGAGCTGGGTTTCTGGCCTGGGGGAGATAGAGACGGAAATCCGAACATTCATGCTGATACCACTTTGGAAGTTTCTAAAATGTTGCGCCAGATCCTTTTCCGTTGTTATTACCGCGATTTCAGGGTGATTAAACGCCGCATTACCTTCAGAGGTGTTGAAGAAAATATCGCAAAACTGCATGACGTATTGTATCTAAATGCTTTTGACCAGACCTGTGAGCTTCATGATATTTCTGATGAACTAAGGGATAACCTGAATAAAATTAAAGAAACATTGTTAGCCGAACACGAAGGTTTGTTTGTTGACCTGGTTAACGATCTGATCCGTAAGATAGACTTATATGGTAACTACTTTGCATCGCTAGATATTCGTCAGGACAGTCGTGTGCTGAGGAACGTACATGCCTATTGCCGTGCAAATAAGCCGATTTCTTCGCTGTATCCTGCGGATTATGATAAATTATCCGAAGCAGAGAAATTAGCTTTAATTTCTTTTAAAGAAGCAACCGTTGTTTACGCCAGTGAGCCTGATGCCTTGACAAAAGATACCATTGAAGTAATCAAAGCAATTAAAGGCATTCAAAGACGTAATGGCGAAAAAGCCTGTCACCGTTTTATTATCAGTAATTGCCAGCAAGCGAGCGATATTTTGCAATTGATTGAGCTTTTCCTTTGGAATGGCTGGAGTAAAGAATCGTTGACTATTGATTTTGTGCCGCTTTTTGAAACCGTTAACGATTTAAAGGGGGCAGCTGCAATTATGGATACGCTTTATAGTAATCCATTCTATAAGGCACATTTAGCCAGCCGTGGAAATAAACAGGATATTATGCTAGGTTATTCTGACAGCACCAAAGATGGTGGTTATTTAATGGCCAACTGGTCTATTTTTAACGGAAAAACATCATTATCTGCGGTTTCTGCAAAACACAACATTCAGCTGGCGTTTTTTGATGGCCGTGGTGGTCCGCCTGCACGTGGCGGAGGTAAAACACATCGTTTTTACGCTTCAATGGGTAAGGAAATTGCAAATAAAAACATGCAGTTAACCGTTCAGGGGCAAACCATCAGTTCTCAATATGGTTCGGTAGAAAGTGCTGAGTTTAACATTGAGCAATTAATCAACGCCGGATTGACCTCTGGATTAAAAGAAAAACACAATATTCTGTTAGATCCTGAGAATAAAACCTTGCTTGACGAAATGGCCGAAGAAAGTTATAAGGCTTTTGTCGATTTGCGTGAGCACCCGTTATTTGTGAGTTACTTAGAGAAATTGTCTCCTTTAAAATTATTGTCGCAAGCTAATATTAGCAGTCGCCCGGTAAAAAGAAACGGTGGTGGTGAAATGAAACTCGAAGATTTAAGGGCCATCAGTTTTGTAACGGCATGGAGTATGCTGAAGCAGAATGTTCCTGGTTTTTACGGTATGGGAACAGCCCTGAAAAATCAGGAAAAAGCTGGAAATTGGGATAAAGTGCTTAAAGTTTATCAGGATTCTGATTATTTGAAAACGATTGTAGATAACTGTATGATGAGCATGAGCAAATCAGACTTTACCATTACAGCGCATTTGGCAGCAGATAAGGAGTTTGGTGCATTTTGGACTCAACTACATAACGAATTCGAATTAGCGAAGGAGATGCTTTTAAAACTCTCCGGACAGCCAACATTAATGGCTAATTATCCTGTAGATAAAAAATCGATCGCTACACGCGAGAAAATTATCTTACCATTGGTGTTGATTCAGCATTTCGCTTTAGAGAAACTGCAGCATGATCAGAACGAAAAAGACCAGCAAGCTTTAGAAAAGCTCGCGGTTAGAACGGTATTTGGTATTGTAAATGCGGGTAGGAATTTAGCTTAAAGTTTCATTATAAACCTCGCAGGTTTGCCAAACCTGCGAGGTTTAAAAAATAATCCAAGGCCTGTGTCCTCACAGACCTTTTTTTGCGAGAATGAATTTTTGTTAGTCGGGATTTGCAATCCCGATTTAAGAATAAAGAATTTGTAATTTTTATGAGTGGATTAAATCCACAGTTCAAAGGACGGGATTGCAAATCCCGACCAACGTATGAACGGTATCGTAAATGCGGGTAGGAATTTGGCTTAATAAAGCCAAACCTGTAAGGTTTCAAAAACCTTGCAGGTTTATAACATATTTCCAAGGTCTGTGTCCTCACAGACCTTTTTTGTGGCAAATTTTGTTGCCTGTTGTCATTCTGAGGAACGAAGAATCTCTAACCTAAGAATTATTGGACTCAATAATGAACCACAACTTTCTGTATCTGCTACTATGAGGCAGATTCTTCACTGCGTTCAGAATGACAAACTGAGGTGGCTTTATACTCGTTGCGAAAGTGCCTTTAAACAGAAATCCCCCGCTGATTTTCATCAACGAGGGATTTTATATTCTGAAAAAGCCAGGTTAAAGCTTTAAGACGATTATCGGTCAATCGAACCCATTACCTTTTGGCCAAAAGCATTTAATGCGTCCTTTTCGGCAGCACCTTCACTTACCATCTGGTGTACTTCTAGCGCACCGCAAATATTGGTAATCATTTCGCCTGCAACATCAACCTCGTGCTCACTAACCCCTCTAAACTCGCAAAAAGCCTCTAAAACCTCCAAAGTTGTCTCTAGTTGTGCTGGAGTGGTGTTTTGAAATAATTGTCTTATAACCGGAATCTTCATTACTTTATCTTGTTAAATAGTTCTATTAAACCTTCTGCTTTGTTGGTTTGCACCTGATCTACCAAGCTACCGCCTTCAAAAGCTGCGAAAGTTGGTAAATTATCAACATTTGCAAATTTGCGTGAGTTTGGAAGTTTTTCGGCATCAACAATCAAGAAAGCTACATCTTCATTTTCTGAGGCCAATTTTTTAAACTTAGGCTTCATGATTCTGCAGTTTCCGCACCATGATGCAGCATACTGAACCATCACCTTTGAGTTATCGGCCAAATATTGTTGAAGATTATCTTCTGTTAATTCTAAAAACATAACGTTTTGTTTAATTAGTTAGCGGCTAAATATTCAGCAACGCCAGTTCTGTTCGCATTCATTGCTTCTTTTCCTTCTTCCCAGTTTGCAGGACAAACTTCGCCATGTTTTTGAACGTGAGCGTAAGCATCGATTAAACGTAAATATTCTTTAACGTTTCTGCCTAATGGCATATCGTTAACACTTTCGTGGAAAACTTTACCAGTTTCGTCGATTAAATAAGTAGCTCTGAAAGAAACATTTGATCCTGAGAAAGATTCGTTTCCTTCTTCGTCATAGTTAACTTCCTGATCTAAAATATCAAGGATGCCAGATAACTGTCTGTGTGTATCAGCTAAGATTGGATAAGTAACACCTTCAATACCGCCGTTATCTTTTGGTGTATTTAACCATGCGAAGTGAACTTCGTTAGTATCGCAAGATGCGCCGATTACAATTGTATTTCTTTTTTCAAACTCAGGTAAAGCAGCTTGGAAAGCGTGTAATTCTGTAGGGCAAACGAAAGTAAAATCTTTTGGATACCAGAATAATAACACTTTGCTATTTTTATTTACAGCCTCTTCAAATACATTGATTTTCAAGTCATCACCCATGTCTGACATTGCATCAATACTAACACTTGGGAATTTTTTGCCTACTATTGCCATAATTTTTTTGTCTTTAATTTTATGCCGCAAAGGTAGGGCTAAAACAGATGTCAATCAACCCTGTTTTACTAATTGTTAATTGTATTTATTGATAACGATATAGATGAAAACTATATTGTTGGCGTGAAATATAATGGGGTTCTATTTTCATTCGTTGTCGTCATTTCGAGCGAAGTGCAACGCAGTCGAGAAATCTAACTAGATAGATCTCTCTCCCGAAGGTTCGGGACTGCGCTCCAGTCGAGATGACAAACTGGCTAAGTGGGAGGTTACTTCTTCAACGTATTTTCATACAGTTTAAATATCCTTTTATACTCGTCAGTCCAGCTGCTAGGCTCGATAAAACCGTGGTCTTCAACAGGGTAAACGGCCAGTTCCCAATTGTTTTTGCCCAACTCTATAAAACGTTGACTAATACGAACAATATCCTGAAAGTGAACATTTACATCAACCATTCCATGTGCCATTAAAAGGTTGCCCTTTAATTTATCGGCGAAATAGATCGGCGAGCTTCTTTTGTAAGCAATAGGATCGTTAAACGGTTCATTTAAAATGTTCGAGGTATAGCCATGATTATAGTGCGCCCAATCGGTAACTGAACGTAATGCTGCACCACTGGCAAAAACATCCGCTTCATTGAACATTGCCATCAAAGTAATAAAGCCGCCGTACGAGCCGCCATATAAACCAACGTGCTGAGGATTAACACCATATTTCTCTACCAAAAACTTAACGCCATCAACCTGGTCGGTTAAATCTTTTCCACCCATATGGCGGTAAATGCCTGTACGGTGATCGCGGCCATAACCGGAGCTTCCGGTATAATCGATATCGATTACCGTGTAACCATTATCGGCCAGTAAATTATTGAACATAAACTCGCGGAAGTAGGTGCTCCAGCCGAAATGCACATTTTGAAGATAGCCTGCTCCATGAACAAAAACTACCGCAGGGTGGTTAGGATGAGGATTATCAGATTTATACACCCTCGCATAAACATCTGCACCATAACGGTTTTTGAAGCTTACCATATCTGGTTGACGCCACTTGTAAGAATTAAATTCGGCAGAGGTAGATTGGGTAATTTTTTCGGCTTTGGCACCAACCTTATTTGGCTGAAGATACAACTCTCCAGGCTTATCCATAAAGGAATAATTAATGGCGATGTACTTCTCATCGGGAGAGAGGGTGATATCATTTAAGCCTTTCATGGTCGTAATCTGAACAAGCTCACCACCGTTTACACTGATTTTAAAGAAGTTTGTAATCCCTGGGTGCTCCTTATTTGTTTTAAGATAAAATGTACTTCTATCCTTCGAGAGCTGAACAGATTGCACTTCCCATTTGCCAGATGTTAGTTGTTTTTTATCGCCTGTGGCAACATTCGCTACATAAAGGTGTGAGAATCCGGTAGCTTCGCTCTGGTAGTAAAAGCGGTTATTGTCTATCCATCCGGTGCTACCTTGGTAAAAGCCACTAATGCCTGGGCCACCAATCCAGGCTTCATCCCGTTGACGGTCTATTAAAGAAAACTTCCCTGTTGATGCATCCAGTTTTAAGATCCAGCGGTCTTTATTGTCGGTTGAAGTAGCGACTACAATTGCGGTACTTCCGTTATCGTTCCAAAGCGGGCCGAAGAAATTTACAGGTCTGTCTGCATTTTTCTTTTTTAGCGTATCCAATTCTTTAGGATAATCTTTAAGGTAATTGGGAAGATCTTTAATGCCTGGTATGGTTGCCGTCTGAATGGCGTAAACAGAATCTTTTTGGGTATCGTAGATAAAGCCCTGCGAAATATTTTCATTTTCGCCAACCTTTGTTCTGCCAGGAATATCTTCGGTATAGCCTGATGATGTGATATAATTCGGCACAATGGTACTGTGGTTATTCTGGGCTGGCGTGGTTAGCTTATAAGTAATAAAATGCCCATCGGGACTAATGGTTACACTATTTAAAAATTTATCCTCGGTGTAAAGCTCTTTTAATGGTTTTGAATCTGCAGATGTTGTGCCAGAACGGCCTCTTCCACCACGGGCGCCACTTCTGATTTCTGCATTTCTTTTTTTAATGATATCAAACAATTCTGTTTGCTGTGCCTTTAACCATTTATCCTGCTCGGTAAGCGGTTTGGTTTCTGGTCGGCCTGCTTTTTTACCTTTAACGAAATTAGTGAGCTGTTTGGTTTCGGCAGATTTTAAATCCACTTCGAAAAGATTATCGCCCAATTGATAAACGATATTTCCATTGGTTAAAAAAACAGGGCTGTTTTCTCGCTCTTGCGTGCTGGTTAGCCGCGTTTCTTTATTGCCTTTGAAATTCTGTAAATAGATATCGCCACTTTTTTCGATTAAACCAAGCGAGCGGTCAGTGTTATAGGTATAGTTTAAACTTAAAAGCTTTTCATCTTCCTTTTCTGCCGCTTTAACGGGTTTGGTAGCTGCTGCCGAAACTTTAAATAACTCTTCTTTAGCTTTATTTTCAGGGTTCCAGTTGAAGTACAGGGTTTTGCTATCTGCAGTCCAACGGAAATTGGTTGGTGCAACGCCCATCCACTTTGGATCGCGCATTATCTTTTCGACGGTTAAAGGCGCTAATTGTTGCGCAAAAGCATATTCGCCTGTGCAAAGCAAAAGGAAAAGTAAATATTTCTTCATGAATTTTAGGTTTGGCTGCAATTTAGGGAATGGACTTGCTAATTTTAACAGGAAATGGAAATGTTACAACAACCTCACCCTATGAACGGTAGTGCTTTATAGCAAAGGCTGTTCATTCCCTCTCCTCAAGGAGAGGGATACGAAAGGCAGAAGTAGCTGCATCAACTTACATAGGGAGAGGTTAGCGGATTACCCCTCCAGTTTTATCTACATTCACATCATCGAAAGGCTTTAGGTACTCGTTGATGATTACCGCAAATTCTCGTCTGGTTAATACTTTTTTAAGGTCGTATTTAGAAGTAAACTTGTAGTTTTTGTTCCATTTTTTTTGCAGTTCCGTTTTGATTGCCTCAACCGATTTATTGCCCACATAACAAACCATCGCAATGGTATTTTCTAAATTGATGGGAATATGCTGATGATCATCGAACCAGATCTGGGCCTTGTAATAATAATCTTTGATCGGCTGCTTAATTTCATCGTAGGTAACATCTTTTTCGGGATTGAAATAGGCTTTATTTTGTTTTATTTCTGCTTTGATAATTCCCGTTATACCCACTTTTTGGATGGCCAGCCAGTTAGAATCAATCGCTTTTACATCCTCAAAAGGCATTAACGTATGTTTATAGGCTAATAACTCACCCTGGATTCTTTTTAAATTTGACAAACTGGTTTTGGTGTCGAAAAATGCAGCATAGGCTGCGATTGCACCAGCAGCAGGGCCAGTTTCGAACTGATCGGCAGAAATATATAAAAGGTTTTCTTGGTTCGGGATGAGCAAGCTGTATAATGATAAAAAATTGGCCCCTTTGGACAAAACACTTGCTACTGTTGTCCTATATAAGTTCTCACTATAATTTAATTGATTTGAAGTTGCAGGATTTAAGCCCGTAATTTTTAATGCAGCCAATAATTGATCTGGTTTATCGGCCAGTACAAGGATCTTGGCTTTAATGCTTTTGTCTTTCGTGAGTTTCACTTCCCAACCACTGCCTGAGCGTTTAATTTCGGTGTAAGAAATACCATTGATTACATTTAAAAGCTGAGTGCTATCAACGGTCACTTTTAGTGGTTTCTTTTTATCTGGCTTTGGCTTAGGAGTTTCTAAGTTTTTGGCGTTTTCGGTCTCCCTTTTAAAAAAAAGCTGGTAAAAAGCAGTTGCCTCTTTAGATTTACGCTCAGAAATTTTCTTAACATCAAGCTGTTCCTTTTGCGTAAGCAGCATGGTTTTAACACCTGATTTGAATGATTGAAAAGATGCTGAATAGGAGGCATCGCCACTACCAATAACCAATACATCTGTTTTCAGGGTTTGGGCATGTATAACCATCGGAATTATGAATGCGAAAACAAAAAACAATCTTTTCATCTTGAATATTAAAATTTGCTGCAATATGCTTTAAATGAATGAATTTTTAATGAAATGAGTGCATTTTAACTAAATTTAACTCACAATTTTAGCTAACTCGATCAGCCATTTATTTTCATATCACCTCTTCAACCTTATATTTTCTTAAATTGCTTATATGGTAAAAATTGTGAACGTTTGTTAATTATGGAAGAGCAAATAAAATCAGTTTTCGATTTACAGCAAAAACACAAATTCGAGTTGCGCAAAACGGATGCTAAAACACGCATCGGAAAATTAAGGCAGCTTAAACGTGCATTAGAAAATGCCGAGGAAGAAATATTTGCAGCATTGGAGAGAGACTTGCGCAAAAACCGCTTTGAAACCGCAGTAACGGAGCTGTTTTTTACTTATGCCGAGATAGATCACGCCATAAAAAAGCTGCGTAGCTGGATGAAACCAAAATCGGCGGGCAGGACCATGAGCAATCTTTTTGCCAGCAATAAAATTTACTATGAACCAAAAGGTGTTTGCCTGATTATTGCTCCTTGGAACTATCCGTTACAATTGATTATGAGTCCGTTGATTTCTGCCATAGCAGCGGGAAATTGCGTCATACTAAAACCGTCTGAATTGAGTGCGGCGACGGCGGGTATAATCAGCAAATTGATCTCCAATGCATTTGATCCTAAAGAAATCGCCTGTTTTGAAGGTGATGCCGAAGTTTCTACAGTGCTGTTAAAACTTCCTTTTGACCATATATTTTTTACCGGAAGCACCGCAATTGGTAAGGTGGTAATGGAAGCTGCGACAAAAAACCTGAGTTCAGTTACCTTAGAGCTTGGTGGTAAATCGCCAGCTATTGTAGATGAAACTTGTGACCTACAAAAAGCTGCAGAAAAAATTGCCTGGGGTAAATTGATAAACGCAGGTCAAACCTGTATTGCCCCGGATTATGTGTTAATTAAAGAAAATAAGCTGGCCGATTTTGAAATGCACTATAAGGTAGCGGTTCAAAAAATGTTCTTTAGCGAAGCGGAAATTAACAAAAATGATTATGCTAAAATCATCAATACAAAACAGTACCTGCGCTTAAATAAATTGATAGAAGAAGCCCTTCATGATGGTGCTGTTTTGGCCTTTGGTGGAAAATCGGATGCGCAAGATTTAACCATTACACCAACGCTTTTAACTTCGGTAGCCGAGGGCAGCAGGATTATGCAGGAAGAAATTTTTGGACCAATTTTGCCTGTAATTACTTACAACAATCTACAGGAGGCAGTTGATTTTGTGAACAGGAAAGAAAAGCCTTTGGCACTTTATATTTTCTCAGACAATAAACAGAACCAAAAGAAAATTATTACTGAAACAAGTGCAGGCGGAACCTGTGTAAATGATGTATTGGTCCATATCGGTAATCCTAATTTGCCTTTTGGCGGGGTAAGCAATAGCGGCATAGGCAGTTGTCATGGTATTTTTGGTTTTAAAACCTTTTCGCATGAAAGGGCGGTGGTTTTCCAGTCGAAGTTGGGGTTAACCAAAATGATTTATCCGCCTTACGAAAAAAAAATGAGCTTGTTAAAATGGCTAAAGAAATTGATGTAGATTTAGTATCCCGCAGATCTAAGGAGATATACGCAGATTTTGTGTTTACAGTATGCGACCACCTCTGCGTACTCTGCGCCTTCCTCTCTGTGATCTTTGCGGTTAAAAACTCAATAATTCTCCTTATTTTGGGTTCATGGATTTAGAACAGCTTAAATACCCGATCGGTCAATTTTTAATGCCAGAAATTTTCGATCAAAAACAAATCGACTTATGGATTTCCGAAATAGAGGCTTTGCCTAATCAGCTTAGGAAAGCTACCGAAAATTTGACCGAAAAAGAATTAAACCAAACTTATCGCCCCGAAGGATGGACGTTGAGGCAAGTTGCTCACCATATTCCAGATAGCCACATCAATGCTTATATCCGTTTTAAACAAGCCATTACCGAAGATGTTCCCATAATCAGGCCATATTACGAAGAACGCTGGGCCGAAACTGGGGAAGCAAAAACTGGCGATATCAAATTATCTATTGATTTATTGGCTGCTTTGCACCAACGTTGGGTTGCTTTTTTAAAAACATTGAAACCCGAAGATTATCAGCGAAAATACATTCACCCAGCTCAGGGAAAAGAACTTACATTAGCAAACATGTTGGGTATGTACGCCTGGCATGGAAAACATCATTTGGCACACATTACAAATACGATAGCAAAATGAAAAGAATTCGTTTAATTTTTATGGCCTTAATCCTTATTGGGTTTTGCACTAATGTTAACGCACAAAAAAATCCTTCAAAAACCTTTGCTTTCATTTTAGGTTCATGGGAAATGCAAACACCAAAAGGAAAAATTATAGAGCAGTGGGTGCAAAACCCTGATAAAACACTCAGCGGCAAAAGCTATCAAATAAATGCCAAAGGTGATAGTTTGCTTACCGAAACCCTTAAGATCAAAAGGGTTGGAAAAGATATTTTTTACTGTTCAACTGTAACAGGACAGAACGAAGGAAAAGAGACTTGTTTCAAACTTATTGCCACAAAAGATGAGACCTATGTTTTCGAAGATAAAACACACGATTTTCCGCAGCGAATAGTTTATCAAAATCAGGGAAAAAATGATTTACTCGCCTGGATCGAAGGCGAGCTTAATGGTAAAAGCCGAAAATCGGAGTTTAGGTATAAACGGCAATAGTTGTGATCTTATTTTACCTGTAAATGCATATATTTATAGAGCAAGTTGAAATTAATAGTACGCTCTGAAAGAATACTATTTTAACATTTTATCTTAGGATCGTCACCCTGAATTTATTTCAGGGTCTTTATATGAGGAAGATGCTGAAATAAATTCAGCATGACGACCGCCGCCTAGCACGAACCCTAAAATGATATGTTTAGTTAAAATATTAATCAGATTCATTTAATAATACTAATTATGAATATCAAGCAAACATTAACAATGAGGCCAGCTAAAGAGCGTTCTAAACGAGTAGAAAATAATAGACTAGAAGAGAAATCTATTTCGTCATCGAAATTAAACGGTGTAGTGGGAGCAATTGAATTACCCAATGATTTTGACGAAGAAATAGAGCTCCGTGCTTATTTTGAAAGCAAACACTTATAGAATAAATTTAAGTACCTTCTCTGATGAGTTTTAACTAATTTGATTACATCAAAATCAGCATTGCTGCACTCATGGCAATCATAATGGCGTCTTCAACAATGGTTACGGTACTCATGGGTAGGTTAAAAACCGCACCCAAACAGGCACATTGAATCTTTTTCTTGTTTAAAACACTTTCCAAAACACCAAGGATGCTTACCGTCATTACAATTAGCGTAACCCAGTTTACTACTACGGGTGATAGGTTTAAAGCAAAAGATATGCCTAATCCGAGTTCGATAAAAGCATAGATGTAACCCCACGCACCAAATTTTTTGGCTACGATATCGTACATGGCATAACTTTCGGCAAAGGCTTTCAGGTTAAGCATTTTAAAGAAAGAGAAGGTGAGGAAGAAACCCGCCATAAAAATGCGCATGAACACCATGAAATTAATTCCGCTTGATTGCCACGAAACCACAAGTGATATGGCGGTAACATATCCGAATATCAATAAAATGGGTTTATAAGTTTCGGCCCACGATTTTGCTTCTTCAAGTGTTTCACTATGGTGGGCGGCAGAAATTTGATATTTGCTGTCTGTGCCGCCCAAAGCTTGTTGGAGTGTATCTAAGCCAATATGTTTATCCATGCTGATGGTGGCAGAATTGGTATCTTTCGAAACCTCAACAGAAGTTACATCTGGTAAAACGAGCAGGTTACTTTTTACTTTATTTTCGCAACCGCCACAAGTCATGCCGGTAAGTTGATAGGTATGTGTCATGATTAAAATCTTTATACAAATTTACCGCTTCATAGGGCCATAAGCGTTACAGAATAATCATAAAGTTTTATAGAATTTTAGTGTATTGACATCCTGTGAATAATCGTCGTTTCGAGCGCAACCGAGAAGTCTATAGTATACTTCCTAATGTACTTAATTTCTCAATGGTAAAGAGAGTTACTTTGTTTTTCATCATTAGGGAGTTAAGAAATTAAGGTTTCAGATAAAAAACAAGTTCTTTAATGATCTGTTCCTCCCTAAACCCTAAACCCTAAACCCTAAACCCCTGCTTATCCCACTAAAACCGAAGTCATGGTTAACGAACCGCCAACAGCTTTGTCATTAAAGAAAGAAACTTCTTCCTTGTCGTTTTTCATTCCGAGGGTATAAATCAGGGGTAAATAGTGCTCTGGTGTAGGGATGGCCAACATGGCATCGGTACCTAGGTTGCGATAGTTGATCAAAGGTTTATGGTCGCCGTTGGCAATTAAATTTTTAAACTTATCGTTCATTTCAATTGCCCAATCATAACCGCCACCATTAATCATTTCCCAGCTTAACATGCGGAGATTGTGTACCATGTTTCCGCTGCCCAAAACCAATACCCCTTTTTTACGGAGTGCATAAATTTCCTTGGCAATTTCATAATGTTGCTCAGGCGATTTGGTATAATCGATACTTAATTGCAAAACTGGAATATCGGCATTTGGGTACATGTGTTTTACCACTGTCCAGGTGCCATGATCCAAACCCCAATCATGGTCCAAACCAACGGGAGTGGAGTGAATTAAATTCGGAATTTCTGCAGCCAGTTTCGGATCGCCTGGGGCAGGATATTGTACATCGAATAATGCCTGTGGAAAACCGCCAAAATCGTGAATGGTGCTCGGGAAATCCATAGCCGTAACGAAGGTTCCGTGTGTGTACCAGTGTGCCGATACCACCAACACGGCTTTTGGAATGGGAATGTTTTTTGCCTGTTCTGCCCAACTCTGGCTAAACTCATTATTTTCGATACCGTTCATTGGGGAGCCGTGACCAATAAAAAGTGCAGGCATCAGCTCGGTTTGAGGTAAGCGCTGAGTAAAACTTCTGAATTGAGATAGTGTAGACATAATACAGTGTTTGTCATGCTGAGCTTGTCGAAGCACCTATATGCATTTCGACAGGCTCAATGTGACAGATTTTATAGTGAAATATTTGCCAGAATCATTA
Source organism: Pedobacter borealis DSM 19626 (assembly GCF_000708285.2). Classification (GTDB taxonomy): domain Bacteria; phylum Bacteroidota; class Bacteroidia; order Sphingobacteriales; family Sphingobacteriaceae; genus Pedobacter; species Pedobacter borealis. Next base: position 29,158 of record NZ_JAUG01000062.1, read on the forward strand.
TTAACCTGAGTTCGATAATTATTTGCTGAAAATTATATCTTATTTACGCCTAATCCCGCTTTATCGTCCTGCTGAATTTATTTCAGCATCTTTTTAGCGTGAAAGACCCTGAAATAAATTCAGGGTGACGACCGTCTTAACAGAAAACTTGATTAAAACGCCACAA
>NZ_JAUG01000063.1 GCF_000708285.2 Pedobacter borealis DSM 19626
AATGGAAAGCCCGCAGCGCAGCGAGGACTTGCAATGAAAAGCGGGAACAAACCTTCATAGTAGCACCAACACTGCTTTGCTAAAAAACAAAAGCACTCTTAATATATATAGTGTAGAAATAAATCCAGCGTGGCCTGAATAGACTTCCGAAGTCATCCTTACACCCCTGCTCTTTTAAACTTCGGAAGTTATTTACTGAAATCATACCTATATAGTAGTAAGAACCTACTTTTCTAAAAAAGATTAAAAATTCAACCTCTAGCGTTCCGAAGTCCTTTCCATCGCCTTGGCCTTTTAAACTTCAGAAGTCAAAAATATTTTATAAATTAGTTAGATGCTTTTGGTTAAACAATGGACTTCTGACTTATTTGGACTACTATTCCCAAATTTATGTAATGCATGTGGCAATTCTTTATTTCGCCACGAAGAGTTGATTTGTTTAAAATGCTTACATGATCTTCCTTTTACCGATTATCACCAACATGCAGAGAATAGGGTTGCCAAGCAATTATGGGGGCGCTTACCACTTAATGCTGCAATGGCCATGTTGTATTTTAGAAAAGGAGCGAAGGTTCAAAACTTAATCCATAACTTAAAATATAATGGCAGAACCGATGTTGGGGTACTATTAGGCAATATGCTGGGCGAGCGGCTAAAAACCGGAATTCTTTATCAAGATATCAACATGGTTATCCCAGTTCCTTTGCATCGTAAAAAATATAAGATTAGGGGTTATAACCAAAGTAGCTTTATTGCAAAAGGAATTGCAACACAAATGGGAATAGATATTAGTGAAGACCACCTTATCCGAACTACTTCAACGGAGAGTCAAACTAAAAAAAGCAGGTATAACCGGTATGAAAATATGAAAGATGTTTTTCAGGTAAATTCTGCTGAAAATATAATCGGTAAACATATTTTACTGGTTGACGATGTAATTACCACTGGGGCAACGCTTGAAGCCTGCGCCAATACACTCTTAGCTATTGGGGCAGCAAAAGTGAGCATTGCGGCACTTGCCTTTGCAGAATAATTACTGTTACACGGTTTAAGCGCTATTGTAAGTAGCCAAACATTTTTCTAAGTTTGATTTATGCGTTTAAATATTGGTTTAGTGCTTTTAATTTTATTCTTTGGTTCAGCTTGCCGGAAAGGGGAACGTATAACCACAGATCTGAATGCTAAACTAAACATCTCTAATAAAGAAGTATTATTTGATACCATCTTTACTTCAGTAGGATCAACAACTAAAAGAATAAAGATCGTTAACCCGAACAATGATGCAGTTAAAGTTTCCGAAATCAGGTTATCAGGTGGCAATACTTCAGCTTTTAGCATTAACATTAACGGAGAGCAAACGCAGCACAAAAATGATCTCATTATAAACGGCCGGGATTCTATAAACCTCTTTGTCAAAGTTTCGATCAATCCAAATTCAACTAACCTGCCCTTTCTGGTTCAAGATTCTATCATATTAAATACAAATGGGAATAAACAGGTAATTCAGCTTTTAGCTTATGGACAGAATGCTGTATTTGTTAACGAATCGACAATTAATGCCAATACCATCTGGACAAAAGCTTTACCCTACATTATTAATGGATCGTTAACTGTTAAGAGCGGGGTTTCACTAACCATCCAGCCTGGAACTAAAATTTATTTTCACAAGGATGCCAATTTAAACATAGAAGGCAACCTGGCGGTTAATGGCAGCCTTACCGAGCCTGTACTATTTTGTAGCGATAGGCTGGAGCACATATATAGCGATGAGCCTGGGCAATGGAAAGGGATTTTCTTAAAAAGATCGGGATATGGACTTATCAAAAACGCGATCATCAAAAACGCATCTGTTGGCATTACATCCGATTCTTTATCCATTAACACTTGGCCCAAATTAATTTTAAGCAATAGCATTATTAAAAACATGCAGGTAGCAGCTTATATTGGCTACCATTCAGAACTCCTTGCATTTAATAATCTGATGTATAACTGCGGGAATTACCTGATTTATGCTGTAGGAGGTGGGAACTATAATTTAAAACAAAATACTTTCGCAGGCTATAACTTAAATTTTCCACGCAAAACGGCCTCATTAAGCTTTTCAGATTATTTATCGGCAAATGTTTATAACAAACTTCTGGTAGATTTAACCAATAATATCATATGGGGGAGTTTAACGAATGAACTGGATATCCAAAAGAAAACGGCTGCAATAGTGCAATTCAATTTATGGAGCAATTTAATCCGATCTACCAACAGCGCTTACAGCAACAACGGCAACATTTTAAATACCGATCCTCTTTTCATTAATCAAGATCTAGAAGATTTTCGGGTATCTCCCGGTAGCATTGTCAGAAAAAAGGGCGCTGATTTAAGTACTGATCCGTATTTCTTTAATTACCTTAATCAGGATGCAAAAGGAAATGCAAGAATTTATCCCTCAACCTTAGGCAGTTACGAGAAATAATTTATTTTTTTTATTTTCTCAAAACAAAACGGCGATAATTTCCGTTTATATATTCGAGAGCGTTAATTTAGATGGTAAGGGTCGATATTTCTTCTAAAGAATATCGGCCCTTTACTTTTTACCAAGATTTTAAGATTGCCACTCAATTTTCAGGCTATTTTTTTAACATCGCTTCAATCTCCAACAAGATTATTTCTTTAGAATTTAGCATTGGTGCCTATGGCAGCCTGCAGCCCCGCTTTTCCTCCTGCAGAATTTAATACTCCGCTAACAAAAAAGCAGCTACAAATTAATGCAAAGCCTTATTTATTTGTTTTGTTATAAAATTATTCGACTGTTACCGATTTAGCTAAGTTTCTTGGCTGATCTACATTACAACCGCGCATCACTGCAATATGATACGATAATAACTGAAGCGGAATAGTGGCTATAAGTGGTAAAAAGGCTTCATTAGCATCAGGAATTTCGATACAGTAATCGGCCATTTTCTTCACCTCGGTGTCTCCCTGGGTTACAATCGCAATCACTTTACCTTTTCTTGCTTTTACTTCTTGTATATTGCTGATCACTTTTTCGTATGATGAATTCTGCGTAGCAATAAAAACCACCGGCATTTCTTCATCAATTAAAGCGATAGGCCCATGTTTCATTTCTGCTGCAGGATAACCCTCTGCATGGATGTAAGAAATTTCCTTAAGTTTTAAGGCACCTTCTAAGGCCACAGGAAAACCACTACCTCTCCCCAAGAATAAACAGTTGGTAGAATCTTTGATCTTTTCTGCAACTTCTTTGATCAGATCGTTCGATTCTAAAGCAACCTGGATCTTTTCAGGGATATGATCCAGTTCGGTTAAAAGCTCAATCAATTTTGAAGTGGTAATGGTCCCTTTTTGCTGCGCCATGTAAAAGGCCATCAAGGTTAGAACCGTTACCTGCGCAGTAAATGCTTTTGTTGAGGCTACGCCAATTTCTGGCCCCGCATGGGTGTAAACGCCAGCATGGGTTAAACGCGGGATGGAAGCCCCCGCAACATTACAGATCCCAAAAATAGTTGCTCCACGTTCTTTAGCCATCTCGATGGCCGCCATGGTATCGGCGGTTTCGCCGGATTGTGAAATGGCAATTACCACATCTTTTTCGGTGATAATTGGATTTCTATACCTGAATTCTGAAGCATACTCCACCTCTACAGGTATACGGGCATATTCTTCGATCAGGTATTCGCCAACCAAGCCTGCATGCCACGACGTTCCGCAGGCCACAATAATGATCCGGTCTATATTTTTTAATTTCTCTGCAAATTCTTTGATCCCGCCAAGCTGAACTTTTCCTTCTTCAGGATAAATACGTCCCCGCATACAATCTTTAATTGAACGTGGCTGCTCATAAATTTCTTTAAGCATAAAGTGATCAAAGCCACCTTTCTCCAACATCTCAAGTTTTAGCTGTAGCTCTTGAATTAAAGGGGTTTGCACTACGTTATCCAATTGTTTAACTAAAAGGTCATTTTTGGTCATCAGGGCGATTTCGCCATCCTTTAGATAAATTACGGTTTTAGTATACTCAATAATCGGGGTAGCATCAGAGGCAATAAAATATTCTCCTGCTCCGACGCCAATTACCATCGGACTTCCTTTCCTCGCAGCAATTAAACGATCAGGGTGTTCTTTATCCATAATCACTATGGCGTAGGCACCGTTCACTTCCTGCAAAGCCAAACGAACTGCTTCTAAAAGATCAGTATTTTCAATTTCCTGGATTTCTTCAATCAGGTGGATCAATACCTCTGTATCGGTATCGCTTTTAAACTCGTGACCACGACTAGTCAATTCTTCTTTTAAGGTGGCGTAGTTTTCGATAATTCCATTATGGATAATAGACAGCTTACCGCCATTTGATGTGTGGGGATGAGAGTTTCGATCGGAAGGCACGCCATGAGTTGCCCATCGCGTATGTCCCATACCAATTGTACCAGACTTATCTTTGTCTTCGGCATATTCTTCTAAAACCGCTACTTTTCCGGCCTTTTTATAAATATGCTGACCACTATTATTCATCAGTGCAATACCAGCACTATCATAACCCCGGTATTCTAATCTTTTAAGACCTTTCAATACAATTGGCCAAGCTTCCCTGTAACCAATATAGCCTACTATTCCACACATAAGTTTATATCACATTAATTGGCTCAAATATATAAAACAAACGTTTGTTTTAAAGAAAAAAAGCTAACAAACTTACTTCACAAAAAAAGCAGTTACAAATTAATGCAACTGCTTGTTCTATGGCAACCCCAACAGGGTTGGTGTATAATTTTATTTATAAAGTGGGAAAGCGCTTACCAATTTAATCACTTCTGCTTTTACACTATTTAGGTTAGCTTCATCATCCGGATTGGTTAAAACCTGATCGATTAAATCTACAATCTTTTCCATTTCAGTCTCTTTTAAACCACGTGTTGTAATTGCGGCAGTACCTACACGGATACCTGAAGTTACAAATGGTGATTTATCATCGAAAGGAACCATATTCTTGTTCACTGTAATTTCTGCTTTTTCCAAAGCATTTTCAGCTACTTTACCAGTAATATTTTTATTCCGAAGATCGATCAGCATCAAGTGGTTATCTGTACCACCAGAAATAATGCCATATCCTTTAGCTACAAATGCTTTGGCCATTGCCTGTGCGTTAGCCGCAACTTGTTTAATGTATGTTCCGTACTCCTCGCTTAAAGCTTCGCCAAAAGCAATTGCTTTAGCCGCAATAATATGCTCTAACGGACCGCCTTGTGTACCGGGGAAAACCGCCATATCGAGCAAGTTACTCATTAAACGGGTTTCGCCTTTAGGTGTTTTTAATCCCCATGGATTTTCGAAATCCTGTCCCATCATAATCATACCCCCACGTGGACCACGTAAAGTTTTATGGGTGGTGGTGGTTACAATGTGGCAATGTGGAAGTGGGTTGGCCAACAATCCTTTTGCGATTAAACCTGCTGGGTGAGAAATATCAGCTAAAACCAAAGCACCGATTTTATCAGCTACTGCACGGATAAAAGCGTAGTCCCACTCGCGGGAATAAGCAGATGCACCGCAGATAATTAATTTAGGTTTTTCGGCTAAAGCAACTTCCTCTAATTTTTTATAGTCGATAAGTCCGGTTTCTTTTTCAACGCCATAAAATAAAGGCTGGTAAAGTTTACCTGAAAAGTTAACAGGTGAACCATGTGTTAAGTGACCTCCATGAGAAAGATCAAATCCCAATATTTTATCACCTGGCTGCAAAACGGCTAGCATTACTGCTGCGTTAGCTTGTGCGCCAGAGTGTGGTTGAACGTTCACCCATGCTGCACCGAACAACTCTTTTGCTCTATCGATAGCGATTTGCTCCACTACATCCACTACCTGGCAACCGCCATAGTAACGTTTGCCCGGTAAGCCTTCAGCATATTTATTGGTTAGTACCGATCCGGCAGCTTCCATTACCTGCTTGCTTACAAAGTTTTCTGATGCAATAAGCTCTAAACCATGCTCTTGTCGGTTTAACTCCTTATCAATAAGTTCAAAAATTTGGTTGTCGCGTGTCATCATTATATGAGGTTTGTATTTTTTTTGCAAAAGTAAGAAATTCAAATTTAATTTAGGTCGTATTAGGATAATGCTTTCACATTAAAGTTGTTGAAACCGCTTCCAATGGTTATCTCTACGATTTGTTGCTGCAACATTTCTAAAATAGCCAGGAAATTATAAACGAAATGCACTTTATTCTCTGAATTTTTAAGCACTAAAGCAAAATCGATCTGTTTATTGATATCGAGCAGATTCGCAATAAAGTGTTTTTGCTGCTCGATAGTGTAAGGATATTGTACCACGGTGTGTTTAACCTCTTCGCTGCGCAGCTCATACTTCTGCATCGTCCGGTGGTAAACGGTTAAAAGTTTATAGAGATCCAATGATAAAAGTTCATCCTGGTGGCTGGAAGATGCAGCGGCCAGGGTTAAATCATATGCAATATTACCCCGCTGATCTTGTTTAAACCGTTCCTCTTCAAAAACTTTCATTTCTTCTGCGGCAGATTTAAATTGTTTGTAGGCTATAAGCCTGGCGATCAGGTCTTGTTCGGCATTAATTTCATTCCCGGCTTCATCAACCTCAATCCTTGGCAAAAGCATTTTAGATTTAATGCGCATCAAGGTTGCAGCCACTAAGATAAATTCGCTGGCAACTTCTACATTTAAAGCTAGGAGCTGATGGATATAGGCCAAAAAATCGTTGGTGATTTTGGCAATCTCCACATCCTGGATATTAAGTTCATCCCGCTCTATAAAGAACAGCAACAAATCGAAGGGGCCTTCGAATACCGGAAGTTTTATTTCAAAATTCTCTGCCTGCATGTGAAGAGACAAACATAATGAAAATTTTTAGTCCCGAACAATCCTAACCGTTAAACCCTAAACCTTAACCTACATCCGCTAACCCCTCACCGCCAACCGCTTAACGCTCAATAATAAACCACTATTTTTCTCTTCTATATTAAAACAAATTTGCCTTACTTTGTATCTTGTTTTTTACCATAAATTTCGAATGCAAGTAAAAGCTGGCCCCCTATTATCTAAAATCAACTATCCCGCTGATTTAAAGCAATATAGCGATTCTGACTTAGAACAAATAAGCCAGGAATTACGACAGTATATCATTGATGTAGTTAGTGTTAACGGTGGCCATTTTGGCGCCAGTTTAGGTGTTGTTGAATTAACAGTAGCCTTACACTATGCATTAAATACCCCTTACGATAAGTTGATTTGGGATGTAGGACATCAGGCATACGGACATAAAATATTAACCGGCCGTAGGGATTTATTCCATACCAACCGTGTATACGGTGGCATTAGCGGTTTCCCAAAAATTTCGGAAAGCGAATATGATACCTTTGGTGTAGGCCATTCTTCTACTTCCATTTCGGCCGCTTTGGGTATGGCGGTGGCTTCGCAGTTAAAAGGCGAAACCGATCGGCAGCATGTTGCCGTTATCGGCGATGGCGCCATGACAGCTGGTTTAGCTTTTGAAGGATTAAACCATGCAGGGATCGAAAACAGTAATGTGCTCGTAATCCTGAATGATAACTGCATGTCTATCGATCCGAATGTGGGTGCGCTTAAAGAATATTTAACCAGCATCACCATCTCGAAATCGTACAACCGTTTCCGTGATGATATTTCTCATGTACTTACTGGGCTATCTAAACTTGGTCCTAATGCACATAAGTACGTTAAGAAAATAGAGAAAAGCATTAAAGGTACCTTACTGAAACAAAGTAATTTATTTGAAGCTTTAAATTTTAGGTATTTCGGCCCGGTTGACGGACACGATGTAAAACGTTTAGCGCAGACCATCAAAGATTTATCTGCTATTCCTGGTCCTAAGCTTTTACACTGTATTACTGTAAAAGGAAAAGGTTTTGCGCTAGCAGAAAAAGATCAGACCAAGTGGCATGCGCCGGGCCTTTTCGATAAGATTACCGGCGAAATCAAAAAAAGTATTCCAGATAAGCCACAACCACCAAAATACCAGGATGTTTTCGGACATACTATGGTAGAGCTGGCTGAGGCAAATGATAAAATTGTTGGAATTACACCAGCAATGCCATCAGGTTCATCATTAAACATTATGATGAAAGCGATGCCAAAACGCGCGTTCGATGTGGGTATCGCAGAGCAACATGCCGTGACCTTCTCTGCTGGTTTGGCGGCACAAGGACTGGTGCCTTTTTGCAATATCTATTCGAGTTTTATGCAAAGGGCTTATGATCAGGTGATCCATGATGTAGCCATTCAAAAGCTAAACGTAGTGTTTTGTTTGGATAGAGCGGGCTTAGCAGGTGCTGATGGTGCAACACACCATGGCGCATATGATATTGCTTACATGCGTTGTATCCCGAATTTAGTGGTGTCTTCTCCAATGAACGAAGAAGAATTGCGTAACCTGATGTTTACCGCCCAACAAGAAAATGTGGGGCCATTTGTAATCCGCTACCCTCGCGGTAATGGTGTAATGCCCGATTGGAAAAGGCCATTTAAAGCATTAGAAATTGGCAAAGGACGCAAAATTTGCGATGGAGAGGATGTGGCCTTATTAACTATTGGTCACGTAGGTAACTTTGCAGTAGAGGCACGAGCCGAATTAATCAGCGAAGGTTTTTATCCAGCACATTACGATTTACGTTTTGTAAAACCTTTAGATGAAGCTTTATTGCATGAAGTTTTTATTAAATACAAAAATGTAATTACAGTCGAAGATGGTTCATTACCCGGAGGAATAGGGTCTGCAGTATTGGAATTTATGGCCGATCACGGCTATCACGCCAATGTAATCCGTCTGGGTATTCCCGATCAGTTTATCGAACATGGTGAACAGGCCGAACTTTGGGCCGAATGTGGTTATGATAAAAATGCAATTATTGAGGCTGTTAGAAAAGTTGCGGTGAAGAGAACAACGAGCAGCCTAGCAGGGTAAGTTATGAGTTCCTGCACAGAAAGCGCTAAAAGGAGCAAAGTAAAAAGCATTATAAACAATTAATACAGTTCTTTATCACTTATATTTTGATCCATATTAAGAGCCTGTTTAAATTTGATGTAATATTTTTACTTATCTAATATTTTTGTCACACTGAGGGGTAATTTATTTATAAAAATCAATATTAATGACAGCAGAGAAAAGATTAACCACCAAGTCACAAAGAACACAAAGTTTAGTGCCTTTGTGATATAGCGACCAAAAAACTGAACCATATAAGACACATAAGTTACCTATAAACTCAATGCCTTATATGTTCTTACTGCCTTATATGGTGAAAAATTATAATAGAAATAAGACCCTGAAACAAGTTCAGGGTGACGGATCGAGCGCGTGACCATCATCCGATAGCCCTACCTATGTCATACTTGATGCTAAAAACTTGTACGCTTTTTGTAAACGTTAAGCAAATAATGAGTAATTCTCAAAACATAACATTAAATTAACACAAATTATTATTACTCGTCCGTATGATTCAGTATATTTGTTCACGGTGTTGAAAAACATGGGATTACTGCCTCATTTACGTAGACTTCAAATGCAATCTCAAGTCGTTTCTACATTTAAATAAAATTAACATTAGCTCAAACTTTTTTCTTAATCATTTGTTTGTCTAAAGCACGACGTAAATTGATTATTATGGAAAATAAAATCTACCCTATGACCGCTCTTAAAAAAACCATTGAAATCAGTAAACTTATTTTTAACTTCTTAGGATTCTTATTCGAGGAAGGTGTTAATAAAGATAAAATAGGCAGAAGATTAAGTTAATCGTTTTCGCCTATTAAAGACTAGCTGACCATACTTTGTAAAGAATTTCTTTACGAACCTGAACTTTATTATATTATCTGTTCGGATTTGATTAACGGATTCGACCAGCGCTGGAACGACAACAGGCTGCAGAAGCACAACCATTACCCTGTCATCCAAATTAGCGAGGAGCTATTTTAAGAGCCTGTTTAAATTTTATTATAAATTATTAGTATGTCAGTCTGAGCGTAGTCGAAGACCCGTTTTTCGATATATTAAAAGCAATCGACTCCGCTACCATTGACAGACCTCCATAGAAAGGTCGTCATTGCGAGGCACGAAGACAACCGAACGAAGCGAGCTCATGAATACCTTTAAAAACAGATGTAAAAATGAATAATCTTAATGCGCACGCTAGTAGCGATCGTTGTAAGATTGCTTCGTCGGCTGAAAAAGCCTTCTCGCAATGACGATTCCCCGCAGCTTACAATACGCTAAAAATCCTTATATTATTTATATTGATTTTTATACAATAAATTATCACTCAGTGCGACAAAAATGTTAGATAAGTAACATAATTAAATCAAACAGGCTCTAAGCATCTCAATAATAGATTACCAAAGTCAGCAGGTAAAGTTATCTCTTAAAAATCGTGATAAATATTCCTAAACGAGCTTCTTAAACCGATCATAAATAACCCTGTCTTGTTTACGCCTAAGCCATTCCGTTCCTGTCTTATCGTACCGGCAACTTCAATGCGTAAATTATACTTCGGGTTAAGAAGATAACCTACCTGACCTTTAACATAATATAAATTGGTGGCTATACCCTGCCCTACGTGGCTTCCATAGTCTACAGCCCTGGTGTTATAGTCTTTGAAGATATCTCCGCCATAATTCATTCCTTCCGGATCTAAACCATATCTGGAATAAATAGCTTGCCCTTGGAAGTCAAACCGCTTATAACTGTAACTTAAAATCCCTAAAAACTCCCTAAAGTTAGCCCCATAAGGATGGGCTAAGGCCTGATTATAGTTCGAGTAGTTAGACAATCTATTGAAATGCGCATAAGTATATGGGCGGGCTGTATTAAATTCAGCCAGGTAGTTTAAACCATTAACCTTGAATAAATCTGCTCCGCGGATACCAAATTGAATGGCCCATTTATTAGCCCAATAACCATTTCCTTTAAAAAACTCTTTAGCGGTAAACTCATCGAACATGAACTGACCGTAAAGGCTGCTCTTTTTAAAGAGCTCATATTTGAGGTTGAAACCTAAGCGCATCTTATCTGGAGAAGTGGTATTGGTATTCTCTACCGGACGTAGAAATATAAAAGGGTGAATGTAGTTAAAATCAAATCCGCGTTTACCTTCTACCTCAGCATCAGCCCAGGTAACTGCCTGAAAAAAACCGACAGAGAATCTCTTCGTTGCATTCCAATCTACATAATGTGCCGCCATCCACTTGCCTCTGTCGCCTAATCTTCTATCTGCAGCTAATTTCTCAGCTCCAGGGTCAAGCATATAGGCAAAAATGGTTTGATATTGTACACTTCCCAAAGTGGCTCTAGCCCTAAAGAAAGAATAATTGGAAGAAACATCGGAAAGAAGCATAGAACGATATCCATCTCCAATAAAGTTTTTATCGTAGCCTAAAGCAAAGTTTAAATGTTTATTCGGGGTATAAGAAAGCAATGCCGTTACATAAGACCAATCTTGCGTATTGGTGGCTAATTTACCATATCCTTGTCCAGGCACCACCCGGTTTTTGACGATGAAGTTATTAACATAATCCACAAACTTACCTTGATTCTCGTAACCATTGAGATAAAAAGAAAACGCTTTCCCTACATTTCCACCAACCTGAAATCCACGGCTATTTAACCAGGTATTTCTATTGCCGCTTACATCTCTACCAATCTGAAAATCAGGGAGGAAATCGGCATAAACATTATAATCATCGCCCTTAAACTGCAATAAATGTTCTTGAAACAATTTCCGATGAGCCCAGCTTCTATGGTTTAAACTATCCGTACCATAGTTCATCAATGAATCATAGCGACTGTTTAAAGCCTGATCATCTGAATAAAACCCTTTTATCGAAGAGTGGAATTTCGAATTTGGATCGTATACCGAAGAATTAAATTTCTGATAGAACTGATAATCGTAAGGAATAATCCGGTTTGGGGTGGAATCCTGAGCCTTAACCGCAAAACCAGTAGTGGCCAGCAAGGCTAACAAAAGATATTTTCTCATCTAATAATTAGTTGTTTATTATTTTATCCAATTCTTCGAAAACCGAGTTTTTACTCTTGAATTCAGGAACAAGCTTTTTCATGTGAATAACCACCTCCCTATCGCTTCCTGATTTGGCAGCTTCGATCAAATCGTATATTTTTTTCTCTATCTCTTCAAACACATACTCTCTTACCTTGCCAATCATGATTTTCGAATGGTGCGTTGGTAAAGTGTTTTCGTTATCATTTAAAAGTTCTTCGTAAAGTTTTTCTCCTGGTCTTAATCCTGAAAACTCAATCTTGATATCAATATTGGGTTCAAGGCCCGATAAACGGATCATCTTTTTAGCTAATTCAATAATCTTAACCGATTTACCCATATCAAAAACGAAGATCTCCCCTCCCATCCCCATACAGCCTGCTTCAAGTACCAATCTACAAGCCTCAGGAATAGTCATGAAATAACGGGTAATTTCCGGATGGGTTACCGTAACTGGCCCACCCTTTTCAATCTGTTGTTTAAAACGTGGGATTACAGAACCATTTGAACCCAACACATTACCAAAACGTGTAGTGATGAATTTAGTAATCGGTTTTACCTCTTGTTCGTTGATATAACTTAAACCATTACTAAAGATAAAGCCATCTGTATTTAATGATTTATTTAATGATTGTACATAAATCTCTGCTACACGCTTAGAGGCCCCCATTACGTTGGTTGGGTTTACAGCCTTATCGGTAGAAATCATTACAAATTTCTGCACGCCAAAACGTACCGATAAATCTGCGATCAATTTTGTTCCGCCTACGTTGGTTCTAATCGCCTCAGCCGGGTTATTCTCCATTAAAGGCACGTGTTTATAGGCCGCAGCATGATAAACATAATGAGGCTTATAGTTCTCGAACAATTTCTCCATGCGTTGCAAATCGCGTACATCGCCAATAAACGCTACGAAATTTTGTTGGTTATTATGCTCCTGAAGTTCTAAATGAATTTCATGAAGCGCGCTTTCCGACTGATCACACAGAATGATCAACCCTACTTCGAACTTCATTAACTGTCTCACGATCTCACTACCTATAGAACCAGCAGCACCAGTAATCAGAATACGTTTTTTGCGCAACATGTTGCCAATACCTTCAATATCAATTTGAATAGATTTGCGGTTAAGCAGGTCTTCAATATTTAACTTTTGAATCTGGGCAGGCTGAAGCTTACCATTTTCCCACACTTCGGGAGGTGGAATATTTAAAATTTTAATGTCGTTTTCCAAACAGAGATCCACCACCTGGTCTTTACGGTCATCTGGAATAGTATAGGAGGCAAAAATAATCTCATCCAGTTCGTGTTCTGCTACCAGATTAGGCAATGTTCCCGCATCCAAAATCCGAATCCCATCTATCGCTTTACCTACCTTTCGGATATCATCATCAATAAAAGCAACAATTTTCTTGTTAAAATTTCCATCGTGATCAAAAGTTCTTTTAGTGGCCAAACCAGCTTCACCAGCACCATAAATAATCACTTTTTTGATATCCAGATTTAGGTTCTTTACATACATAAAGAAATATTTAATCAGAATCCGATAAGTAATCAGCAACAAGAAACTGGTTAAACCATTGGTAATCAAAATGGCTATAGAAATCAAGCTGATTTTGAAGAAAGTGATATAGATAATATTCAGTAAAAAGAAAGTTCCATTACTGATAATCACAGAAAACAGAATCCGGAAAGAATCCTGAGCACTGGTATACCGAATGATTCCTGTATAAGTTTTAATCTGAAAAAATACAGCAATATTGATGATTCCTAAAATCAACAGATTTCTGGCCAACTCTGGAAGATCAACGGCTGCCAGGTACAAATTATGCTTTAAAGCATAAGCAAAAATGATCGATGCTGCACAGATTGACAAGTCCAACACGAATATCACCCAGCGGGGTACAATATTAATTTGAGTAAACAAGGTTCGATAGGGTAAAATTTGCTAAAGATAAGTTTTTTAATCAGCAATAGGTAACAATTCTATGTTGTTGAAGAAAAATCCATAGGTATAGACCAGTCCTCTTCAAAAACACCAGGAATATTAGCTAAACGATCAACAGCCGTACACGCAGCTATGGTAACGCCCGATCCAATTTTAGCTCCGCCACCAATATAGGCGTTGGGATAAATACTGCTAAAATCGCCCAATACAGCGTCATGATCTATAGTTACATTGGCATTTACAATGACATGTGCGCCTAAAATGGCACCCGTTTGAACAACGGCTCCAGCCAAAATCACAGAACCAGTGCCAACAATTACGTCAGGTGCTACTGTGGCTTGCGGATGAATAAAAACACCAAATTTGTGTTGTACCCGAGCAGCAATGGCTCTTCTGATTTCATTATTTCCAATACCAATTAAAACTTCTGCATTGGGAAAAGAATGGGGATCATATTGCAAAATCGGCAAGTCTTGAATAAAAGGCTTGGTAATGCGGTCATCAAAATATCCCAAAATGGGTGGAGCGTTTAAATTTAAGCCGGCAGCCAATACCCTGGCATGCCCTCCTGTTCCATAAATTATTCTATCAGCCATCACTTAAATTAAATTAAACAGATGTTTTTTGCCTTCAACCTTCAATCGCATAGCGACAAAAACAACCAGAGACACTATCAACAATAATAATGCCGATAACCAACTAGACTGAATAACAAAAACAATTAAGAGATTAATAATGAGCTGTACAACCAAATAAAGCACAACAACAGCCAATTGTGGCCATTTTCTTTCATTGGCCAAAAATTGATAGAAATGTGTACGATGTGCCTTAAAAATGTTCTCCTTTCTCATTAGCCTGAAGAAAATAGTAGTCACCGTATCAAGGCCATATAGGAGTAAAAATAAAATATAAACCGGATTCTGGGTTTTGAAAATCAACTGTCCCAAAAGAAAGACGATGATAAAGGCTATGCTCACACTACCAACATCGCCAGCAAAACATTTGGCCTTCTTTCTGAAGTTGAAAAAATTAAAAACCAATACGGATATGATTACTGTTAGCAACAGCTCGACAGAAGTAAAGTCGATGATATATTGGTCAATGTAATAGAGTGTAGCTAGTAATAAAAGGCTGTATCCTCCGGTTATCCCGTTAATGCCGTCCATAAAATTATAGGCATTTATGGTGCCTATCACTACGATTACCCCAATGGCAGTAAAATACCATGGAAAATAAATCACATCTAGTTGCGTAAATAGCAATAATACTGATAAACCATGAACGACTAAACGTACTTTATTGTTCAGGGTATGCATATCATCCAAAAAGCTGATTAAGGCAATCAGAAATAATCCGATACTGAAAAATAAATACTGAAAGCCAAACAGAAAAAAGGCAAGCAGCCCTGCAACCCCAAAAATAATCCCTCCACCACGAATGGTAACTGCGGTATGTGAGCTCCGATGGTTAGGCTGATCGATGATATTATAATGATCGGCGATTTTGAAATAGACTAACTCAGCCACAAACAAAATAACGAGCAAAAATAATGCGTAAAGAACAGACATAGGGTTTTATTTTAATGTTGCGAAGATAGGAAAAACTATACTATACAATGAATTTCCGAATCTCAATTTTTGATTAGCCTAAGAAAGATTTAGCCGTCAAAGCCAAAGCTGCTCTGGTTTTCAGCGGCCATTCCTCTCCAATTGCAGCCTTTATTTTTTGATTGCTCACTTCATAATTTTCGGTGAGCTTATTTAATTTCTCCGTGTTTAGCGGTAGGTGCAAAACATTTCCAACCTTTGCAACAAACTTGATCAGCGTTTTTGAAACATGCCATAATTTTGCCGTTTGACCACTAGATTCAGCCAAAATAGACACTACTTCATTTGTAGACAGTGCTTCATCGTCTGCCACCTGGTAAATGCCAGACTCAACATCTTTTTCGATCAGCTTCTGTATAACAAAACATAAATTTTCTACGCTTAAAAAAGATCTCTTATTCTCAAAACTTGCAAGCGGATAGAGAATTCCTTTCTTAACGATTTGATAGAGTAAATTTAAGTTACCTTTGTTCCCCGGGCCATGAATCATACAGGGACGAAGTATATAATAGCGCTTACCTTTGGGAAGAGGTTGTGCTTTTATGTATTCTTCGGCCATAAGTTTTGATTTACCATAGTCCGTCTGAGGATTTGGAGCCGTATCTTCAGTCAATATACCTTCTACAACATCGGCAACAGCCTTTACAGAGCTTATGAATATAAATTTCTTCGCATCTGATTTTAAAAAGGCATCGTACAGCTTTTTTGTAAGCTCATAATTAACCTGGTAATATTCTTCCGGATTTGCAGCTTTTTTTAAATCGTGGGCTTTGCCTGCGAGATGAATTAAAATATCCTCATTTATTTCAATTTTTTGTTCCTTTTTATAACGTATACTCAAACTCCTTAGTTCATGAGAAAACTTAATATATCCTTGAAGATTTGTTCCTACAAATCCTGTTGATCCTGTTATTAATACTTTCATTAAACATTTAGTTTTTCAGCTATTAAATTCCAAATTTTAGTCTGCTCAAAATTTTGCTGAACAAAATCTCTTCCTTGCAATCCATGCTGTCGGGCTACATTTTCGTCTTCTAAATAAAATAAAATTTTATCAGCGATATCTTGTGGTTGATTTGAAATAAATAACCCTGTTTTATTTTCCTTGATAGACTCATAGCAACCTGTTGCTTTCGTGATAATAACTGGCAACCTCATTGATGAAGCTTCTAAAGAAACCGTGGGAAATCCTTCTCGATATGTTGGCAATATAAAAACATCCATAATTGAAAAATAGATAGATGCATCTTGTACAAAATCTGTGAATATAATTGACGAATCTAATTTAATCTGAGTCTTTGAGTATTCTGAAATAGAATCCCTATCTTCTATTGGCCCTATTAAAAGTAGCTTGGCTTCTGGAAATTTTATTTTAACTATTCCCCATGCTAAAATTAGATCATCAATCCCCTTATCTTTTACTAATCGTCCGACATAACCAACAACTTTATTCTCTGAAGAAATATTGTATCTATTGCTTAATTCTATGACATCATCCTTATTTTTTTTCTCTGGATTATATTTTTCTTCTGTATCGATACCATTACATGTACCTAAACCCAAAACTACATTTTTACTTGCATCACTTAGCTTGTCTCTTTCACTAATTTCTTTGACTGAATAACTTACACAAACGACCTTTTTTGCAAAAAAACCTGTGAGTCGTTCTATATTTTTAAGTACACTTTTTTTTAATCCCCTACTTGTTTCATAAATAATTCCGTGCCTAAAGTAGATTCTGTTTGACACACCTGCCAGAGAAGAAGCAATCATTGCTACCATACCTCCTTTGGGAGTATGTCCTACTACTATATCAATCCTATGCTTTTTTATGTACTGATAAATCTTAATTATTGCTTTTAAATCTTGTAATGGGCTTATATATCTTGTAATCTCAACACTAAAAGGTATATACTTTAATTCTTTAGAGGATCCTAAAAAATCGTTTGAAGGGGTACACCCTAAGTGATATTCATTTCCGGATTTTTTTTCTAAATACTGAAACTGTCTACCAAAAAAATGATTTATAACAAACGACACTGTTATTATATGTAGTACTTTTTTGTTTTCCTTCATTATTTTAAGAGTTCATTATACAACTCAATCTGTTTATCTACCATACCCTTAATATCATACAGCTTTGCCCGTTCAAAACCAGCTACTGCAATTTTATTATAGTAAATCCTATCATTTAGTAACTCCTGTATTTTTGTAGCAAGTTCCTTTTCATTACCTTTTTCAAACAATATCCCAACACCTTCAACAAGTTGAAAAACACCTGGTACATTAGATGCAACCACAGGTTTCTTAACGGCCATACCTTCGATAACAGATAAAGGCATTCCTTCCCAATGAGAACTAATAATTACAACATCAGATGATTTCATCAGTATAGGAACATCTAGCCTTACCCCTAAAAAGCAAACCCTTTTTTGTAAATTCAAATCCTCAACCAACCTTTCTAAATCATTCCTAAATACTCCATCTCCTACCAAAAGCAATTTAATGTTAGGCGGCAAATATTGCAAAGATTTTATTGTAGTTGTCTGATCCTTCTGATAACGAAAACCAGCTACTTGTATCAACAACTTATCTGACTCCAAGATATTTTTATCAATGTCATTTTTACCAATAGAATTAGCTTTATTGAACAAGTCAACGTTAATTCCATTTTCTACAATAACCAACTTATTTGAATCCAAATCTGCATGGTTTATCAATACATTTTTAATCTCCAATGTGATACAGACTACCTTATCATAAAACCTATAAATAAACCTATCCATAAACCTAAAAATGGAATATTCAATTCTTGTGTTTGAGGTGCTATGCTCTGTAAAGACTAGTTTAGTTTTAGAAAAAGAAATCAACTTTGCCAAAACAACCCAATATTGAGCGGGAAAAAGATGAACGTGAAATAAGTCGTATTTTTTTAGAAATTTAATAATTTTAAAAATATTTAAGGGGTTATAAATATTTTTAGAACTAAGTGTATAAATATCACAACAATCCATTTCTTTTAACTTATTTAAATAAGGATAATTTGTAGCATCAATAAGCAACAAATCTACCCTACATCCTTTTTGATTAAACAATGGTATAGTATCTAATAACAATTTTTCTGCACCCCCCATACCTAAATTATTTATTACATGAAGTATTTTCATCTTAGTATGAGGAGTTTAAAAATCAAATAAAATCTACTTTCTCTTAAAACAAATTTATTTTCAAGAACAAGCTTTATCTTCTTAAATAAGGATGTTTTTTTGTCCAATATTTGAAAATAATCCTTTATCAAATTTATCTTTGCAAATGCAATCTGTTTTTCGTGTGTCGAGACTATCTCCTTTAAATAATTCAACATATTTTCATCATACAAAAACGACTTGTTTTTAAACAACCAAATCAACCTTTCTTTAAAAGTTAAATTTTGCTTTGTCGTTGCACTATCGTGCCGTCTATATAACATCATTGCGGATGGTATATGATAAACTTCACCCAACAATAGAGCAATTAAAGAAACATGATAATCGTGGACTGGGCAATTTAAAAAAAAAGGAACTAACTTTTCTTTTAATTTTTCATTAAATATCATAGTCGATCCTTGATAGCCCGCATTCGAAAACAAAAAATTTCTTAGGCTAGGTTCTACTGTCAGTGTATAGTTATTTCCAAATTGATCCGAAAGAGTTTCGCTTGTCAATACAGAATTAGAAAAAACTAATGTAGAAACGTCACCTTTCTCTACTTTCTTGATAAAAGAAAGAGAAACTTCTATCTTGTTCTCAAACCAAATATCGTCTTGATCAGCAAACATTGTATATGGGGCTTTACAATAAGAAAGAACTTGTTCAAAATTTCGAGAAACACGAAGATTTCCTAAGTTATCCTCTATCAAGTATATTCGAGAGTCTTTTTTAATGTATTCACGAACAATACTAACCGTATTATCATTACTACCGTCATCTCGCACAAACAGCCTCCAATCCTCAAATGTTTGAGAAATAATGCTGTCCAATTGGTCTTTAATATATTTCTCGCCATTGTATGTTGCCATTGCAATATCTACTACGCTCATAAATCAAAATCAAAATAATAAGGTCTAACAAATTCACTATTAACATAATTAATCCATACCAAAAATGTACAGAGTAATATAACCAAAATAGTTACCACCCAACGTGGATTTATAATGACAATCAACATCGGTATGAGCAAGCATTCACATATCCATAATAAATCTGCTACTCTAAATGCTGCACCCGGAAGAGCTGCTAAAAATATTAAAAAGAAAATACCCATTATGTACATCTTCAAATAAAGATAAAAACCTTTGAATCTTATACCTAATGGTTTTGAAAATATAATAAGAGGCGATACAATAAATATTTTTATGAGAATAAAAACGCTAAACACATTCACGCTTTTAACTATATCAGTATTCCACTCACTGTATGCAATAGCAAGGGTTTGAACGTATGATATAGGAATCATCATCAACAATGATAATGCATTTATATTTATAAAATACATCAAATAAGCTAGAGGAATGAGCGATATAAATAAATTTAAGTTCTTCTTATTGTCTTTTAAAATAAAATAAAACAAAAAGAACATGGCGAATGAAAAATGGAAAAATGTTGCAAGCAATAAATACCCAAATGTTTGTCGTTTTTTATTATCTATCCAATAACTGAATGACAACAATGTAAAACCAACTGCCACACCTGCCCTTATGGCATTCAAATCATGTATTACATAGCAAGAAGCAAAATAAACTGCTAAAGACAAGAAAAAATATGGAGCCAGCTGTTTTAAAGCAATAAATAAAAGCGAAACAGACAAAAAAGCATAAGTTATAAAAACCAGTTTTTCAGATCCCAACAAATCGTAGCAAAAATAGGATATCAAATAAAATGATGGTTCAGCAATACCCCATTTATCCTTAATAGACATCAAATAATTACCATGATCATTATCAACTCCCTCTCCACGAAATCCTGCAACTATAAAAAGAAAAAACCATAAAAAAATATACAACCATAAACTCTGATTCGTAAATTTGTATTTATAAATCGAACCAAAACCTATGATTATAAAAAACAAAAAAAAATAGAACCACATAATTTAGACTTTTAAAATAAAAGAAGTCAGTTTCGAAGGTTTATTTTCGGCATTTATTCTACAATATATTTCGTGATTTTTAAAACTTTTAATTTCTTTCAGCTTTTCAATTTTCAGTTTATCTAAATTAATAAAATCAAATCCTAGCTCATAAAAATCTCCAATTTTATTACTTAGAGTTATACAAGTCATACCATATGCTAAATATTCAATTATCTTGGTAGGACAAGCAACATTATTTACATCAACATCATCTCTCAAAACAAATCCATAATGAGCTTTCTTGTAATATTTATCTAACTCATTGGGGCTAACAGAATCAATAAAAATATTTTTCTTATCACTTAGTCCATTTATATTAAACATTTCCTGCATTTTTTGCTTTTGGCCTGTAAGTATATAAAAATAAGAATTGGGTATATCTACTATCTTTTTTATACTCTCTACCATCAATGGAATGTTCTGATAACCCTGCATATTTCCTGCATAAAGTATATTTATTTTATCTCCCTTTTCTTCAAATCCATTTTCAATATTTATGGTATTTGGAAGTATCGGATAAACCAAAAAATCGGCTTTTATATCGTTATACTTTTTACAAAAATGTTTTCTCATAGCATTAGTAACAACAATTATTTTTGTTGATTTCTTAATTACTAATCTTTCAAGTACTGAATAAACAAACTGTTTTAGTTTACTATGCCCTGCCAGTTTTATTTCCTCTGGAATTATTCCATGAACATCCCATACAAAATTATTTCCTTTAAAAAAGGGCAGAAAAAATATCCCTGCTAAACTCATTCCATAAAGAGAGTGACAATAAACAACATCTGCATCTTTCAATTTTCTTAATAACAAGAAAAAGGAAAGCCAAATTGATAAATTTATTTCTACAATATTATTATCAACTTCTTTATGCTCTGTTTTAAAAGTTTTAAACCTAGGGATTATATATGTCTTTTTATATTCATTATTTCCAAACATCTTGTCAACAGCATCAACCCTTTGCATCATTCCTTCCTTTATATTTTCTGGTGTTGAAAATGGAGCTAAAAAAACTATTTTTTTCATATTTATCCGAATATTTTAACTATTCCCAAACAAGCATTCCCTTCACCATATGGATTATGCGCTTTACTCATTTTTTCATATAAATCTGTATCTGTCAACAAAACAGAGGCTTGTTTTACAATCTCAGAAGTTTTAGTACCAACCAAAATAACCGTCCCTGCCTCTAAGGCTTCAGGTCGCTCAGTAGTATCACGCATTACCAACACTGGTTTCCCTAAACTGGGCGCTTCTTCTTGTATACCACCGCTATCTGTAACAATTATTTTTGCTTGCTTCATTAACCAAACGAACGCTGGATAATTTAACGGTGATATTAATTTTACATTTACTATACCTCCTAAAATTTCATTAACAGGTTTCTGAACATTTGGATTAAGATGTACTGGATAAATAATCTGAACATTTTGCTCTAACGCTAATTGCTTTAAAGCTTGACAAATATTTACAAATCCATCACCAAAATTTTCTCTTCGGTGTCCTGTAACTAAAACTAGATCTTTAGTAGTATCAACAATAGATTTCAAGAAATCAATCTGAGGATCTTCAATATATTCTACTCTGTCTTTTGCAAACAAAAGAGCATCTATAACAGTGTTCCCTGATACAAAAATGCATTCAGGATTAATCCCTTCATTTAATAAATTTTGCTTTGCTTGTTTAGTAGGTGCAAAATGAACATCAGCCAATCTACCAGTTATTTGGCGATTCATCTCTTCAGGAAATGGTGACGATTTATTATTTGTTCGCAAACCCGCTTCAATATGACATATTTTTGCTCCTGCGTAAAACGCAGCCAGAGCAGTAGCAGTTGATGTAGTAGTATCTCCATGAACAAAGACATAATCCGGACTAAAGCTTTCCAAAATTGGCTTCATTGATACGATAACATCAGCTGTTAATGTAAATAGATTTTGTCCTGGCTTCATTAGATTCAAATCATAATCAGGCGCAATTTCAAAGAATTCTAGTACCTGATCTAACATTTCTCTATGTTGTGCAGTAACACATACTTTTATATCAAATTTATCTTTGTTTTTTTGGAATTCCTTAACCAAAGGAGCCATTTTTATAGCCTCAGGGCGAGTTCCAAATACTAATAATATCTTTTTTTTCAACTCTTTAATTTTTTTGTAATTTTATCTACTATTTTAGCAACAATCAATTTATAAAAATAAAAATCAAATAATGAGAATTTTAGAAAACCCCATTTGTATTTGTATTGAACTTTAGCCGTAATTAAAGCTCCTAATCCCGAATCTATGATCGCCTGTTTTACTTTCCAGATATCACGTTTTCTATACCCAGATTTTCTATAATATTCATAAACATCTAATATGAAATATAAGTTTATTAACGCCAATCTATCATCCCATTCTTTTTCGTGAACCATAACTGAAAGTAATGGTTCCTTAATATAAATAACATCTTCATCAGATTTAATAACAGATGTGATCACATGAGTATGAGGAAATAAACTTCTGTAATCATCCCAAGAATTCGTCGAAAAAATAGATTTATCATAGTTTTTAAACCTATCGAGTAAAATTATATTGCAACTAATAAAAGTTGCCATCAAATTCTCAGCTCGACATTGTTCGCTAAGCAATTGACTCATCTTTATGCGTTTTATATCCTGACCTATC
Organism: Pedobacter borealis DSM 19626; assembly: GCF_000708285.2. Taxonomy (GTDB): domain Bacteria; phylum Bacteroidota; class Bacteroidia; order Sphingobacteriales; family Sphingobacteriaceae; genus Pedobacter; species Pedobacter borealis. The sequence goes on from NZ_JAUG01000063.1 coordinate 23,461, forward strand.
TTAGTACAACCAAAACCTACAATATCTTTTACGGCTAATACTCTAAAATTCAAACCTAAAAAAGGGATATTTTGATTTTCAATAAGTATTTTTATTATTATATCAATGCCATTTGAATCAATTACGTCATCATCCCCAATTAGCCAAAAATATTTACCAGTTGCATACTCATCTGAAAGTTTAAAAAAATTAAGGTTCGGCCCGAGATTAATTGAATTTCTTAAAATTTTCAAGAAAGAATATTCCTTTTTCAATTCAGTTAAAACAACTTTGGTGGTGTCTGTTGAAGCATTATCAGAGACTATAACTTCAATTTTATCCTGATACTTATTAACCTGTTTTAATATTGCCAACAGACTTATTTGAAGTTTGTCAGCCCTATTATAAGTAGGGATACATATTGAGAGTAGTTTATCATTCATTGTGCCATTCTTTTTTCTTAGTTGTGAAAATAAAATATGTCCAAATAAAAGCTATGATTGTCAAAATTAAATAGCCAAATGTTATTCCCATAACTCCAAAATAACTTCCCATTAACAATGTTGACGAAGAACAAAGTATTCCTATAACCACACTTTGCACTAGCATAGGCTCTTGTTTGTGACAACGCATATAAGTTGCCCAAGAAGCAATAAAATGATTTAAAAATATTGGAATCATCATAAACAACATTGGTAAATAAGATAAAAAACGATCAGCAAAATTTTTGCCTCCAATTTTTATTTCAAAATAACGTAAAGAAATAATAACTGCAAAAAGAACAATTAAGACAAATGCGTTCAATAAAGCAGATTGTATAAGGGTTTTATTAAATAAAGCATCTAATTGAACGTAATCCTTTTTCGCAATTAAACCTGAAAACTTGGGTATTTTAGTCGTTATCCAACTAAAACCTAATGCCATGACAGAATTTAAAACTGTCAATGTCATTCCCATTTGTCCTGCAATGACTGCACCGTCAGTAGCAAAAAGTACCGGATTGAAAAGTTGAAATATAAAATAACCACTCATCCAACTCAGGGCTATTTTCCATTGATAAGGAAATATTTCTAAGCGGTAATTAACATGCCAATTTCCTAACCTATGCCAAATAAAAGTTAGCAATTTTCTTTTGTTCCCAAAGAAAATCCATATTGGCACTATCGTAAAAGATAAGATTGCGGCAACTGGTGCTGAGAAAAGCTTGTAACCTAAAGAAAACAAAATCAACACAAAACTAAGTTGTACGACTTGCTGAATCATCCGAATCTTTGCTACTTCTTTAACATTACCTAATCCTTCAAAAAAGGCTAATATTGGAGAAACCATCAACGAAAGTGAGGTTGTAATGGATAGAATTACCCAAGGAATATGCCAATTGACATCTATATTCCCTTTCCCGTATTTATTAAAAAAAAAATACCCCGTTATGAGCAAGCCAAAAAATAACAATACTGAAATAATGGCAAACCATTTGGCCGTAAACCGTAACAAGGAAGCCAATCTTGAACTCGATTCTTCCGAACCTGAAAAACTTATTTGATTATGCCAGGTTAAATTAGCATTTTCATGTGCCACAAACTGTGTTATAATACCAGACAAACCCAGCTCAAAGAAGATTTGTATTGCCAAAATACTCCCGAAGGTATAATAATAACCCTGTTCCACTTTGGTCAGGCATTTTGCTACGAACAGCAAAATTACAACACCACCAGCAGCTTGAATAACTCTTGATAATATAGTGAAAGCTATGGCTCCGTCAATTCCTAGTTTATTTGACCCTCTTTTTATTAATTTTATCACATTAAGAATTTAAATATTCCCTAATCACGTTTGCAATATAATCATAATGTGACTCATTTAATCCTGGCCATACGCCCAACCAAAACGATTGGTTCATAATAATATCGGTATTTTTCAAATCTCCGATAGTACGGTGTTGAATGCCCGCATAGGCTGGTTGCCTTAGTAGATTGCCCGCAAACAATAATCGTGTCCCAATTTTCTTTTCTTCCAGATGTTGTACTAACATATGTCTATCATTAGAATCGCCATCTCTTAGTGTAAGTAAAAATCCAAACCATGAAGGATCCGAATTAGGAGTAGGTTCAGGTAAGATAAAAATCTCTTCGAACTCTTTCATTCTTTGATACAATGCTGCATAATTTTCTCTCCTACGCTGTACAAAATGATCGATTTTTTTGATCTGAGAAACCCCAAAAGCGGCTTGCATATCAGTCACTTTCAAGTTAAACCCGATATGCGAATAGGTATACTTATGATCATAGCCATAAGGTAGGGAGCCTAACTGCTGCCCAAACCTACATCCGCAAGTATTATCTTTTCCAGGTTCACAATAACAATCTCTTCCCCAATCTCTAAAACTTTCTGCAAGTTTGGCTAGTTCTGGATTATTGATGAGCACTGCACCACCTTCGCCCATTGTGATGTGGTGTGCGGGGTAAAAAGAGAAAGTAGAAATATCACCGAATGTACCCGTTTTCTTGCCTTTATAAGTTGCACCTAGAGAATCGCAATCATCTTCTACTACCCATAGATTATATTTCTTAGCTACCCTCATTACTTCATCCAAATCAAAAGGATTACCCAAAGAGTGAGCAATCATAATTGCCTTGGTTTTTGGTGAAACAGCTTTCTCGATATCTTCAGACAAGACATTGTGCGTGGCAATATCCACATCTACAAATACAGGAATAGCACCAAATTGAATTAATGGGTTCACTGTAGTTGGAAATCCAGCGGCAACGGTGATAACCTCATCTCCTGGTTTAATAGCTCTATCGCCTAACTTAGGTGATGTTAAGGCATAAAAAGCAACTAAGTTTGCTGAAGAACCTGAATTTACTAATAGTGCTTTATTGGCTCCAAAATACTGCGCAAACTCATACTCGAATTGGTTAGAAAATCTTCCAGCAGTTAGCCATCCATCTAGTGTAGCCTCCACGCCCAATAATATATCATCTTCATCCAATACCTTACCGGTAACTGGAATGTAATTCTGACCTGGTACAATAACTTGTGTAGTTTTTTGCCTTGCAATTTCACGCAAGGCTTTCTCCAAATTGGAATCAGTAATATTTTTTAACATAATGTTTTGTATAGTAAAAATCTTTAATGTTTATTAAGTTCCCTCCATCTCTATTGGCTTGGAGAAAGGCTCCATTTCGGTAATGGGTTTACCAAATGCGATTTTAGGGTAAGTATTAGTATGTGGATCAATCATCAGTTGAAGCAATTTAGGCTTCATGGCATTTTCGCCCTCCCAAAGCCACTGATTGGCAGAATCAAATTCACTTTCATCAGAGATGGTTAACGCATCAATTCCGTAAGCCATTGCCACTTTTGAAAAGTCCGGGGCATCATACCCCCAATAGGTAGATTGATACCTGGATTCAAAATAACTATCCTGAAACTGTCTGATCATTCCCAGTGTTCTGTTATTTAACACCACAATTTTAATAGGGAGATTATTTCTAACAATAGTCTGTAACTCCTGAATATTAATCTGCATACAACCATCACCTACCAACACCACAACAGGTTGTTTTTCCAGCGCAATGCAAGCTCCTATACCCGCAGGCAGAGAAAAACCCATTGCACCCATGCCGCCTGAGGTTAAAAAATGTTGCCCCTTAAGTATCTCTAATGACTGCGCCGCCCACATCTGATGACTACCAACATCTGCCAAATAAGCTTTAGCAAAATTGTTTCCCTTAGAGAGCGCATGCATAAATTTATTCGGATTTATCCCTTTTGGTTCCAGCTCCTTTTCATCGGGCCACTGTAATCTCAAGTCATTGATATGACGGAGCCAATTGTTATGCTGATCAAATTGAATTGAAGAGGTATGATTCGTAAAACGCTGCAAGAAAGTTCCCAATTCAGAAACAATAGCTATGCAATTTTTCACTCTATTGTTAATCTCACCTGCCTCACAATCAATATGGTATATTCTTCTATTTTCGATAAACTTAGTATCTGCTCCCGTCTGCCTAATATCTAATCTGCTCCCAAGAACAATAACTAAATCACTTTCTCCAAATGCTATGTTTGCCCAACGATTACCATAGCTTCCAATGAAACCAACCCGTAATGGATCATCAAATGAGATTGTATCAAGGCCTAGCAAAGTGGTGATAACGGGCACCTTGGTTTTACTTACAAACTGATCAAACAGTTCTTGACTTTGGGAGGCCTTAATTCCTCTACCCGCCAGAATTAGTGGCCTTTCTGCATTTTTAATGTCTTCAATTAATTGATCAAGTATTTGCTCAGGTATTGCAGTATCCTCTTTAACATTGTAAATAGTATTCTTAACCTCAATCTGAGTCCTTTGAACATCCATAGGGATATCAATGAGAACCGGTCCGGGTCTGCCTTCGCAAGCTAAGTAAAATGCCTGTTCTAAAATATCTTCTAAATCATTGGGCTCATTAACCAGAAAACTTGCTTTAGTAATCGGTTTAGCCATCGTTACAATGTCCGTCTCTTGAAAACCTAACTGTCTGATTTCTCGATCACCCTTTTGCTCATGCCTATTTACTTGCCCCGTGATAAAAATTGCTGGGGTAGAATCAAAAAAGCAACTTCCAATACCGGTTAATAAATTAGTTGCACCTGGCCCACTTGTAGCCATTGCTACTCCGGGTAAACCAGTGATGCGACCATAACCCTCAGCTGCGAATGCGGCAGATTGTTCATGGTGCATGGTTACAATTTTTATCTTGGTTGTTTGATATAGAGAATCCAAAATATGCGTAATCATACCGCCAGATAACTCAAATACCGTTTGAATACCCTTTTTCTCTAAGAAACTAGCAATAAAGTCTGATGCTTTCATTTTGAGTTACTATTTAAAGTGTAATAACCTATTGTTTTTTGCAAAGCTACCTCAAAATTTGCTAGGTTAGGTAGCTTAATTTGTGCGGAGAGCTTTGAGATATCTCCTTCAATATGCATCGATTGGTTTTCGCGATAGGGCAAAACGCCAAAATTCAATTTAAAATCGCTGTTAACTCGGTCTCTGATCAACTCTAAAAGAGCCTTTAACGAATGGACTTCATTAGAAGAAATATTGTAAATGCCCGAAAGAATTGGCTGTTCTATTATGACCTTTACAATCGCTGAAAAATCAGGGGCATATAAATAAGCGTACCGCTGCTCTCCACCTGTTAAATCCATTTCCATTTCAGTTTTCATTCTACGCACCAGCGATGGAATTAACCAATTATCACCTTCCATTGCCCCAAAAACCGAAAACACTCGAAGCCAAACCCAGTTAATACAATTTTCTTCACAAAAAGTTTGTACAATTTGTAAAGAGGCACTTTTAATGGCTCCATAAGCGCCTTTCGGTTGAATAGGTTGTTCTTCCGAAACTTTTGCATGGAGAACACCATATTCTGCCTGAGAACCCAGAAAAATAAATTTGCTTAAGGCTACTTCTTTTGAAATTTCCAGCAATTGGATCAAGAAACTAATGTTGCTGGCTTGTTCAGTCCAACTCTCTCTCTGTTTAGCTTCAACCCCGCTCCAAGCGCAATGCACCATTACCGACGGCGCTAATTCCCTAAGTCTATCTTCCCAGTTACCTTGATCATCTAAATCTACCCATAGCACTTCACCTTTGAAATCTTGGCATCTCCAAGTATCGGAAGTTACTCTTTTGAGCCCAATTACTTGAATACCCGCAGCAGATAACACTCGTGCTAAATGGGAGCCTAAAAATCCAGTGATGCCAGTGATTAAAACTTTAAGCATTGATATAATCTAAAATTTGCTTTTCAGTAAACGCATTAATTCCGGTTCTATCCGATTCAAAAACTCTATACCAACTGATGGTTTGTTGTACGGCGTTGTTAGCGTTTAATTTTGGTTTCCATGAAAGCGCTTTGATAGCCTTACTGATATCAAGCTTTAAAAGGCCAGCCTCATGGGGTTGGTTCTCCGATTGTTGGACACGGTATGCCCCATTTCCCCAACTTTCAATAGCAAGTTTTAACATTTCAGAAACTGGCAGTGCATCTGTGGTATAAGGGCCAAAATTAAATGCATCGCTAAACATTAAGGGATCTTTCAGCAATCGAGTTCCCAATAATAGATAAGCCACAATTGGTTCTAAAACGTGTTGCCATGGCCTTACTGAATTAGGATTACGAATGATTATTTCTTCGTTTTTGGATAATGCCTTGGCAATGTCGGGTATTAATCTATCTTTCGACCAATCTCCACCTCCTATAACGTTTCCTGCCCTACCCACAGCAATTCCTTTTTGATGACAATCAAATTTGGCAACATTAAAGAAAGAATTGCGATAAGAATCGATAACCAGCTCTGTACAAGCTTTACTTGCGCTGTAGGGATCATAACCGCCTAAACGATCATTTTCTCTGTAAGGGTACTCCCATTCATTATTATGATATACTTTATCAGTAGTGACTAACACGATAGTACAAGGCTTTTCTAATAAACGTACTGCATCTAAAACATTAGCTGTACCAATAGCGTTTACCTCGAAAGTTTCTGAAGGAATTTCATACGATAATCTTACCAAAGGTTGAGCAGCCAAATGAAAGATAAAGTCTGGTTGAAAATCCAAGATAGATTTCTTCAATACTTCACGTTCTCTTAAATCTGCTATTACAGATTCACATATTTGGCTACCATTTATCAAGTTATATAAATCTTCTTCTGTTTGCGGAGCCAGCGCATAACCTTTAACATCGGCACCTAAAAGATTTAATGTTTTAAGCATCCAGGCTCCCTTAAATCCTGTATGCCCAGTTAGGAAAACCTTTTTTCCCTGGTATATCCTTTTTAGTTCATCAAACATACTACCAGATTTTCCATTTAGCCTGACCAGTAGACCAAAGCTGTTCTAACTCAATTCTATCTCGCAAAGCGTCCATCGGTTTCCAAAAACCCGAATGCTTGAAAGCTGCCAGCTGTCCATCATTTGCGATTTCCTTCAACGGAACATTCTCCCATTGAATATCATCCATATCTCCTTCTAAGTATTTAAAGATACCTGGTTCTAGTACAAAAAAGCCTCCATTAATCCACATTCCATCACCCTGTGGTTTTTCTACGAAGTGGTTCACTGTTCCATCAGCTTCCATTTCAATATTCCCAAATCTTCCTGGGGTTTGAATACTTGTCAAAGTGGCTAGTTTATTATGATTTTTGTGGAATTCAACCAACTTATTAATATCTATGTCGGCAACACCATCGCCATAGGTAAGCATGAAAGTTTCTCCATCAACGTATTTTTGAATCTTTTTGATACGTCCTGCAGTGTTTGTTTTTAAACCAGTGTCTACTAAAGTAACTTTAAAAGACTCTGAGTTAGAAAAATGTACATCCACCTTGTTTTTTTCAATATCAATCGATACATCTGAATTATAAAGGTAGTAGTTTAAAAAATATTCCTTGATACTTTGTGCCTTATAGCCTAAACACAATACAAAATCATTATAACCATAGGCTTCGTAAATTTTCATGATGTGCCACAGAATAGGCTTACCGCCAATTTCTACCATGGGTTTTGGGCGAGCTTCAGTCTCTTCCATTAATCGGGTACCTAGACCTCCGGCAAGTATTACTACCTTCATAAATTCTCTATTTATATTTCTATATGAACATTATCAGTTAAAGGATGCGTACAGCAAAGTAAAAACTCATCTTCATTAAGATCCTCTCTTACTTTACTTAGGCCGATCATCTTAGCTTCACCTCGGGTAAGCTTTCCCTTACAAGTGCTACAATTCCCTGTCTGGCAAGAATAGGGTAACTCCAGGTCAGCATCCAATGCAGCTTCCAAAATGCTTTTGCCCTTGGTTACTTCAATATGGTGTTCTTTTCCCTCAAATTGAATTTGGATATTTTGTGTATGTATATTTTTGAAATCTGCAGGATTTTTAACCAATTCAAAATCCTCTGAAAATATGTTGTTATCAGAAATATCAAATTCTTTTAAAGCCAATTTAACAGATTCCTTTAATCCAACTGGGCCGCAAATATAGTGTTTAGCATCCTTAGGTAAATTAAATTGTTGAAGAATCTCAATAGCTTTTTTCTTGTCAATTCTTCCTTCTACAACATTTTGTACACTCTGGCTAATGCGCAACTTCGTATGAAAATGTTTGACAATAAATCGCTTAGGATAATCTGCTAAAAACTGTTCAATTTGATTTAAAAAAATAGTGCTTTCGTGATTTCTGTTGCCATAAAACAAATGTACTTTATATATTTCCGATGTAGCCAGTATCTCTTTTGCCAACGATATCAGTGGGGTTATTCCACTTCCAACACCCCAAAGAAAGATATCTGAGTTTTGGTTTTCACAGGTAAAATCACCCATGGGCTGTATTACTTCAATACTATCACCTACTGATACTACATCATGAATATGATTCGAAACAATCCCATTCAGCACTCTTTTAATTGTTACCTCTAAATGTTGATCTGTAGCTGGTGCAGAAGAAAAAGAATAAGGCCGGATGTAGCGTCGCCCGTTGATTCTAAAAGACAACGTAAGATATTGCCCAGCTTGATATTTAATCTTTTTCAACCCAGGTTGCTTGAAACAAAGTGTAATAGTATCTTTTGTTTCTTTTTTTATATCGTGAACTTTTAAAGTATAATTTTTCATTTAGATTACTTTAAAAAACACTAAAAGTTATTCCTGTCTTCATTTTATTTATAAGTTATGGGTTGTCTGTCTTCGGTTACTCATTTCTGTTAATTTTAAAATAGCGACATCGTTTTTATAAAATTGCATCGAGCTTTGGTTGTCAATTTAAAAGCTTTAATATTTTTGATTAATCACCATTTACTATCCAATAACCGTTACTATCAGAACCTACGCGTTCTATTACGCCGTTCTTTTTTAAAAGTTCAAGATCTCTGGCGATAGTCCTTCTCACAACACCTATTGAATTAGCCATCTCAATAGTTGTAATTTTCTTATTCTTTTTCATCAATTCAACAATATGCCTACGTCTATTATCTGTGACATTATCTGTGACATTATCTGTGACATTATCTGTGACATTATCCTCAACCAATCTCACTCGTTGTTTTGTATAACTTAAGACAGCTAAAAAACCATTTGGTATTTCTTCAAGCTCCATTTTCATTGTTGGATATTTCTTGAGTTCTTTACGGATCCGTACAAAACCACTGCCATATTTTTCGATATCACCTGTTAAATAAAACGCTTCGGCAATTAATTTATTCCGGGTATTAGCTTGGTAATTATCTTTTATCAATTCCGCAACGGTTAGATTCCCGTAAAGCATTCCGGGATTATAAAAGCTAATCTTATTGTCAAATATTTTAACTTGTATGTCTATGGGACTCATATAATCCCTGTGAATAATCGCATTGAGTACAATTTCCCGTAAAGCAGGCAAAGGGTACTCAAAAATTTCTGTACGCTGAGTCGGCATTCCTGTTATTTCAAAAGCAACCTTAATATGACTGATGAGATAACGCATGGTCTCTTCTACAACCTCAAACAAAGTTCCATTGAGCATCTTGTCATCGATAATCATGGAAGGCGTTTTAAAACGTCCTAAATGAACATTATACCCTATTGCTTGATTTGAAAACAACAACCAAGCTGCATTAGTAATTCCTTTAGCGCCAACCAATTTTAACTTTTGCAGATTTTCCATCCAACTGCCTTCCAATTTGAATCGCCCTGTAGCATTTACCTTTTCAATAAATGCGATCACCTTAGGTTCGTCTAAATCCTCCAAACTTCCTCCATGTCTAGGATAGGAATCCCAAGAAAGCTGCAACGACTGTAAACTCAAATTCGTTATTTCGAATGCCGAAAGCTGATGGTTGGAATTATTTACCCGTTGGTAATACCTTCCTTTAAATGCCACCGGCTTAACCGGGAATTCATGAACAGTTATACCAATTACTTCCTTGCCATGAATAGTTTCGATCTCAATATCGGCAATTATACTCGGTTGGGTTTTATTTTTTATTTCATTTATCCAATTTTGAATAGTTTCCTTGCCTATGGAAAAATTAGAAACTGGTTTTCCTTTATCGTCCAAACCAACATATACCTTCCCTCCTTTGGTATTCACAAAAGCAGACAATGTTTCTATTGTAGCATCATTGAAACTCGCTTTAAATTCTGTATGTTGGTTTTCTACAATCATTATTATTTTTGATAACCTAATGCTGGAAATCTATAATCAAGCAACAACCTAAACAGTCAACTGTTTCAACAATCGCCTCACAATCAACCCCAATACCACCAAAAAACCAGCTAAAAATCCGCCCATTATCAATCCTTTTAATTTACCAAAGCGTTCTTTGGTAAGTGGGTAAATTGGCTGATCAATCACCTGGATCAATGGCGTTTCTTTCAATAAAGTCATCTTTGTCAATTCCAAATTTTTAACCATTTCTCCTAAAACAGCTTTATTGGTTTCAGCAGAAAATTGCGCTTTTTGAGCTGGTGCCACACGCTGTACCTGCCTGGTAGGATTCAAATTTGGTGTGGCATCAGCTACAGCAACAGCTGTATAAATTGCCCCATTCATTACTGCTCTCACTGAATCTGTTTTCTGCTGCAATATTTTAACATTCTGCAACGTCTTTTTCGTTTTGGTATTGATGTAAAATTCATTTACATTTTTCACCAAAGCATCATTAAAATTTTTGGCAAATAATTCATCCTTTGCTTTAACATCTACCTGTATGGTACTTAATTTTTTGTCGGGCTTAGCTACGTTTAAATAATTTTTATTAATATCTGACACGATATCCCCTAAAACACTATCACGTAAACGATTTGGTTGTAATAGCTTAGTTCCATCTCGCAAACTGTCTGCTATAAACTGTAAATTAACAAGTTCTGGCTTTTTAGCCCATTTTTTTCTGAGTTCGTTAACATCAATGTAACGTTCTACCAATAATTGTTTTTTACCATTTACGTCAACTAGCGTTAATAACGTTTGTTCCAACATGGTTCTCGACTTATATAAGCCCAAGATATTATCTCCTTGGAAAATGCCTCCTCCGCCACCGCCCAGGTCAACTCCGGCCATAGAAGCAAGGCCTGCTAAACTCCCTAATCCGCCGCCCTTCTCATCTTCCAGTACGAAAGTGGTAGTAGCGGTATAAAGCGGTTTCTTATTGGCTGCATACCAAAAACCTAAAATGCCCCCCAACAAAGCACAAATTAAGATGATGATCCATTTGGATAAAAGGTATCGCCACCATTCACAGATTTTAAGAATGAGCTCTTTCAGGGAGATCTCGTCGTTGTTGTTTTGTATATGTTGACTTTCTGACATTTTATGAATATCGAGTATTTAGTATCAAGACTTGTTCATGTTTAAAGATCCTTCGACTACGCTCAGGATGACATACTCTTTTAATGAGATTTCGTCACTCTCTGTATTTTTATAATCTTGCTGACTTGTTGTTGTCATTATTTTTGTTAGTACTAATTTAATAGATTACCACGGCTCGCACCATCCCAGGCCTCGCTACAAAGTAGTCCCTTTGGGACAATGACGATCCTTTCTGGGGAGGTTGGGAGCTTTATCTTAACAAACTCACAATAATCGCTCCCAAAGAAGCTACCGCAGTTCCGATCCCAATCCAACTTTGCGCTGTCATCCGTTCTCTTTCAGCTTTCTTTGGCACCAAAATTTCTGCTCCTGGTTTAATCACGGGGTTATTACTAAAAAACAAAAACTTACCCACTCCAGCTGCCGAACCATTTGCATACTTTACATATACACCGCTTTTACGTGCGTGATCGGTAAATCCTCCTGCACCATTGATATATTGCCTTAGTCCTTTTCCAGGTAGATAAACAATATTGTTCGGATTTAATACCTCACCTGTTACCCGTACAGTTTGCAAAGTACGCGGAACCCGAATAATATCACCATCTTCTACAATCAAGTCGAATTTAGAAAGCGGCTCTTTGAGAATGCGTTTCAAATTTATACCAACTAAGTCACTCTGGATTAACTTTTGCTCCACTTCGGCGGCTACTGTATCTTTCGCACCAGCTTCTTGTGCTCTTTTTAGATTTAAGAATTTCTTATCTTCATCTTCTTTATTATTGATCGCATTTTTATCCTTAGGATTTACTTTTTCAGCACCAGGTCTTTTTAATGAAGCCCCATCGGCATATGCAGAAGAAGTTAAACCACCTGCACGGCGAATCAGGTCAGAAATACGCTCATTTTTATTCACAATAGTATAAACACCTGGATAAACCACTTCACCTTCTAATTTAACCTGCTTTTGTACCGCATAGCCCTCTGCATTTCGTACAGATACAATGTCGAACGGTTTAATTACAAAAGGTTCACCCTCGAGCTTTAAGTTTTCATTCACATTCACAATGAATACTTCGGCAGTTTGTGCCGTGGCCGAAGTAGCTTCACTATTCCTTACCCTCCTTGATATTTCAATTCGGTTAGGTGTAGCGCCCTCTTTGAAACCACCGGCCAATTGAATCACCGATTCCAATGTCATGCCTTCAGCAAACTGAAAGCTTCCTGGGGCACGTACTTCACCCTGAATACTAACCTGGTATTCATCCCTTAAATCGAAGATGGACGAAATGGTAATTTTATCTTCACGTTGTAAAGGAATATCGGTTTGGGTACCCGCAATAATCTTGGCCACATCAAAGGAGATCAATGCCTGGGTATTATCAGGATTTAAACGATTGATATAACCACGATTTAAGAAAGCATCTTCAGTTAAGCCATCAGCCTTATTGATCAATCCCCTTAAAGTTAATCCCTTTTCCAGTTCATAAACTCCAGGACGGAATACCGATCCTAAAATTTCAACCCGATTTGCAAAACGATCTAAGATGGCTTCCACTACATATTTATCACCATTTTTAGGCGCATATGTAGGGAAATCTACAGCAGCAATGTCGTTAATTCGGCGATCGCGGTCAGTATTTTGAAAAGCTTTGATTTTAGCAGTATAGGCTTGCGTAGTAAAGCCACCTGCAAAATCAATTACATCTTTTAGGGTTTCACCCTTTACTAGTTCATAAAGTGCAGTCCTTTTCACCTCTCCACTAATTTCTACACGATCATCGTATACTGGAATGTTGATCACATCCTGATCCTGTAAACGGATATTAGCCTGCTGAATACCTTTTAATAAGAAGTTATAAATATCTAATGTTGCAATAATTTTATTGTTACGGATGATCTGGATTTTACGGAAGGAACCATTTTGTGCTGGCCCACCTGATGCATATAAGGCATTATACACCGTAGCCAATGATGGCAAAGTGTATGTTCCAGGTTTTCTTACATAACCCGTCATAATTACCTTAATGCTACGAATATTCCCTAGATTAATGGCTAAATTTGTTCTTCCCGAACGTAATGAAGGATATGTTTTAGACATAGCTGTCCGAATTTTAGAGGTGGCCTGATCGATGCTTAATCCGCCAACAGCAATTCGCCCAACATATTGTAAATTAATAATTCCTTCCGGACTAACTTCTAAATTGTAACTGGCTTCATTATCACCCGTTAAATCGATCACCAACTTATCGTCTGGGCCAATGACATAACCTTTAGGAGTAGCCATCCGCAAATTGGGCTCAAAAGTGATGTTTCCATTCCTAAAGAGCTCTGCTCCAAAAATCTTTGGCCCAATTTCGCTATCTTCTTCTTTCTTTTCGTTATTGATTTCTCCACTCGCTGTGGTTTCACTCATTTCTCTACCTGTAATTACGGGTTTTTGTTCTACCTGTACGGCAGCGCCTTGCTTTCGCACCTTAGCTACCCTAGCCCTTAACTTCTGAACCTCATCGGCTTTCATGCCTTGTGCTGCAGCCATTTGTTCTAACTGGGCATCATTATAACCAACAGATTCTGCCTTTTTGATCATTTGAAGAATCTGGGCATCAGAGAGTTCATCTACCTTTACACTGGAATAATTCTGCGCAAAAGAGGAGAGATGAACGAGTAGACTGAGAACGATAAGGGATAGAAAAATTTTTATGCTTTGTTTCATAGGTTTCCGAGGTAATCGGTAGGTAATATTATTCAAAATAGTTTAAGGTTTCAAATCCTCCCTGACGAAGGTATTCATCCTTTTTCATCAAATGCAGATCAGAAATCACCATATCTTTCACGAGCGCAGGCAGGTCATATTTGGGTTGCCAGCCCAATTGAGTTTTAGATTTAGTAGGATCGCCTAATAAAAGATCAACTTCTGTCGGTCTGAAATATTTAGGATCTACTTTTACTATTGTGCTGCCCAGAAACAGTTTTGCTGGATCTAAGCCTAAACCACTAAGCACCTCCACATCTAAACCGATAATTACACCCTTCTCATTTTCTTCTTTTCCTGAAAATTCAATCTCAATACCCAATTCAGCAAAGCTCATCTTAACAAAATCACGTACAGTAGTGGTAACACCTGTTGCGATAACGAAATCCTCTGGTTTTTCTTGTTGAAGAATCAGCCACATGGCTTCTATATAGTCTTTAGCATGCCCCCAATCGCGCTGCGCGGATAGATTACCCAGGTATAAACAGGTTTGCAAACCTAAGGCGATCTTGGCTGCTGCCCGCGTAATTTTACGGGTTACAAAGGTTTCTCCTCTTAAAGGACTTTCATGGTTAAACAAAATGCCATTGCAGGCAAACATGCCATAAGCTTCACGATAGTTGACCGTGATCCAATAAGCATACATTTTGGCCACGGCATAAGGCGAACGTGGATAAAATGGGGTCGTTTCACTTTGTGGAACCGCTTGCACTAATCCATACAACTCTGAAGTGGAAGCTTGATAAATTTTGGTCTTTTGATTTAAACCCAAAATCCGAATGGCTTCCAATAAACGCAAAGTTCCAATGCCATCGGCATTAGCGGTATATTCAGGCATCTCGAAACTTACATGAACGTGGCTCATGGCCGCCAGATTATAGATTTCATCTGGTTGAGTTTCCTGTATAATACGAATAATATTTGTTGAATCAGTTAAATCACCATAATGGAGCTTAAAATTCACATTATTTTCATGTTGATCTTGATAAAGATGATCGATACGATCCGTATTAAATAAAGATGAACGTCTTTTAATACCATGTACAAAATAGCCCTTTTTTAGCAGAAATTCTGCAAGATAAGCACCATCTTGTCCAGTAACGCCAGTAATAAGGGCAACCTTCATATATTATCATAGATTTTGAGCATGCAAACATACATAATAATTCTATTGTAAAAAAGCAGTGTTGCTTGAAGATGGGAGAATTTTTAGCTAATCATATGTGTTACATCGCATTTCGAATTAAATGATAACCAATTTCAACAACATTGAGCTATAATCAAGCGAAAATAAACATAATAAACTGACAAACAATAACTTACATACAAAATAAATTAATGAGCGTGACTATTTCTGACAGGGAAATCGCTTTT
>NZ_JAUG01000064.1 GCF_000708285.2 Pedobacter borealis DSM 19626
AATTATATCTTATTTACGCCTAATCCCGCTTTATCGTCCTGCTGAATTTATTTCAGCATCTTTTTAGCGTGAAAGACCCTGAAATAAATTCAGGGTGACGACCGTCTTAACAGAAAACTTGATTAAAACGCCACAAAATGAGATTTAATAATCGAACTCAGGTTAATAATTTAATTAATTCTGATTTGAGATGAAATCACCTTTATTAGCGCTGTTAGTATTAAGTTGCGAATGTTCTACCTTTTATGAGCATTACGGATGCTATTGTAATTTTTTAAAAAAAAATAAAAAATAAGGTTGAAGGACAATATCGGAGAAATAAACTACCATAAATTTTTACGAACCAATGTGTTATTGTGAACGCTGGTGGCAAATTACAACTTCTTTAATCCTGCCAAGACGTGTGTATAGTATTTACCTGGAAACTGATAAATGCAAATTTATACATGTCATTAATTGGCTGATCTCCAACACTCACAAGTTATTTCAGACGATAAGGTCTATATTTTGAACACTCAGCATAATCACAAAAAACACAATTACTTTCAAAAGGTACTCCGCACCTAGTTGAATAAAGGTTCTCTAATTTTTAAGTGAGGCAATTTTCACATTTTTAATAACGTTTTTTTCCGACCTTAATAGTAAGTTTTCAACTTTTAAATCGGGACGGAAAGAAATCATAGTGCGCTGACCAGCAATTTCAGTATCAATTAATGACCCGCCAAATTTGTCTTCATATTTAACAATCATTCTAACTGTAAACGGTTTATCTGTACCAGACAAATTTTCAATCGCATAATTACGCACGCTGTTTGGTGATCCACCCTCATGTAAGGATTTCTCAGTACCAGAAAAATCCTGAAGCTGTCCAGTTCCATATTGTGCCCTTTTATATTTTGGACTGATTTGAACTTCAGCAGCATGGTCTTCACTGTCTGCGCCTAGAAAAAGTGCGCCTAGTTTTCCATTTAATTCAGTGCCCGGTTCTACATCGAAAGTCAATAGGAACGAAGAAGACCCTGTAGGAAATGTGGAAGTTTTTTTAATTTCTTTTGACAGTAACCTTTCTTTTTGGATTGCAGGTATGATCTCGTTCATCCACTTTGTTCCAATTCTGCCGTCGGGAGCCTGTACCATTTCATGTATAGCTAGTGTTCCACCCCAAGCTGCTATTGGAATCCAGCCAGCCAGCAAAAACCGGCCGTTGCTTATTTCTGTTACGGCTGGCACATTCATTCCATTGTAAAAGTCAAGCCCTGCTTTAACGCCATCTACAAATCTGTCCGCTGTTGCACCTGCTGGTTTTGACCAAAAACCGGTAAAACCACCAATAACGTAGTCATAACTTTGCCAGCGAAAGAAAAATGTACAATCGCCGCCAGGAGGGAAGTTTGGATTTACGGATTGCCAGCCACCATCAATGGACTTGGATTCCCACGTCCCTTTTGCTCCATAATTTGCCAACATGCGCAAGCGTCCCTCCGGATCTGTATAAACACTAGGGTTTTCGCAAGGATGAAATAAGATTTTTGATTTCTTGAAATTACTGATCCCATCTTCACTAATGGAATAGGTGGATCCAGCAGGATAGCCAGGAATGGTGTCGTATCGGAAAGAGCCCGTAATGCCATGTTTATTGTAATAATCCCACTGTAAAGGCAACATGGTTTGCTCCTTAGGGTAAATCCGTGTGGTATGCAATCCGTAACTGATACAAAGTTTATTGTCAAAGATAAAAGGTGTTCCAGTTCCAAATGCCTCCCATTGCTCCTCTATAGGCGTGGCGGCATCGTGTTCAACCCAGGTTTTAAAATCGGTGGTGGAGAGGTGCTCAAAATAATGGCCTCCTTTTCCAAATTTGCTGGCGTGACCACGGCGGTCAAATAAATAGAATAAATGGTAACGTCCCTTATAAAATAAAGTAGCAACATCTCCCACCCAGGCATTATGTCCCTGAGGCGTCCAGTATTGAATTTCAGCCACAGTTCTGGGTTTTTTCAAAGCCACTCTTTGTAGCTGCATTCCTGGGGAAAAAAAATCTGCTTTTAAAACAACTGAAGAATCTATGCTCCAGGTGCTTTGTTTGCCCCATTTCGGATACCCTATGGGGAAATCATTGTCAAGAAGCTCATTATCAACGTATAAAGTCCACCGAACTCCGGAAAAATGAAGCACAAGCTCATGTTCTCCATTTAATTTTTCCAACATCCCTAAAGGAATACCCACAGACATATCCCGTGGACCATTAGGCTCAGTTGGAGAATGAAGCCGAAGAGACGCTTCTAATGTTGGATCAGAACCATCTGGCAATAAATAAGCAGGATAGTTTTGACGTTTTCGATCCTTAGCGTCGTGCTGAAACATAGTCACTTTTAACACTTCAGGGATGTCAATAAGTGTCTTATTCGCACTTCCTGCTTTAAGATTGACCAGTAATTTTATGGTAAAGCTACTGCTATCTGACGGGGATTTGAAAATTGCGCTTCTTGTTTTTGACGAAAGCGTACTTAGCGCAGATCCTCCGGTAAATGTCCACGGTGTTGAGCGCAATATCAATTTAACAGCCTGTTGTTTTGATTGTGCGTAAAGCGTCACTGATAGTCCCATCATCAATACCAGGCAAACCGATATTTTAGTGATTAATTTCATAACTTATCATTTTAGATTTTCCAATTCTTTTAGAATTGCTGATTTTCTTTATTAATTTCTTTCTCTTATCGTAGCACCTAACAGGTTTGAAAGATAAACATTAACCCCATTGATACTGACTAACTAAGTGAAAATTATTCGCTAATCTAATTCGTTCTAGCATCTCCCAAAAAATCAACATGCTCAGCAGAATTTTAAACAAAAAAAGCCCATCTTTCGATGAGCTTTCAATCAGTAGCCGTTACTGGGCAGATTTCGAATTTTTTCTTGGCTGATTTGCAGGAATTGGCGAAAGTTGCTAATTATCTTAAACATTAAAATAAGGTTCGATTTTTGAGATTTTTTCACCGTTTCTTCAGGTTTGTTAAGTGAGAATTTCTATACCCATTTAAATGTATAGACATCACCCTCGTTTATCCTCATAATGTATTCATCTTCCCCTATATACTCATTTAAAAGTCTTTCCGAAAAGCCCCACCCTCCAGCCTTTTTCGCTTTTGTTAAAACATCCACAAGAGGAAAAAATGTATGTGTATATGAGCCAACTTTATAGAATTTAACCATAGATTCTAAAAGTTCGCCAGTATCACAAATTAATAATGCCCCCTTACCGTTGTTAAACCTTCTTGCACATTCTAAACGTCCCGTAAAACTTGCGATCTTACCACCGCCACTTTTTCTCTTACACGATCGAAACAAAATTGGTCTCGTAGTTGGAAGGTAGTTCTTTAGCACTAAATCCCAAACATCATAAAAAGCTTTTCGTTTTTCACCTGCGCCGGTGAGAATCCAATTTCCGATAAATTCAGTAGTATCGATCGATATTGGAGCATTTTTCTGCAAAATTTCAATAAGATTTTTTGCAATATCAGCTTTTTGCTTATTTGATAGTCTATAATAAAACTTGTTTACCATTTTATAATTGTGCTGTAGATGTTGATTCTAATTTCTTCAATTATTTGTAGTAATTAAGCAGTTAAATAGCCCAAAATATCTTTCTGATTCAAATTGACTTAACAAATTATCAGTGCCACCAACTCTAAATCCTTTGATTTTTTTAGATTTTAATTGAAATAAGTTTTCTTTACTCAAAATGATTGTAGCGAAAATGGTATAGAATCCACTAACACCTGCTGAGTTTGTTAAAATTTTCTCATTTGGAAAATCGAATTTTGAGCCGTCCCGAAATAAAATTATGACCCCCTTTATCCCGAGCGGTGGTAATGAGGTTGTTGTAACTTTCAAGTTTATAAAATTGCTCTGAATATTGTCTTTCGAGGATATTGAATATTGGATATTATCACTTACTGGCGTCGAAATAGTGTTAATTCCACTAAATTCATCTGCGTTTTTGGTAATTTCATTGCAAAATAAGTTCTTCGGAACTTCTAATGAATCAATAATAGCAAAAGGAAAGTCATATTTATTAAAAGGATCATACTCAAAATAATATCTTTTATTGTTTTTAAGATTTTTGATAGGCAATCGGTAAGATTCTGACTTAGTATATTCATTAACTATTTTAGAAAATGATTTATTCTCAAAAATTAATGTATCACCTTGAATTGTTTCAGGCAATAAATTTTTTAAAGTATCCTTATCCTTTTTGTTTTTCGGCATAATTACTTCTAATAATAGCCGTGGCTTAATTGATGATCCTTCAATATAAGTTGCATATTCTTGTGAGTATACAAATTTTTTGCCCTTATAAAGATCGACATACTGGCCATAAAACGTTGTTTTTTGACAAAATGAAAATAATGGTAACGCTATGAGTAATGTTAGTATAGATCTCTTCATTTTCAAATATCGTTCTAAGAACTCATATTAAAAAACCAATGTAAAACCGCAACACTTTAAAATAATCAATTTAATATCTGCTTAGAGGTAAAATCGACATAGAAATGCGTTAATTAAAAAAAATCTTTAGATAGATTCTTTAGAGCTTTAGTTATATAATACACTTCGTTTATTGAGACAATTATCTAATCATTAAAGGCAAATTTAACGTTTTTAGGGAACATTGTCCTAAATTTTGAAAGCAAAACAGTGTATGTTACATGTGTAAAGAGAAATCAGTTTTATTCTACTTTGCAAATCTACGACGAGACACAAATGCGGAACGGGCGGCTATTTTTACCGAAATGCCTACTGGTAATTTGTAAAATTATATTCTATAGTCAAATGTCTAATAATTTATTGAGTATGTAAACTACTAGATACCGCCCAATGTAATTGAAATAAAATCACAACTAAGTATTTGATAGACGGCAACTAGCTTATGAATTTACAGGAATCAGTAAATATGATCATTTAAAAGTTTCTAATTTGAATTATAAATTCTACTTTAGTGAACAAATAAATTTTTACTTTAAACTTATGAAAAAAAATCTACAATTAGCCTCATCCTTCTAATTATAGGAGTTCTCTGCATTTTTTATGCCTGCAGAAAAGATGAATCACCAAACGTTATAAATTTCGATGTAAAAAAGCCGATGGCGGATTTTACAGAAACTGACAAAGCGTTGTTTCTAGAAGCAAGGAACAGAATGGATAAAAATATTGAGCTGAAAAATGGTCAATATTTCTTAAAAACAAATAGTTCTATCGAAATTGGTATTTCAAATGAAGTTTTTGAATACTTTAAAGGACTAATGATAGGCACAAACAGTACATTGAGAACTGCTTTAAAATCTTCTTCAGTGGTGTTGGTACAAAAAGATAAGTCATTGATTTTTCTTAAAAAAATTGATAAACCTACACATTCAGCAAATCTTTTAATGATTACTCCAGATCAGCAAATGCCTGATCCTGGTGGAATAAATGGATTTAACTCGTATTGGTGGGGATTTGAGTTAAAGTTGTCATATGCAGCGCTAGGCGATATTGCTGCAGGTACAGGTTTTGCCTCTGTAGTAGCCGCCGCCATTCCCGAACCTACTACAGCGACAAAGGTTGCTTCAATAGTATTGGCAGGCTGTAGCGCTACAGCTTGGGTAGCACAGAATCATTATCCAAACGGAGTTGTGATAACCGCAACATGGCCTGGAACTCCAATAATAGGTTGTGTAACCTTAGATGTAAAAACCCAATAAGATGAAAAAAAATTATTTTGTTGATATTGCAATAGCTGTTGTAATTGCAGTTTGTGCGTTCTTGGCAATTTATTTACCCAATCCAATGGCTAAACTCTCCCTTTGTATTACCAGTGGGGTTTTACTGATCATATTTCTGAGAGGAAGGATTTCAAATCGTATTTTGACTCCTGTGACCTTAATCTATTTATTTGTGTCAGTTTTGCTGTATGGATATTTTTTCTTTTGGAAATAAAAAAAATATAACTTGGATCGGGTACCTAGCCTTTTTTTGTTTAATATGTTATTGTTCTGTTTTCTTTACCTCAAATTTATTTATTCAGCCAAAGGAGCAGAAATGGAACTTAACTAAAACTTTATTTTGCATTTTTTTAATCTTTTACACCTCTAGGTTTTTGTTGATTAAACCAGAGAAAAAAGATATCTTGAATAATACTGCGATTTTTATTATTATCGCAGTATTATCTTTTATTCTCGCACTTAAAGGTCTATTCCAGTTATTTTGTTTTGAGCCGCGGTTTAATGGTATAAATATGGTTGGCTGGTATGATAACTCCGCAGGTTTTGCCGCTACTCTATGTGCCAGTATTCCATTTTCCCTTTTTTTTCTTAAAACAAAGGGGGCACTGAGATATGTTTCAATTTTGTTCATTATAATAAGCTCTTTGACAATCATTTTTTCATTTTCAAGGTCAGGGATTCTCAGTCTTGGTGTAACATTTCTATTCTACCTCTTTAATTATTACGTTCGAAAAAGAAAAAAAATATTCCTTTTAGGGAGTGTTGTTATATCATCAATCCTGATCGCAGGGCTATATTTTATTAAAATTAAATCTGCGAAAGGCCGAATTTTAATTTGGAAATGCAGTTTTTCGATGATCGCAGACAGACCAGTGTTCGGATTTGGTTCTGGTGGATTTAATTCTAAATATATGTACTATCAGTCGGAATATTTTAAAAACCATATAGACAGCAAATACGAGATGTTAGCAGATAGTATTGATCATCCGTATAATGAATATATTTTATTTATTGTTAACTATGGTATTGTCGGTTTTCTGGTTCTAATGGGATTTGGTTATTTTGTCTGGAAATCTTATTGTAGATGTCCTCAACATGAGAGCTTTATTGCTGGCCTGTGCTTAATTTCTGTCGCAGTGTTTTCTCTTTTTTCTTACCCATTTGCTTATCCTTTTATATGGGTCTTATGTGGTCTAAGTATCTCCATTATAGTGGTAAATGCAAAGTATTCCATTGTTATCCCCTTGAAGTATGTTCGTATAGCATGTCTATTTATTATAATATCTACCATTTTTATTGCATCGGGTATCATATCAAGAATGATCGCAGAAATAGAATGGTCGAAAATTGCACGCAATAGAACACAGAACAATTATCATAAAATTATTCTCCGCTATTCTGAATTGTATCCTGTTTTGAAGAATAACCCTCAATTTCTTTATAATTACGCTGCAGTACTAAATCACAATAAGGACTATAAAAGAAGTCTTTTTATAGCAAATAAGTGTAACGCGTTATTTTCAAATTATGACCTAGAAATGCTGATAGGAGACAATCTCTTTGGATTAAACAAATATTTTATAGCAGAGCACTATTATTTGGTATCCTCCCACATGTGTCCGTCAAGATTTTTTCCACTTTATCAGTTAAGCAAGGTTTATGACGCCACGGGAAATAAGTCCAAATTATTAAATATTTGCAAAGAAATTATTAATAAGCCAGTTAAGGTTGAGTCTTTGACGATAGTAATGATGAAAAATGAAATGAAATTAAAATATGAAAGCTTAAAGAGGTTATGAACTTTAGATTACAATAATGTTGTAGCAGTCTTTTCTACCAATTAATGTCTTTTCTGATCTGCCAATAAAATTTATGTAAAGGGAATTAAAGCTGACAATTAATTAGTACCAAATTTGATCTTGATTCTTACGAACGAATATTCTACTTAAGTGTTTATCACTCATTTTATCTTCGAGCATATAGAATGCACCTATCGGTATATTGTTAAAGATTAAGCTAGAATCCTTTTTACAAACTCTGCTACCCAAATCTTTCCATTGATTATTTTTATTTAGATACTTTAGTGTATATGCTCTGTTTTTTTTACCCAAGAATCTGTTCCAATATTAGTTTTTTCCACAACAATCTTTATTTTCTTTTGCAAATCAGGCTCTGAGTAAATAACATGATTCAAAGAGTCTATAATAAATGGCTTACCAACTAATTTATAACTGCTGCCTTTTGGAACTGCAATGTGATAAGCCATATCTTTTGCCATCCCATTAAATTTAACGTATTTGCCCTTTGAATAAACCTTGCCATAAAAGATCGGCTTCCACTCGCCATAATTATAGACACAGATGTAAGCTATAGGAATAGCTTGAGGTTTTTCGAATTGATAAACAAAATTTGATGTTGCTGTATATTCTGCTGTGACATCCAATAGACGGTCCGATTTTAGAAAGGCTGGTATGAAATAATTCCGATTCTTTATAATAGATTTTATGGAGTCTGACTGGATATACCGGAGCCTTTTGACCCCATTGCGCCGGAAACTAAATTGAATCATTAAATATCTTGCAGTTATAGATTTAGCGAAATAGGGTCAACTTGACTGGTTTGTCCATGCATAATATTAGTAGGAATAAACTCATAAATTAACTCAAGTGTATAGCGCTCTCAAATTTATGTATAGCATTGTTAAGCTCTGGGAAATTGCGTAAGCTTGCAATCCATGGAAATTCAAAGGAAACTCAGATCTGTCATGTTTGTTGGTACCTCTTCTGATGTAGGTAAAAGTGTGATTACTGCCGGATTTTGCCGGATCTTTAAACAGGATGGTTATGCGCCTGCGCCATTCAAAGCTCAGAATATGTCGCTTAACAGTTATGCCACTCCCGAAGGTCTGGAAATTGGTCGTGCGCAAGCTGTACAAGCCGAAGCTGCGGGAGTTCCCTGTCATACAGACATGAACCCTGTGCTGCTTAAACCAACAAATGATCAGACCGCACAAGTCATCCTGAATGGAAAATCCATAGGCAATCAAAGTGCAAAAGAGTATTTTTTATCTGGTGATCGTGCTGAGCTCTTTGAAGAAGTCAAACGGGCTTATCAACGGCTGGCCTCCCGTTATTCACCTATTGTTATGGAAGGGGCGGGAAGTATCTCTGAGTTAAATCTCAAACAGCGTGATATTACCAATATGAGAATGGCAATAGCTGCAGGAGCAGCTACCTATTTGATAACCGATATTGATAAAGGCGGGGTTTTTGCCAGTCTATACGGAACAATGGCCCTTCTGGAGCTAGAAGAGAAGGCTTGCATTAAGGGGATTATTATCAATAAATTCAGGGGTGATATGGAGCTGTTTCAAGAAGGGAAAAAGATCATAGAAGAGTTGTGTGGAGTACCGGTAATTGGAATCGTTCCTTATTTTAAGGATATTTTTATAGAAGAAGAGGATGCGGTATCGCTGAAACAAAAACGAAATCAGCCCGTAGCCGGCAAAGTCAACGTGGCAGTGGTACTCCTCAGCAGGATGTCTAATTTTACTGATTTTGACTGTTTGGATAAGGATAGCAGAGTCAATCTATATTATACACATACCAGAGAAGGGGTTTCACTGGCAGATATTGTGATTCTGCCAGGCAGCAAAAATACGATTGAAGATTTAGTTGAACTCAAAAACAATGGGCTGGCAGAAGTTATTATACAGGCGTATCAAAATGGTAAAACCGTAATTGGTATTTGTGGAGGATATCAAATGATGGGGCAATTCATCAAAGACCCTTTACAGCTAGAGTCTGCTGCCGGAGAAATTGACGGGCTAGGTATTTTACCAGTTGAAACAGTGCTATTGAATGAAAAAACAACCAGACAATGCACTTTTACCTACAGAGATTTTCCTGAAACCTGTACAGGTTATGAGATTCATATGGGGGAAACTTTCGTGCATGGTGCGGACAAACCAGTGGCTTTTATGGAAGAACAACATAACGATGGTTGTTTTTTATCAGAAAAATGTTGGGGATCGTATTTACATGGTATTTTGGATAATCAAGTAGTCATCAACGATTTGCTGGCCCCATATACCGCATTGCAGGCAGAATCGACGGATTACAGGCAATTCCGTAGCGAACAATATGATAAATTAGCTGCATTGTTAAGAGAAAATCTGGATATTGAACAGGTTTATCAGCATATAAAAAATTAGTAACATGTTTCAGGGACACGGAGACGACGGGTATTTACATCAGCATACATTAGCAGCCGATTTCAGTACAAATGTATGGCATGGGGGAGCGCCGGCTGGTTTAAAAGAATATCTGTTTATACAATGGGAGCAAGTACAACGTTATCCTGAAGTCCTGGCCGAAAGCCTCACGGAGAAAATAGCTGCGTTTTATGGTTTCAAAACCGGAAATATCCTGGTGACTAACGGAAGTACAGAAAGTATTTACCTGATTGCCCAGGCGCTGCAAAAAAAGAAATCAACGATCGCTGTTCCAGCTTTTGCAGAGTATGAGGATGCCTGTAAAATGTTTGAACATACAATTAGTTTTATCAATTGGGAAGAGTTGCAGAATGGTCTGGTACCTGACACTGAGTTATTATTTATTTGTAATCCCAATAATCCAACCGGGGCTGTATTCACAGATCTGGAGAACATCATCAAAGCATATCCGGAAATTTTGTTTGTTGTTGATGAAGCTTTTATTGAATTTACCTTGTCTGTTATTTCTGTAATTGCCTTGATTGAAAGATACGGTAACCTGATCGTTTTACGCTCCATGACTAAAGCTTATGCAATCCCCGGACTAAGGTTAGGTTATATCGCTGCCAATGCATCTTTGATAAACAGCTTAAGGTCTTTTAAATTGCCATGGGCTGTGAATGCAATGGCTATTGCAGCCGGACATTTTATTTATGATCACTATCAGGAAGTACAGCTCCCTCTTCAGCAATTGTTAGCTGAGAAAGCTGATTTTATAAAAGGTTTAGCAGGAACTCCGCTGACTGTCTATCCCAGTCATACCCATTTTTTTCTGGCAAGTACTCCTATTCATACTGCTGCATCTTTAAAGCAATTTTTACTAAAAGAATTTGATATATTGATCCGTGATGCAAGTAACTTTAGAGGGCTTAGTGAAAAACATGTCCGCATTGCTACTTTAAATGAGAATAAAAATCAATTGCTGATCAATGCTTTAGCTGAATGGAAACATATATAATTATTATTATTCCCTTGCTTGCAGGTTATCTGCTTGATTTAATATTTGGAGATACTGAAGGTCTGCCGCACCCGGTCAGATTTTTTGGGAGCCTGATTTCTTTTGCTGAAAAACACCTCAATAAAGGGGAATTCAGATTTGTTAAGGGAATGATAATGACATTAATTTTATGCGCAGGAACATTTTTATTCTTTTACAGTGCCATACATTTCATGCTGAGCCATAGTGTTCCTGTCTATTTCCTTTTTGCGACTGCATTTGTGTATTATGCTTTAGCCAATAAAGGCTTGATTACAGAAGGAAAACAAGTATTTGATGCATTAAAATATAAAGGGCTGGAAGCGGGGAGAACGCGTTTATCAAGAATTGTGGGCCGCGACACCTCAGCTCTTGATGCACAACAGATTCGTGTGGCTGTATTAGAAACGATGTCAGAGAACCTGAGTGACGGTGTAATTGCGCCCTTATTTTTCTACTTTGTAGCAGGTGTACCGGGGATGCTTACTTATAAAATGATCAATACGATGGATTCTATGGTAGGATATCGTAGCGAACGCTATGAATATTTTGGTAAGTTTGCTGCCCATTTGGATGATGTGGTGAACTTTATTCCAGCGCGTATTACCACTGTTTTAATGTTATTGGTTACCCTTAGTGTCAGAGGCTGGCAGTTTGTGATACAATATGGTCATCAGCATAAAAGCCCAAATGCCGGTTATCCTGAAGCGGCTTTGGCAGGGATATTGGATGTTCAGTTTGGGGGCCCCAATATATACCATGGTGTTTTGATCGAAAAACCCTTTATCGGAAGTAATAAAAGGGAAATCAAACATGAAGAGTTTACAACAGTAAGCAGTATCAATCATGGAGTATGCCTATTGATGGTGCTGTTTATGATGATCTACTTTTTCCTGGTATAAGAATGAGTAGTATACCCAGAAAACAAATCATAAGCGGAGGCCCGGGTTCTGGCAAGTCCACTTTAATTAACGGATTGCAGGAGCAGGGATATTTCTGTTCTCAGGAAGTGTCAAGAAGGATGATTATCCAGGAAACAGCGATAGGTTCTTCTTGTCTGCCCTGGTTGGATATCTCTTGCTTTTTTGCTAAAGTTTTAAAGGAAATGATCGATGCATGGGATTGTGTACCAAAAAATTACATTTCTTTTTTTGACCGGGGTATTCCTGATATTATAGCTTATCTTAAAGTTGCAGGGATTGCTGTTCCTGAAGATTATTATGCTGCTTTGGCCCTTCATCCTTATCACAACCAGGTTCTTATTCTTCCACCCTGGGAAGATATTTATGTACCTGATAATGAACGCTGGCAAAGCTTTGAAGAGGCAATTCTGATCAATCAGGCCATCAGGGAAACTTATACCGAATGTGGCTTCACCCTCGTTGATGTCCCTAAACTATCACCAACAGAACGTATCAGATTTGTCTTAGATTTTATCAAATAATACACAGCATTCTAATAATTGGAATTTTTCTCTTAGGTTTGCAGCATTAAGGCAGCATTTTATTTGAAATGCTTTAATAGGGAATACCGGTGTAAATCCGGAACAGTCTCCGCTGCTGTAAACCTCATTGTTAAAACTGCTATAATACCACTTTCGTTAAGAGGGGAAGGTTGCAGTTTGAGGAAGTCAGAAGACCTGCCTTATAAATGGTTATTAAATGCTTTCGGAAGAAAGGCTAAACTTTATGATGAAAAAAATAAATTATACTTCTCTCAGTGGAATATTTCCCTGTTTGATAGTTTTTCTGTTGCTGATTACCTCATGCAAACAGCATCCTGATGGTAAAAAACATACCTCCGCAAAAACAGGCAGTGCAGAAATTAAATACGCCAAAGGTTTTAATATCGATTATTATGACAGCTATAAGCTAATCAGTATTTATTCTGGTATGGGCGCTCACAGAGATACTGTCCAATATGTTTTACTGGCCAAAGGAGCAAAAGGACCAAAGGGATATAAAAAAGCACAGCTGATACAGATCCCTGTTAAAAGTTTGGTGGCGATGTCTTCCATGCACATCGCACTGGCAGATTTTGCAGGTGCCGCAGATGCGATAACCGGTCTGGGCAGCTTGTCTTATGTAAGCTCTGCAACAGTACGCAAAAAAATAGCTGCTGGGAAAGTTAAGGAAATTGGGATTGACGGAACTATGAACGAGGAGGTGCTGATCAGCATGAAGCCAGATTTGGTCATGGTGATGGGCAATCCAGATGCTAAATTCAGTAAATATGCCACATTAACCGGTGCAGGTGTACCTGTAATGCTCAATTCAGAATGGCTGGAAACAACACCGCTGGGCCGCGCAGAATGGGTAAAACTGATGGCCGCATTAATGGACAAAGAATCATTTGTCAATACTAAATTTGAAGCTGTAGAAAAAGAATATAACCGTTTGGCCGGGATTGGTGAAAAAGTGGCAAACAAACCTTCAGTAATCATCGGGCTACCTTATAAAGGGACATGGTATGTGCCTGATGGAGATAGTTATATGGTTAGGTTTTTAAAGGATGCCGGTGTCAACTATAAATGGGCTGATGTATACGGAAAGGGTAGTTTGCCGCTCAATTTTGAAAGTGTAGCCCCGGTAGCACTAAAGGCAGATTTCTGGCTGAATACAGGTACCGCCAATTCCAAAAATGAGATTAAGGCGATAGATAATCGTTACACGGATTTTAGGCCCTTCAAAGACGGTCATATCTTTAACAACAACAAAAAGATAAATGATATAGGCTCAAATGATTACTGGGAATCAGGTGCTGTTAATCCACAAATCATATTAGGCGACTTAATCAAGATCCTGCACCCCGAATTACTACCAGATCATCAGCTCGTGTATTACAAGCAATTGAACTAATTCCTGAAAAAATTGAACAAAATAAAAGTTTTAATACTGCTTTCCATACTATTGGTGGCATTTCTGCTTGATATAGCCCTTGGCTCTGTCCATATCCCTTTAAAAGAGGTGATCAAGGCCTTGTTTAACCCTGATTCAGGGAATGATACCTGGGTTTATATCATTGAAAAAATCAGAGTGCCTAAAGCACTTACTGCAATTATTGTAGGTTGCGGTTTGTCGGTTAGTGGTTTACAGATGCAAACGTTATTCCGTAATCCACTGGCAGGGCCTGAAGTTTTGGGCGTTACTGCCGGAGCGAGTTTGGGAGTAGCCCTGGTTATGCTTTCTGCTGGCAGTATCACGAGTTTATATACCATTAAAGAGTTGGGTATTTCGGGCAGCTGGTTAATTATATTGGTTTCTTCTTTAGGTGCAGGTCTGATAATGCTGCTGATTGTTTCGATTTCGTCCTCATTAAAAGATAATGTTATTGTACTGATTGTAGGAGTGATGATTGGAAGTATTACGTTCTCGGTGATCAGTATCTGGCAGTATTTCAGTACTCCAGAACTGATTAAAGATTATCTGCTTTGGACATTTGGCTCTCTGGGCGGTGTAACAGGCAGTCAATTATTAATCCTTTCGATAGTCGTTTCTATCGGTTTACTGATCTCTTTTCTTTCTTCTAAATTGCTGGATGCTTTGTTGTTAGGTGATAATTATGCGCGCAGTATGGGTTTGACGGTAAAGCGCGCACGTATACTGATTATTGGCAGTACGAGTATTTTAGCCGGGGGGATCACCGCTTTTTGTGGCCCGATAGGTTTTATTGGTATTGCAGTACCACATTTGGCAAGAGCATTGTTTAACACTTCCAGCCACCGGGTATTGATTCCTGCCTGCTGTTTGATTGGTACAGTACTCATGTTAATCTGTGATATTGTATCGCAAATATCAGGAAGTCAGACCGTATTGCCTATTAATGTGATTACTTCGCTGGTAGGGGCTCCAGTTGTGATCTGGATTATCGTTGGTTCTACTAAATTAAAAGGATTCTAATGGCTGCACAAAAATCATTACTCCATACTTCAGGGTTAACGATAGGTTACCAGTCTGGTAGAAATAAGACTAAGGCTGTTTCGGGGCCATTGGATTTAGATCTTTATGCCGGGCAGCTCATTTGTTTATTAGGACCTAATGGCTGTGGTAAGTCTACTTTACTCAGAACTATATCCGGATTACAGCATCCGCTGAAAGGCGAAATTGAGCTGGAAGGAAAAAACATCAAACAACTGAGACCTGCACAGGTGGCAAAAAAAATAAGCCTGGTGCTGACAGATAATGTAAGATCTGGTAACCTGGATGTTTACTCCCTGATTTCATTAGGCCGTTACCCTCACTCAGGATGGTTAGGAGTACTCACTGCATCAGATAAACAAATTATTAACCAGGCAGTAGAAGCGACAGGTACAGGTGAGTTTTTAGGTAGAAAGGTGGATAGTCTGAGTGACGGTGAATGTCAGAAAGTGATGCTTGCGAGGGCGATGGCGCAAGATACGCCGTTGATCATATTAGATGAACCAACTGCCCATCTTGACTTGCCCAGCCGTATTCAGCTGATGCGGCTGTTACATCAACTGGCCAAAGAAACTAATAAGGCAATTCTTCTTTCTACTCATGAACTTGATCTTGCTTTACAGGTGGCTGATCAGATCTGGCTGATGAGCAGGGGTGGACACCTGGATGCCGGACTGCCGGAAGAACTGATCTTAAACGGAGCTTTTCAGCATGCATTTGATAAAGACGGGATCGCATTTGATGCTGCAACAGGAACTTTTAATATCCACAATGCAGGGAAGAAAACTATCAGCGTTACCGGCGATGGTATTGCCGCTTTCTGGACTAAAAAAGCACTGATCAGAAGTGGATTTAGTATCTCATCGGCTGAAGAGGAAAACCTGGTTGTTTCTGTTTCCCGTGATGGTGAAGATTCCATTTGGACAATTCATCACAATAGTGAGCAGACAACTTATACCACCTTATGCGAATTTCTTAATGCACTTTAACGAATAATATACCCATAACATGAATAAAAATCTACACTTATTATCTTTTAGAAACCTGCTGTTAGGCACTGTTTTATTGGGCAGCCCGGCATTGGCACAACAAAAGAAAACTGACTCTGTTAAAACCAATGCACTTGATGAAGTGGTGGTTACCTCTTTACGTACAGCAACAAAAAGAGGTAATGTACCACAAAGTATGACGGTAATTACTAAAGCAGCTATGGATCTTACACCTTCGATGGAAGTAACTGATCTGTTAAAAATGAACTCTTCAGTAAGTATTATCCAGTATCCAAGTTTATCTTCTGGCATTGGCATCCGTGGTTTCAGACCACAAACCAGTGGTTTAAATCAACGCTCTTTGTTATTGGTTGATGGCCGTCCGGCTGGTACTGTAAGTATTTCTACTATTAACCCTGCTTATATTGAGCGTATTGAAGTGCTTAAAGGGCCTGCATCTGCTTTATATGGTTCATCAGCGATGGGTGGGGTAGTGAATATTATCACTAAAAAATCATCTGGCGATGTACATGGAAATGTATATGCGCAATATGGATCTTATCAGACTACTCAACTGGGGGCATCTACCGGAGGTAATATCAGTAAGAAAATAGATTTCGATTTATCTTTCCTGAATTTCGACAGGGCTAAGGATACAAAGCTGGGTAATGGAAATGTATTCAGGAAGCTATTTAATGCTGGTACAGCAACTAAAAACTATACCGATGGCACTACTGTGACCCCAGTAGAAGTTGACGATAAGCGTTCTGATGGATCAAGACGTGATTACTCAAAACTGAGCTATAATACAGGAAGTTTAAGGTTGGGTTATCAGATTGATCCTAACTGGAGACTGGATGTAAGAGGGGAACGTTTTTCTGCTAAAAATGTTGAGTCACCAAGTGATATATTTTTCGGAAACGGACAACCGAGTACTAAAGATATTGAAAGACATAATGAAGAAGCTACCTTGTCAGGTAACATCGATCAGCATCATTTATCTTTGAAAGGTTATACTTCACAAGAGAATAATTTAAACAATACACTGCTTTCATTTAATGGTTTATTAGCTCCTTATGCCTCGTATAAAAGTTCAGCCAGCTGGAAAGGTATACAAGCAAAAGACGTTTATACGTTGGGCAAGCACGCACTGATTTTTGGCCTGGATTATAGTAATGCTTCGACCAGTTCACAGTCTTTTAATCCTGATGGTACTGAGTCTGCTCCTTATTCACCTAATTACAGTCTTTCTTCTGCAGCCGCCTATATTCAGGGACAATTGAATTTCCTTGACGATAAGTTGGTGATTAATCCTGGTGTACGTGTGGATATAATTACTTATAATGTAAAACAAACACCTTTGCTAACTATTTATACCGGCGGTAAAAAAACTAATCCTGTCTTTAGCCCAAGTTTAGCTGCACAGTATGCGATAAGTAAATTGTTTACTGTACATGCTACTACAGGACGCGGTTTTGTAACACCAGATGCTTATAATGTGGCTGGTTATTCTGAGAAGATTACCAATGGTAAAGCGAAAGTGATCCAAGGAAACCCTAACTTGAAAAATGAAAACAGTATTTCATGGGATGCAGGTGTGAGATTCAGTAAGCCCGAATTAGGATTGACAGTTGATGTTACTTATTATAATACTTATGTGAAAGACAGGATCACAACAAAAACGACAGTTCCAAACCCGGTTGAAACTACGCCAAGTGGCTTTCCGATTAGCACACGTATGACTTATATGAATGCGAATAAAGCAAATATCAATGGTTTTGAAACTGAGTTTGCATGGGATTTCGGAACATTGGCTGCAAAAGATTATTCATTGAAACTTTTCTGGAATGCGACGAGGTCGTCTAAAGCTAAAGAGGTAACAATTGCGGCAGATGGTAGTGAAACAACTAAGTCTATTTATAATGTTCCTAATTTTACGATGAGTTATGGTTTTGAGTTTAATAACCTGAAAGGACTTGATTTAAGATTAAGCGGCAGATATGTTGGAAAACGTTTGGATACGGATTTCAATGACAATAAATATCCGGAAATTATATATCCGGAATTTATGGTAGTTGATTTTGGAGCGAGTTATACTTACAAGAAGAGACATACACTTAGTTTCCTTGTGAATAATATCACAGATGAGAATTATTATGAAAAGCGGGGTTTTAATCTTGCCGGAAGGAATTATGCACTGAGATATAATATCAGTTTCTAGGAATATCAATTCCATTCAGGAAAAAAAGGAGGTATCATAAATTACACTGCGCCCAAATAGTGTCTAACTTTTTGGACGCAGTGTATCTTGACAGCATAAATGAGATAATATGAAGATATATACTAAAAAGGGAGATAAGGGAACCACTGGTCTTTTTGGCGGAAAACGCGTAGATAAAGACGATGTGCGGGTAGAATGTGTAGGTACACTGGATGAAGTGAATTCTACGATAGGAATGCTTAGGGTAAAATTAGAAAATACCCATGAATGGCAGACTAATTTGCATAAAATTCAAAAAGACCTGATGGATATGATGTCGCATCTGGCGCGTCCTTCTGATACAAATAAAATCAATACCAATCCAATGCCTGTGGATGGACCAGCGTTTTGTGAAACGTGGATTGATGAGCTGGAAAATGCGATGACGCATCCTTCTGATTATTTTATTCTGCCAGGAGGGAATGAGATTTCAGCACTTTGCCATATGATTAGAACACAAATGCGCAGGGGTGAAAGAAGACTGGTCAGTTTAATTAAAACAGACGAAGTGGATGAAACGATTCCTGCATATATCAATCGTTTGTCTGATTTGTTTTTTACGCTTTCACGTGCCGAAATGGATAAAGCCGGTGTTGCAGAAGAGAAATGGCAACTGTTTCTTTATAAGCGGTTTAGAAATCCGGATCCGGCAGTAAAACCTTAAATTATGCTGATTTTCATAACAGGAGGGGTGAGAAGTGGTAAAAGTGCATATGCACAAAGTCGTGCGAAGGAACTCTGTACTGATCCGGTTTATATCGCTACGGCTAAAATATGGGATGAAGATTTTCAGGAGCGCGTAAAAAGGCACCAGGAGGATCGGGGGCCGGAATGGACAAATTTTGAGCGTTATCGTGATCTGCATCTTTTGCCCTTACAAAATCGTATTGCTGTGATTGATTGCGTCACCTTATGGCTCACTAATTTTTTTATGGACCACGAGAATGATATTGAATTGGCACTGGCAGATTTTAAAAAGGAAATTGATCAGCTGATTGAAATTCCTGCTACTTTTATCATCATTTCCAATGAACTGGGAATGGGTTTACATGCGGATACTCCGGTAGGGCGTAAATTTGCAGATTTGCAAGGCTGGGCTAACCAATATGTGGCTAAAAAAGCCGAAGAAGCCGTGTTTATGGTATCCGGACTTCCTTTATACTTAAAAAAATAACACGGATATGATTGCTGAAGAATTACAGATATTGATTGATAATAAGACTAAACCTCTGGGTTCTTTAGGCTTATTGGAAGACCTCGCCCTGCAAATCGGACAGGTATTTGAAACGACACACCCACAATTGCTTAATCCTCATCTGGTAGTTTTTGCAGCAGATCACGGGATAGCTCTGGAAGGGGTAAGTGCTTTCCCGCAGGAAGTAACCCGCCAAATGGTGCTGAACTTCTTAAACGGGGGGGCTGCAATTAACGTTTTTTGCAGACAACATGACATCCATCTTCAAGTGGTTGATGCGGGAGTGAATTACGATTTTGAGGCTGGTCTGCCTTTAGGCGACGGAAAAATAGCCAAGGGCACCGCTTCGTTTTTAAATGGGCCTGCAATGACAGCCGCCCAGACAGAACTTTGTTTGTTGAAGGGGGAGGCTGTAGTCGCGGAAATCGCCGCCAAAGGCTGTAATGTGATTGGTTTCGGAGAGATGGGCATCGGGAATACTTCAAGCGCAGCTGTACTGATGAGCCAGTTATGTGAATTACCAATTACGGATTGTATTGGGAGAGGCACAGGTTTAAATGATGAACAATTGCTTAGAAAACAAATAATACTGGAACAAGCCATTGTGAATTATACAGGAACTAATAATGTTTTTGAATTAATGGCGCATTTTGGTGGTTTTGAACTGGTAGAGATGACCGGTGCAATGCTGGCGGCAGGAAAAAGAAATATGTTGGTATTGGTCGATGGTTTTATCGCTACAGCGGCTTATCTATGTGCTTATCGTATTGACCAGACTATAAAAAGTAAAGCTGTTTTTTGCCATGAGTCTGAAGAAAAAGGGCACGGTTTATTATTGACACATTTGAATGCAAAACCACTATTGGGGCTTCACCTGCGTTTGGGAGAGGGGACCGGTTGTGCATTAGCTTATCCGCTATTAAAAAGTGCCGTAAATTTTTTGAATGAGATGGCTAGTTTTGAGAGTGCAGCGATAACAAACAAATCTTGATGAACAGAGAGCTGAGACTTTTCTTTACAGCGCTATCATTTTATTCGCGATT
The DNA here is from genome assembly GCF_000708285.2 of Pedobacter borealis DSM 19626. Lineage (GTDB taxonomy): Bacteria > Bacteroidota > Bacteroidia > Sphingobacteriales > Sphingobacteriaceae > Pedobacter > Pedobacter borealis. The sequence goes on from NZ_JAUG01000064.1 coordinate 20,419, forward strand.
GCCTGCACCGGCTTTTGTACATGAGAATAATGCACAGAACCTGCCAGACTCAATCAGGTATTTACCTGTAGTTGGCTGGATATCCGGGCTCATTACTGCTGGTGTTTTTATCGGTGCTGCCTGGTTATTTGGTGAGTCAATTGCGGTATTGTTAGCAATGGTTACTTCTATTTTATTAACCGGGGCATTCCATGAAGATGGTTTTGCAGATGTATGTGATGGTTTTGGCGGAGGATGGGCAAAAGAAAAGATTTTGCTCATCATGAAAGACAGCCGCTTGGGAACCTATGGTGTAGTTGGGCTAATTTTGTTAATGGGTATCAAATTCGCTGCGATTTTGCAGTTATTTACCGAAACCTTTATTTATGCAAATGTCATTACAACCATAGGGCTGTTTGTCGTAGCCCATTCATTGAGCAGGTTTGCAGCAATAACCGTGGTTTTTAACCATAGTTATGTCCGTATTGAAGAGAGTAAAGCCAGTGGGGCTGTAGAAAAGGGAAAACCTGTCAACCTCATCCTTGCAGGTATTTTTACATTATTACCCTTAATTGCTTTAGCGATTTATCTTGCTCAACCCCTTTTGTTTTTAATTATTGTTCCGGTCTTGCTTTTTAGTCTGTATTTGGGGGCTTACTTTAAGAAATGGATAGGTGGATATACGGGTGATTGTCTGGGGGCAGTTCAACAACTGACCGAAGTAACTATTTACTTATCCTATATCCTGATATGGAAATTTATCTGATCCGTCATACCAGCCTTTTAATTACAAAGGGGATGATCTATGGACGCACAGATGTTCCGCTTGCGGCAAGTTTTCCAGAGGAAAAGGACCGCGTATTGGAGCAGATTCCGTCGGGATTTGATGCCGTGTATTCCAGTCCTTCTTCAAGGTGTACTCAATTAGCAGCTGTAATTTCTGAGGTTTATCAGGAAAATAAAGCTTTATATGAGCTGAATTTTGGTGACTGGGAAGGGAAGACCTGGGATACCATTGACAGGCTTCACTGTGACACATGGATGGATGATTTTGTACATCTTGCACCACCAAATGGCGAAACAATGCTTGAAATGCAACAAAGAATATTAGTGTTTTGGGAGCATCTTTTACGGCAGTGTTATCACCGTGTGGCCATTATAACGCATGGTGGGGTTATCCGTATTATCCTGGCCCATTACAGAGATCTTGCGTTAAGAGACTCTTTTACGCTTAAAATAGGAATGGGGGAGGTAGTTAAACTTTCCATTCCTTCACGTTGATCGTAACAGCTTATTGTAGATATCTTCAAAAACTTCAACTTTCCTTTTTCGCATCGGATAAAGTGCTCCTTTTGGGAATATGGTTTAACTGAAAACTTTCTGTTTTTCCAGATAATCCAAGCATTGCACCAGATACTTCCCGAAGGGAATTGCACTTGGCAAACGAAGAAAATAGCATGCTAATCAATTGGTCTTTAGTGCATGTTTCGGCATTACTGTCCGCTGAATTCGGAAATATGCTGACACCTCATTTCATTCCAAACTGCCTCGGAATGGTGGTGTAGTATACCTCGGAATATCCAACAGATAAAGGTAAGTGAGAAATCAAATGAGATTACCGCTATACCAGAGCTGTTAAAAAGTTTATTTATAAAGGGGAATATCATTCGTGTAGATGCCATGGGCTGCCAGCAAGATATTGCAACATGTATTGTAAAAGCTGAAGGCGATTATCTGTTGGCGGTTAAAAATAACCAAGCTTCATTATACCAAAACATGGAAGATTCGTTCAGGTTTCTAAAGACTGCGGATTATGATGAAAACATTGACATTGGACACGGCCGTATAGAGACCAGAAAATGTACCATTATAACAGACCTGGCACACATAGAAAATCCTGATAAATGGGAAAGGTTAAATGTGCTGATCAGAATGGAGAGTGAAAGATGCGATAAGGCAACAGGAAATACAGAATATGCAACCCGTTATTATATCGCAAGTAAACCAGCTAATGCTGCCTTTTACCAAAAAAAATATCCGTAATCATTGGGGAATAGAAAACAAGCTGCATTGGACCCTTGATGTTATTTTCCAGGAAGATGCAAGCAGAAAAAGAAGCAAAAATGCCGCTCAGAACTTCTCTCTGATCAATAAAGTGGCAATAAATATTCTAAAAAATGATCAAAGTAAAAACATCAGCATAAGTTATGATAAGAAAAATGATAAAGTTCGAACCAAGGAAATCAATTTTGTGTTTTTGTATATAGCTTATTTTCAGCAGGTTGTCCTTAAAAAGAAAAGAGGCATACCAGAATTGGATCTGAATTATGCCTCTTTTGCCGCTTCGGTAGCCGTTACTGGACAGATTTCGAATTTTTTTTGTCTGATCTGCAGGAATTGGTGAAAGTTGCTAATTATTTTAAACGTTAAAATAAGATTCGTTTTTTAAGCTTCGATTTTAAAGAACATATAATGTCTTAGGACAATGCTTTTTTGGAGGATAAGGGAATGCTGAACATGTGGAACGCAGTAACAAAAATCCCCATGAATTGGGCATGGGGACTTATATAACGTTACTAGTTTTATTATTCAGAATTATAGATGACTAACTATTTATTAAATAAATCAATGAAAACATTAAATTATTTCTTTACCGCATATTCTAGATTATCAAATAACCTTTCAATAAGCTTACGCTGATTGGTAATGATCTCTGCAGACCCTTTACTTTCATATCTGAAACCGATCACACTTCCATAATTAGTCTTTAATCCGTTTGGAAACTCTACAGTAACCAAATAATTATCGACCTCACCCTTCTCGGTTTTTTCGGTATTTGTAGTAAGTGAGATATTTTTTATCCTACCTGTTACTGAACCATACTCAAGATATGGATAGTTATCCAGTTTTACAATGACCTCCTGATCAACCTTTACCTTACCTGCACCACTGGATGGCAAAGTTACTTGCCCAAACGGTTTATCATTAACAGGCAAAACGGTAAATACAGCATCTCCGCTTTGCACGAACTGGTTATTATTATAGAACTTCAGAAATTGCAATTTCCCAGCAAATGGTGCTCTAAATACATATTTCTGTTCCCAGATTTTAATGTTATCAAGCAGATCATTATAAGTTGAAATCAGGCTAATATGAAGTTCTTTTTCCTTCTCAGGGTCTTCTATATGTAGCTGCTGTAACTGGCTTTGCGTTTGTCGGGCATCCTGCCTGGCACTGATAATTGCATTAGTTTCTTGCTGCACTTTGTCTTTAGCGGATAGATAACTCATTTCAGTTTTATCAAGCTCAGCTTCTGAAATCACCCTTTTCTTAAATAATGTCGAATCTCTTTTATAGAACTTATATACGAAGTTGAGGGAATTCTGAGCCATGAACAACTGGTTATGAAGCCCATTTATAGTTTTTTGCTGCTCAGCAAGGATCGCCAAAAGTCCTTCTTTTTGTTTGTCAAATGCTTTATCCTGTCGGTAGTTCCGATACTGCTGAATAGCATTAACGAAAGCGTAGTATTTGATATTCAGCTCTCCCAGAGAAAAGTTCTTTGGAATGTGCTTACTAATCATTTCGATATTATCCGTGGTGGGGTTATAATATTTAAGCATTCGGGTAATTGAATCCACTGCATACGGATTGGTTGAATTTTCAATGTAGGCGATTATTTGATTCTCCCTTACGTCATTCATCGATTTGATTCCGTTAAGTTTAAGCTTTCCACTTACAGTTGCAATAAGTTTAATTGGTGCATTATGGGTACTCACCACAATTTGCCCATGAACAATGTCAGGGTAGCGACTGATAAAACCAAAAAATGCCATCAACAGGAATATGAAAATAACAATACCAGTGATGGCCAAGCCGAATTTGTTGGGCATTCGTTCAATAATGTCTGCAACTTCTTCGCTGCGATCTGATTGAAGTGCAATATCCAGTTTAGTGTTTTCTTTGTTCATTGATTGAGTTTGTTACAGATAGTTTTCATTTTTTTAAGCTGGCATCAGTCTCGCTTACATTTGTTAAACAGATGAATCAAAATTGGTCAACGAAATAATTGTTAACCGCAATCCATTTATCAAGGATATTCCATAAAATATTTGTACTTAGGTAATCCGAAGATTTAAGCACCGCTATTTCGTTTCCATTCCAACGGTCTCCTTGACCCCATTATTTTGATTTTGGGATGAGGCTTCAGTTGTTGTTACTTCATTGGCTAAATCCAGCTGTGATTGGACGAGCTGAAAATATCGCCCCTTCTTTCCCATAAGAGTATCATGGTTTCCTATCTCCACTACCATACCGCTCTGCATCACAACAATTTGATCTGCTTTACGGATGGTACTTAAGCGATGTGCGACCACTATCACCGTTTTCCCTTTAAAAACGTCATCAAGGGCACTGGTTATTTTTTGTTCGTTAATGGTATCTAAACTATTGGTAGCCTCATCAAAAAAGAGGTAATCAGGATCTTTATATAGCGCACGGGCAATTAAAACACGCTGCTTTTGCCCACCACTTAAACCGCGTCCCTGCTCACCCATCATTGTTTCGTACCCTAATGGCAAAGCTTCTATTTCCCTGCTGATATTCGCTGTCTGTAGGGCTTTTTTTAACCTTTCATAATCCACCTTTTCATCATCCAAAATAATGTTATTTAAAATCGTGTCGTTGAAAATCTTACCATCTTGCATTACGGCCCCGCATTTATTCCTCCACTGTCTTAAACTGATATTGTTAATATTCATATCCCCAATTCGGATATCCCCGTAGCTAGGTTTATAAAGGCGTAATAATAACTTTAATAAAGTCGATTTACCACTACCGCTATCCCCTACAATTGCTGTAACCTTGCCTTCCGGTATAACTAAACGAATACCCTGCAGTATTGGCTTGCCTGCCGGAGTATACTGAAAACCGACATTATTGATAATCAAACTCTTGATATCTGGTAATTCTATACTATTTTGTCCTACGTTATCATGTTCATCAGGCAGCTGATGGATTTCATTTAGCCGCATGAAACTCAATTGTGCTAACTGGAAACCACTGATAAACTGGATAAATTGTGCGACCGGCGCATTTAACATTCCTATAATAAATTGTGTGGAAATCATGACCCCGAAGGTTATTTCCCCATTGATTACAGCCTTTGCACAGTAGAATGTAATCAGGAGATTTTTGAGCTGGTCAATAAATTGTGCGCCTAAGTTCTGCATATTGCTTACGTTCATCACCCGAAGGTTTACCTTGTAAAGCCTCGCCTGAATCCCTTCCCACCTCCAGCGCCTTTGTTTATCGTAATTATTGACCTTTATATCCTGTATGCTGGCAATGGTCTCTACCCAATAGCTTTGGTTTTTACTTACAAGGTCAAAGTATTCCCAATCAAGTTTTTTACGCAATTTTAAAAATGCCAGTACCCAACCTAGGTATAGCACGCTTCCCGCCAAAAAAATGTAGAAAATAATAGGATTATAAACGAAAAGGATAACGCCAAAAACCACGAACGTAAGTGTTGAGAAAATCATTCCAACTGAATTATTCATTAAAAATGACCGGATTCGTTCATGATCCTGCACACGTTGTAAAATGTCACCGGATTTTTTATTTTCAAAAAAAGTAATTGGCAAACGCATCAGCTTGATCAGGTAGTCTGATATCAGTGTTATGTTAATCCTTGAGCTGATATGCAATAAAATCCAGTCTCGTATCATGTTGCTCAGCAATACACTTATTATAATAGCTATATTGGCAATGATGATAATATTTATAAAGTCGAGGTCATGTGTTTGAATACCAACATCTATAATAGCCTTACTGATAAAAGGCATCAGCCCTTGTAATATGGTTACCAGCAGCATCACGATAAACAGATTGACAAAACTTTTTTTGTAGGGCTTGAAATACCCAATAAAGTTTTCAAAGGTTTTCAGTCGCTCTATTTTTTCATCAGCCTGGCGCTCATAAAAATCTCCCTGCGGTTCCAGCGCCATTAATACCAATTTAGCTTCTTTCAAATCCCCTTCTTTTGAGGAGGGCTTTAGTTCCTGTTTAATAGTTTTTTTGGCAAACTCCTCTGCACTATAGCTTACATATCCTTTGGCAGGATCTGCAACGTAAATAGTACCCTTTGTTTCCCTATTACCTCGTGAGTCTTTTTGTATTTCCAGACTTTCCTCAGTAGCATAATTCCGACTTCCTTTTGCCTTGTAAACCACAACAAAATGGGTATTGTTCCAATGTACAATTGCTGGTAGTGGTATCCGTTCTATTAAATCATTAACAGTACATCTGAGCGCGACAGATCTTAGGCCGATACCTTCAGCGGCATGGCCTAAATCGCCAAATGAAATTCCCTCTTTGGTAATACCGCACTTATCGCGCATATGTTGAAGGCTATAGAATTTGCCATAATGTTTGGCAATCATTTTTAAGCAGGCAGGACCACAGTCCATCGCATCTAGCTGTCTGTCTAACGGGAAAGCGTTTAATTTCATAGTTGAATAAACCGCAATATTATTATATTTTGGAATGTAAACCTCACCTCACAGATTTTCTTCATAATTCCTTCATAAAACGTTAAGATATTAGCCAACAAACATTTCAATTTTAAATTATTAAACAAGCTCTATGAAGAAAAAAACACAGTTAGCGTTCGAAATGCTACAGCATGAATTTGAGGTTATGGAAATAGATGAACAGTTTGAAACTGTGGGTGGCAATGATACAACCCCACCAGCGGAAGATCCTACAACTTCTACGACAACCACAACAGCTACACCAAATGGCTGGGGTAATTATTCAGGGTACGGGACTCCCTCAAATCCTATACAATTGGAGGAAGTGACCGTAACACCGGGAACCAATCCCGGAGAACCAGCAACCAATCCAGGGATAAATGTAGCAGCAGCACTTGGACTTGGAGCAGATTCATTCAACACTTCAATGAGTACAGCTCATACCTTAAATTTTATCGCAAATGGAACCGCTATCGAAGCGACAGCTTTTAAATATGTTACCGGAAGCGGAACTATTATAGGTGCAATTGTTGGTGGAGGCCCAGCAATTATAAACATCCTCCAGGGTGATGCAACTGGTAGTGATTATGCCGCACTTGCCTTCGCTGCTGCTGGAGGTGTTTTAGAAATTACAGGTTGGGGCGAACTCTATGATGGAACAGTAGGTGTGGGCTTAGCTGTTAGCAACCTTATATACGACGTATATAATTATTAATGACTAATTTGGAAACCAAAGTCTATCACATTTGGAAAGCCGTCGCTGTAGTCAGTTTAGCCTATCTATTGGTTGCAGCAGCAGGAATAATTTTCGGTAGGGCATTTAATTTGCCAGTTTTTGCAGCAGTCCTGATATTAGGTTTATGGATTTTGCCGGTTTTTTTTAAGGAAAAGATTTTAGATTTTTTCTGTGAAGATGTTTTGGTTATTGTAGATTCTGAATCTCTGGTTATTAAAAATCTTTCTTCAGCTAAAGACATGGAAAATTCCAATACAAATCCTATTTCCTGGAGAAATGTATCAGGTTATAAATTTCAATTGGCTCCTCGTCATGATATGGTTCAGCTCAAAATTTATCAGCTTAAAGGCAGAAATAAATCGTTTGTATTCCGGGGGAATAGTTGTAAGAGCATAGATGGCGATTTACCTACTATTGTCAAAACCTGTTGTGATGGAATCAAGAGTTATAATTTAACTGCCACTGAATCAGACAAGCTCAATTACGTGGGTGGTTTTTTGACGACCAAAAATGGTTTGATAGTACTAATGACACTTTTGGCGATTATTGTTGCTACTGTTATATTTCTGATGTCGAAAAACCCACATAAATTTCCACTTTCTTTTATGTCAATTTTTATGGTTTTAGCACTTTTTGGCAAAAGAAGTGCTGAAATCAAATTGAAAGAAAAAATTGAAGCAAATCATTAGGTTATCTATACTCCACCAGGGAAACCCTGAATCCAATTTTACACTTTAAATTTCGAAGGAACCATGTTTCCTTCGAAATTAATCTGTTTTTTTCCACTACATTATCTAAGCAATGATTTATATCTCAGCTCAACCTGACCAAGGGTATTTTCTTTGGCAACTGAAGGTTATGCTCCATAATTTTGAAACGATTGGCATCGATTCCGAAAAAGTTCAGGTCTTAATTAGCTACAGTCCAGAAAGAGGAATAAATCCACATTATTTAAAGTTTGAAAAGGAAAACAAATTTGGTAAAATATTTTTCTACTCTGATGAACGTATTGCCCCTAAGTATAAATCAAGTATCAGACCTCATATCTTAAATAAGCATTTCACTCTATATCCTTCTCTTGCCGAGGAGGTTATTTTTTATCATGACTGTGATATCATTTTTAGGGAAAAGCTTGATGAAGATTTATTAATCAATACTCAAACTTGTTATGTTTCTGACGCGGGCAGTTACTTAAACTTAGCATACCTGAATAAATTTGAAAATACGTTGAGTGAAATGGCACATGCAGTGAACATAGATATCTCCAAACTGGAAGAAAACGATAATCATACTGGTGGTGCTCAATACGTAATAAAAAAATGTACAAGCGGCTTGTGGGAGGCAGTGGAAAGAGATTCTGAGAAGCTTTTTATTCTTATGAATGATCTTAATAAAGGTAAGGAAACAACAAAGCAGGTACAAGCCTGGTGTGCAGATATGTGGGCTTTATACTGGAACTTATTAAAGCTGGACAAAAAAGTTGAGGTTCACAGCGAGTTGGATTTTTGCTGGCCAAAAAACCCGCTAACCAGATGGGAAAGCACCAAAATATTACATAATGCCGGGGTACTATCAAAAGACAAAGACGCCTTTTGCAAAGGCAGTTTCATGAGATACGCACCATTCTTTTTAGATTTTGAAAGCGTTTTAGAACAATTCTGTACGGCTAAATATGTTGCTCAAATAAAACACTATGAAAGGGACATGATTAAGAAGGCTCTGGAAAGCTTAACCTTGATTTTGCCTTTCGATATCATCAGTAGTTTAACAACATCACAAAGAAAAACCATTCAAAAAAAAATCATTGTTTATCTGAGTCAGGAACTGGATGAAAATAACATTGAGCACGACGTAAGTGAACTTTCAGTCCATGTTGCCATCAGTATGGGTATGGGCAAGCGTTATTTCCATTCTCCACAAAGAATGCTAAGCTTAAAAAAGTGGTTAGATAAGTTATTCACCAGCAATGAAATCACCAGAAATTATAGCAGAAAAGAACTAAAAAGCTTAAAAAACAACCTGGCCAAAAGGTGCACTGAATTATAAATCGGTATTTGAGAAAATGATGTAACATGTACCTTTCAACCAGCCTATCGTGTTAAATCTCATCAAACGATTTTTTACTTTTACAAATATTATCTAACCAATTGGAAATAGCATCGCGGCAATCAAATCTGATGAATGCTGAGATCCTAATAACCGTCCGACCGTTTCCGGCTTACAATTATATTTCCTGTCTATGCTGATCCATCATTAGCACTATTAACCGATTTGCAATTTATCGACCGTTTTTTATGCTATAAACAACGTTTGACTAAACTTAATCGTATTATTCCTGACATGGATCATATTACTTAAAGAAATCCTTTAACCACTCGGGTGTTTTGCAAGATGTATTTTTGTATACACAAAAAAATCTTGCGCCCTTGAGGTCGGGTATTTCCTCGGAACTCGGAAATACTTAAAACACTATTAAATCATCCAAAAATTCTGCAATATCTAATTGATAAGGTATTCTAAAAAATAATAATCTAAGGTATCCTAAGGGAGGACGTGTTTGAACACTACGAATATGCGAGATTTATATCGATAAATAAGATATCCCTAGTGCAGAGGAAGAAAGCTGGAAATAAGAATGCTTTTAGTCACCCTATAATTATAAGCGTAGTAGTAAAAACCTTTTCAAAGTCGGAAGTTATCTAAGTTTCGAGCAAAATTAGCATCATAGTAGTTAAAGGCCTGACTAGGTTCTGCTATCATCCGCTTTAATTTATCATAAAGATTGGAACGAATTTATAAAATGCTTTTACAATGGCCAGTGCTCATTTGTGGCTTGTGGACCCCACCATAGGGTAATGCTCATTTGCTTCTACCGATAAATTTTGATTTCAGAAAATTATCCGAACCACTAATGTGAAAGAAAAGGTGTAAATCTGCATAACTCCAAAGTAGTACATGTGGCAAAAAAAGCACAGGATCCCGAACGTAATATACAAATGATCATTTAACGTGTAATTAATTTTAGGTTTATCCACAGCTTATGAGACATCTACCGATAGCGCGAATTCCCCCTGAGAAATTAATGGAAATGTTAAAGAAAAAAGGTGTGAAAATGGCTATAAATCAAGCGAAGGAAATCTTGGATTTGCTATATATTTTAGCTGTTTTGGAAGTAGAGCAAGTTTTGAAAAGATGATTACAGCAGATTTATATATTAGAGTAAGTACTGATGAACAGGCTGATAAGGAATATTCGCAACGCAACCAGGAGGGAGGTTCTTCAGAAATATTGTTTCGCCAGAGATATCAAAGTGAGGAAAGTTGTTTTTGAGGACCATTCCGCCAAAAGCTTCGTGCGGCCCGCATGGCAAAAATTATTGGCTGATCTAAAAAAGAAGAGAGGACAAACCGATTTGATACTTTTTACCAAATGGGACAGATTCAGCAGAAATGCGGGAGATGCCTATCAGATGATAAAAATTTTGGCTGATCTCGGTATAGAGCCTCAGGCTATTGAGCAACCACTTGATATTTCCATTCCAGAAAATAAAATGATGCTGGCTTTCTATCTCGTAGCTCCAGAGGTTGAGAATGATAGAAGAGCGCTCAATACTTTTCATGGAATGAGACGAGCAAGGAAGAAGGGCGATGGATGGGGCCTGCTCCCATAGGTTATACTAATAAGGTAACCGAAGACGGGCGAAAGTATATTTGTCCTATAGAGCCCCAAGCGTCAATAATGAAGTGGGTATATGACGAATTATCTACGGGTAAGTGGTTCATTGATCAGATCTGGAAGGCAGCATCGGATAAAGGGCTGAAGACAGGTAGAAAAAATTTTTGGCAGATTATTAGAAATCCCATTTACTGCGGTAGGATACCCATTGCGAAATATAAGGACGAGGAAGCCCATACAGTTATAGGGCAACATAAAGCGATAGTTTCGGAAAGAATCTTTTATAAAGCTATGGATGTTTTGAACGGCAGAAACAAACCAAAAAAGACGACTATATCTTCTCCTGATGCGCTTCCCTTGCGTGGCTTTCTGATATGTCCAAAGTGCGGCTACATGCTTTCAGGTAGTGCTTCAAAAGGTTACAGCAAGCACTATCACTATTACCATTGCTTTTCGAAATGTGGGGTGAGATATAACGCGGAAAAAGTCAATAAGTTTTTTGTGGAGGAGTTAAAAAATATCCTTGTTCTTGAAAATAGACTCATCGATTTATCCAGAGAGAAAGAGAATATTGGTGAACTAATCGGAAAAGCGACTGGGTTGCTCAAAAACCTTCATGAAACATATATAGTGGCAGATTCTGAGGGAAAAAGGCGATTAATTAGTTCGATCTATCCCCAAAAACTCACTTTTGACGGAACACAACATCGAACTGTTCGAATGAATGAGGCTGTACGCGTTCTAGGTACTTTAAAGGCCGTTTTTGAGGGCAAAAAAAAGGGGCAAACCAAACAAAAATTTGATTTGCCCACTATGGTAGCGGGGAGCAGGATCGAACTGCCGACCTCAGGGTTATGAATCCTGCGCTCTAACCATCTGAGCTACCCCGCCGGGCTTAATATTTACTAAATAACGTAAATATCGATGTGGTTATTTTTAAGAGTTGCAAATATAGAATAAATATACATTCTATTAAAAATAAATGTGAAAAATACTATAAAGCCTTATTGCTCAGTAAATTTGATTGTTTTTAGTAGGTTGTAATCGTTGTTTTACCTTTAAGGAAGATTGTTTTTAGAAGTTAATAATACAACGAAACGCATCATTTGGGCGAGGCATTGTAAATAAATGTATTTCTAGGGCTTAAAATTGGTAGCGATTGTAATGGTGTCATTAAGCCCATTATTTGCTGTATATACTGATGATACTTTTTTTATTAAAAGAACAAGTGTATTGTGGTGCTATACCTGTTGGAGTTACCAAGCCATCCCTAAGGTAACTTTTGCCATAGCTGATATTCGCGAATCCTTTACCTTTTAGGTAATAAATTAGGTAACGCCAAGGTAACGAAAAGGTAACCAGAGGGTTAACCTGGGGTTAACTTGGTGTACAGAAAGGGTAAACAAGTGGTACAGAATAGGTAAAGGATTTTGTATGTCCTATCACTGAAATAATTTCAACAATTGCCCGCCCTGTGTTTCTTAACCATATAAGGTTCATATAAGTTCATCGAAAACTTAAATAGACTAAAATTTCTTATATGGAGAAAGACCTGTACGCCCGCTTTTTATAGCAGATTTAGTAATATTCTTTATCTCCCACACACAGTGGTCAGCTACGTAGCATCTTTTTCTTAACAATATAAGGTTTGTATAAGCATCGGATTTTTTATTGGTTAGTATTGCGGATGTTGAGCAGAAATTAGAAGCCGATTAATCAACTACCCGCCCTGCGTTCGTCATCAAAATAGCCTTCTGGTATGAACTAACGAGGGGAATGACCATTGACTAATGAACTAATGATTACTGAACTGATGCACGAATAACCGATGAACCAATGGCAAATGAACCAATGCACCACCGCCCGGAACCAATAAAAATTATATTGTTGCAGATATAGAATAAATTACCTTTCTTTAGAAAAATAATATTAAAAAATAGTCCGGAAATTATCCTGGTAGTGTACTAACATGGCAGAAAAGAAAAAATTTACACTAGAGTACGAAGTTAGATCGTCACCAAGAATATTGTATAGTTTTATTAGTGAGCCAAACGGCTTGTCGCAATGGTTTGCGGACGATGTGAATTTTCGCGATCAGGTATATACTTTTACCTGGGATGATGAGCAGCAAAAAGCAAAACTGGTTTCCATTAAAGAAAATAAGCTGGTTAAATTTAAGTGGCTGGATGATGAACCTCAATGTTATTTTGAGATGGAAATTGTACAGGACGAACTAACCAATGATGTTGCCCTCTCGATTACTGATTTTACAACCGATGAGCTTCTTGCAGAGAAAAAATTAATCTGGGATAACCAGATCGATTATCTGATTAGCGTTTTGGGTGCATAAATTACCTTCGTATTGTTTACCTTTGTAGGGTGAAAAAAATACATCTTCTATTAATAAAAGCATTTGTGAAGCCATTCATAGCAACATTTTTTGTTATGATGTTTATTCTATTGATGTTTTTTCTGTTTAAATGGATTGATGACTTAATCGGAAAAGGTTTCGAATGGTACACCATTCTGGAGCTGATGTATTATGCCTCGGCTGCCAACGTATCTATGGCGCTACCACTATCGGTACTGCTTTCATCCATCATGACTTTTGGTACGCTGGGCGAGAATTATGAACTGGTGGCTATTAAATCGGCGGGGATTTCTTTACAGAAAGCCATGCGCCCACTGTTTGTGGTGATTTTGATGCTCACCATAGCATCCTTCTTTTTTGCCAACTACATGCTGCCCAAAGCCAACCTCAAATTTGGCTCGCTGCTGTACGATATCAGGAACAAAAAACTTTCATTTTTAATTAAGCCAGGGGTTTTTAACAATGCCATTCCAGGTTATGCCATCCGTGTCGATTCGAAAGAAGAAGACGGTACGCTACACAATATCATGATTTACGATCACCGTGAAAATAACGGGATTCCGAAAGTAATTCTGGCCAGAGAGGGTAAGATGAATAAAACCGCTGATGGTAAGTTTTTGGTGCTTTACCTTAAAAATGGTGTGCAGTACGAAGAGCAGGCTTCGAAAAACGGCATGTACAACCCAAGGCAGATTTTTACACGGAACCGTTTTAAAGAAACCTCACCGCGTTTCGATATGTCGTCTTTTGATGGAAATACCACCGATCCTAATGCTTTTGGAAACAGCACGCCCATGTTAAACCTGAAAGGGATCGTTAAAAAACGCGACTCGCTAACCAAGCAATTGGATACGCTGCAAATGCGCACCATTGCCAACCTCACCAGCAACTTTAAGCAGTTTAATGTGACTAAAGGTTATACCAAAGTAAAAGCCGTGCCGAAAGAGATTGATGATGTAATATTGAAGAGTATCCCTAACGGATCGAGGAAACTGGCCCTCGATAATGCAAACAATACCGTGGCGAATATTATGCAGCATGTACCCAACTGGGGGCCACGGCAAACTGATTTAACCGGCGAAATTATTTTTACCACAGTAGAGTATCAGCGTAAATTTACCCTGGCCGCATCTTGTATCCTGTTGTTTTTTATTGGTGCGCCATTGGGTGCGATTATCAGAAAAGGGGGAATGGGTTTACCGGTAGTGGTGGCCATTTGTTTCTTCCTGGTATACCACATTATTACCACAGTGGCCGAAAAATCGGCACGCGAAGGTAATTTAAACCCGATCTTCGGGATGTGGATTGCCGTAATCGTTTTATCGCCACTGGCCGCCTTTTTAACCTATAAAGCTACTGTAGATTCGGCCTTGTTTGATGTGAATTATTACAAGCAGTTCTTCCTTCAGCTGTTTAAAAAGAAGGAAAAATAGGCGTCTTTTCCTTTACTTCCAGATGATATTTTAATCCAAATATTGCTCAATAAGGTTGTACATTTGTACGGGTTATTGTTTGTGGTATAAATTGATTTTAACACGTCATTGCCCCATAATGTTTATAAAATGAAAACAAAATTAAACACAATAGAAGAGGCCATCGCAGATATAAAAGCTGGTAAAGTGATTATTGTTGTAGATGATGAGAATAGAGAGAACGAAGGTGATTTTTTAACGGCAGCCGAAAATGCAACGCCCGAGATCATCAATTTTATGGCTACTTATGGCCGTGGTTTAATCTGTGCGCCCTTAACAGAAGAACGTTGTAAAGAGTTAAACCTTAACCTGATGGTGGGTAAAAATACGGCAGTTTACGAAACTAATTTTACGGTTTCCGTTGATTTGGTTGGACACGGTTGTACCACCGGGATCTCAGCAAGCGATCGCTCTAAAACCATGCTGGCCCTGGTTAATCCTAAAACCAACCCCGAAGAGTTGGGCAGACCAGGACATATTTTTCCTTTAATTGCAAAAGATGGTGGCGTAATCCGCCGTGCTGGTCATACAGAGGCTGCGGTAGATTTAGCGCGTTTGGCCGGCATGAAACCTGCAGGTTTATTGGTAGAGATTTTAAAAGAAGATGGCGAAATGGCCAGACTCCCTGATTTATTTAAAATTGCCGAACAGCACCGGTTAAAAATTATATCAATCGAAGATTTAATCGCTTACCGTTTAACCATGGATAGTTTGATTAAACAAGAGGTTAGCATCGATTTACCTACCGCTTGGGGTGATTTTAAAATGACGGCTTATACCCAGTTGGATAACAATGCCACGCACCTGGCCATTTCTAAAGGCGAATGGAATGCCAACGAACCTATTTTAGCACGTGTACACAGCTCTTGTGTAACAGGCGATATCTTTGGTTCCTGCCGTTGCGATTGCGGTCCGCAGTTGCACAAAGCGTTAGAAATGATCGAAAAAGAAGGTAAAGGCATTGTCGTATACATGAACCAGGAGGGTAGAGGTATCGGGCTGATTAATAAATTACGTTCGTATAACTTACAGGATGCCGGTTTCGACACGGTAGAAGCGAACATTAAATTAGGATTTACAGGCGACGAACGCGATTATGGTGTAGGTGCGCAGATCCTGCGATCAGAGGGGGTTACTAAAATGCGTTTAATGAGTAATAACCCAACCAAAAGAGCAGGTTTAATTGGTTATGGCTTAGAAGTGGTAGAAAATATTCCTATAGAAATTGCAAGTAACGTACATAACGAACGTTATTTAACCACCAAAAGAGATAAAATGGGCCATTCGATTATGAAAGGATAATTCAGTTGGCAGTTAACAGCCTGCAGTTCACAGTTTGGATTGTGAGAACTGAAAATTGCTAATTGAAAACTTATACAAGACCAACAGTTGAACACGTGTTCGATTGTTGGTCTTTTTTTGTTTGATATATTTGTCATCCTGAGCGTAGCGAAGGATCTATATCGTTAACCCAATGGTCATCGATCGTTTTTTTTACCATATAAGACATATAAGATCATTTAAGTTCCGTATATCGATTATTCACCTCTGTGGTTCGTCCTCCTGATCCGATCTATCGGATTGTTTTATTAGTTGTGTTTATTGTTTTCATCGGTCTAATAGCTACTTCGTGGTCAGGATCTATGAGGTATAAAATTTGTCATCCTGAGCACAGCGAAGGATCTTTAAATAGCCGTCTTTCTCCCTTCCACATGCTTGCCTCGGCTAGCCGCCGAAGGGCTTTTTCTTTATCCTTGATGATAAAGAAACAAACAATCAAGGCTAGGATCTGATGTCGGATAAATTCGTCAAAGCTTTATTGATCGTCAGCACAAGCCCCCGATGAAAAAATCGGGGAGGGCGTGCTACCTCGGGGTTGTGGTAGGTTGAGAGGAGGTGCTAAAGCTTTAACGTCCTGAACGTAGTCGAAGGATCTCCTTCCATCATATCCTAGGCCGGATAGCAGGGTGCATATAGTATGGAGCAGAGAAACCATTCTCGTTATCTCAATCGAGATCAATCGTCATTGCGCAGGAATGACGACCGCCATAATCCGAGTTAATTTCTTATTTATGCGTCAATCCCCTTCCGTACGCGTCATCCTGAACTTGTTTCAGGATCTTTATCGTTAACCCCACATTCTTCGACTGCGTTTCTACCATAGAAGAAATATAAGAGCATTTAAGTTTTTAGTGCCGATTATTAAGTTTGCAGCACCTATGTTGTAGTTCTGTGTGTTATAGGTTTGAGATTCTTCACTGCGTTCAGAATGACAGCGTGATGAGCAATTAATTAGTCCGTAGTGCCAAGTGTTGGGTCGATTAATTTTCCCCAGATTCGTCATGCTGAATTTATTTCAGCATCTTATTTGCAGGAAAGACACTGATCCCGAACCTTCCTATCGTGTGGACACATCTTTATATGTGTCCCATCCTTCTTTTGCTGCTCTAAAATACCTTAGTCCGATCCATAGGGTTGTTATTCCTGGTGTCCGCTTGCTTTCATAACCTTTCCAACCTCCCAATCTTGCCAGTACCCATACATATCTTTTCAAATCTCTTGACTTGTATGGATTCTTCTGTTTTTCGGTTTTACCTTCAAGCCTGATAATTTGCTGTTCCATGAATTCCTGTTCCTCAATGCTGAAACAGGTATCGGCACCAATTGCCAACTCTGGTTCAGCATATGCCAGCCGCATCAGGAATAGCTTTATCACCACCTCCATAATCATAAGGCTCTGTTTTCTTATTGATGAAGCATATTCCAGTTCACTGGCCTCAATATTGTACCCTTCTTTTTTGAGTATTTTGAACACTTCCTCAATCGTCCACCTCCAGCTGTACCATTCTATGCACATTCTGGCAATGTCCAGACTTGTTACCGCTATGGTAGTCAAGAGTCTCCAACATATCTTATCTGTACCGCTATAGCCTACTTCTTTTGCTTCTATCAAATAGAGCTTGGTACTGGAAGATACTCCTTTACTGGTAGTATCAGTTTTGCATATTTCTACTTCCCTGTACCTGATTTCTATCTTCGCCTTTCTTTTTGGCCTTTTTCCTTTGGCATCCACCAATATTTCATAATCACCCTGTGACTGCTGATCTGAGAGGCAGTTAAACAATTTACTCTTATCTTTCAGGGTTCTATTGGTCCTGGCCCTTATCAAAAGGTCTGTCTTTGAATCAGGTACAACTGCAAACTGCTCGTATATGTCCCCTTCACGGTCCTGTATGATAACCATTCCCTCAACGGTGGGTGACAGTGCTTTTTTGGTGTTATTGGATACCTCAATCCATTTATAGGATTCTTTCTCGGTAATGGGCAATTTGCTGTATTCACGCTCAAATTTCGAACGGAACTCCAGCGGCCTGTTCCATACCTTGATATCCGCATAGCCATATGGGGTACCATCACGGGCATCAAGTACAAGGCTTGGATGGAGCATAAAGCCTAACCCATGGTCACCCTTTGCATTTGTAGTACCGATAAAAGTATCCTTCCTTATCCTATTACGGTGGCTACCAAGGTTTATTTCGGTGCTATCCTGGATACAAACAACGTACTTCCCATGGCTGGCCGACTGGCAATTGAATGATAAATTAGCGATAATAGCTGCCTCACTTACCCGATCATTGGCAAGAAACCGATAGAAGCCCTTGGCTTCAGCCTCATCTTTGCTTAACTGGCGTATACTCTGGACACTGTTCCTGAAAAGTATATCCAGATTCTTATTACCCCTGCTAATTAACCTTGAATCGGATAAACTCGTAAAACCTCGTGTTTGCATCCAACAAAGAAACAAATTATTCAGAAATGTGTCCACACGATAGGAATGTTCGGGATCAGCATCTATTAAGACCCTGACCTGTAGCGAAGCGGAAAGCTACGCAGTAAAATAAATTTAGGGTGACGATCACCTTTTGATGTTAGTCGAGATTTGAAATCTCGACTGGATGAATTGTGGATTTGTAATCCACCTAAGAGATTAAAAACCCTTAACTCCAATATCGGGATTACAAATCCCGACCAACAACTACATTATTTTACTAAATTTCGGGATGAAAAAATTTGGCTTCATCATCTTCCTGTTTTTAGCAAACAATGCTTTCGCGCAAGATTCTACTTATACCAGAAATGTAGTAAATACCCTTACTTCAAAACAATTTTGGGGCAGAGGTTATACCAAAGACGGGATGAAAAAATCTGCAGTTTATCTCACAGAAGCTTATCAAAAAATCGGTTTGTTGCCAATGGGTCAATCTTATAAGCAGACATTTAATTTCCCTGTAAATACATTCCCAGGAAAAATGATGGTGGCAATAAATGGTCAAAAACTTATCCCGGGTAAAGATTTCATTGTAAACAATGAGAGCCCCAGCGTTAAACAAAAGGCAAATTTAACCGAGGTTGATAGTCTTAATTATCAGGCTTCTCCATCATTAAAGATTTTATTAAAAGACAAATTAACCTGGTCTGTAGCTACAGAAGTTGGCGATATAGCAACTATCCAGCTCAATAAAAAGAACCTTACAGCAATTCCAAAAGAAATTAATGTTGATATTGAAACCAAATTCATTCCAAACTTTGAGGCAGCTAACATTTGCGGTTTAGTTAAGGGTACTAAATTCCCTGATTCCATTTTAATCATTACAGCACATTACGATCATTTGGGTGGAATGGGTGCTGACACTTATTTCCCCGGCGCAAATGACAATGCCGCTGGCGTAGCTACTTTATTAAGTTTGGCCAAATACTATGCTGTTCACCCACAGTCTTATTCGATTGGTTTTATCTGTTTCGCAGGCGAAGAAGCTGGATTATTGGGATCTAGATATTTTGTGGAAAACCCTTTAATTCCTTTAAGCAGGATTAAATTCCTAATCAACTTGGATTTGGTTGGAACCGGTGAAGCCGGTATGACGGTAGTTAATGCATCCGTTTATCCTAAAGCATTTGCGCTGCTAAACACAATCAACAACCAAAATCATTATATCTCGAAAATAAACTCCAGAGGTAAAGCAGCCAACAGCGATCACTATTTCTTTACCGAAAAAAGTGTTCCCGCATTCTTCATCTACACCCAAGGAGGTCCGTCTGCCTACCACGACGTATTCGACAAACCTGAAACATTACCCCTTACCGAGTATAAAGATCTGTTTAAACTGATCGTTGGATTTAACCAGAAACTGATGGAATAACTTTATTTTATGACGAAACCCTTAAATCAAGATACAAACCGTTAATTCTCGATTTCTCCGATTGGGATAATATAATCAGCCATTGGGATATGCGCTTTCTCAGCCCCATTGCATTAGCTTGGGGCTTTTTCTTTTTAGCGCTATGTAATTTTTTCGTTTAGTATTTGCAAAAACACCTTAAGGCGATTACTTTTACCTAAAAGATTAGTTGTTTAATTAAGTGCAACGTTTAGTCAGCCAGTACGTCTATTATCGAACCAAGCCAGATTTTTAGTCTGTCACATTTTTTATATCGTTTATCACATTTATCTGTACCATAAAAACGTAGCACCTAATTTTAGCTTGCTTATTTAAAATATACATGAAGAAACTCTTACTTTCAATCGCCCTTACCTTAGCTATTTTTAATTTATTTGCACAAAAAAACGGAAGCATTACTGGAATTTTAGCCAATAGCGCCAATCACAAAACCACCTTAAATTACTCAACGGTTTCAGTATATAAAGTTGGCGATAGTATATTGAGCACTTATAAATTATCGGATGACAAAGGCGTTTTTAAAATCAATGGCTTAACCATAGGTGTAAAATACCGTTTAGTGGTAACCGCATGGCAGTATGGAACATACCGGAAAGAGGTTGAACTAACTGCAGCCAATCCTGCATTAAATTTGGGTACCCTCTATCTTTCCGTTAAGGCAAATGATTTAAACGAAATTGTAATTTCGGGAGAAAGACCACCTGTAATTGTACGTAAAGATACTATTGAATTTAATGCAGAATCCTTTAAAACCCTGCCATCAGCGGTGGTAGAAGATCTGTTAAAAAAGCTTCCGGGCGTTACTATTGCAGCCGATGGCTCTATACAGGTTAACGGTAAAGCAGTTAGTAAAATTTTAGTAGACGGAAAAGAGTTTTTTGGTGGCGACCAGCAGATTGCGACCAAAAATCTACCTGCTAATATCATAGATAAGGTGCAGGTGGTTGATGATAAACAGGCCAAAAGACGTGATCCGGATTTAACAGCAGCAGAAATCCCGCAGATTATCAATTTAAAGTTAAAAAAAGCGATTAAAAAAGGGGCTTTCGGCAAATTGTATGCTGGTGGAGGTTTAAAAGACCTTTACCAAGCAGGTGGATTAATGAACTTAGAGATACCACACAGGTAAGTATATTGGCTTATGGCAACAACATCAATCAGCCAGGCTTTAACCCCAATGATGTGCAACGTATAGGTGAGTTTAGCAGAAGTGGTGTAAACTCTATGATGATGACCTCGGGAGGTTATTTCGAGTTCAACGGTATCAATTTCGGCGGAAGTTATAATGGTGTTCAGGCTTCATCGGGTGGTGGTTTTAACTTTAATACTTTAACCAAGAAAGGAATCAAAATTAACACCCAATATTTCTTCGGCCGATCGGATAATCTTCTGGAGAAACTCACCAATACCAACCAAACATTAGGTACCGACAGACTGATTACCAACGCCAGCGAAAATACCAATTCTCTTATTCTAAAACACAATATTGGTGGAAAATTAGACTGGCAAATCGACTCTTTAACACAACTGACGATAGAGCCGGCAATTGTGCTCAGCTCTAACAACTCGGTAAGCAAGGTTTCTTCAAGCAATAATAACGCAAATAATCAGCTCATTAATATGCTCGCTAATTTGAATGACCTGAATACATCAAGCAACAAATATCAGTTAAGGGTCGATTTTAGTAAGGATTTTAAAAAAGCAGGAAGATCTTTCAATATTGGAGCCGATATTTCTGCAACCCCTAATCCAATTATCAATTATAACAGGAGCATTAGTGTTTTTTACCTTAAGCCGTCTACGTTAGAAATTGATCAGTTAAGGAATAATACCATTGATAATTTCAGGTCTTACTTCTATGGCAATTATACCGAACCAATTAGCAAAAAACTGAATTTTAAAGCAGATGTAAGCGGAAACATCATCAATAACGAAAATGCATTAAGTACTTTTTACCGCAATCCGGCTAACCAGCTGTACGATATTATTGTACCAGATTTATCGCAAACTGTTAAACAGGCCGGTTTTAAAACCAATACGAACATCAGCCTTGGTTATAAAGTAACAAAAGATCTTTACCTTCAACCGGGATTGGTACACAACTATATTTCATTAAACAACCGCTTTACCAATACCGTTGATATTAATCAGCGTTATAATTTTATATGGCCAACCTTTCAATTAAAATATAAAATATTCCGCTTTAACTATTCGGCCCGTTTTACAGAACCTAATGTAAGTTATCTTCAGCCAGTGGCCGACAATACCAATGCATTTTACATCAGAAATGGAAACCCAAATCTACTGCCCGCCCGTATGCAGGGCTTAAGCATGAATATGTACAAATATGACCCTAAAAGCCTGATCAATTACAATTTATACGGTTATGGTAATTTCACAAAAAACGGCATTGTTAACGCTATCACCATAAATAACGGAGTTCAAACGATTAATCCCGTTAACAAAAATGGCATCTATAATTTTAGTGGAGGGGCCAATATTTCGAAAGATTTCAAAAAAGATAAAACAAGTTTAAAAGTGGGTTTGGGCTTCTGGGCCAATTTTGATCATAGCCCTGTTATTGTGAACAACATGGAGAGCGATGCAAATGTGTTTTATGTAGGGCCTAACGGAAGTATAAGGTTAGACCTAAACGATAAGGTAGAAATTAACCAGTCGTATTCGGTAAACCTGAATCGCAGCAGGTACGATGATAGCTATTACACTAACATTAGCTACAATACCCACCAAAGCACATCCGAACTGATTATCCGTTATCCCAAAAAACTGGTTTTCGAAACCAGTTATTCTTTAACCATCAATGACCAAAAAATTGCCGGATATAACAATAACATCAAATTCTGGAATGCTGCTCTTACTTACCTATTCATGAAAAATGACAGGGCACAGTTAAAATTCTCTGTGAATGATATTTTGCAGAGCAATGTACGTAGGAACATCGAGATTACGGGCAACAGCGTTATCGATACGCAGAGTAATAACCTGGGTAGATATGGCATGCTTACCCTTACTTATAATATTCAAAACTTTGGCCAAAAAGTTGGTGGCAGACAAACGTTTTTTAATTTTTAATCCCGTGGTCTGTGTCTCCACAGACCACAGTAAAAACTCCCGGCTTCAAACCCTTCATAATGGTCTGTGGGGACACAGACCATGGAAATGATTCATTACAAAAACATCTCCGCAAGTAACTCGTACGATTTTATCCGGTCTTCAAAATGCTCGGTAATGGTAACCGCCATCAGTTCATCAACATCATAATCGGCAGCCAGTTTGGTAAGCCGCTCTTTAATTACAGTTGGGGTGCCGTAAATCATTCGTGGTTTATTGGCCTTAACCCGTTCCTGCTCTGCAGCGTTATAACTGATGTCTTTAATATCGTTCCAACCTACAGCAGTTAAACCTCCACCCTTTTCTAGCTGGAGAAAACGGTAAGCCATTAATGCCTCCTGCTGTTTTACCTTTTCTTCGTCTTCAGAGCAGAAAACAAAAAGTGCCACGTTTTCAACGGGTTTTGCCAAATCAACCGAAGGTTTAAAATGCTCCCTGTAGTATTGGACAGCCTGTGGTCCTCCACGCGGGTTAATAAAATGTGCAAAAGAAAAGCCCATTCCAAAGTGTGCCGAAAATAAGGCACTTTGCCCGCTGCTGCTCAAAAGCCATTGTTGCGGAACAGTTTCAGCAATGGGAATGGCTTTTATTTTGGCCTGGATACCACCATCAGAGGTATCATGCAAGTAATGTTGCAGCTCACGCAGTTGTTCTACAAAATCCTGCTCGCTCCAATTGTTTGATGGGTTAAGCATCGAAGCCGTAATGCGGTCGGTACCCGGTGCACGGCCCATACCCAGATCGATCCGGTTAGGGTGCATCACTTCCAGCAAACGAAAACTTTCTGCAACCTTTAATGCACTATGGTTGGGCAGCATAATACCGCCAGAACCTATCCTTAAAGTTTTGGTATGATTGGCCAAATGGGCAATTAAGACTTCGGGCGTTGAACCCGCTAAACTGGTGGTATTGTGATGTTCTGAAACCCAGAAACGGTGATATCCCAATCTTTCGGTTTCTTGTGCAAGTATAGTGGTTTCTTCAATGGCGCGGCGGGCTGTAACACCCTTGCGAACCGGCGATTGATCTAACACACTTAGTTTAATTTTCGTATTGCTCATATTCGTATCCTAACAAATTTATGAGCCTGCTCATTTAAAACATGAGTTCGAAAAGCTTTATGACTTTTAGATTATTGCGCCAAAGTCAATTTGACCAAATACTGATCTTCGCCATCGTCAAAAATCAATTCAGCATTCCATCCTGTTTCTTTAGCAATCTGTTTAATTGTTTCTTCATCTATATAAATCCAATTAAACCAATTGCCTTTTTCGCCCTTATATTCATACTGATAAGATACCTCGCCATAATATTGGTTTTGCGGTTTCGGCATATCTTCGTATAAATAAGCAATATCAGAAGAATCGAAAATAACCTGTCCATTGGGATTGATGAGGTCTTTTAGCTTGATCAGGAAATCCTTAAAACCGGGCAAAGTTCCGGTTAAACCGATGCCGTTCATAAGCATAATAATGGTATCGAATTTCTCCTGATAGGTAAAAACATCTTGTATGAATGCTTTTTTTACACCACGCGCTTTTCATAATATCAACAGCTGCTTCGGAAATATCAATAGCCGTTACATCGATATTAAAAGCCTGTAAAAGTAAAGCATGACTGCCAACACCGGCACCAATATCCAATACCTTTCCACTGCACATGTGCAAAGCCTGAAGCTCTAAAACGGGCATATCTTCATCATCACGAAAGAAGAATTCTAAAGGCATTTCTTCTGGTTCGCCATACGAATTGTGCAACCAAAGCGTATCAGCCTCGCCGGTTCTATAAATATCTGTTAACGCTTTACCAAAAACATCCATGTGGGCAAAGATAGGGAGGAAAGCTGAAAGACTAAAGTTTAAAGAAAATGAGGAGTCAAAAAACCATCATTACAGCAAATAAGTTATAAGTTAGTCGGGAATAAGGTAGCAGGGAGCGCTGAGCGATGTCTTGAAAGAAAGCAGGAAACAAGGAAACAGAGAGAAAAAAAAATGCAATTCGACATGTTACTCGAAGAAATCATTAGTAAAAGCAACTTGCATCTGGCCTATGATCGGGTTGTAGGGAACAAAGGGGCTGCTGGAGTGGATAATATTGGTTTTTCAGACTTTTCCGAACAAGTTCAAACTGAATGGCTATTGATCAAAAGCCAACTGGAGCAAGGCAAATATCGGCCTAAAGCAGTCAAGCGGGTTAAGATTCCTAAGTCTAATGGAGGAATCCGTTTACTAGGTATTCCTACTTATATGGATAGGCTGATTCAACAAGCTATCTCGCAGGTACTGGTTAAACTGTATGATCCTGATTTTTCGGAAAATAGCTATGGTTTTCGTGCTGCGAAGAATGCCCATCAGGCCTTAGAAAAGGCAAAGGAGTACATCAACGCAGGTTATAGCCATGTTGTAGACCTTGATCTGGAGCAATTCTTTGACCGGGTAAACCATGATTATCTGATGAACGAACTAAGTAAGAATATCGATGATAAGCGAGTGTTAAAACTCATTCATAGTATACTTCGGGCGGATATTGAGGATGATGGGAAGTTGGTGCATTGTAAACAAGGCGTTCCACAAGGAGGGCCACTAAGCCCATTACTTTCTAATATTATTCTGGATAAACTGGACAAGGAACTTGAAAGGCGTGGACACCGTTTCGTGCGGTATGCTGATGATTGTAGTATCTATGTGAAGAGCAAACGGGCAGGAGATCGGGTAATGGAAAGTATCAGTGCTTACCTTGAAAAGGAACTAAAACTCAAAGTAAATGTAGAGAAGAGTGTGGTGACCCGGCCATGGCTAACCCGATTACTAGGGTTTACTTTCTATCATAAGAAGGGCTCCAAGGGTATTACCGTACACCGGAAAAGCATTGTCATCTACAAGGATAAGATCCGTGGCATCACCTGCCGAAGGAAACCCTCTACGATGGAAGATCGGATGATGCAAATCAGACAATTGAACCAAGGTTGGGGAAATTACTTTAAGTTGAGTGATGCTAAAACGGTATTCGGAGAGTTGGATGAATGGGTTCGTAGTCGTGTTCGACTATGCTACTGGGTTCAATGGAGACAGGTAAAAACTCGTGTTAAGCAGCTTGAGAAACTAGGGGTAAAACCCTATCAAGCCTATCAATGGGGAAATACCCGTAAAGGCTATTGGAGAACGGTGCATAGTCCGATCCTGACCAGGTCGCTTAACAATGCATTTTTAAAGAAACAAGGGCTACTAAGTCTTAAAGAAATAGTAGCCCCTAAAGCTGTTTATGTTTAATGAACCGCCGTATGCTGAACGGCACGTACGGTGGTGTGAGGGGACAGGTAATCAAATAATGATTACCTTCCTACTCTATACGTATCGTCATGCTGAACTTGTTTTACAAGTAGAAGTAGTATTTTTAATTGTCTTGTAGCTACTAAGTGGTCAGCATCTTTCCTGCTAGAGATAGATCCTGAAATAAATTCAGGGTGACGACTATGAGTTAAAGTATGTATTTCTTAGTTATTCTTTGGCATCAAGCCTAAGTTCATCACATAATTGCCAGATTGTTGCATAAAATCGCCCATTACTTTTAACGATTCATCTTCAATAAAATCGAAAGCATCTTGCTTGGTAATTTTATCTCCTTTTTTAATGGCAGGTAATCCTCTTAATGCCCTTAATTCATTCTGTCTGGCAAGTGTTTTAGCTTCTTGTGCATCGCGCTCAGCTTTAAGTTTTGCCTCATTTAAGGTGACAGAAACTTCATTGTCACGTTTTTTAAGATCGGCAATATCTTGTTTCAGGTATTTAAAATCCAATGAGTTTGCGATACGCTGCTCGCTGTTTTTAACCAACTGTGCTTTAACAGGGGTCAGATTTGCAACTGCTTTAAAGCTGGAGCTCGGAATAACGTCCCATGGTAAGGCAGATGATTCGGTATCTTCTCCAATTTTATTCATCGGATAAACTGAAGGGAAAACAACATCAGGTGTTACACCTTTATGCTGCGTGCTGCTTCCTGCTACACGGTAAAATTTGGCCATGGTTAGGTTAATCTGACCTAAGTTAATATCAGCCGGGCTTGCTCCGCTTGGCGACGTGCCAACGGTTTTATCTTTAGAAATTAATCCTGCTACCCTTTGCAACATACTTGGGTTTACCAATTTGTTTAAATCGATAGAAGATTGAACGGTACCTTTACCATAAGTTTGGCTACCCATAATAATACCACGGCCGTAATCCTGTATAGCACCGGCGAAAATTTCTGATGCAGATGCGCTTAAACGGTCTACAATTACACCAAAAGGCCCATCCCAGGTTACACCGCTATTTTCATCCTCGTCCACTTCAATTTTACCGCGTAAATCTTTTACCTGAACTACAGGACCTCTATCAATAAATAAACCAGTTAATGAAATGGCTTCAACTAATGAGCCTCCACCGTTTCCACGTAAATCCATTACGATTGCATTTACCTTATCGTATGTTTTTAACGAGTCGATTAATTTTCTAACATCGCGGGTAGTGCTTTTGTAGTTTTTATCACCTGCGTTTGCTGCTTTAAAATCAGCATAGAACGCTGGTAGGGTAATAATCCCGATTTTATAATCTTTACCATTACTGTTAATGGTTTTAACTTTTTTCTTGGCAGATGTTTCTTCCAAAACAATTTTATCGCGAACCAATTCGATGATAACCGGTTTAGAGGACATTTCTTTTCCAACAGGGATAACTTTTAAACGCACCTTGGTTCCTTTCGGACCTTTAATTTTCGATACGGTGTTATCCAATCTCCAACCCACTACATCAACAAATTCTCCATCACCCTGGGCTACGGCAATTATGCGATCGCCAGCACTCAGTTGTTTACCTTTAAATGCAGGTCCGCCAGCAATAATTTCAGAGATTTTAACGACCTCGTTTTCTAATTGTAAACGGGCGCCAATACCTTCGAAAGAACGGGACATATCTTCGTTAAATGCTGCTGCGTTGGTTGGGTTAAAATAATTGGTATGTGGATCAATAGATTCGGTAAAAGCATCCATCAAAATCTGGAATACATCCTGATTATTGGTTTTTGAAGTTTGCGACTGTAAGTTCTGGTAACGTTTAGTTAATGTTTCTACGTTCTTTGCTTCCACTGTTCCAGCTAGATTTAAGTTGATCAGTTCGTATTTAACACGTTTTTTCCAGGTATCGTTTAATGCAGATGAAGAAGTTGCCCAAGGCTGCTTCTCTCTGTCGTATACGTAGCTGTCGGTTTGATTAAAATCGTATTTTGTTTTAATCTGTGCTAAAGAATAGGTAAAATATTCGTTTAACCTTTTGGCATAAACGTTATAGATGAAAAACGGGCCGCTTAGATCGCCATTTTTGAAATCATCATCCAAAGTATATCTGTATTTTTCAAATTCCTTGATATCCGAAGCCAAAAAGTAATTTTTGCCCTGATCTAAAGACTTGATATACTTATCTAAAATGATCGAAGATATAGAATCGTTGATCTGAATTTTTTTATAATTATAACTCTCAATCAAATTTACAACCTCTTTTATAACAAGTTGTTGCTGCTCATCAGGTTTTACGTTGGTAACACCCTCAACCATTGGCTGAGTTTTAGGTGCAGCATGACAAGCAAGTACTGCCGCAGTAAAAATTACAAAAAATATTCTCTTTAACATCTCTTTAAATGATTTAAAATCCATTTCCAATTCTATATAGCCAATATGCTACCATTTTAGCAAAAAAACAAAAAAGAGACAGCATTATTACCGTCTCTTGTTAAAACTTTATCAAATCTAACTAAAAGCTTTTTATTTAACAATTTCTTATGTAGAACGTTGAGCGTTATTTTTGTTTTGATCGATACTCAAAATTTGACCAATTACAGACCTTTAAGCGCTATATTACCAGTAATATAGGAAGATTTATAGAAAACCAGGTGTTTAAATTAGCTTGGATTTACCTTTTTATTGGTGGTTTTGCTGGCGATCGTTTCCCTGGCGTCTTTGATCTGCGTTTTGTACTGAGTTGTTTTGATCGAGTTGGCAAGCCATTCGGCCGATTTCAGATCTCTCAGGGCAAGCGTAAAATCTTTCTTTTTAATTTTAACCTGAACAATGCCTAAAATAGATTCGATATATGAATTGTTGCTTTTTAGCTGTTTTGCCAATATACCCTGTTGAGTGTAAAACCACATCGATTGGGTATACTTGGTATTGGCCAGATAAACTTTGCCTAAAAGGTTATAGGTGTTCATTACTCCTGCTCTGTTTCCGGTTTTAGAATAATTTTTTAACGCCACATTTAAAAGAATCTGCTCCGCATCAGTGAAACGGCCAAGCTGATAATGCATACTACTCATCTTGATAACGGCCTGTCCGTACCTGTTGAAATTTTTTATGGCATTGTATTCGAAAGCTGCTTTACCAAATAAGGTGAGGGCCTCGTTGTAATCGCCTTTTCGCTCTAAATCTTCTGCTTCCTCAAAAAAAGAATTGCCGTCTTCCAGGTCAAATTTAGATACGGCTATATTTATAGCACTACCGTTAGGTTCTTGGATCTCAGATTTATCTATATTTTGAGCTTGTAGTTGTAATGATGCAAAAAGGCCAATTAAAGCCAATACAATCTTGGTCATGCAACAAAAATAATACTTTAAATCCAATTTTAGCTAAATACCTGTAAATTAACATCAAAAGATGCCCAAACCATGTATGGATGCGAGTCGCAATGGTACACTTCGCCTGCTGCAGAAATGCCTACAACGCCCGCAAAGCCATCAAAAGCTTTAAGTTCGGCAAAAGATTTATCTGATGCTTCCTTTAAAGAAAAACCATCGGTAACACGGGTTACAATTTTTGCGGCTAAGGCACCGCTTACAATATCTTCACCTACTCCGGTACAAGAAATACCTGCATATTGATTGGCATAGTTGCCTGCCACGGTTGCAGAGTCACTCACACGACAAGGGATTTCGAATCCTTTTCCCCCGGTGGAGGTTGCTGCTGCTAAATTTCCATCTGCATCGAGTGCTACACAGCCCACCGTTCCTTTATTGTTTTTTTGATTTAATTTAGCTTCGTATTCTAATTGGCGCTGCGGGGTAATCGGATCGAAATATTCAAATCCATTTGTTCTTGCAAATTGCTGGGCACCATCACCACTAAGTACCCGGTCATCATATGTTAATAAACGCTGTGCAATCTGTATAGGGTTTTTAACATCCTCAACATTAATTACGCCGCTAAATTTTTCTGTTTTACCATCCATTAGGGCAGCGCTTAACCTCACTTTTCCATCGCTTTGGATCTGCGAACCGATACCAGCGTTAAACAGCTCGTTATCTTCTAACAGCGCAACAGTATAAACCACGGTTTCTAAAGCAGTATGTGTTTTCAGATATTCGTATCCGAGCGTAACAATCGAAGCCAAAGCATCTTGTTTAGCTTTTTTCGTTTCCTGGTTGGTAGACGATTCGCTGAAGAAGCCGCCATGTATGATTAGTTTCATCTACTAGATTTGAGTATTGAGACATTTGATGTGAGACTTAGGCCTTAAACCCTAAACCCTCCACCTTAAACCTTTTTAGGCTATCGGAACAACCTTTGGATGATGGATCACTAAGCTATGGTCTGTTAAATCATAAACGTCGCCATCGCACATTACATGTACCACCATGTTTTTAATTGAAACAGGCTGACCCATCTCTACGTCTGTTAAATTGGTATCAGCCATATTGCGGCCATCTACTAAAATTACCATGCCAGAGCCGATTGCTTCCATCGTATGGCCATCAGAGATGAAAAGCCCCGTATCTTCACCAAGACCAATCCCTAATATACCAGGATTGCTGGCAGCAGCATATAACAAGCGGCCAATTCTTCCGCGTTGAACAAAATGTGTATCAACAATAACATCATCAATAAAGCCTAATCCGCCGGTAATTTTAACCTCTCCCTTAAGCAAAGCATCTTTACTGCTACCCTGATAAATCATGTTTTTAGAGCTTGCGGCCGCCCCTGCAGAAGTACCGGCAATTACTACAGGTTCATTTCTGTATTTCTCTAGTAATATTTGATGGATTTTTGTTCCACCAAAAATTGAAGAAAGACGGAGCTGATCACCACCGGTAAAAATAATTACTTCGGCTGCTTTGATACGTTCATAATTTTCATCAGAATTGGCTTCCTCACGGTTGGTAATATTAAGCACACCAACATTGTGCACATCTAATTGTGCATAAGCCTTGATATATTCTTCACCAACTTTTTCGGGCATTAATGATGCTGTAGTGATGATCTCGAAGCGAGATTGAGTATCTTTTAATGATTCTGTAGTAATCCGTTTTAAAATTCCACGCTCAAAAAAATTCATATTCTCAGGCAGTCCAAATTGCGTTTCTGCGAAGCTACCTGTGTTTATTGCGCCACCAATGATGATGAGTTTACCTTTCGGAACCATTCTTTGTGTATTATAATTGTATCAAAAAACCCAAATATATAGGCTTATGATAAAAAACACGACTTTTTTTGTCAAGAATATTCAATTTATTAACAAACGTTAAAATATTATAACCTAAAATTAACAGGATTGTGCTTGAAAATAAAACAAATACGCCTTAAAATTGATTTAGCTAAATGGAACGTCTAATTTCAAAATAAATGCATAATTTACCGTCATCAATTTTATTCTAAAAATTGAGTTAAAAAGGCTGTCCCAAACGCTTGTTTTAAATAAAAAACGAACAAAACATTACATGAAGATATCAAACATACAAGTATTAAGAGGGCCAAACATATGGTCAATTAGCCGAAAAAAATTGATCCAGATGCGTTTAGATCTGGAAGATTTGGAGCAAAAACCAACCAACGTAATAGAAGGATTTAGCGAAAGGATTGAGAAACTCTTGCCCAGCATGTTTACACACCGCTGTTCTAAGGGAGTTGAAGGTGGCTTTTTCACCCGGGTAAAAGAAGGAACATGGATGGGGCATGTAATTGAACATATTGCTTTAGAAATTCAAACTTTGGCCGGCATGGAAACCGGTTTCGGCAGAACCCGCCAAACTAAAACTGAAGGTATTTATAATGTTGTATTCAGTTATCTGGAAGAAAAGGTTGGTGTTTACGCTGCTGAAGCTGCAGTTAAAATTGCCGAAGCCCTGATCAATAACGAAGAGTACGATTTGGAGCACGATATCCGCAGGATGAAGGAAATCCGTGAGCTGGAAGCATTAGGGCCAAGTACAGGTTCTATTGTGGAGGAAGCCGTAAGTAGAAGTATTCCATGGATCAGATTAAATAAAAGCTCTTTGGTGCAATTGGGATACGGTAAAAATCAGGTCCGTTTTAGGGCAACCATGACGGAAAAAACCAGTAGCATTGCCGTAGATATTGCCAGCAACAAGGAAGAAACAAAACGTTTGCTTACCGAAGCCGCCATTCCAGTGGCCTCAGGAGTAACGATTTCAAATCCTGATGATCTGGAGGCATCTGTTAAAAAAGTTGGATTTCCTTTAGTTTTTAAACCACTTGATGGCAACCATGGTAAAGGTGCAACCATTAATGTGAAAACGATGGAAGATGCGGTTGCAGCTTTTGAATACGCCAAAACCTACTCACGAAAAGTAATTATAGAGAAATTTATTACCGGTTTCGATTTTAGGGTGCTGGTAATCGATCATAAAGTTATAGCTGCTGCACAACGCGATCCTGCACATGTTAAGGGGAATGGAATTCATACGATCCAAGAATTGATCGATAAGGAGAATGAAGATCCACGCCGTGGTTATGGTCACGAAAATGTGCTAACTGAAATTGCTGTCGACCGGGATACTTTGGATCTGCTGGCCAAAAAAGAATATACCTTAGAAACTATTCCCGAAAAGGGAGAAGTGGTTTATTTAAAATCTACTGCAAATTTAAGTACAGGCGGGACATCTATCGATGTAACTGACATTGTACATCCACAGAATATTTTTATATGTGAAAGGATTTCGAGGGTAATCGGATTGGATATCTGCGGTATCGATATCATGGCGCAAGACCTTACTCAGCCATTAACCGAAAACGGAGGTGTGGTTTTGGAAGTTAATGCAGCACCAGGATTCAGGATGCACCTTGCACCAAGTGAAGGCTTGCCTAGAAACGTGGCTGCATCGGTTATTGACATGCTGTATCCACAGGGAAAATTATCACAGATTCCGATTATTGCTGTAACCGGAACAAACGGAAAAACCACTACTACACGGTTAATTGCGCACATTATCAGAAGTAATGGTAAACGTGTAGGTTTTACCACCAGCGACGGTGTGTATGTGCACAACACGATGCTAATGAAAGGTGATACCACTGGACCGGTAAGTGCTGAGTTCATTTTAAAAGATCCAACAGTTGAATTTGCGGTACTAGAAACTGCCCGAGGAGGAATTTTAAGGGCTGGACTGGGATTTAATGCATGTGATATTGGCGTAGTAACCAATATCCAGGAAGATCATTTGGGTATTTCAGATATCCATAATCTTGACGATCTGACACGTGTCAAAGCGGTTGTGATCGGGGCAGTGCGCCGTAAAGGTTGGGCAGTATTAAATGCCGATAATGGCTATTGCGTTCGAATTGGCAAAGATGCGCGCTGTAATGTTGCTTATTTTAGCATGGATGAAAATAACCCGGTGATTAAAGAACATTGTAGAAAAGGTGGAATTGCCGCCATTTATGAAAACGGATATATTACTATTAAAACAGGCGACTGGAAATTAAGGGTAGATAAAGCCACGCACATTCCATTAACTTTTGGTGGTTCTGTGAATTTTATGATCCAGAATGTGCTTGCAGCAACATTGGCAACCTATTTATGGGGCTATAAACCTGAAGATATCCGTTTATCGCTGGAAACATTTATTCCTTCTGCGGCGCATACCCCGGGAAGGATGAATATTTTCAGGTTCAAAGAATTTAAAGTACTGGTCGATTTTGCGCATAACCCTGACGGATTTAACGGCATAAAAGGTTTCTTGCAAGGTGTAGAGGCTACCGAACATGTAGGTATTATTTCGGCAACAGGAGATAGAAGAGATGAGGATATTATCGAAACTGCCCGCATTTCGGCTCAGATGTTTGATAAAATTTATATTTGCCAAGAGAAATACCTGCGCGGGCGACAACCACAGGAATTAGTTGACCTGCTTGTAAAAGGCATCAAGGAAGTTGATCCGGATAAAGAGATCATTATCAACAATAAAAGCACCGAATGTTTGCAGATCGCGATCGAAACTGCTAAAAAAGGCTCTTATTTAACGATTCTAAGTAACACCATCGATAATACGATCCAACGCGTTACCGAACATTTAGATCGGGAATTGGAAGCGTAAGTAACTAATTTATTCTGCCACCGATCGTCATTACGAGGGGTAATTTATTTTATAAAAATTAATATGAGTGACGTTTAATTGATTTCTTTTGCCCTAAGGCGCTGTCTTGCCTCGGCTCGCCGCCGCCAAAGGGCTCTTTCTTTTTGGCATCAAAAAGACCAGCATAGCTAGCTTGAATGCCGTTGAAAACATAAAAGCCCATGAAAAAACAAAAAATGCCGGCTGAAAAT
>NZ_JAUG01000065.1 GCF_000708285.2 Pedobacter borealis DSM 19626
ATGATTTTCAGCTAATAATTATCGAACTCAGGTTTCTAGGTTTCTTTAAAACTAAAAAGCCCCCACGTTGTGGAGGCTCAAGAACCCAGCGGTTAAGCTGGGTGCACAGTATATCTTTTAAACTTTTAAACGGTTTCTTCTGAAATAAATTTTGCAGATGCAAAATCGCGGTTCATACGAGCGATGTTTTCTAAAGAGATTCCTTTAGGGCACTCGGCTTCGCAAGCACCGGTATTGGTACAGTTGCCAAAACCTTCAGCATCCATTTGCGCAACCATGCTCTGCACCCTGCGATAACGCTCTGGCTGACCTTGTGGCAACAATGCCAACTGAGAGATTTTAGCTGATACGAATAACATTGCTGAAGCATTTTTACAGGTTGCCACACAAGCACCGCAACCAATACAAGCTGCGGCTTCGAAAGCAGCATCTGCCTGCATTTTAGGAATTGGCAGGTTGTTCGCATCTTGCGCATTACCAGTATTTACAGAAATAAAGCCACCAGCAGCAATAACTCTATCGAAAGCAGAACGATCTACGGTTAAATCTTTTACTACCGGAAAAGCTGCTGCTCTCCAAGGCTCAACAACAATGGTATCGCCATCTTTGAAAGAACGCATGTGCAACTGACAGGTAGTAACCAAGTCTTTTGGTCCGTGCGGACGGCCGTTGATAAACATCGAGCACATTCCGCAGATCCCCTCGCGGCAATCGTGATCGAATACCACTGGCTCTTCGCCTTTATTAATTAATTGTTCGTTTAATACATCGAACATCTCTAAGAAAGACATATCCGGTGAAATATCGGCCAATTTATAATCTACCAAAGCACCTTTGGCATTGTTATTTTTTTGACGCCAAACTTTTAGCGTTAAGTTCATATTTCCTGTACTCATGATATTGAGATTTAAGTATCAAGTAACGAGAACCAAGTATCAAGATTTAATTCAAGTCTTGATACTTGATACCTACGTCTTGCTACTATTTATAACTTCTTTGTGCTACTTTAATATTTTCAAACTTCAGCTCTTCTTTGTGAAGTTCGAAGTTTACACCTTCTTTAAATTCCCAAGCGGCTACGTAAGCATAATTCTCATCATCACGTAGTGCTTCACCTTCTTCTGTCTGATACTCTTCACGGAAGTGACCGCCACAACTTTCGTTACGGTTTAACGCATCAATACACATCAACTCGCCTAGCTCGATAAAATCAGCAACGCGGCCAGCTTTTTCCAATTCGGTGTTTAACTCATCAGCTGTTCCAGGTACACGAACATCGCTCCAGAATTCAGCACGTAAAGCTCTGATTTCCCGAATTGCTTCATTTAAACCTTTTTCGTTACGGGCCATACCACATTTCTCCCACATGATGTGGCCTAAACGTTTGTGGAAATGATCTACCGACTTAGTTCCTTTAATATTGATCAGTGTATTTAAAATACCAACGGCTCTTTCTTCAGCCTCTACAAAGGCAGGGTGATCAGTAGGAATTGCTTTTACCGAAATCTCTTTTGATAAGTAAGCACCAATGGTGTAAGGAAGAACGAAATAACCATCAGCTAAACCTTGCATCAAAGCTGATGCACCTAAACGGTTGGCACCATGATCTGAGAAGTTAGCCTCGCCAGTACAATATAAACCAGGTACGGATGTCATTAAGTTATAATCAACCCATAAACCACCCATGGTATAGTGAACCGCAGGATAAATACGCATTGGTGTTTCGTAAGGATTTTCACCGGTAATCTGCGCGTACATATCGAATAGGTTACCGTATTTTTCCTTAATTACTGCAGTACCCAAACGCATACAAGTTTCTTTATCAGGATTGTGGTTACCTGATTTTGAAGCTTCGATTTTACCGTAACGTTCTGTATTGGCTTTAAAATCTAAGTATACTGCTAATTTAGAAGCACCCACTCCATAACCAGCATCACAACGCTCTTTCGCAGCACGGGAGGCCACATCACGGGGAACTAAGTTACCGAAAGCAGGGTAACGGCGCTCTAAATAATAATCTCTTTCATCTTCAGGAATTTCTGAAGCTTTACGGTTATCATCTTTCTTTTTAGGAACCCAGATACGTCCATCGTTACGCAACGACTCAGACATTAGGGTCAATTTAGATTGGTGATCGCCAGAAACCGGGATACAAGTTGGGTGGATCTGCGTGTAGCATGGGTTTGCAAAATAAGCTCCTTGTTTGTGTGCTTTCCATGCTGCAGTAACATTACTTCCCATCGCGTTGGTAGAAAGATAGAATACGTTACCGTAACCACCTGTTCCTAATACCACTGCATGACCGAAGTGACGCTCGATTTCTCCTGTAATTAAGTTACGGGCAATAATACCTCGTGCTTTACCATCGATTTTAACAACCTCAAGCATTTCATGGCGGGTATACATTTCTACTTTACCCATACCAATCTGGCGTTCTAAAGCAGAATATGCACCTAATAATAACTGTTGACCAGTTTGACCAGCTGCATAAAAAGTACGTTGTACCTGTGTACCACCGAATGAACGGTTATCTAACAAGCCACCATACTCGCGCGCCAAAGGCACACCCTGTGCTACACACTGATCTATAATGTTGGCACTTACTTCAGCCAAACGATGCACATTGGCTTCGCGGGCACGATAATCGCCACCTTTAATTGTATCGTAGAAAAGGCGATAAACGCTATCACCATCATTCTGATAGTTTTTTGCTGCATTGATACCACCCTGAGCAGCGATTGAGTGTGCTCTACGTGGTGAATCCTGGAAGCAGAAACATTTTACTTTGTAACCCATCTCGGCCAAAGTAGCGGCTGCCGAAGCACCTGCTAAACCCGAACCTACAATGATTACTTCAATAGTTCTTTTGTTCGATGGGTTAACCAAAGGCACAGAAGACTTATATTTTGTCCATTTGCTGGTTAATTCGCCTTCTGGAATATTTGAATTAATATCTGACATATCTTTTGTGCTAAAAATTATTGAATAAGACCGAAATAAACTGCAATCGGCATGGCTGCGAAAAGGATCGAAATTATAACCGAATACCAAACGCCAGCTCCTTTAATTATACCGTTATATTTTGAGTGGTTCCATCCTAATGTTTGGAATGCGGAAGCAAAACCATGCAATAAGTGGTAGCATAAAGAAAACATAGCAAGAATATATACGACAACCCTTACCGGATCCTGAAATTTCTCTTTCATTACCGCATAAAGATCTTCATGTCCGTTGGCATCAACCGTTGGGATTCCTGTAAAACGGGAAACTACCCAAAAATCTTTCAGGTGAACTACCAGGAAGATCAGCAAAAGCGTACCTAGCAAGCCCATAGAACGGCTGTACCATTTACTGTTTGCCTTACCATCGTTCACGGCATATTTAACCGGGCGTGCTTTTTGATTTTGCAACGTTAAACGCAACGCCTGAAAAATGTGCGCAAGCAAACCGATAAACAACACAATCTCGCCAGCCCGGATAATCCAGTTAGTGGCCATAAAATGTGCGCCTACGTTAAATGTTAAACCACCGTCGCTAATAAAAATTAAAGCATTAATACCGCAGTGTACAATTAAAAAAAGTATCAGGAACAAACCTGTAATACCCATGATGAATTTCTTCCCAATAGAAGAAGAAAATGCATTTCCGAAACCACTCATTTGATTAGGATTTATATCTAAATTTCTTGCAAAAGTATCTAATTATGAGTTTAATTTATAAACGAATATGACAAAACAACGATAAAACATTTATTTAGAAACATTCTAAAGCATATTCGGAAATAATTGAAAGAATATGGGAATATTTGTGGTTTCATAAGCTTTTTTACCATTAAGAAATGAAGATCATTAAGTCCTAGGAGGACAATGGTATTTAGTATCTTATCTATCAGGTAAAATTTTGAAGTATTCATTAACCATAGGAACAATACTTTTGGTAATATTATCCGTGAAAAAATTGATCAGCAATCCTTGGGGAGCACTTAGAAGTTTCATATAGGTCAGTAATTGTGCCTGATGAACGGGCAAGAGATTAGAGATTGCTTTTATTTCAACAACAACACAATCATTAACAAATAAATCAGTGCGTAAATCTAAATCTATTGGCAAATCATCATATACAACCGATATTGTTAACTGTTGCGAAACAGCATAACCGTTTTTCTCCAACTCATATTTTAAGCAGCGCTCATATATACTTTCTAATAGGCCTGGGCCAAGTGCATTATGAACTTTAATTGCAAAGCCTGTGATCTCGTAAGATAATTGTGTAACCTCTTTTTTAGTCATTCCCTAAGTAATTAAAATGAAACATGTATTCTACATTGCTTTTTAAGCATGCAGAATTAGGGGATGATTAAAATAAGTTGATTATTAAGAACTTACTCCACAACTAAAATAACATTTTTCTTCTCAACTACCTTAATTTCTTAATGGTAAAATGTTATTAATGACGAAATTCTAAATTCCCTCAACAACAACTAAATTTTTCGTTATATTGCAATATCAAATTATTAACATGAAAAAACAGCTCTATTTACTTACTTTATTAGCGGGCCTCTTCTCTTCCTGTGATCCAGCTCCTGCTACCTTTAATCTCGAAACCAAAAACTTTGGCCCAAATGCCGTAATTACCATTCAAAGTGCAGAAAAGGGCGAGACACTGAAAGTTGAAAACATTACCAATAGCAATCAGACTTTTAAAATCAACATCCCAATAAAAGGCTATGCCACTTTAAGAACTGAGGATCGCAGTCGCACGGGAGAATATTACTTCTATCTTGATAAAGGCAGCTTCAAAGGCGTTCTTGATGGAAAAAACCCTAGCATTTATCCACTAAAGAGCGTTCCGGATATAGAGGGTGAAGAATTTATCGATTTCTACAAATTAACAGGCAACATGAGTAAAGACATCCTCGATAGTTTGAATATTGCAGAACAAGAGCTGGATCAAGCTAATCCGAACAACATTATGGAGAAAGCTCAAAAAGCAGATCGTTGGAGAGCGAAACAGCTTCAGCTTAAACTGGAAATTATCAGGGCTTTTGCCAAAAAGTATCCCAGCTCAGCGCACACACTTTTTTTATTAGAACGTTTAGGAACAGTAGAATCAGAAGCGAAGCACTACCTATCAATCTTTAATGGCTTAGATAAAGAAGTTCAGGAAAGTAAAAAGGGCGAAAGTCTTTTAGCTGAAATTACACAGGCCAACCAAATGATGGCAGGAAGTAAAATGCCAAATATTGAAGGAGAAAATATCGAAGGAAATAAATTCGATTTAAAAGTATTAAAAAAGATAAATCTGGTAACCTTTTGGGCATCATATAGCGGTAAGAGCCGCAGAGACAACCAAACACTGACTTCACTCTACGAAAAATACAAGAATAAGGATGTTGAATTTATAAGCGTATCATTTGATAAGAAGCGCGATTCGTGGCTTAAAACAATAAAACAAGACAAGTTAATCTGGCCACAATATGCCGATTTTAAAGGTTCCGAATCGCCCAATGCAAAGAACCTGAGCAATTATAATGTTACTTACTTCTTTTTAGTAGATAAAAACGGCACTATATTAACCAACAATGATCTTTCTTTAGATTTTGTTGACAGTGAAATCAGCAAAAATTTGGCAGGCAGATAAATGTGAGGATCGACAATTCAAAAGTTGATTCCACAAAAAAAGTCCCGATTTGCATCGGGACTTTTTACGATTTATGTGTTTGAGTTTTCTTAAGCTACTTTAACATTTACCGCGTTTAGGCCTTTTCTACCTTCTTCTACATCGTAGTTTACGGTATCATTCTCGCGAATGTTATCGATTAAGCCTGAAGC
Source organism: Pedobacter borealis DSM 19626 (assembly GCF_000708285.2). Classification (GTDB taxonomy): domain Bacteria; phylum Bacteroidota; class Bacteroidia; order Sphingobacteriales; family Sphingobacteriaceae; genus Pedobacter; species Pedobacter borealis. Next base: position 5,832 of record NZ_JAUG01000065.1, read on the forward strand.
ATGAACAAAAATTTCGGCATCGCCATTAGATGGAGTGATAAATCCGAAACCTTTAGTTTCATTAAAAAATTTTACTGTTCCTTGTTGCATTGTATTGTATTTTAATTTGTTTCAAAGATAGAGTTAAATCCCTATAAATCAATTTTTTATTTTTTTATTATATAAATAATGCTAAATATATTGATAATTTGCCCTTTAAGCCCGATTTAGCGACCCGATTTAGTCTATCATTCCTTGATATATCGCTCGGTTTTTATCAATAAAGCACGTTCAAAACAGGCCCTTTGCCTCCGCTTTTCTACCTAAAAAAAGCAAATACTAAGCTAACGTATAATTGCCGTCGTAATCAATACTGGCAATCAGGATTTAAATTTAGCTATAAATCAGGTTTTCGTGCTGCTCATAATTTACCTTCAGATTTTCGGTAATTTTCACCACTAATGTTTCGTTTTCTTTACCATTATAACTTAAGATTAACAGATCACCAATGATTTCGTGTAAAATTAATTTCGGGCTGGTATAGGTGATCGATACCACATGCGCTGCTTTATTTAACAGATCTGAAGCATAAATATGTAATTCAGCCCAATCGAAAAGGATCGGGTGATCTTCTAAATCGCTTAAAACAGGCATTTTATGTGCTAAGGCCGCAATGCTGTTCATTACGGCGTACTGAAGTTTTTGGTGTAATGCATTTGCCTTTTCGCTGACTTGCTGCATCTGAGAAAAGGTATGTGCGTGCTCATCTAAGCTGTATATTTTTGATCTTTTTTGAAATTCTTTGTATGTATCGTGAAATATCCTTCTTTCAAAATCTGTTCTGCACATGAAATTGAAATATTGTTTTACGCTGAGGTTAATGCTAGCTAAAGCCATAATATTCGGTTTTGTTGCTGATTCAAATATGGAACAATAAAAAAATTAATTTATAGCGTATCGGTAAACGCTGATTATCAATCGGTAAATAGCGAAACTAAATCTTGATTATGAAAAACGGATGAATATTGATTTGAGTATAGGGATTTGGCTGAACAGCCCGTTATTTAAGATATTTTAACATTTCGAAATTTCCTGAAAGGGGCAACTCGAGCGTAGTTGAAGGATAGTCTTTTTATTAGAAAATGTAGCGGTAGTAGTTCTTGGCGGTTTGCAGTCCCGCCATTCGCTTTAGTCCCGATGAAACCTGTGAACAAGCAAGCACACCATAAAAAGAAGAAAACAGTACTTAAATCGGGAGCTGCCGCTATTGTCGGGTTTAAGAACAATGGTTTGTACATCCTGCAACCCCAAAAATGAAATGCTGTTGTGGCCAGCTAGCCCCGGTTGAAGCGATACCCTGCAGCAACGAGGTACGAGGCAGCAAAGCGTATAAGCGTAAAACGGGAACGCATTTATTGCTATGTACAAGCATTGCGCTTCAAACATGAAAATATAAATTGGGTTTTTAAATGCGAAGATAATGATCTTCGACTACGCTCAAACTGACAACCACAGCGCTTAACTTAATGACCTGTGCCTCCTCTGTGGCTAAAAATACAACCTAATAGATTATAGGGCATACACTATTGAATTAGCTGCGCACAAAGCACCCAGTCGCCCATTTCATTTTTTTTAAAACAGTTTAATTTCCAACAGGTTATTAATATACAAAATAGGTATAACCAAAACTTTTACGATATGGAAACGAGAAACAACCATGGTTTAATCCAGGCTTTACTAGATTGCGCGCTAGCTTGCGAGCATTGTGCATCGTCATGCTTAAAAGAAGAAGACATCAACATGATGATTGACTGCATTAAACTAGATCGGGATTGCGCAGATATTTGCATCCAGGCAGCCCGGTTATTGCAAAGAGATTCAATTATCGGGCATCAATATTTATTGCTCTGTGAAGAAATATGCAGGCTTTGTGCAACCGAATGTAGCAAACACGATCATGAACATTGCAGACAATGCGCTGTTGCCTGCGAGGAATGTGCAGATGCCTGTCATGCCAATCACGAACCGATCCATCAGGATTAAAAAAAAGCGTCCCGATTTTAAATCGGGACGCTTTTAAAAACTATTTTTTATCAGATCAATTACTGCGCTGGGAAGCTATAGTTATAAGAACCTTGCTCGCCAACACCAGAAATACTCACCATGTTGTTTCTGCCTAAAGGCAATGCTTTTTGAACATCGGCTACAGAATTTACAGGCTGCCCATTCACTTTAGTAATGATTAAACCCTTTTCTACACCAATATTATCAAATGCTTTTCCTGTAGTTACAGACGTTACTACAACACCGCTATTTATGCCATATTTCGTTTTCTGTGCTTGAGTAGCAGGAGCAAAAGTTGCACCTAATTTCGAAACCTCAGCGCCTTTGCTTGTTGCATTTTTAGCTGTAAGGCCTACGCTGGCTTCTCCTTTTAAAGTTACGGTGTAATCTTTAAGTGCACCATCTCTCAACACGGTTAACTTAACCTTATCGCCTGGATTTAAACGACCAACTCTTTCCTGAAGATCAGGAGAATCGTTGATCACTACGCCATCAACTTTTTTGATAACATCACCTGATTTAATGCCTGCAGCTGCGGCACCGCCACCAGCAACCACATCATTCACATATAAACCACTTATTTCGTTGGTTTTAATGCCTTCAGGTTTATCTTCTCCGCTTAATGGCACAAAGTTAACACCAATATAACCACGTTTAACCGAGCCGTATTTCATAAAATCATCTACAATTTTACGGGCAAGATTAACTGGAATAGCAAATCCATAACCTTGGTTATATCCACTTTGCGATGCGATTGCTGAGTTAATACCTACCAATTCGCCATTTGCGTTTACAAGCGCACCACCGCTGTTGCCTGGGTTGATGGCTGCATCGGTTTGAATAAACGATTCAATACTGGTATTTGCCGGACGATCTGGTCTTTTACCGGTACGTTGGTATTCGCGATACTCCTCTTCAGTAATTTCGTTGCCTTGTTGCTCGCGACCAATAATACCAATACTACGGTTTTTCGCACTTACAATACCAGCTGTTACCGTAGTATTTAAATCTAGCGGGAAACCAACCGCTAAAACCCATTCTCCAACCTGCACATTATCTGAATTACCCATTTTTACAACAGGTAAGCCAGTTGCATTTACTTTAATTAAAGCTAAATCGGTATTCGGATCGCGGCCAATTACTTTTGCCTCAACTTTACGTCTGTCTGTTAAAACCACCTCTACCTTCTCTGCATTTTCTACCACGTGGTTATTGGTTACGATATAACCGTCCTGACTGATAATTACACCAGAACCCGATGCCGCTCTAGGCTGGCGCTGCATCTGGCGGCCACCACCTCCACCGAAAAAGTCTTCCATCATATCAAAAGGAGAAGAAGAACCCTGACCTTTGGATGCTGCATAAGTTGTTTTAATATGGACCACACCTGGCGCAACTGCTGCTGCTGCCTGCGTAAAATCGGTTGCTCCTGCAGATGTTACTTTAAGTGGATTACTGGCAAAGTATAAGTTCTGTTTTTCAGTAATTGTACTGCCTGTTTGGTTACGCTCAAATAGTTTGTAACCTCCAATTGCTGCTGCCCCACCTATAAAAGCAGCCAACACGGTAATTCCTAATATTTTTTTCATGTGTTTGTATATTGTTTTTTAATGGTCATGAAGCTATTAAAAGCTTAGTATTACTTTAAAAACCGCTAGCTTTTAATGGTTTCATGTGTTTGTATATTGTTTTTTAAAGCCATGATTTATTATAAGCTGATTTGCTAGCTAATTGTTTGGTTAGCTTATAATATTCATTTGTTAAATGTTATTATTTGCAAGAGCATTTTCACTTTGATTTAAGTAGAATGCTCCAGCAGTTTTTATCTGCTCAAATTTTCTTTCGTAAGTTTATTCAAATTTAATACCATATAAACGATATTTGTATCCTCAAAGCAATAGTTTTGTGTTAAAAAATGTTAAATTAAAAACCACTAATTACCTTTTGCAACTCAAATATTGCATTAAAAAATGAAGCTTTCATGAAAATTAATTTCTTTAAATACCAGGGCGCAGGCAACGATTTTATTTTAATAGACCACACGATGAGTCCGTTAAAAAATATTGACAATCAATTAGTTGAACAACTATGCCATAGAAGATTTGGCGTTGGTGCCGATGGATTAATGTTTATTACCAAGCACGAGGAGTATGATTTTGAGATGCATTATTTTAACGCTGATGGTAAGTTGGGCAGCATGTGCGGAAATGGTGGCAGATGTATTGTCGCCTTCGCCAAACAACTCGGAATCATCGATCGCGAAACAAACTTTTTGGCAGTAGATGGCCCACATTATGCCAGAATTTCAGAAAATGGCGAATGGGTTGATTTACAAATGATTGATGTAGATACCATTACCAAAGATGGTGAGGCTTATGTACTGAACACTGGCTCGCCTCATTATGTTGCTTTACAAAGCGGTTTAAAAGACTTTGATGTTTTTACTGAAGGGAAAAACATCCGCTACAATGGAACTTATGCAGAAAAGGGCATAAATGTAAACTTTGTAGAAGATAAAGGCGATCATTTATTTGTGCGTACCTACGAGCGCGGTGTTGAAGATGAAACTTATGCCTGTGGTACTGGGGTAACCGCGGTCGCTATGGCCATGGCGAAACACAAAGACCAAACCGGTCATATTAAAACCGTCATTAAAGTTTTGGGTGGTGATATTAAAATAGAATTCTATTACGATGGCAAGGAATTTACCAATGTATTTTTATGTGGCCCAGCCAAATTGGTTTTTGAGGGAGAAGTAGAGTAGTTTTAATAGAAACTTATTTTGCTTTAAGATCATTTATCGTCCTCGTTTATAACGAGGATGTATGAGATTAGCGATTTCATCGCCTTCTTTTAAATCTCGCTTTTCATAAGAGTTTATGGGAGATTTATAATCCAACATAGATAAATATTACTCCGCATTACAAATGCGGTTTTCATTAATCCTCGTTACAAACGAGGACTATTGTCAGGTTTTTGAGGGAGAAGTGGAGTAATCTTCTTTTTTAATCTCGTAGGTTTTAAAAACCTGCGAGGTTTGAATCCTATCTGAACATCTCGTGTAAAACAGACACTATCAATGTATTTTATTGCCTAAAATACGCAACATTTATTCTAAAAAATCGTATATTTCCTTTGGATTTAACAGCTTTTAACATCTGTCGCAAGATATTTACACACTGTTTTTTAAGCCAAAAAATACGACAACACAATCTTTAACAGCACTTTAAAGAAAATCCGGCAGGTTTTCAATCGCAAAATAAATCAATCGATTGATTAAATGACAGAATTCGGACAGATTTATTTTTTTTTAGGCTCTATTTTTGGGCACTTATCGGCGAAAATCGAAGTCCTATTTTTTTGACAACGCCCTTAATCCCGGAAATTTAAATTTAAATACACAGAAATACCCATGAGAAAAGTAACAACTCTCTTTTTTAGCGTGAGCATTGGTATGCTTTTAGCGTCCTGCGGAAATAACGATGCAGCAAAAAAAGCTGCCGCTGCAGCAGCAGCTGGTCCACAGGCTTACCCTGTTTTTACAGTAAACACACAAAATACAACATTAGATTCTGATTATCCGGCAACAATTGAAGGTATTCAAAACATCGATATCCGTCCGAAAGTTGATGGTTTTATTGAAAAAATATTGGTTGATGAGGGTGCTGTAGTTAAGAAAGGTCAATTGCTTTTCACCATTAATGCACCACAGTACGAGCAACAGGTTAGAACAGCACGGGCAGCAATTAGCAGCGCCGAAGCTGATGTAAATGCTGCCCAGCTAACAGTAAACAAAACCAAACCCCTGGTAGAAAAAGATATCATTAGCAAATATGATCTGGATGCAGCGCAGCTAACGCTCCAAAGCAGGAAAGCTGCATTGGCACAAGCAAAAGCAGAATTGGTAAATGCACAGGTTAATTTAGGTTATACTTCGATTACCAGCCCTGTTGATGGCGTAGTTGGTAGTATCCCTTTCAGAAATGGAAGTTTAGTGAGCAGCAGCAGTACGCAGCCGTTAACTACTGTTTCTAATACTTCTAAGGTTTACGCCTATTTCTCATTAAACGAGAAACAGCTTTTAGATTTTTCTAATACCTATAAAGGCAATACGCTTGCTCAGCAAATGAAAAACATTCCTGCGGTGAGCTTGGTTCTTGCCGATGGTTCAATTTATGCACAAAATGGCAAGATTGAATCCATCAACGGGCAGATTAACACCAGCACTGGTTCGGCAAGTTTAAGGGCAACCTTCCCTAATCCGGTTTTCTTATTAAAAAATGGTGCTAGTGCATCGGTTAGAATTCCTCAGCATGTTGAAAATGCAATTTTAGTCCCTCAAAAATCAACTATCGATTTACAGGGCAAGAAATTCGTTTACATTTTAGGCGATTCGGCTAAGGTGATCAATACCCAAATTGAAGTGATGGAATTGGCCAAGGGTAATTTCTACGTGGTTACCAAAGGACTTAAAGCTGGAGATAAAGTTATTTTAGAAGGCTTTCAATCGTTAAAAGACGGGACTAAAATTAAACCTGAGGTAAAAAACACCGATTCAGTTTATGCTGAAATAAAAAAATAACAATATAGTCAGTGCAATCACACTATAGCAGTGTAATCCATATTAATTATGTTTAAGAAATTTATAGACAGGCCCGTTTTATCAACAGTTATATCCATTATAATTGTAATATTAGGTGTATTAGGCCTTGTAACTTTACCCATCTCTCAATATCCCGAAATTGCACCGCCAACCGTCCAGGTGTCGGCTTCGTACCAGGGGGCAAATGCCGATGTGGTAATGAGTAGTGTTGTTGTTCCGCTGGAAGAGCAGATAAATGGTGTTGAAAACATGACTTACATGACTTCTAGTGCCAGTAATGATGGTACTGCAACCATTACCGTTAACTTTAAGTTGGGTACAAATGCCGATTTAGCAGCGGTTAACGTGCAGAACCGTGTAGCCAGGGCAACCAGTTTATTACCTGCAGAGGTAACCAGATCGGGTGTAATTACAGCAAAAAGACAGGCGAGTAACTTGCTTATTTTCGCCATTTATAGTGATGATCCATCATACGATCAGAAGTTTTTACAGAATTATGCCAACATTAACATCATCCCTGAAATTAAAAGGATTAGCGGTGTGGGAGATGCAAGTGCATTTGGTACGTTAGATTATACCATGCGTATCTGGCTTAAACCAGAAGTAATGGCTGTTTATGGTCTGGTACCGAATGATGTAAGTGTAGCCTTGGCAGAGCAAAACATCGAAGCTGCACCAGGTCAGTTTGGTGAGCAGGGAAATCAGGCTTTTCAATATACGTTAAAATATAGTGGCCGTTTAAAAACGGAAACTGAGTTTAGCAACATCATTATTAAGGCGGATGCAAACGGACAGATTCTTCGTCTAAAAGATGTGGCAAGGATAGAACTTGGTGCACAAAGTTATGCCAGTTATGTAAAGTTTAATGGTAAACCTGCTTTAGGTATTGCCATTAGTCAAACAGCGGGCTCGAATGCGAAAGAGGTAATCGAAAATTCGATCAAAACTTTAGATAAAGCAGCAACTTCTTTCCCTAAAGGTGTTCATTACGAAACGGTGGTTAACGTAAATAACTTCTTAGATGCCTCAATCGAAAAGGTAATCCATACCTTGATCGAAGCATTTATTTTGGTGTTCTTAGTGGTATTTATTTTCCTACAGGATTTCCGTTCAACTTTAATTCCGGCAATCAGTGTTCCGGTGGCTATTATCGGTACCTTTTTCTTCCTGAGCCTGTTCGGTTTTACCATCAACCTGTTAACCTTATTTGCACTGGTACTGGCCATCGGTATCGTGGTGGATGATGCCATTGTAGTGGTTGAGGCCGTGCATGCCAAGCTAGATGCGGGTTACAAAGACCCTAAAAAGGCAACGAAAGATGCGATGGATGATATTAGTGGTGCTATTATTTCGATTACACTGGTAATGGCAGCAGTATTTATTCCGGTAAGTTTTATCCAGGGCTCGTCTGGTGTATTTTATAAACAATTCGGATTAACACTGGCTATCGCGATTATTTTATCAGCGATCAACGCCTTAACATTAAGTCCGGCACTGTGTGCGATGTTCTTAAAACCGCATGCAGAAGATCACGAAAAAAGTAAAAATTTCTTACAACGTTTTTATACTGCTTTCAATACTTCATTTGATGCCGTAACGCAAAAGTATAAACGCTCTGTTGGCTTCTTAGGCAAAAAAAGATGGCTTGCAGGTTTAGGAATTGCTGTTTTCGCAGTGGTGTTAGTGTGGATTATGAATACAACGCCTAAAGGTTTCGTGCCAAACGAAGATTTAGGAACGGTTTTCTCTGATATTTCATTGCCACCTTCTACTTCGCAGGAAGAAACCGATAAAATTATTGTAAAAATTAATGATATTGTGAGTAAGGTGCCAGAAGTAGAGGCTACATTTAGGGTTGTTGGCCGAAGTTTGATCAGCGGATCGGGTAGTTCTTATGGTATGGTTATCGCAAGGCTTAAACCATGGGATAAACGTAAGCGTGATGTTAAAGCCATTATTGGTGAATTATTTGCAAAAGCATCCAGCATTAAAGGTGCGAAGGTAATTTTCTTTGCTCCGCCAACCATTCAGGGTTTTGGTACCGGTGGTGGTTTCGAGTTCCAGTTACAGGATAAAACCGGTGGCGATATCAAAAAATTCAACGAAGTGGGTAATGCATTTTTAGCCGCATTGAGTAAACGTCCTGAAATTCAATATGCATCAACCTCGTTCAACCCGAATTTCCCACAATATCAGATCGATGTAAATGTGGCAAAAGTGAAACAAGCTGGCTTAACGGTTAGCGATGTGTTGGGTGTTTTGCAGGGTTATTATGGTGGTGTTTATGCCTCAAACTTTAATAAATTTGGTAAACAGTACAGGGTAATGTACCAGGCAGATGCCAAGTACCGTGCTAATCAGCAAAGTTTAACCAGTATTTATGTGCGTAATTCGAGCGGTACAATGGCTCCTATTTCTGAGTTTATCACTTTAGAAAAAGTTTACGGACCACAGGCTATTTCACGTTTCAATTTGTATACCTCAATTGCAGTTACGGGTAACCCAAATGCAGGATTTAGTTCTGGTGATGCCATTAAAGCGATTCAGGAAGAAGCCGCAATTCATCTTCCAGCAGGTTATGGATATGAGTTCTCTGGTTTATCGCGTGAAGAGGTAAGCAGTGGAAGTCAGACGATTTTTATCTTTCTACTTTGCGTAGTCTTCGTTTATTTCCTGCTTTCGGCACAGTACGAAAGTTATATCTTACCATTGGCGGTATTGTTTTCATTACCAATTGGTTTAGCCGGGGTATTCATCTTTGATAAGATATTTGGTGTAGATAATAACATCTATACGCAGATTACCTTGATCATGCTTGTGGGGCTACTGGCAAAGAATGCCATTTTGATTGTAGAGTACGCGGTAGACAGGCGACGAAAGGGAATGAGTATTATTAACTCGGCTATTGATGGTGCAACTGCCCGTTTACGTCCGATCTTGATGACCTCTTTTGCCTTTATCCTGGGCTTATTGCCTTTAATGTTATCATCAGGTGTTGGTGCAGCAGGTAATACTTCAATTGGTACCGGAGCTGTAGGCGGTATGTTAATCGGTACTATATTCGGCGTGTTTGTAATCCCGGCCTTGTTCATTGTTTTCCAAACCTTACAGGAAAAAATCAGTAGCAATTCTCCTTTTGAGGAAGGCATTGATCGCGAACAAACAGAAGAAGAGTACGAGTTAGCGGTTAACCGTCCACATTAATTTTAAAACCATGAAATTTAAATATAAGCATTCCATTTTAATCGGTGTAGCCATCCTCAGTCTAAGCGCTTGTGTAACTAAAAAATACGAGCGCCCACAACTTAAAAGCGAAGGTTTATACCGTGATAACAATAATACCGATACAACAACCATTGCCGATGTGCAATGGAAAACGTTGTTTTCAGACACCACTTTACAATCGCTGATCCAACAGGGGATAAATGAAAATTTAGACCTGAAACAGGCCATCGAGCGCATTAAAATTGCCGAAGCAACGCTTATACAAAGCCAAGGCGCATTATTGCCCAGCTTACAGGCCGATGTAAATGTAACCGATAATAAAGCTTCTGCTGCAGCACAGAATTTTCCAGCTGGGATTAACATCAATCTGGAAACCCAAACCTATAAAGCACAATTGAGCACCAGTTGGGAAGCTGACATTTGGGGAAAATTAAGCAGTGCAAAGCGCGGTGCTTACGCTACTTTATTACAAAGTGATGCGGCAAAACGCGCTGTTCAAACTCAATTAATTGCTACCATTGCTAATAATTATTATGCTTTATTGGCCCTTGACAAACAATTGGCGATTACCGAACAGACCATTAAGGTTAGAACGCAGGATGTTGAAACCATGAAAGCCTTAAAACAAGGCGCCGTAGTTAATGGCGCAGCGGTTGTACAGAGTGAAGCCAATTTATACGCGGCTCAGGTAACCTTGCCCGATTTAAAAAGAAGCATTAAAGAGGCTGAAAATGCGCTAAGTGTCTTGGTTGCTAAAGCACCAAATGCGATTAACCGCACTACCTTAGATCAGCAGACACCTTATGCTAATCTACAAACCGGCGTTTCTGCACAATTGTTAAAAAACCGTCCGGATGTGATTGCTGCTGAATTTGGTTTCAGATCGGCTTTCGAAAACACAAACGTAGCTAAAGCTTATTTTTATCCTGCGTTAACCATTACCGCAACAGGTGGTTTATCAAGCTTACAATTACAGGATTTCTTCAGTAAATCTATCTTCTATAATTTGGTAGGGGGTTTAACGCAGCCAATTTTTGCAAAAGGCGCAAACAAAGCACGCTTAAAAACAGCTGAAGCAAATCAACAGATTGCTTTTTACAACTTTCAACAAACGCTGCTAACCGGCGGACAGGAAGTATCGAATGCTTTGTACGCTTACCAAACGGCTTCGGAAAAAGAAGCAACCAGGGCAAAACAAATTGCTTCATTAACCAAAGCAGTAGATTTTACCAAAGAATTATTGCGCTACAGTTCGGCAACAAACTATACTGACGTTTTAACTTCAGAACAAAGTTTGTTAACAGCACAATTAAGTGGCATTAACGATCGGTTACAAAAACTACAATCGGTGGTAAACCTATACCGCGCATTAGGCGGTGGCTGGAAATAAAAAATAATTAACGAATTTTTAAGGCATTCTGATTTTCAGGATGCCTTTTTTGTTTTTAGGCTGATCCGTTTGCACTCATACAATCAAACAATTCACTGTTCTTTCAAATTCCGATAAAAAACTGATAATTTTTATCTCAAAAACCGCTACTTCTTTTTGATGTAACCTCAAAATATTGTAAGTTTAAAGTTTTTTAAGCGCTTAGCTTAGAAAAAATTTTAAACCAATCAATGTTACGTGTCGATAGCTCTAAAACCTGTAAAGTGGTGTACTCTTTGTGCAAACATGAGTACTTGGGCTATTTAATTGAACCTCACGTTGTTCAGCTCAATCCACAAGGAGATTTTTCGTTTACTTACCAACGGATTTTTACGCATACCGCGGAAGAATTTAATGCCTGTTTAAGTGATATTGATTATAAGCTGATCAAAATTTTAGATGACATTGAGCAAGATTCGCTGATTAAAAAATATTATAAAAAACTAATCAGGCCTACTGAGTTTTTTACCAAAATTTTCGACAATAAATTTCATGAAAATGTTCGCCCTAAAATCGAAAAGAAACTTGCCGAAGCTTTAGAGCTTTTGAAGGTCAAAAACGAGCTTTATGTAATGGACAAAGATGGCTGGCCGGTAGAACGCAAAATCGAACTGGCTGATGAGCCTGCATCTATTCTTTTCCATTTCCGCAGAAACGAAACAGAAACGCGTTATTTTCCCACCATCAAATATCAGAATCTGCGCATCGAATTTATGTTTAAAGAAGCGCAGATTATCAGCAACAAACCTGCGTGGTTATTGCTTAACGATGTATTGTACTTTTTTGATCAGGATATTGAGGGAAAAAAACTGCAACCCTTTCTAAACAAACGCTTTATTGCCATCCCCAAAACAACTGAAGCTACTTATTTTGAAAAGTTTGTTGCCCCTTTAATAGAGAAACACCACGTGTATGCAGAGGGTTTCGAAATCAGAACCGAACAATTTGAGGCAACACCGGTAATTAAAGTTTTATATGTTGATGGTGGTCTTTCTCAAATTCAGCTATATTTTAAATATGGCGAATATACTTTCCCAGTAGAAAATGCACACAAAGTAACTGTACGTTTAGAAAAAACTGCCGATAACTATATTTTCCACCGCATCAAACGTTCGGCAGAATGGGAGAAAAAGCAGTTCAATTTGCTGTTATCGTTAGGACTAAAAAAAACGAGTTCTTTATTCAGCAACCTGGAAGTAGCTGCTGCCGAAGAAAATCCAAGCTACGGGGCTATAAATTGGGTAAACGAGCATATCGAAATTTTACAGGCATCGGGTTTTGAAATTGAACAGGCCACAGGGCAGAAAAAATTTGTTTTCGGTGCCAGCAAAATAGATCTTGAAGTTAAAGAAGGAAACGATTGGTTCGATATCCACGCTGTGGTGTGGTTCGGAAAATACCAGATTCCTTTTCTTTCACTAAAGCAACATATTCTACACAAAAAGCGTGAGTTTTTGTTGCCTGATGGTGAAGTAGCTATTATCCCTGATAAATGGTTTACACAATACGGCAGTTTGTTCAGTTTGGCAGAGGCCGGAAAAACGCTAAAATTAAAGAAACACCATATCGGTCTCATCAATGATCTGGCTGAAGATAGCCTGGCTAATGTTACGCTTGAACGCAAGTTACAGCGATTATCAGACTTTGAGGATATTGCTGATACGCAAATGCCTGTTCATTTTAAAGGCAGTTTACGCGATTACCAGAAAGCCGGCTATAACTGGTTCAGTTTTTTACGCGAATACAATTTCGGTGGCTGTTTGGCCGATGATATGGGTTTGGGTAAAACCATCCAAACATTGGCTATGCTGCAAAAGGTGAAGGAAGATGATCAATTGCTCGAAACGCAGACGACCTCGCTCATCATCATGCCTACCTCTTTAATCTACAACTGGTTAACAGAAGCTAAAAAATTTACACCAAAGCTTAAAATACTGGCACATACGGGTACCAACCGAAATAAAGATGTTGCCAATTTTGCCAATTACGATATTATCATTACCACTTACGGTGTAACCAGAGTAGATGTAGATGAATTGAAAAACTTTTATTTCAACTACATTATTCTCGATGAAAGTCAGAACATTAAAAACCCGGCATCAAAATCGTTTAAAGCCGTTAGAAGCTTAAAATCTAAACATAAACTGATTCTGAGCGGTACACCCGTAGAAAACTCAGTAAGCGATTTATGGTCGCAGTTGACCTTTTTAAACCCTGGTTTATTGGGTACACAGGCATTCTTCTACGAAGAATATGTACAAGCCATAGAAAAGAAAAAGGACGAAGAAAAAGCGCGTAAACTGCAATCGATTATCAAGCCTTTTGTGCTCCGTAGAACGAAAGAACAGGTGGCTGCAGAATTACCACCAAAAACGGAGCAGGTAATTTATTGCGACATGAGCGAAGATCAGGCCGCTTACTACGAAAAAACAAAATCTGCCTACCGTAATGATTTATTGCAGAGCATGGACGATGGAACTTTCGCAAAGAAACAGGTACAGCTTTTACAGGGGTTAACTGCCTTACGCCAGTTGGCCAACCACCCTGTAATGATTGATGGCACCTATGTTTCAGATTCAGGAAAGTTCGAAAATGTGATCCACACACTGGATAACGTACTTAAAGGCGGACATAAGGTTTTGGTTTTTTCTCAGTTTGTAAAACATCTTGATATCTTCAAAAAACATTTTGAAGCGGAAAATATTCCATTTGCTTATTTAGATGGTGCAACCCGTAACCGTGGCGAAATTGTTTCCGAATTTCAGCAGAATACCGAACTGAAAGTCTTCTTAATCTCTATAAAAGCAGGCGGCGTAGGTTTAAACTTAACACAAGCTGATTATGTTTTTATCCTCGATCCATGGTGGAACCCGGCAGTAGAACAACAAGCCATCGACAGAACGCACCGTATTGGTCAGGATAAAAAGGTTTTCATCTACAAATTCATCGCAAAAGATACCGTTGAAGAGAAAATATTGGCTTTACAGAACCGTAAAAAATCGCTCGCAAATTCTTTAATTACAACTGAAGAAAGTTTCTTTAAATCGTTGAGTAAAGAAGATATACGCGATATATTGAATTAATCGCCGAAAATTTGCCACGGAGGCGCTGCAATCACAGAAGTTCTTATATGATTGCCACTCTCTGAGCGAAGTCGAACAGTTTATTTGAATATTGCACCCTCTAACAGACTATTCTACTTAATTTTTTGCCACGGAAACACGGAAATCACGGATGTACTCTCCGTTGGTCACTCTGAGCGAAGTCGAAGAGTTTGCTGTGTAAACAGGCATCCATAGCCAGTATCTAACAAACCTTTCAAGTTATTCTTTGCCACGGAGACACAGAAATCACAGAGTATGCTTCGCAGCATCCTATTATTTTACTATTTTAGTAAATACATCCCAAGTTAATTAGTTAACCTTTATTAAATCTCTTGGTATGGAAATCCGTCAATCGAACTTCCCATTAAAAAACGAAACAGACCTAATTATTAGTGCTGCTATTGAAATTCATAGCCATTTAGGTTGTGGTTTTCTAGAAATCGTTTATAAAGATGCACTTTGTATAGAACTAAAAAACAGGGATTATTTTTACGAAAGAGAGAAGTTATACCAAGTTTATTATAAAGGGATTCCCCTACCCCATAGCTTTTATGCCGACTTTATCATATTCGATACGGTAATATTAGAAATTAAATCAAAAAGTGCTATTGCAAGTGCCGATATAGCGCAAACTCTAAACTACTTAAGATGTTCAGGTTGCAAAGTTGGGCTTATTTTAAATTTCGGTAAACCAACGCTCGAAATCAGGCGTGTTGTTTTATAATCCTGGTTATTAGTACTTCTTCCGTGTTAATCAGCGTTTCTGTGGCTAAACATCAACGTGAATACAAACAACCTGGTCTTCCGTGATAATCTGTGTCTCCGTGGCAACATTACACAATTAAAATTCTTTTCAAAACTCATTTCCTTCTTACTTGTTATACAGTAGAACATAAATTTAACCATCATGACAAATCAAGATTTTAATACTGCTGTAAACAACGTTAAAGAAGCCTGGAAGTACCCAGAATTGTTCGAAAACGTTTCAAAATCTGAACGTTGGTTATCTGGCGCTGCAGGAACATATTTACTTTTCAAAGGCATCACCAGCATTTTTTCGCATCCTGTAATTGGCCTTACGGGTGCAGCAATTGGTGCAGGATTACTGTACCGCGGCATCACGGGTTATTGCCCAATGCGCGATTTGGCAGAACAGCGTAAAGAAGATATTGCCCCTGACGAAGTAATTATAAGCGAAACCTACGTTGTTGACGATTTGGGGTAAAATTTTAAATACGAAATTTCCTTTTCTTAATAAACTGGTTAACTTTAAAAAGTTAAACCACAATCATGAACAAGTATACACTATTATTTATTCCTGCATTTTTTGCAGGGCAAGCTATGGCACAAGATAAAAAACCAGATCCTGCCAAAGACCCAAAAACAACCGAGGTTTGGGAACCCGTTCCTAAGATTGTTACACCGGGCAAATTGCCTCAGGACGCGCCATCTGATGCTACCATTCTTTTCAACGGCAGAAATTTAGATGCGTGGCATTCTGTTAAAGATCCATCGAAACCAGCTGCCTGGACAATAGACGATGGTTTTTTTACGGTAAAAAAGGGCACTGGAAATATCGAAACCAATAAAAAGTTTACCGATTACCAATTGCACCTGGAATGGAAAATCCCTGAAAACATAACTGGCGAAGGTCAGGCACGTGGAAATAGCGGTGTGTTTTTAGCATCAACAGGTGGCGGTGATGAGGGTTACGAAATCCAGATTATGGATGCTTATAACAATAAAACCTATGTTAACGGACAAACAGGCAGTGTTTACAAACAAGCTATTCCATTGGCAAATGCCAACAAAAAACCAGGCGAATGGCAATACTACGATATCATTTGGAACGCACCGCGTTTTAATGAAGATGGAACAGTACAAAAACCAGCAAGTGTTACTGTATTTTTAAACGGCGTACTTTTACAGAATGGATTTGTATTAAAAGGGGAAACCAGGTATATTGGTGCGCCAGAATATAAAAAACATGGTCCTTCTTCAATCAAATTACAAGATCACGGCGATCCAAGTCCTGCAATCAGTTACAGGAACATCTGGGTAAGAGAATTATAATTTCAACAAAACAACAATAAGAAACCTGCAGATCAAAAGTTTGCGGGTTTTGTTTTTATAAATAAATTAACAGATAATTGTAGTCAAACTAAATACGATTTAACGCCTTCAAAAATGAAAAGAAACTTACTTAATGTGATTACTTTATTGTTTCTGTTTTCTTGCAAACCTCCGGAAAAGGGTTTAACACAAATTGCATTAAAAAAAGCAGATGATGGCTTTATTGATGTGATGTTAAATATTGTAGATAAAAAAGAAACAGATTCTACTGTAATTTTTAAAGCACAAGGACTAGACAATACCGATACAGTTGGTCTCGAAATTTCATTGAAAAAAAACATTAAAGCTGGCATTGTCAATGGGGATATGAAAAACACATTTTTATCTAATGGAATTTCATTCCGATCCTTAGGTAAGGAGAGTGATAGATTTTTAACTTCACTTGCATCTCTATATAATTTAAAATTAAAAAGTGAGATGCGTACCGATAAGATGATTTTTGAGGTAGCAAACTTAAATGAAAAAGATGTAGATTATAATTCTGGGCAATATCGATTTAAAGCATTTCTACAGACAGATACGGATGTTCCTGAACTTTTTATAAATTTCGACTTCACCAATCAGCTTATAGCTTTAAACGAAAAAGATCCAGAATATAGAGCGGGTGTAATTAGCTACCTAACAAAAAAACAATAATGAACAAAGGCAGATTAGAAGCATTTAGTGATGGGGTAATTGCAATTATCATTACCATTATGGTTTTAGAGATCAAGGTTCCGGAGCATGGCGATACACTAGCCAGCTTAAAGCCCCTTATTCCTAAATTTATCAGTTATGTTTTAAGCTTTACTTACGTAGGTATCTACTGGAACAATCACCATCACCTCATGCATGCGGTTAAGAAAGTGAGCGGATCAATGTTATGGGCCAATTTAAACCTGCTTTTCTGGTTGTCACTTTTCCCGGTTACGGCAGGATGGATGGGCGAAAATCATTTTACCTTTTGGCCAGTTGTGGCTTATGGCGTAGTATTATTTTTAGCAGCCATTGCTTATTTAATTTTGGTCATTACAATTAAAAAAACAGAGGGTGCACATTCACTGGTAGTTGAAGCAATAGGCAATGATAGCAAAGGAAAAATTTCTTTAGTTTTTTATGCCTTGGGAATAGGCCTCAGCTTCATAAACCCTTGGATTGGCTGTTCCATGTATGTAATTGTTGCAGCCATTTGGTTTATACCTGATACCAGAATTGAACGGGCTATACATCAATCGTTAGAGAATAAAGATTAGTCCACTGTCAAAATACGCATAAATGTTTCTCGT
Source organism: Pedobacter borealis DSM 19626 (assembly GCF_000708285.2). GTDB lineage: Bacteria > Bacteroidota > Bacteroidia > Sphingobacteriales > Sphingobacteriaceae > Pedobacter > Pedobacter borealis. The sequence goes on from NZ_JAUG01000065.1 coordinate 23,634, forward strand.
TCTATCATTTCAGCACCTAAACTCATTAAATGATCGTTCGACAACTGACAGTCAATTAAATCGATATTCATTTTACTTAAAAAAATCAATGCTGCTTTTGAAGCATTGCTTACATGGCTAAACATACTTTCTCCACAAAAAACACGATTTACTTTTAAACCATATAGGCCACCCACCAGCTGATCAGCCAACCAAACCTCTACACTGTGCGCGTAGCCCTGCTGATGAAGGCTAATGTAAGCATCTTGCATTTCGTTGGTAATCCAGGTACCATCCTGCCCTTTCCTTTTGGTAGTTGCGCAATTGCGGATCACTTCGGCAAAAGCCTGATTAAAAGTAATCTTGAAAACTTCCTGGTTTAAAATTTTCTGCATGCTTTTACTGATTTTAATTTTATCAGGATAAATCACACAGCGTTTGTGTGGCGAATACCAGAGAATTGGTTCGTCTTCACTAAACCATGGAAATATACCATTCGAATAGGCGATTAACAACCGCTCCGTACTTAAATCACCACCAATGGCCAATAAACCATCCTCTTCTGCCAAGGCTGGGTCTGGGAAGCCCGGATTGTCATCTAGTAGCTGAAAAAACATAGGCAAAAATAAGAAAGAAAACAAAGATTAAACCCTGGCGTTTTAAATAAGTCATACTGTAAAACAGTCCATTATGAACGCAAAAGATAATTTCTTAAAAGTAAAACATCTTTACAATCGGGCAGGCTTTGGGGTTTCTTATACCGACTTACAAAAATTAAGCAAAAAAAATCTCGACAAAGTGGTGGATAACCTGCTTAAAGATTCCCAAAAAGACGATCCAATCAATTTAGTGAATGATTACGAATCGAAACGACAACTTTTGATACAGGCAGGTTTATATGCTAAAAAAGGTCTGAATGATGATGAGAAAAAAATGCGCCAGCAGATTATACGAGAGCAAAACGAAGTAAGCCGCGATCTGAATATTGCCTTCATTACCAAAATGATCAATACCGATGCCCCGTTGAGGGAAAAGATGACGCTTTTTTGGCATGGCCATTTTGCCTGCCGCAGCAATAACCCATTTTTTGCCCAACAATTAAATAACATCCAAAGAACAAATGCCCTGGGCAGCTTTAAAACCTTACTGGTTGAGGTTTCCAAGTCGCCCGCAATGCTGCAATACCTGAATAACCAGCAGAACAGAAAAGGTAAACCAAATGAGAACTTCGCCCGCGAACTCATGGAACTTTTCACCCTGGGAAGAGGAAATTATACCGAGCAGGACATTAAAGAATCTGCCCGCTCATTTACCGGCTGGATGTATGACAAAGATGGCTCGTTCATTTTCAGACAAAACCTGCACGATCCCGGAACAAAAACCTTTTTCGGTAAAATCGGGAATTTCGAAGGCGAAAACATCATCGATATTATTCTAGAAAAACCAGAAACCTCCCAATTTATCGCCAGGAAAGTATATAAATTTTTCGTAAACGATAACCCGAATGAGGATCATATTAAAGAACTTGCCACACATTTTTACAACTCGAAATATGACATTGCCTCGATGATGAAAAAAATGTTTACATCTGATTGGTTTTATAGCCCTGAAAATGTAGGCACAAAAATTAAATCACCCGCTGAATTTTTGGTGGGCTTAAGTCGCGAGTTTTATGTTACCTATAACAAACCACAGGTTTTAATACAGCTACAAAGCAGTTTGGGGCAATATTTATTTAACCCACCTAATGTAGCGGGCTGGCCTGGCGGACAAAGCTGGATTGATAGTTCATCGTTAATGTTAAGGATGCGCATTCCTTCGCTTGTTTTAAATGATGGGGAAATCGATTTCAGCGGCAAAGCGGATCCGGAAGACGAAGCCGTAATTGCCTTAAGTAGAACAGCTACCACCAATGCAAATGCCAACATGAAACCAAAATCGTACGTAAACGCAAATGCAGACTGGCCTAAATTTTTAGATACTTTACCAAAAGGATTAACGCCATTGGAACTTACCGAGTTTTTATTGCAACCGAAATTAAATGCCAAAATAACAACAATGGTAAGCGATAATAAAGGATTGAGAAGTACAGCAGTCGAAATTACCAGCATGCCCGAGTATCAGTTGTGCTAGAGAACAGTTAATAGTCAATGGTTGATGGTCAATAGCCGATTAGCTAAGCGCCCAAGCCATGAACCATCGACCATAAAACATTGACCATCAAAGACTAACAAGATGAATAGAAGAAATTTTTTAAGAAATACAGGATTCGTTGCAGCAGGTTCACTATTTGTTCCGGCTTTTATGAAACCGCTTGAGGCCATGGCGCTTGATGAGCTAAGCCTATACAAAAACTTAGTTGTGGTACAGCTTTCTGGTGGAAATGACGGTTTAAACACGGTTATTCCCTTTGGAAACGACATTTATTACCAAAAAAGAAAAAGTATTGCCATTAAACCTGAAGAGGTGATTAAACTGAACGACATGCAAGGGTTAAACCCGAACATGGCTGCCCTGCAAGAAATTTATGACCAAGGCTGGATGACCATCATCAACGATGTTGGCTACCCCAACCCAGACCGCTCACATTTCCGTTCGATGGATATTTGGCAAACGGGTAGCGATAGCAATCAATTCTTATCAACCGGATGGATTGGCCGTTATTTAGATAGCAATTGCCAAACCTGCAAATTCCCTTATACAGCGATAGAGGTAGACGACTCACTTTCCCTAGCCATGAAAGGGCAAACCAAAAAAGGAATTGCATTAAAAGATCCCGCAGCTTTGTTCCGTAATACAAACGATCCGTTTTTTAAGGCCATGTTGCAGAATGATAAGGAACATTTAGATGAAGATAATTTAGGTTATTTATATAAAACCATGATCGAAACTTCATCTTCTGCCAGTTATATCCAGAATACCTCCAAAATTTATCAGTCGAAATCTACTTACCCTACTTCGGGTTTTGCAAACCAATTGAAAACGGTTTCTAAATTTATTTCTTCGGGATTAAAAACAAGGGTTTATTATGTTTCGTTAAGTGGTTTTGATACCCACGTGAATCAAATTGGTCAACAAGGCAATCTGCTTAAACAATATAGCGAGGGCATGGCTGCTTTCTTAAAAGATTTAAAATCGAACAATAAGCTTGAGGATACCCTGGTGATTACCTTCTCCGAATTTGGCCGCAGGGTAGAACAAAACGCCAGTAACGGAACCGACCACGGAACGGCAAATAATATGTTTGTTTTTGGCGGAAAATTAAAGAAACAAGGGATTTTTAATGCTGCACCAAATCTAAGTGATTTAGATACCGGCGATTTAAAATATCAACTGGATTTCAGACAGGTTTATGGTACCATTTTAGATAAATGGCTGGATGTAAATAATGCTGATATCCTGAACAAAAAATTTAATACGCTCGATTTTATATAGATATTACAAAGAAGTCAAGTTTAATAAGCAACAGGCTATGAAACTTGACTTCTTATTATTTACTTCCTTTTTAACACATATACAGGCCTACTGCTGTCTTTATCAATCTGATCGGTATAGGTATTAACCTGAGTTCGATTATTAAATCTCATTTTGTGGCGTTTTAATCAAGTTTTCTGTTAAGACGGTCGTCACCCTGAATTTATTTCAGGGTCTTTCACGCTAAAAAGATGCTGAAATAAATTCAGCAGGACGATAAAGCGGGATTAGGCGTAAATAAGATATAATTTT
>NZ_JAUG01000066.1 GCF_000708285.2 Pedobacter borealis DSM 19626
TTCGATTATTAAATCTCATTTTGTGGCGTTTTAATCAAGTTTTCTGTTAAGACGGTCGTCACCCTGAATTTATTTCAGGGTCTTTCACGCTAAAAAGATGCTGAAATAAATTCAGCAGGACGATAAAGCGGGATTAGGCGTAAATAAGATATAATTTTCAGCAAATAATTCCTAGCAGTTTAATTACTGAAATGGAGGAGCTGGAAAAGGTACTTTCACAGCGCGCAGCAACCTTGGGTGTCGAAATTAAACGAGGTTTTGCCGTTACGGGCTTCCATCAAAATAACGAAGGTGTAACTGTAGAGGCGGGTGGGCAATCTTTCGAAAGTAAATGGCTTGTAGGTTGCGATGGCAGCCGGAGCGCAGTACGCAAAACCGGTGGTTTCGAATTTGCCGGAACTGAGCCTGAATTTACGGGTTACTCAGCTAAGGTAGACATCCTCAATCCAGAACTGCTTAAACCAGGTCGAAACGTAACCCCAACAGGGATGTACATGCAATCGCAGCCAGGTTACCTGGCCATACAGGATTTTGATGGTGGTGCATTTCATGATTCGGCAAAGCCAGTTACACGAGAACATCTGCAAGAGGTACTGCGCCATGTTTCAAACACCGATGTTACCATCAGTACGCTCCATATTGCAAGCACCTGGACCGACCGCGCAAGGCAAGCCACAAGCTACCGCAACGGCCGCATATTTTTAGCTGGAGATGCTGCGCACATCCACGCACCTTTAGGTGGCCAGGGGCTTAACCTGGGTTTAGGTGATGCCATGAATCTGGGCTGGAAACTTGCAGCCACCATCCACGGCAAAGCTCCTGAAGGTTTATTGGATAGTTATGGTACAGAACGGCACCCAATTGGTGCGCAAGTACTCAACTGGTCTCGTGCTCAGGCAGCAATTATGAAACCCGAGCCCGATGCACGCGCTTTGCATACTATTGTTACCGACCTCATCAATACCGTTGATGGCGCCACCTATTTTGCGGGCAGGGTTTGGGGTGTTTCTACTCAAATTAATCTTGGTGGAAAGCATCCGCTGGTTGGTTGCAGTGTTCCTAACTTTGAATTTGAAAATGGAACAAAAATTGGCGAACTGATGCATAATGGCCGGGGCATACTGCTCAATTTTGACCATGATACCTCACTGAAAAAGTTGGCTAGTGAATACAACCAGATCGATTATATTTCGACTCACGCGAAAGAACAACTCAATCTTACTGCTGCATTGATCCGCCCCGATGGAATTGTGGCCTGGGCTACTGATAATGTGGTAGAAATTAGCGAAATGCAAAAAGCAATGGCACGGTGGTTTGTATAAAAAATCAGAATTTTGGCTAATGCTAAAAGAGATTGTATCATAAATATAGAATTTGTCATCCTAAGAGATAATTTATTTTATAAAAATGAAGGGAGAATTTAAAAGATAATAAATCCCCTCCAAGTATCGTCATTGCGAGAAGGCTTTTTCAGCCGACGAAGCAATCTTACAACGATCGCTACTAGCGCACGCTTTAAGATTGCTTCGTTCCTCGCAATGACGACCTTTCTTTTGGAACCTGTCAATGATAGGTTGTCGAAGGACCTATGAAATACGCTTCAAGGTGTTTCGACAAACTCTCCGTAGAAGTCCTTGGACAAGATGGCAGCATTTGATGTAAAATCGCCTTTGTGATACAACCTCTTTTCTTTGGCAATATTTCAACAGTCTATTCCATCTTAAGCCAGGTATACCCTTCTGCCTTGATCTTGATTTTAAGTTGAATTTTATGTGATGCATCTACCACATGGCTCGTTTTCTTTCCTGCTTCATCGGTTACGATCACATTACGGCTTATGCCTGCATAATATAAAGGAACAGAAATTACCCTTTCTATATCCTGATCTAAAGGATTATATACCATTAGCAAGCCCTTTGTTTTCAGGCTAGGGTTTACATGTAAAATACCATCCCAATCTCTGCCGTCGGCCCTGCGTAAGTGGATAATGTCGCTATTGAGAATATCGCGGTATTGTTTGTACCAATTGATTACGCCCTTTACAGTTTCTTTGGTCGCTTCGGTATCATATAGGCGGGGACCACGATAACAGGCCTGAACCCCTGCCCCATAATATTGCATCATCAACTGTTTATAATCTTTAAGGTGATCGGCGAGTGGCTCGAGTACAGCTTCTGCCCCTCCTCCCTGATAGGCCGTAAGTGGCACAAAACCCCAGCCCATACTCGGTGTTTTCTCCCAGGTACCATCAAAAATATTCTGTCGGTTCAAAATCATCTGGTTGGCCCTTGGCAACGAAAAATTCACTTCGCGATAGCCAATTGCAATTTTATTGGTGCCATCTAAAAAGTACCAGTCGGGTGCATTGATGTAAACGCCCCGTTCACTTAACCAGTGGTAAAGTTCCTTTTGTATTTCCATCTGTGTCCATTGGCTATCGGCTAGCCCTTTGTGTCCCGGGTGAGTGGTTGAGGCACATACATCGCCAGGGTAAGGCCCGTCGTTTTCCCAGATGTCGAATCCTGTTTTTTGGAAAAAGTATTTGATTTTATCGCGATAACTCAAACCCCATTTACTACCAAAACACGGTGCGTTACCGAAAAAGGCACCTCCTGGTTTTCCAGTCAGCGGACTAATCACATCATCTTCATCACTAATTCTTCTGGAACTAAAAAGCGAATAACCGCCAATCTTTATATTTTTAGCATGGGCATATTCGGTAAGGTTTTTCCACTTCTGGATATTTGATGCGGTAGAATCTTCCATATTCAGGTGGCTTCCAAAACTTAAAATCAGCGCTTCGTATCCGGTTGCCGCACACTGATCAATGGCATTCTTTACCTGTTGATCGTTCTTGCTCACCAGGTGCATAAAGATTGGATTTTGAGTTGTCCACGGTGCAATAACGCGGTACATTTTACGAATGGCCAAACCCCGTCTTTCCCGATCATAACTATCCATTAAAAGCTCGTTGGTGCGGATAGAGCTGAATACCTCGCCTGCAGCCAGTTCAACATTCACGCCCTTATCTGGGTATACCTCCAATAAACAAGGGGTGGTTTTATCGTAATTCACCTGTGAGGTATAAAGGCTATCGGCCTTCCAATGCGTGCTCTGATCACTTAAGCTGTACTTCATGGCATTGTTAAAGGCAAAATTACTTTCGATATAAATACCATGTGGTGTTTTCATTTTATCGGTACCACCCACAACAGCGCTTTCTTCTTCTACTACGCCGAGCACCTCATTTACCACCTGATCAATCTTGATTGCAGCATCCGTTTTATTCTCTACCGTTACCCATTTGGTCATCAATGGAAGTCCATCGTACAGTGCATAATTTACCTTAACCAAAACACCGTTTAGTTTCGCGTCTGAACTTTTATAGGTAAATGTTAATGTTTTGCCTGTTGGATTTTTTGGATTAGCCGTCCACATGGAGCCTGGTTTCCATTTGATAAACTGTGGCAATGCAGTAATTTCATATTCCTGGAACTGAAAATCTCTTGCATTCGCTTTCAAACTGGCCAGTATGCCAATAGTAATGTAGGCATTTTCTTTCTGGCCATATAAACCGCCAATGTTGTGTTTTTTGCCATTAATACTCACCTGGGCCTCAGGTTTAATTGACCTAAGCAACTGCTCGCCAGTACTCAGGTTGCGAAGATCGGTACAAGCCACGTTTGGCGATAAACGAAACACCCGCTTAAGCAGGCCATTGCTTAAAATAATATCCTTTTGATCTGCACTTTTAAAAACAGCCGCAGGGTGGCCTTCTGCATGAACAAGCCAATCTACAGTACTCAAATTATCCTGGGTGCTTTTCCAAACTGGGATCTGCTGGGCTAAGGCTTCGGCAAATCCATAATTTAAAACCATCGCAAACAGCAATACAATTACTTTATAAAGTGGATGGGCATTACCTGCAGGCAATTTGGTTAGTTTTAAGGCGATTGTACTTTTCAGCCCTATTAATTTCAGCATATTCTTTGTTGTCGGTCATGCTAAAATATGGAAATTGCGGAGATTTTACGAACGTTGAATGTTTTATCAATAAATCGACTGAAATCCCAGGTAACATTATAAAAAGGCCAAATAGAATCTTTAGCTAATGTATTAAGCTAAAAATGTGCCCAGAAATTTAATCTGAACACATTAAAGCGTTAAAGCAAAGATAGCAATCGCTTTTTAAGCGTTCAACCCAAAATTCTTGAACTTGTAAAATCTTCATCAGAAAGCGTATTGCCAAAGCAATTTCTCCGCTAAGGGGCAAGCCATATAAATTAGCTGTTTAATTAAATACCCAACATTTTTAAAAATGGATATTACCAAAAGATTTGACCGGATATTACAGATATTTTTTCTATTGCAATCTAAATCTGTAGTCACTACAGCAGAATTACAAGAGCGGTTCGAAATCAGTATAAGAACGATCTACAGGGATTTAAAAGCCCTGGAGATTGCCGGCATTCCGATCGTAAATGAATCAGGATCTGGTTATTCGATTATGGAAGGGTTTAGGCTACAGCCCTCAAGGTTTAGTCAGGAAGAAATTCTCAGCTTAATGGTTGCCGAAAAAGTGATGCAGAAACATGAAACCGAGTTTATTAAAAAACATTTTGAGGTAGCACTTATCAAAATAAAAAGTTCTTTTCAGGTGCATCAAAAAAGAGATTTCCTGCATTTAAAAGACACAATACATCTTAAAAACGATTTTAAATCTAATGATTACCTGCCTAACATTATCGATGTTTTACTCAATAGTACCTTAAAGAAAAAAATAACCCATATAAAGTATCGTCATTTCGACCGTAGTGTTCCAAAGGAACTCCTTTGGAGGAGAAATCTTTAAACTTTTCGGTAACATAGTCCAAAGATCTCTCCGCTCCGCGTTGCTTCGGTCGAGATGACGACCCTTATATTGGAATTTGCCAATCGAGGGCACTGTTTAAATGTATTCCAAGACGTTTCGACTAATTGTCCCGATTCAACCTGACAAACACCAAAGGAAATTACAACTTATCATAAAACCTTTTTATTGTTTAATAACGGTCCCAGAAAAATGGAGGCTCAATGCCTAAGGCCCTTAAATATACAAAACCTTGCCCGCGGTGATGTATTTCGTTATCAATGAAATACAAAAGGTGGCTAATGATCGAAAACTCGTACTGCCCGAATAATTTAATTGTTTCGTGAAGCTGATCTTCAGAGATTTGGTTAAAGTATCCCACAATTTTTGGGGTATCCTCATCCCATTTTGTTAGTAGCTCTTCTTTGTTACTAAACGGAAGATCATGACTAAAGGGAGCTGTTTCTCTAGTGACCATTTCTTTTAAACCAGGAACATTAATCGATAACAACTCTTTAATTAATGAAGAAAAAGGCCTCATTCCACCCACTGAAAATTCGAATAATTCTTTCTCGGGAAATTTTTCAATGGTTTTTCTGGTTAGTTTTCTGTGGCCTAACCAATGCTGTAGTAATTCGCTTTTAGTAATCATAGTTTTCTTCTTTTTTTGCCAGTACAATCCATTGTAAGATGGCTTTCTTAGCAGATTTACTTAGGCCAAGAAAAAAAATCTTTGCGTCTTTACTGTTTTTAAATTCTAAGGCTAAATCTTTAGGTATTTTAAGTGTTTCTACTGCATCCAAAGCGGTCCACGACCCATTTTTTTTGGCCTTTTTAATGGCTTCTAAACCTGCTTTTGCGATAAGTTTTTGTGCCAACAGGCGCTTTACCTTTTCCTTATTGATTTTCGACCAAATGCTATTGGGTTTCCGTTTACAGAAAAACTGCATAAACCTCTCCTTATCTATGGGCTTTTTTATACTGTCTATCCAGCCGAAACAAAGGGCCTCATCTACAGCTTCGCTCCAGGTAATGCTTGGCAAACCAGAACCCTTTTTGCCATAAACAAGCCAAACTGACGATTTAAGCTCATGATGGGCAGCTAACCAATCCCGCCATTCTTTGATGTTGACGGGACAAAAAGTTTCTATATCTTTTACTTTGTTTTCCACTATTTCGCAATTAATAAAATAATTTTCAGGAACAATTGATCCATCAATTATTTTAAACATGCAGCAAATTTAGCAGGCGGAGTGACAACCCTATGGCAGTGGTGATTTTATCTTTTATAAAAACCCTTAGAAAACAATTTTATTCAGTTTGAGCCGTCAGCTCTCCTTCTTTATCTGGTTATAGATTTCAAAGGTATAAACGAAATGAATCTAATCAATATTAAAGAAAAGGCTGGCAATGCAACAGTGAAGACAGTAGAATACTAAGTTTACGATGAAAAGGTAAGCCTTAAGTTCAAGCAACCAATTTGATCTGCGTTTTTAAAATGATGGTGCAACAGGAGTCAGACCTTATAATGATTGATGTACTTAAATATAGGCAATGGTTACAATCACAATCCAGATCAAGCTAAACACGCCTCCAAAATAAAACATTGGCATGTTTTGTTTCAAGTTTTTCTTAATCAAGGAAGCGTAAATGATCCAACCAAAAAAGGCAATAAAATATAGCGGAACCGCAAATAATAACATAAGATTAAAATTGGTAATCAAATATAGCCATTTAATTAATTGAACTCATTAAATTGGCAAAAATAAACGATCTATAGCGAAACCATAACGCCAAAATTCCAACCCAACCAACCTTGTGCATCGTTTTTAAAATGATGGCTCCAGGCAGGCGCCACTTCCTTTTTATAATTTTCGACAGGAGTAGCTTCTCCCTTCACGTAATACGAATACGCGGGTCCTGCAAAAAAAGCAAGCCTCGACAAAACATTAAACTGCAGATTTGCCTGGAGCCTATAGAGGTTGTTTGCTTCTTCAAAATTGCCGAGATATATGGATTGAATGGTTCCTTCGGCGGAGATAGCAAAACGTTTGTTTAATATAAAATCATAACCAAGGCCTAATCCAAAAGTAAATGCCTGGGCAGTATCTGAAAAATTTTTACCCGCAATTAATAAGGTATATAATTTGGCATTTCCGGTTTTAAAGGCGATGTTGGTATTGATTACCTCGTTGTTATATACTGTTATTTTGCGGTAGCCATTATTGGATAGGTTGATCAACCCGATACTGATACCCGATGATGAATCGGCCAGATTTACCACAGCCAGTTGAAAACCGTCCATGTTTTTAGCTTGATTAACCAGTCCGGCAAGCTGCATACCCTTTAAACGGCCTGAGGTTTTATTCAATACACCTGCCAGCTGAACCCCTGTGGTATTTTTACTCACATTAATCAGTCCGGCTACTTGCACTCCTTTAACATCTTTGCCAGCAAGATTGCCCATCCCGGCCAATTGCGCTCCTCTAACCTTACTTTCTACCCTATTTAATAAACCGGCCACCTGCAAACCATCTACATTCATATTTACATCGTTGTAGGCACCCGAAAATTGAGTGCCTTTTACTGATCCGCCAACTACATTGAACAAGCCCGCTACCTGAATCTTTTTTATATCGCCTTTGGTTAAATTAAACGCACCAGCTATTTCAAAGCCATTTGTTCCGGCAGTATAACCACCAAGTACATTTAAAGATGCCTTGTTTACTACACTAGAACTCATGCTGCCATGCGAACTTAAGCCAGGGGTAAACGATGCCTGAAATGGTGTCTGTGCCAAAAAATCAGGAATATTAAGATTCTGGATGCGTTGCTTTGAGGAAAGCAAAAAACGCCATATACCCCGCCCTCCAAATGTGTTGGTAAAAAATGCGCCTTTCTCTTTGTCCGGATCTTCGTATTTCTCAGGTTTTATATTGATGTCAGCCAGGAAAACCAGGGCTGTATCGCGATAGGTTTCTTTACTTGCCGTTAAAATTACGCCATTGTGCTCGCCTCTAATACGCAATGTAAAATAACCATTGTTATCTGTAAGTGCAGCCTGAAGCAGTTTTTTTTCGTAAACACTGGCCTGTTTAACTTTATTGCCTGTTCGGGTATCAACTACATAACCGCTTATTGCATATTCATTGTCGCCGTTGGCAATGTGTTCTGCTTCTATTGTTAAATGATTTACGGCATAGCGAAGAATAATGTATTCGGCATTTTCTTTATAATCTACCTTACCATCAAATAGCTGATCTAAAACCTCGCGCACTGGAACATTTTTAACATTCAGGCTAACCAGGCTATCCTGTCGGAACAGTACACCATTATAAGAAAAATAGAATCCGCCAGCTTTGCTTATCATCTGCAAAACATTGCCAACCCGTTCCTGCTTAACATTTAAGCTTACTCCTTTTGATAAATTCCTTCTATAATCGACTGTGGCAACCTGTGCGCTACAATAGCCCGAAATAAAGAGCAATAAAATAATTAGTCCTGTCTTCATTATTTTTTAGCAGACAACAAAATGGTGTTGCCATTACGGGTCAACTGTAAATTAAAGGTTTGGCAGATAATTTCAAGATTCTGGTTTATCGATCCCATCTTTAAAGTGGTATTGATTGTTAAACCTTTAATCTTTTCATCCAAAGTGATGTTGCTTCCATAAGCCTCATTCAAAGTATTCACCAGCTTGGATAAAGAAATGTTATTCGCCTGAAACAGATTGCTACGGTAGTAATTGTAAAGCTGATCGGTACTTTGTTCTTTTACCAGTTTACGGGTATTGTCATTAATGATAATTTTTTCGCCCTTATAAAGCTTAATCTCATCATTGGCCAGGCGAACCTTCACAATTCCGGTTTCTACGTTAATTTCAGTATCCTTTTTAATATGTTTGATGTTGAACGAGGTACCTACCACTTCTACACTGATCTTTTCGATGTCGATTACAAAAGGATGCGTTTTATCTTTGGCTACATCAAAAAACACGTCACCTTGTTCCAACTTCAGTTTTCTGTTGTTTTTAAAGTTAGTGGCATAGCTTATTTTGGTATTCTTGTTTAAGGTAAGCGCCGATCCGTCAGGTAAGGTTTCGGTACGTACCTGGTAGGTAGCCGTGAGTTCAGTATATTTTCCGGGGCCGTATAAACTATATGCGATCCATCCCCCAACGGCAATAAACAATACCGCAGCCATCCTTAGCCAAACTTTAGCAACATTTAACCGCTTAACGTTGTTACCTTGCTGTTTTAAATCTGCTCTTCTCGCCTTAAAACTTGCCCATGCCTGTTCTTCATCCCTTTTGTTTTCATTTTTTAGGGTGTTGCTTACCTGCCATATGGTTTCTAACTGGGTAAAATGTTTTTTATTGGCTTCAGCAGCGTTTAGCCACTTTTCTACCTTTTCATTTTCTTCTATAGTACTTTCTTTTAGAAGAACCTTTATCAATAATTCATCAGTCATGCGCTTTCTTCTAATTAAAAAAATCGTTGTAATACCATAATCCGAGTAAAATAAACACCAGGAAATCGGCAAGTTTTAGTCTTAAAATCCTTAAAGCCTTTCCCATTTGATTTTCTACCGTTTTGATTGATAGCCCTAAATGATCGGCAATTTCGCGGTATTTCAATTCTTCGAACCTGCTCATTTGAAAAATGGTGCGGCATTGTTCTGGTAAATGGTTCAGGGCATCTCTTAAATGCTGCTGTAGTTCAGTAAATTCGATTTTTGCAGCAGCAGGTTCATGTTCTGTATTCATGGTGTGTACCGTAAATTCCTGGTATTTGCTTTTGGTTTTTTCCTGTTTAATGTAGTTTAAACTATCGTTGTAAACACATTTGTAGAGGTATGCTTTTATAGATTGTATTTTAAGGTTTTCTCTCTTTTCCCAAAACTTTAAGAACATTCCCTGTACAATTTCTTCAGCAACATCTTCATCTTTTAAAATCACCTGAGCATAAGCGTGCAGTGCATTGTAATGCGTTTTGAACAAATGTTCAAATGCGGTATCATCATGGTATTGATGGCTGATTTCGGAAGCTACTACTGTTAATTCCACGGGTTTAATTGTAATCAAATATATATGTTTATTAATTATTGAATCTTGAATGATTTATTGAGTAAGTGTTGGATGTATGCGAAGCTCAATCATTCCCTCATTCAAAACTCACTCAATAAATCATTTAATTATTCAATCATTCATTTTAAAAACTAATGGCCAAACCACCTGTATAACCTAAAAACAGGGCATGTAGGGTATTGTCTTTTCTATCCCAGCTTTTCACATAGTGTTTCTGTAGGGTTTTTCCTTCTTCGGTATTGGTTGATACAAAATTGAACGATGGCCCAGCAAAAATTTCTAAATTCTGACCTATCCTAAGCGAAGGCAGTAACTGAAAGGTAGATTTGAAATAATTGCCACGTTTAAAGTTTTGCAATGAACCCGAGGTAAGTTCTGCATTTAGCCTAAAGTGTTCTGATTGAAAAAAGTGAGCACCTAAACCTGCTTCGAAAGCATAAACTTCATCTTTATTTTTAAAGTTATAACCAGCGCCGATAATACCATATAATACTTTCCCGCCCGATCTGAATGTGGCCATGGTCGTTAAATTCTGGTTGGTAGTTAAAGCAATGCTTTTCTCGCCATTTTTAACAATATTGATAATCCCAATCGGATAATCACTGCTATCGGCCACGTTAATAAAACCAGCAAGCTGAACGCCTTTTACTTTCTTTGCCACATTGATAAAACCTGCAATTTGTGAACCTTTTACATCGGCAGCCTTATTCATAAAACCTGCAACCTGCACGGCAGAAACATTTTTCGAAGTCCAGTTCATAAAACCAGCTACCTGCGCGCCACTGTTTTCTTTTGAGATATTGGCGAAACCTGCAATAGCGGCCCCATTCCCTCCACCATAAGTATTGATAAAACCCGCAAACTGTGCCCCACTTGCTTTGCCACCAATGTGGTTAGAAAAACCTGCGAACTGTGTACCACTAGCATTTTTACGCACGATATTGGAAAGGCCTGCAAATGAGAGCCCTTTTTCTGCTGCCGATACACCAACCAAAACGTTTAAAGAAAATACATTTGTATCTAGTGCGGCATGGGTTCCGTTTGTGCTTACCGGGTATACAAAACCCACATTTACTTTACTTTTTTTGCCTTCTTGTGCAAAACCATTTAAACCTGTGCTTAATAGTATAGCTAAACCTAATGCTTTAACGCCAGATGCTTTTTTGAAGTTAATGCTTGTAGCCAAGCTGTTTTTAATTTTTGTCGAAGTTGTGTTCATTTCTGTCTAATTTTAAAATGAGACAACAAACACGACACTTACCCCTACGTGCGGCAAAAAAATATTTCTTGCCCTCCAATATTATTAAAAGTCTTTTTTTAGCAGCTGAAAATGATAAGTTAAAAGTTCACCAGCATAATATAAACGCCTAAATCAGCTACAATATCGATCTCACCAAACCGCCTTCTACCCTAATTGCAGCCCCATTGGTTCCGGAGGCTAACGGACTTACATAAAAAGTAACCGCATTTGCAATTTCACTCACATCGAGAAAGCGTTGCAGTAAGGAAATGGGCCGCATGTTCTTAAAGAAATCGGCTTCTACCTCAGCAATAGTAATATTTCCTTTTTTGGCTAAATCTTCAATAAAAACACCTACCCCTTTTATTTGGTAGGGCCTGGCAAAATTGAATTGACGGTTACCCCGGTACCTTGGGTTAATTCTGCCAAACCACGGCTAACCGCCAGCTGTGCAGTTTTAGTCATGCCATAGTGGATCATTTCATCCGGGATAAACACTGCCGATTCGCTGGAGATAAAAATAATCCTCCTCCAATTTTTCTTTAACATTTTGGGGAATAGCTGCCGCGATAACCTGATTCCACTCATTACGTTAACTTCGAAAAACCTAAACCAATCGTCATCACTGATCTCTTCAAAAGCTTTAGGTTCAAAAATGCCTGCGTTATTGATCAGAATATCTATCTCCGGAAGTTTATCGATCAGGTCATTTACTTCATCGGCTTTCGAAAAATCAGCAGCTATTCCTGAAATAAATTCGTTCCCAGCAATACCTTGCAATGATCTGACTGCATCATCTACACTGCTTTGCGACCGGCCATTGATAATTACTTTTACACCTTCTTTTAATAAACTTTCGGCAATTGCGAGTCCGATCCCAGCGGTAGAACCGCTTATAAAAGCCGTTTTATGCTTTAACTGTAAATCCATCCTTATTTAAATAATATTTACCATAAAATTTCTATGCTATGTGCATGATATAAATTGAATAATTTTCTGGCTAAAAATTGTCATGGAAATATGCTAAAATTCGATTGTGGGGCTTGGGCAAGCTGGGCATTATTTTAGAACCAGTAGAAGTCCAAAAAGGAAGAGCAGAAAATCTTAAACAAATTTAAATGTTATTTACCTGGTTGCTTTGCAGCCTTAAACTGCGTGGCCAATAATACCCCTCCAAGTGCAGCGGTGAGAAAAATACCTTCAAAAATCAACAATCGTTTTTTCTTTTTAATGCCGCGGTAAAAGGTATGTGCTGCAATAATTCCCAGGCCAACAAAGTCTATGTCTCTTTGTACCCTTTTCGACGAATCTTTACTTTTAATCAGCGCAATGCGCAATAATTTATCAATTAAACTGATGTTTTTAGAAATACCTTTTCTAATCTGTGCTTTACTTGCCGAAGCGCCCAATTTCTTAGCCGCAGTTTGTAATCCTATAGTGGTGATCTCGTTAATCAAATGTGTTTTGGTATCTTTTTTTTCCATATTGCTTCTATTAGGTCCTATTATTTCAAACCGATATAAAGGGATATGGTTTTGATTATTTGAGTATGATGTGGACAGCCATCGTTATTTACGATAGGATAACCAAATCAATATCCTTCATCGCCAGATTCTTCAATAAACCATTAAAAACCGCCGTACGCAGAATGACCTGAAAAATATTAAGATGGGGTTTCCCAATACAAATGGTGGTAACTTCTTTCTCGTTGGCAATATCGATGATGGTTTTGGTTATCGCATTACTCTTTACTTTGATCACTTCGGCTCCAAGCTCGGTAGCCAGTTTAAAATGATTAATCAGATGACGCTGTTTATCGAGTTTAATACGTTCCATGCTTTCACTATCACTCTGCACATACAGTACAATCCATGGCGATCGGTAATAGGAAGCCAGTCTTGCAGTTTTCCTGATCACTACACCTGCAGTTTCGGCATTAGAAGAAATACAGGCTAAAAAACGTTCAGGCCGAAGTTTGATTGATTTTGGAATTTCGGTCTGGATTTTCCGTTCTACCTGATGCACCACCTCTTTTAAGGCCAGTTCGCGCAGTTGAAGAATTTTATCAGACTGAAAAAAATTGCCAAGTGCCCTTTCAATTTTTGATTGATCATAAATTTTACCTTCTTTAAGGCGGGTAACCAATTCGTCAGCGGTAAGGTCGATATTTACGATTTCATCGGCAATTTCCAATATCTTATCTGGGATACGTTCGGTAACCAATATTCCCGTAATCTGCTCAATTTCCTCATTAATGCTTTCCAGGTGTTGGATATTAACAGCCGAGATCACGCTGATCCCTGCTTCTAGCAAGTCGAAAACATCTTGCCAGCGTTTAGTATTTTTGCTGCCCTCGGCATTGGTATGAGCAAGTTCATCAACAATAACAATCTCGGGATGGCGGTTCATAATTCCTTTCAGGTCCATCTCTTCGATTTCTTTGCCACGATAGAAAATTTTCCTTCGCGGAATAATGGGAAGGCCTGCAACAAGGGCTTCTGTTTCTGCTCTTTTGTGGGTTTCAACATAACCGATACAAATATCTACTCCATTCCGCAGCAAGGCATGCGATTCCTGGAGCATACGGTATGTTTTACCTACACCGGCACTCATGCCGATATAAATTTTGAGCTTTCCGCGCCTTGATTTCTTCACCAGATCCAAAAAATGCCTGACCGATTCTTCTTTTTGTTCTTCTTCCATGATCTTTTTACCAGGTAACACTCATTATTCCCTTCTCTATCAATATAGTAACTGTGATAATCATCATAAGGGTAAATAATACCATCATAAATTTAAGTGAAATCTTTCTGGAAATCAGTTTAAAGTATTTTTCAGTAGCATAACTTTTTTTGATAGCAGATGTTCTTTTCCTTTTTAATGAGCTTAATTTTCTCATCATTAACATTCCAAAGAATGCTAAAAACAGACTGAACAAGATTTCTATGTAAGGGTGCATTGTTTTAATATTAAAATTATACCAATCTGTCACGTTGTCCAAAGGACTCCTACGGAGAGCCTGTCGAAACGCTTTACCATACATTTTTGGCTAGTCCTTCGACAAGCTCAGGATGACAAATCTTAAAGGGTAATCGTCATTACCAATTAAGCTGGTAATGACGAATCCTATTAAATTTTAAAAAGAAACCGCTATACTCGCTGTAAGGGTTGCATTGGCATTTACTGCTGCTGCATCCCTCACAAAGATTTTATCCTTGCTATCGTAGGCTTTTCCTTCCAATCTGATTACTGCATTTGCTATAGGCGAATAATCAAGGTTTAACGAGTAACCCTTGGTTTTAAAACCTTCTGGTGTTCCGGTGGCGATAAAGATCCCGTTTTTATCTTCATAATATTCGAACCTTCCGGCAACAGCCCATTTTGGTGTAAATTTATATTGAAGGATTGCCACTGGTGAGATCACCTCGTTTTTATCATCGCTGCCTTTTGCTTTCTGCTGCGTTCCATAGTCAAAACCAACAGTTACACCAAATTTATCGGTAACCTGAAAGATACCATAAACGTTGTGGTAAAACCTGTTTACCCTAACCGAATCAGCGCCCTCTGCTCCAAGGTAATTGCTGTAGTTTACCGTTATCTTAGCCGTAGGTTTCCAGCTCAGCTGTAGTCCGCCCGCAGGTTTATTATTTCCATTCTGGCGGGTAATACGTTGCCATCCGTTCAGGTAAAGTGCTGTTGCTGTAAATTTTCCATCTTTGGTGCCATAGGTAATTTTCGCACCCGACTCGTAATAAGGGGTATTCTCTGAAGAAATATTCCTGGTGAGTACCCAACAGTCTTTCGAAACCGCACCTTCAAAACCAATATGCGAAGAAAATATTCCGGCGTCAATCCAAAGGTTTTCCGACTTCGATAATTTCACGCCAGCATTGGCCTCGAAGATATTTTTTAATACCCCAGGTTCGGCAGCAAGATTGGCATTGGCATAAGTTCCGGCCATGACCGCTAAGTTTGCGCGGATATTTCCGGTATCGTATGCCGCTTTAATAAATCCAAGGTTCAGGTTTACCTCGTTTGCACGGTTATGCGAATAAATAAAACCTGGGCGGTTATGGTCGGCTGGTTTGTTAAAATCGTATCCATAATAGGCTTCAAGATAACCTGTTACTTTAATTTTGGGTTCTTCCTGTGCTTTTGCAAAAAATGTGATGGTAAGTGTAGCGGCAAGTAATAATAATTTTTTCATCTGTATTTCTATTTATTTGATCTGATTGTTTTTAGTGGGGTATCATTGTGTCGTCATTCCCGCGCAGGCGGGAATCTTAATACACGATACATTAGCATTAAGATTCCCAATCGAGTTGGGAATGACGATCCTCCGCAACCTGTCTCCGTTGTTATCTATCCCTTAAGTTTTGGCAAATGCTTTCGGACAGACAACAAACGGCCATTTAAAGCTCATCAAGGGCAAGGTTTAGTTTCAACACATTTACCGATGATGGCCCGAACATTCCCATAAAGGGCTTAAGGGTATTCATGGCAACAAGCTCTTTCACCTTTTTCTCATCTAGATTTCTGGCTTTTGCAACCCTCTGGATCTGAATAGCGGCACCTTGCTCAGAAATATTGGGATCAAGTCCACTTCCTGATGCAGTAACCATATCGGCAGGGATATCAGATTTTTTGATACCCGGGTTGTATTTCAATAAGGTATCGATACGCGACTGCACTTCTTTTAAATAATCGGGGTTAGATGGACCTTTGTTAGAGCCTGCAGAACCCGCTGCGTTGTAAGCAACTGCCGATGGTCTTCCCCAGAAATATTGCGGTTTGGTAAAAGATTGGCCTAATAGCGCATAACCAACTGTTTTACCATTTTTGGTGATTTTTTCTCCTCCACCGTTCCCTTTAGACATTTTGCCAATAAAGGCCACAGTAATTGGATATACTACGCATAACAGTACCAATAGCACTAGGGTTAAGCGGATAGATTGAATGATGTACTTTTTCATTTTTATATTCTTTTAATTTTTTATTCGATTCGTCATTCCCAACTTGATTGGGAATCTTAATGCAATAGATTTAAGATTCCCGCCTACGCGGGAATGACGAATACTTTACACAAATAGACCGACCAATAAATCGATTATTTTAATCCCTATAAATGGAGCTACTACACCACCAATACCATATATAAATAGGTTTCTGCGCAATAAGGCAGTTGCGCCGATAGGTTTATAGGCCACTCCTTTTAATGCCAAGGGAATCAGGATTGGAATAATGATGGCGTTAAAAATCACAGCCGACATGATTGCCGATTCTGGTGAGTGCAGCCCCATAATGTTCAGGCTTTGCAAGGCAGGGATTGAAGCGATAAACAATGCCGGAACGATGGCGAAATACTTGGCCACATCATTCGCAATAGAGAAAGTGGTTAGTGTACCACGTGTAATCAGTAATTGTTTACCGATTTCTACGATCTCGATCAGTTTAGTAGGGTCGTTATCCAAATCGACCATATTACCTGCCTCTTTTGCAGCCTGTGTTCCACTGTTCATGGCTACACCAACATCTGCCTGTGCTAAGGCAGGAGCATCATTGGTCCCGTCCCCCATCATGGCTACCAGTTTACCTAGGGTCTGTTCGTCTTTGATGTAATTCATTTTATCCTCAGGTTTGGCCTCAGCAATAAAATCATCAACACCAGCTTTCTCTGCGATATATTTAGCTGTTAATGGATTATCACCTGTAACCATCACGGTTTTCACACCCATTTTCCTTAAACGTTCGAAACGTTCGCTGATCCCGGGCTTAATAATATCCTGAAGTTCGATTACGCCAAGGGCTTTTTCATTTTCAGACACCACAAGTGGCGTTCCTCCATTGGTAGCAATGGCCTTCACATGATTTTCGATATCGGAAGGAAAAATATTTCCGGCTTTTTCGACAATATTCCTGATCGAATCGAAAGCTCCTTTTCTAATTCTTCTTCCGTCAAGGGTATCTAATCCACTTGAGCGGGTTTCGGCGGTAAATTTGATAAACGTAGATCCCTGAGGTGTTCCGGCAGATTTGAAACCCTGCTCAGCAGCAAGCTCGATGATTGATTTTCCTTCTGGGGTTTCATCAGCCAAAGAACTCAGTACGCAGGCATCAGTAAAAGCTTTAATGTTTACACCTGCAGTTGGATAAAAATTGGTCGCTTTACGGTTACCAATAGTGATTGTTCCAGTTTTATCTAAAAGCAATACATCAATATCACCCGCAGTTTCTACCGCTTTACCCGATTTGGTAATTACGTTGGCTCTTAATGCCCTGTCCATTCCGGCAATACCAATGGCAGATAAAAGTCCGCCTATAGTGGTTGGGATCAGACATACAAACAGCGAGATCAATGCAGCAATGGTAATCGGCGTATTGGCGTAATCAGCAAAAGGTTTCAGTGTTACACATACAATGATAAATACCAAAGTAAAACTGGCCAGTAAAATGGTTAAAGCAATTTCGTTTGGTGTTTTCTGACGCGATGCACCTTCAACCAAGGCGATCATCTTATCTAAGAAGCTTTCGCCTGGGGCAGTACTTACCTGAACTTTAATCTCATCAGATAATACTTTTGTACCACCTGTTACCGAAGATTTATCACCACCTGATTCGCGTATTACAGGAGCAGATTCTCCGGTAATGGCCGATTCGTCGATAGTGGCAATACCTTCAATAATCTCTCCATCTGTTGGAATGGTATCGCCAGTTTCGCAAATAAACACATCGCCTTTTTTTAACTGGTTGGATGAGCGGATCTCGATGGTTCCATTCGCCAAAAGCACTTTGGCAGGTGTTTCTTCCCTTGTTTTACGAAGGCTGTCGGCCTGCGCTTTACCTCTTGCCTCTGCAATGGCTTCGGCGAAGTTTGCAAACAGAACGGTAAGCAATAAAACTAAAAAGATGAAGAAATTGTATAAAGGCGATCCCTGTCCACTATGGCTAAAAGAGTATACAGTAACATAAGCCATTACCAATGTTCCTATTTCCACAGTAAACATGACCGGGTTACGGACCATTACCCTTGGATCAAGCTTGATGAAAGATTGTTTTAGTGCGGTCTGCACCAAGGCAGGTTCGAACAATTTATTATTGGGTTTCATTTTTTTATTTATTATGTGATTTCACAGATTTAATTGATTTCACAGATTTATGGTGTAGTTTGTCATCCTGAGCTTGTCGAAGGACTTTTAATGATTGTATTTCGACAGGCTCAATGTGACAACTCTCATTTATTTAAGCATGGTAAAATATTCTGCCAAAGGGCCTAGTGCCAAGGCAGGGAAATAAGATAATGCGTTCAGTACCAGAATAACTGCAAAAGTCATCAGGGCAAAGGTTTTGGTATCTGTTTTAAGTGTACCTGCAGATTCAGGGATGAATTTTTTAGCGCCTAATAATCCAGCGATGGCAACAGGTCCGATAATCGGTAAGAAGCGGCCTAAGAAAATCACAATACCAGTAGATAGATTCCAAAAGATATTGTTATCGCCAAGTCCTTCAAACCCTGAGCCGTTGTTGGCGTTGGATGAAGTCATTTCGTATAACATTTCTGAGAATCCATGGAAACCAGGGTTATTGAGCCAGTTTTTAGGCTGAACAGCCCATGCAGCATCGCCATGACTGGTAAAAATATAACTTGCGATGGCAGTTCCGGCAAGGATCAAAAACGGGCTTAACAAAGTGATAATGGCCGCAATCTTGATCTCCCTGGCTTCTACCTTATGTCCAAGAAACTCTGGCGTTCTGCCCACCATCAAGCCTGAAATAAAGACGGCAACAATGAGGTAAATGAAGTAATTCAATAAACCTACGCCGCAGCCTCCGTAGAATGAGTTGATCATCATTCCAAGTAATTGCCATGTACCTGACATCGGCATGGTACTATCGTGCATGCTGTTTACCGATCCGGTAGAAATAATTGTAGTTACAGTTGCCCAGTAAGCGGAGGCAGCCGGGCCAAAACGAACCTCTTTACCTTCCATTGCGCCTGTTGTTTGTGAGATACCCATTTTAGCTAATGCCGGATTACCGCCCAACTCCGAGCTAAGCATCGGTAAAAGCAACATAAACAGACCGATGGTCATAACCCCAAAGATGGTCCATGCAAGTTTTTTCCTGCGGATGAAATAACCAAATGCAATTACCATTGCAATAGGAATAATTACCTGCGCAATTAGCTCAACCATATTGGTAAAGTAACTTGGGTTTTCAAATGGATGTGCCGAATTGGCTCCAAAATAACCTCCGCCATTTGTGCCTAAATGTTTAATGGCAATCATTTGAGCAGCTGGCCCTCTCGAAACATGTACGGTATCGCCTTGAAGCGAGATAAATTGATCTTTACCTTCATAGCTTGCTGGGGTACCGCTAAAGGTTAAGATTATTGCCATCACAAAAGATAATGGCAATAATAAACGGGTAATTGATTTAACAAAGAATTCCCAGAAATTACCGAGCTCAGTTGTTGTTTTATCTCTAAAAGCTTTGAAAAGGACTACTGCAGCGGCTATACCTGTTGCAGCGCTTACAAACTGAAGAAACATGAGCACATATTGCTGGGTAAGGTAACTTACGCCACTTTCGCCCGAATAATGCTGCAGGTTACAGTTGGCAACAAAGCTGATAATGGTATTAAAAGCCAGATCTGGTGTCATCCCAGGGTTTCCATCCGGATTGAATGGGAGTTTATCCTGAAAGATAAGTACAAAAAAACCGTAAAATAACCATAATATATTAATGGTAAGCAGTGCTTTTAGCTGCTGTTTCCAGTTCATCTGTTCTTTAATATTGATTCCAGAAAGCTTGTAAATACCAGTTTCCAATGGTTTTAAAAAATCTGTCCAGACTTTTTCTCCTGCAAAAACCTTAGCCAGGTATTTACCCAATGGTATTGCGATGACCAGGGTGAGCAGGAATGTGGCGATAATGCCTGTTAATTCAGTGTTCATTTTTTGATTTGTTAATTATCCTCTGTAGAGGAGAAAGGATTAAAATTTTTCAGGTTTGATCAGCACGTAGATCATATAGATAAATACGGCGATGGCGATAATGAATAATGCGATCATAATGTTAGATTTTTTCGAACCAGTCGATTGATTTGTAAGTAGCCCAGCAGAGCAGAATTAGGATTAAAAAAAATAGTATTGTCATGATTGTAATGATTTTGTATGCCATTAGCCAACTCTTGTACCACAAAAGAAAAACCACACATATAGAACTGATTTAAAGCTACTTACGATTAAATACATTTTACAAATAAAAATTAGACATAAAAAAACCCTTCCATTTTGGAAAGGTTTTTTTCATTTGGGAAGACGATGATATTGTTGTCATTCTGAGCGCAATGAAGAACTCGAAGGCTCTGCGAAGCAAATCTTTTAATGATTGCTCTGTTCAATCCCTTGTTACGTCCTGCTGAACTAACTCTTGTCTTAGTCTCTCGATAAAACCCCACAATTTAATTCCAAGTTCTCCGAGTCTCCGTGGCAAAAACTATGCCTTAGCGAGGCGCTAAAGACTAGGAAAGAGGATGACGATCGTCTTAGTGATTCCTAATCTCTCGTCTTAGCATCTCGCTAAGACCTCACAATTTAATTCCGTGTTTTCTGAGTCTCCGGGGCAATTCCACTTTCCAATGGACTGATTGCACAGTACGAAAAACATTGCTCATTAGTCACCATCAGAAAGAATAAACATATTGTCTCTCCTGTTGATAGTAATGCAGCACTTTACTTTGTAAAAAGTGGCATTGTTCGTGGTTTCATAAAAGACGGTGCCAAAGATATCACCACCTGGTTTTGCTTTGGGAACAATATCGTAGGGGCCATCCGTCACCCTGATTTACAAGCTAACCACTCTGTAGAATATTTACAGGCGCTCGAAGATTGCGAGCTAATCCGCATTCCCTATACGTTAATCGACTATGCGTATTCCCATTTCGAAGAAGCCAACATTATCGGGCGAAAACTGTTAGCAGTACACTATTATGCTGCATCCGAAAGATCTATACTGGCCAGAATACCTAATGCGTTGCGACGGTACCCAAAAGCTGGCAGAAAGCGGAAAAATAGGCTTAAACAAAATACCGTTCCGCTATCTGGCACGCTATTTAGGAATGAGATTGGAAACCTTAAGCAGGGTTAGAAGCAAAGAACTACATAAAACTGAAAATCGCGGTGTTCCGGTATCAATAGAAGAGTAGTAGTACATTAAACCCCGCAATTTAGTTTGGATGAAAATCCTTCAAAAAACAAAGAATCTGTATCATAAATAATGATGGGGCTCTTCTATTAACCAACTAAACCTTATAAATACTATCCAAATATTTATAATTCAAAAGTAAGTGAAGTGTATTAATTGGAAATTAAGTTAGGATTAAATGAAAGAAAAAAATTAGCGTTATCGAAAATATCATAAATTAAAATCAGTATAAGAGCAAGAACATCATTGTACTGATTTGCGCAATCATCCCTAAACGATGCTTACTAGATATCTCTAATATCCAATTATAACGGCTATCCACCATAGTTCATAATTTTAGTCTATCCAGTACCCACCCAAAAATACGCACCATAAACACCTAATAACCAAGTCAATAAAACACACCTATAATGTAGATGATTATGCAAACTGTTAAAATGGTTATATTGCGGCACAAAATCATAATGAATAACTCAAAAAACGCTAATCTTAACAAACTATTCTCATTTCTTTTAAAAAAGCAATGCGTAATTGCCATTTATCTGCTATTAGCTATTGTTGCGGGTTACAAACAGTACCACCATCATTCTTACAATAATTATCTGATTTTCAAATATGTATACTGGCATACTGTAGATCTGCAAAATTTATACAATAACTATCCAGAATATTTAGACAGTAACCACTACGGACCTTTATTTTCAATCTTTATTGCGCCTTTTGCACTATTGCCCGATGGTTTAGGTGCTGTTCTTTGGAACGTGGCCAATGTATTGATTTTGCTTTGGGGAATTTACAGTCTGCCGATATCATTAAACAAACGCACTATTATTGCCTGGATCTGTGCACACGAAGCCTTAACTGCACTCTTTAGTTTTCAGTTTAATATTGCCCTAACAGGGATTATTTTACTCAGTTTTTCTTATCTTATTAAAAAGAAGGAAATACAGTCCGCCTTTTTTATCGCCTTTGGTACTTTGGTTAAACTATACGGAATTGTTGGACTGGCATTTTTCTTTTTTAGCAAAAACAAGCTAAAATTTATCATAGGCTGTTTTATTGCTTTTGCGGTACTGTTTGCTTTGCCTATGGTTATTTCATCTCCGGCATTTGTAATCCAATCATATAGCGACTGGTACCATTCCCTTGCCCATAAAAATGATTTAAATGCATCATTAACTTCGTTCCAGGATATTTCTATAATGGGTATTGTAAGACGGGCAACAGGTAACATAAACATTCCAAATGCTCCATTTTTACTGGTTGGTCTTGTATTATTTGGTTTGCCCTATTTACGGATTAAGCAATATAAACACCTCGGCTTTAGGTTAATGTTATTGGCATCAACACTTATTTTTACGGTTATATTTAGCAGCGGTTCTGAATCGCCAACCTATGTTATCGCTTTTGCAGGTGTTGCCATTTGGTTTATGGTGCAGCAAAACCCTAAAAAAGGATGGATAATAGCCTTATTTATTTTTGCATTTATATTAACCAGCCTATCGCCAACCGATATTTTCCCAAGACCGGTTAAAGAATTTATTCGTCTATATTCGCTTAAAGCCCTACCTTGCGTTATCATTTGGCTAACCATAGTCTATCAAATGATGAAAGAAGATTTTGAGTCTTATCTGATTGCCGATAAATGAATAAACTAATTTCTATAGTAATTCCTGCTTACAACGAAGCCGATAATATTTTTGTAATAGCCGAAAGTATTAAAAAAGTTTTTTCGACCATCAACTACGATTATGAAATTATCCTGGTTGATGATGGAAGCGCCGATCATACCCTCGAAAAAATAAAGGACTATGCCACAACAGCAGGTAATATATTTTTCCTCGAATTTTCTAAAAATTTTGGCCACCAATTGGCCGTTAAAGCGGGCATGGACCATGCTTTTGGCGACTGTGTAATTTCTATGGACTGCGATATGCAACATCCTCCGGAACTGATTCCGGAAATGTTACAGAAATGGCAGGAAGGTTTTGAGGTGGTATACACCATCAGGGAAGAAGATAAAAATTTATCAAAAGGAAAAAGAAGTTCATCAAACCTATTCTACAAAACCTTAAACTGGCTATCGGATATTGATCTCGAACCGGGCGCAGCCGATTTCCGCTTACTTGATCAAAAGGTGGTTAGCGTTTTTAGGAATTTTCACGAAAACGAGCCCTTTCTACGTGGTTTGGTAAAGTGGCTTGGTTTTAAGCAGTTTGCCATTCGTTACAATCCTGCAGCACGTTTTTCAGGGAATAGCAAGTATACCTTTAAAAAGATGTTAAGGCTGGCCTTACATGGTGTTACCTCTTTTAGCATAAAACCTTTATATTCTGCAGTATACCTCGGTTTCATCCTTTCTTTTGCCTCTGTACTGTACATACCCTATATTATTTACGCATTTGTAAATCATGTAGAGGTTTCTGGTTGGGCATCTGTAATTATGACTATTGTCTTTTTTGGAGGGCTACAGCTCATTATCTTAGGTATTATAGGCATATATGTAGGTAAAATGTTTATGCAATCTAAAAACCGCCCTAATTATATTATCCGTTCAACCAATATTCAGCAAAAATAAAATGGTACTGTTAAGTTTTGATATCGAAGAGTTTGATATGCCTTTTGAATATGGAAAAGATATTTCTTTCGAAGAGCAGATTGCCATTTCGAGGGCTGGCACCATTACCATTTTGGATATTTTGGATAAATATGAGGTAAAAGCTACTTTTTTTTGTACAGTTACTTTTGCCGAAAATATTCCGGATCTGATTAAAAGGATTACAGAAACGGGCCACGAACTTGCCTCGCATGGTTATTATCATTCTGATTTTAAACCCGAACATCTTCTCCAATCCAAACTAAAATTAGAAGAACTCTCTGGCAAAGAAATTACAGGTTACCGCATGGCGAGAATGATGCCTGTTGACGAAAAGGAAATTGAAAAAGCTGGATATACTTATAATACGTCCATTAATCCAACCTATTTACCAGGGCGCTACAATAATTTTAATGTCTCCAGAACACATTTCATCAAAAATAATGTATTGCAGATTCCTGCTTCGGTAAGCCCGTTAATTAGGTTTCCACTGTTTTGGCTGTCTTTCCACAATCTGCCTTTAGGCATTTACAAAACATTGGCCAGCTGGACATACAAAAAAGATAAGTACCTGAATATCTATTTCCACCCTTGGGAATTTACAGATTTAGAAGATTTTGATCGCTTTGGCTTCCCAGCTTACGTAAGAAAAAACACAGGCACAAAAATGGCAAAACGCACAGAAGATCTTATTTCATGGATGAAGGCTAAAAATTATCCCTTTGGCACTTTTCAGGAATTTATCCGTACTATTTCTTCAAACTGACAACTGCCAATTGTAAACTGAAAGCTATTTATACGTTTCGGCCAATTTAAGTGCATTGTAGGCATTAACAATACCTCCGCTAACACATATTTCGCTAAAAGGTGTTCTAACATTCTCACCTCTTTCATTTTTATATTTCACCTTATGTACTACTTTCGAAACAGATTTCATGATAATCTCTCTTACCTGCGCTGGTTTTAAATCTGGGTAATAACTTAAAATCAACGCCGCTAAGCCAGCCACAACAGGCGAGGCCATACTCGTTCCATCAGCTTCTTCATATTTATTATCAGGAACGGTTGATTTGATTAAAAATCCAGGGGCAAAAACATCTACATTATATTTGCCATAGTTAGAGAAATCGGCTTTGAGGTTATCATCATCTTTATAAGCACTTGCACCTACTTCGATCCAGTTATTGGCGCGGGGCAGGTTAAACTTTGCTGAGTCGATTGGTACAGGCTTTACTAATGCAGATCGGTCATAAGCTGGCCTCATACCCATTCCATTATTTTGTGACATAGGCCTAGGTGGGGTAAAATCTGGCTTGCTAGGCTTTTTATTGGCTTCTTTATAAACTTCAGCCTCTTTGCTATCGAAAAACTTATTAGGGAAATTCTCTTCAATATCATTATTCTGGTTATCGTTTCCGGCTGCATGCACCAATAATACGCCTTTAAGTTCTGCATATTTTACTGCCGAGTCTACTGCTTTTTTATCCCACTTGTAACTTTTACCAAAACTCATGTTGATTACTTTAGCACCGTTATCAACCGCATACCTGATGCCATTGGCTACATCTTTATCCCGTTCATCACCTGTAGGTACCACCCTAATGGCCATAATACTCACATTATTGGCTACGCCTAAAATACCCATCGAATTTGTGCGATCAGCGCCAATAATTCCCGACACGTGTGTTCCGTGAAAAGCATCAGGGCCTTTTACGTCATTGTTTCCATAATCTTTTTGGTAAGCATTACTATAGTCATCCCCCACCAGTTCTGCACGCATATCATATTTAGGGTTTAAGTTGTACTTTAGCATTGCATCGTATTGCTTGTACCCGTCCTTTATATTCTTATAAAATTTCTCGAAACTACCATCCTCTTTAGCACCTTTTCTGATGATTGTTTTTACCTGCTCTTCAGTTTCATCATCGGCTTTATATCGGTCAACATCCTCCATCGTAGGGATTTCTTTTTTATTGATCTTGGCTACAGAATCTAAAACTTTGTTAATGGCAATCAGAACTGAAAAGGTATTGCTGGCATCTTCGTACTTTTTGCCGAAATCGCCAACCATCTTTTTATACAGCTTAAATTCTTCTTTTTGTGCACTGTCTAAAGGCGTTAAATTAGTTGTCGATTGATATTTTGGTGTATAAATCCTTAATAAACGCACCAGTTCCAAATTATCAAACTCCAGGTTACCCTTTTTTGAACCTATAAAATTCCATCCATGAATATCATCAACATAACCATTGCCATCATCGTCTATTCCATTTTCGGGGATTTCTTTTTTATTCGTCCATAAAACACGTTGCAAATCAGGGTGCTTGGTATCCACTCCACCATCAATTACTGCTACAATAATATTTTGCTTAGGTTTTTTATCTTTTAAAAGCTCACGATAAGCTTTCTCTGTACTGATACCAAAATATCCGTTTTCCAATAAATCGAGGTTAAACCAATTTGCAGGAAGTTGTACATTCTTACTTTGAGCAAAAACGCCAAAATTTATACACAAAATAAAAGCAAGAAAAGTTAATTTCTTCAGGTTCACATTCATCATCATAATATGTACGTAATATTACAATAATACGGTTTTATTACCTTGAGGTTGAAAGATTTTACATTTTTTAACAAGCGTATAATAATCAATTTAGAGTAGCTACTTTAAGAGTAGACTAATCCTTAAATGCTTAGCAATAATCGAGGTCCTTTTACCAGAAACATATAATCCAGAAGATCAATTTTTTGATGCTTTGGAGCGCAGTAACAGTAACATGTGGGTCGGGTTCCGTCCTGCTGTCGGCTGCAATCCTTTTGGGAAAACCTTGGGATAAACAACCTACCTATGTCCAAAAGGGATTTCCGCTGCCATCAGGGCTATCTAACCTGGGGCGGAAGGTGTAAAACTCAGCGGAGATCAGCGTAATCTGCGGGAACAGAACCTTACCCCTTTTTAAACTCATTAATGGCAGAAATAACCGCTGTTACAATTCTCCTCACCATTAAGGGATTAAGGGCATTAAGGAA
>NZ_JAUG01000067.1 GCF_000708285.2 Pedobacter borealis DSM 19626
TCATTTTGTGGCGTTTTAATCAAGTTTTCTGTTAAGACGGTCGTCACCCTGAATTTATTTCAGGGTCTTTCACGCTAAAAAGATGCTGAAATAAATTCAGCAGGACGATAAAGCGGGATTAGGCGTAAATAAGATATAATTTTCAGCAAATAATTATCGAACTCAGGTTATTACTAATGTTTCAATCAAAACCTGTTAGCAGGGATGATAGCGAAAATGCTGGATAAAAAGATTTGTCATTATTTCAGGTACGTTAGCTGCGGAATGATATAGAAGCAATAATCAAGGGATTATTCTTCAGAACTCCATGCTTAACTTCAATGGATGGCTATTTAAATCGCCCTATCCATCTTTGCCTTTACAATAATAAATAATACTCTAACTAACTACTTGAATAATCGATTAAGATTTGTTAGTTATCAATTCTTATTTTTTTTAGACCACTTCATTTAAGAATAATTTATTAAATTGCCTTTATCTACTTAAACTTATCTTAATGAAAAACACTATCTCTTGCATCATTATTGATGATGATCCGACTGCAATTAACATTTTACACGACTATATCGCGGAAATGCCAAGGCTAAAAGTTCACCGCACTTTCACCAAACCGTTAGAAGCCCTAAGTGAAATTAGCACAGAAAGTGATAAACAGCTAATCTTTTTGGATATCGATATGCCAGCAATGTCTGGCCTACGGCTTGCTGATAATCTCAAACATAAATTGCACAACATTATTTTTACTACTTCCTATCCAGAGTTTGCGTTGGATGCTTTCAAAGTCAGGGCAAAACATTACCTGTTAAAACCTTTCAATATGGCAGATTTTGCAGAAGTGGTTAACGAGGTGCTTTCTGAATATTATGATACACAGCGTCTTGTACAAGAAAATGAAGAAGCATTTTTCTTACGCGCAGACTTACCAAAGTACTCAAAAAAGATATCATCTATCTCCAGGGCTCAAATAATCATGTGCACATTTATACACCAACAAATGACTATTCGGTATACATGACCATAAAGGAAATGGAGGGAAAACTCTATGAAAATGAGCACTTCTACCGCGTTCACAAATCCTATATGATTAACACCATTTATGTAAAGGAAATTAATGGGCACAAAATCGATCTTGGAAAGTACGAAGTGCTTATGAGTCCACAGTACAAAGAGGCATTTATGGATTATATTGAAAGTCAAACCCTTGTATCAAAACGGCTAAGGGATTGACATTTGCAAATCTGAATGGGTTGTAAGTGTTGTAATTGCTGTAACTGTACTCGTTGTTGGATCACTCTTAAAGCGCACATCAGCAGCTTTTTGTGAACGGAAAATAAACGCTGTTTTCCGGGTCGATTTTAAGTCTGTAATTCTTTTCATAAACGAAAATTACCCCGCTCAAAATCGCTTAAAGACTACATTACGTAAAGCAATTGTTGACTGTTGTGAAACCGAATTTTAACTTAAAAAAAAATGAAAAACTGGCTAAAAAATTACCGCTGGCATATTATTGCATGGGCTATCTTTATCCTTTATGAACATGTAATCATTTCGTTGATTCTTGATGTAAACGCCCATGTACTAAACTACTTCATTCATTATACTATCAATATAACACTCTTCTATATCCATGCTGAACTGGTACTAGGAAGAGGCCTAAAAACACAAAAGCCTGCGTATTTCAGCATACTCATATTCACGTCACTTGAAGTGTGTATGTATACCGTTACAGCATACCTTGCAGACCGTTACCTTTCAAAAACAATAAACCTTTCTATTGATAAACTGACTGTTATAGACTGGAAGCATATGTTTTTAACAGTATGGCGGGGAATTTACTTTTTGCTTTTCTCAACAGCGTATTATTTTATCAAAAGTTATATCCATCAAAAACATCGAACAGCAGAACTGGAAAAAGAAGCAATTGAAGAAATGCTGAAGCAGAAGCAAATAACACTTGAACTGGCTAATGCTAAAAATGCCTACCTCAAAGCGCAAATTAACCCACATTTCTTGTTCAATACTTTAACCTATATATATAACAGTACACATAAGAGCGAACGCCGGGCTGCAGAAGCCGTGCGATACCTTTCAAAACTGATGCGTTATGCATTAGAATGTGAACATGGTCCGGAAATTATGCCACTCGAAACAGAGATCCGCCAAGTCGAAAACCTTCTTGAGCTTAGCCGAATAAAGCAGCCTGACTTATTTATAGATTTTAGTTATGACCAGAAAACCGAATCGACAGAAATCATTCCATTACTATTACTTAGTCTAACCGAAAATATGGTTAAACACGGTAACCTCAGCCAGCCAGAAGATCCAGGAAAGATTACAGTGAAGTTGCAGGAAGGGCTGTTTAGCATTCAAACAAGTAACCTGATTAACACAGGTCTTAACGATACGGGTTTCCATACAGGCCTTGAAAATATTAGGCAAAGACTTTTTCATACCTATGCAGATAGAGCAGAGATGGCTTCCGTACTGAAAGGTAATTATTTTGAAGTGCTAATTACAATCAACCTGGCAGAAACTCATTAATTTTATATAACACCCCCGATCAATGTTTCCCATTTTTAGTTTGATGCTGATTATGGATTTCCCCCATGCCATAAGCTTTACTTTCAAAACCAATTCACTGGTTTCTTGCCAATTTGTTAGCACGGCCACTAACCGCTTTCTGAACAATTAACAGCTTGCCAAGGCGGCAGGCTATTTCTGTACATGCTAATTGCTGTTTGCATAAAGTTTAATGTAATAATGATACAGATATAGCAGTCAATACTGTAAAACACAGGCGAATCAAACGTTTGCGCAGTCTTTATCCTTTTACATAAATGTAATTATGAATACATTGTATTGACGTTTTAAACAGACTTACACCGTCTGTTTTAGAATAAACTGGCTGACTAGACATTACAAATGTAATTATTACTATAATCCATTTATTGGAATATGGCGACCTATAACCAAATATTAACAAAAACCTAAAAAATGAAAAAGAAACTATTAATCTTAACCGTATCGGCGATTGTAGGCCTTTCAGCCTGTAAAAAAGCGGCTGTATTACAAGATGAAGTTGTAAACAGTAAAAAAACAATGAGTGGTGCAAGTGTACAATCCCTCACTCAGACCAATGTTTTTAATGTCACCGAAAAAATTAATGCGTCAATTGAGAGAGACCGCTTAAAGAATGGATACTATTTAACCGATTTTACAGCAACCGGTTTATATATGGCCCCAGGTGCTACTTTAGATATCACCGTAGAACAAACCACCGGAACCCGCCTGCCAAAATTATTAATTGGTACCTATTCTAGATATGGTACCTGGAACACCCAGCCCACATCCGTGCAGTTAACGGCGGGTACCAATACCATTACCAACGCTATTGGTGGCTTATTATGGATCAGGTACACCAATTCTACAACTGGCTCTACCGCTAAAGTAACTTTTAATAGCGGTTACCAATACGCTCCATATTACAAACTTGGCGTAACCACCAATTCAGACTGGATTAATCAATTACAAACCTACACCACTCCTGATGTGGTTTTAGAAGGCTCGAATTGTGTTATTGTGGTATCAAGAACTAAAGCAATACAATACCAGGCAGAAGACCAGAGTGCTATATTGAACAAAATTACGCAGGTTATTGCGCTAGAGGACGATTTGAACGGCTTAGACAACTCTTTGCCTGCACATGCGAAAAATGTGCATACCTATCTTTTAACGCAGCATGAAGATCCGGGTTATTATTTTTTCGCTTATGATTATCGTACAGCCTATATCACTTCGGATGTTAATGCCATTTTAACTTTAAGCGCAGTAAGCACCAATGGTTGGGGATTATGGCACGAACTGGGCCACCAGCACCAAATGATGTGGCGTTGGGGAGCTTTAGGCGAGGTTTCTGTAAATCTATACAGTTTATATGTGCAACGTACCCTTACCCCGTCTATCAACAGGTTGGTAAACGATGGCGTGTGGCCAAAAGCTTTTACCTATTTAGGAAAACCTGCCGGCACCAAAGATTATAACGGATCAGCAAGTTATACCAATCCTTTAACCGATCTGTTTATCAGGCTCTGTATGTTTCAACAATTAACCTTAGCCTATGGTGATAATTTTTATAGAACCCTGGCCAAGGATATGCGTGTTGAAAATCCAACCTTAGCTAATGATGATGCCAGGATGCGTTATTTCATGCTAAAGGCCTGTAGTATATCGGGCAAAAACTTAAGTACTTTCTTCCAAAAATGGGGATTGAATTTATCTACTTCAGCAGGTACAACTCAAATATATGCAGATATGGCTGCTTTGGGTTTACCAGCGCCAAGTACTGATCCCTCTACCCTACAAGACAATGTTGCACCTTTAACCGAATTAAGTAAAACCGGCTGGAGCATCAATTCTTTCAGCTCTGAAGAAACCAGCGGCGAGGGAGCTATCAATGGCAGGGCTGCAACTTTAATTGATGGTAGCTACAGCACGTACTGGCACTCACGTTGGACCACTTCTGCAACAAGTTATCCGCACCAGATTGTAATTGATTTAGGATCTTCGAAATCTGCAAACGGCTTAAGTTTAGTACAAAGAAGCGGATTGAGCCGTGCAATTAAAAACTTTCAGGTTTTAATAAGTACCGATAATATAAATTTCACGTCGGTAAACAATTATGTAGCTCAAAATGCTGCCGGAGTACAATATTTTGCGTTTGGCAGCACCAAAACCTTAAGATACCTTAAGGTAATTATGAATTCTGCACAAGATGGTTTGCAGTTTGCATCGCTGGCAGAACTAGGATTATACAATTAACGATTTCATAAAAAGAGGGCCGATAGGTGGTCCTCTTTTTATTTATCGCTATACACATTGTCTTTTTTGATTAATATTTCCAGTCCAAAAAATGTTATAAGTATAACGGAAACAGCATTTTAATGATGAGGCTGATGGGCAGGCTGATTACAAACCGGAAAATCGGTTTTTGGCTTATAGGTTATTTACTTCAAAACCGCGATAGCTAAGCATTTCTGCATTATGTGAAACAATTAGGCGAAGTTTTAATCTTTCGATGATTGCTCTGGCTTGGGCAATATTTCTTTGCATATCGTTTATTCCCCTGATTTCGATTCCTCCAGACATGAGTTTAAATTTGCTGGGCTCAAACTTATCAATAAACTGCTGGAGATCTGGGCTAACTGTTACCTGATTGTTTTGCATAATCAATTATTATTTCTTTTGCCACAAAGCAAAACAAAGCATTTTAACTTATCAGCGCTTTCATATTAACTTATTAAGAAATGTTAATAAAAGGCTTTTTCCAAAAATAATCACCCTTGTACCGATAATCGAGGTTATTCCAATCAAACTACAGATCGCAACAAATTCTTTAAATCAAGCGGCATGACATAAACATGACCTTCGCTTAACTTTCAGATGATATTCAGCTAGTAGCTTTGTATTAAAGAACTGGACATGCGTACGATAAAAAGATTGATCAATCTCAATTATTATTTCTTTACTGCAATATCCATACTCCTGTTGGCATTCCTTTTTAATTTTAGCTTTTCTAAAACAGATGGATTCCTCATTTTTAACCATTTTCATCCGGCATGGTTAGATATTTTTTTTAAGTACGTCACTCATTTAGGAGATGGTTTAATCAGCATTCTGGCTGCAGTAATTCTGATTGCACTTCGGAAAAAGAAAAAAGCAATGACTGTGGTTCTTGCTTATATTTATTCAGGGCTGCTTATTCAAATTGCAAAAAGGATATTTCACCTGTCTTCCGCACTGGGACACCCAGTTTCAAAAGTTGAATAATTGGCTTAAGTATTTCTGCTCTTCATTCAAGATTAAAGTTTGCTCGACCACTTCATTATTTAATGGATTAAGAACCTTCAATGAATAAATAGTTTTTGCAATTTCAATCGCTTTCTCTGGACTAAGATTTGCTTTCATTTCGTAAAGCTGTCTTTCCAGCTCCTTGAACACTTTATATGCCGCAAATGCTATGCAAACATGTGCTTCAATTCTGCGATGTAATCTATGATCTATTGGTCTTATCTTTAGATCATGCTTTGATACTCTAAAGGCTTTTTCTATTCTCCACAAATGGTTGTAGTTTTCTATGATTTCCTCCTTGGAAAGCGTTGTGTTCGTTAAATACCCTTTCAAACCATCCCATTTGCCATCTGCGGTGAATTTATCCCGATCGATATCAACTTTAATCTCTCCATCGAGCTTCAGGTATTTATTGTATCCCCTGTTGTTGATATTGGCTTTTGTGAGTCTCCCTGACTTGACCTGCTTTTCCAACTTGAGTAATCCTCTCTCTCTGTTTGCCTGATCTTTTTTATGCCTTGAAAGCGAATAACTGATAATCAACCTAGTTTGCTCGTCCTTTTTCAATAGTGCACTTTCCCCATTCTTAAGTTTCAGGGAAAGTATTTGTTTTTGGAGTGGTTGCTTCTCATTCTTTATCCTTGCCCCTAAGATAAACTCATATCCATTACCCTGCAGGTCTATGATGTTCTCGTTGGAAAGTAAGCCAGAGTCTGCAATGACAACCATTTTTCCCAATTCATACTTCTTTTTAAATGCATCAATAACCGGCAGCATGGTATGACCCTCATACTTATTGCCCTCAAAGATCTCGTAAGCCAAGGGATAACCACCTACACTCACCAAGAGCCCCAGTACAATCTGTGGATTTTGGTGTCTGCCCTCTTTTGAAAACCCGGTTTTGCGAAGATCATCCTGATCATCTATTTCAAAGTACAAGGTGGTCACATCATAGAATACGATACTCATCTGGTTGTTTAAGACTTTCAGGGTATGTTGATAGCTGATCTGTTGTACAGCATCTTTCTGTTTATTATATAATTTGTCAAGGTAACGGTAAATCCGATCCTCATCTATATCAATAGAATGATACTTTTTAAGATAATCAACTGTACGCAGCTTGCTTACCGGGAAACAAAGTCTGGAAACAGTTGGCGAAATAGCTTGTCCCTGATTTGATCAAAACCAATGTCGTTGAACAGTTTACCCAGTAAAAGCTCCGTTCCAACAACAGTAACCTGCTGAATACTAGAAATAAATTTACTAAACATCTCCTGATCACCCAAAAGATCAATTTCGGCCTGTTTGGTCTGCTGCTTTATCCAATATTGACCATCTCTAAAAAGTTGTTCCACCTCGGGTATATCTGCTGAGCTACCAATGGTTTTTAAAACTTTATATTTGCCAGAGCTCTTATCAATAACCTGAATACTGATTAAGCCGTTTTGATTCCGTTTCTTTCTGACAAACACTAAGATAAATATAAGTCAAAATCCTTCTGGGACACCCAAAAAACAAAAAATTAACACATAACTCCCTAAATATCAGCACCGTTTATTCAGGGTTTAAAAAACAGCGGAAGACAGGAGATACAGCGGATAGCGTGTTAAAACGCCTAAAAAATTAATACTTAAAACTTCTAAAGCCTTTCTATCCTCACAGCCTGCCAGTTTGAGATAGTGGATTTTATATTTTGAAAACGAGCATTCCTGTCTCCGTAGGTGCTGTAGTCCCGTTATACACTCCAATCTTTTTATTGCAAATAAACGTTATAGTTAATATGGTTTTTAAGCAATAAAAAGGATTTTCGTTACTACCGGGTTTAGGGAATTAGGTGTGTGGTTCTTGGCGGTTTAACTGTCCTGCTCCCTACAACCTTCAATAGTAATACAGCCTCGGCCACCTAAACCTGATAGTAGCGATATGAAATAAAGCGGATAGCAGGACTATCAAACCCAAATGCTTCTGCAATTGCTTTCCAAAAAAAAACATAAAAACTGCTTGAACCTTGAGCGGATCAACTCCTTTGTATTTCTTAATCTGCATTCCTACAAATTAAATTTCTTCGTTATGTCCTCATTCAAGGCACATATTCCGCTATATTAAAAAAAAGTTAAAATTTCTTTAGGAAAAAGTAACGCTTTTGGGCACTGATATATAAAAGGCAAATTAGAATGGTTGATAGAAGTAAATTCAATGCAGAAGATTTTCTTGTCGATAGTACTTTTCAGCAGTATTGTGCTGGAACAGATAAGCTTTGCATTGGATATTGGGAAAAATACATTAATGCCCACCCCGAGCAGGCTGCAGTAATTGCAGAAGCAAAAAAACTTTATGTGATATTGAGCGGGAATAAACGCCCATTAAATAAACAGACAGAAAGTTTGAAGGAAAGTATGTTTCCAGAAGAAAAAGTAGTTAAACTGAACCGTTATTTATGGCTTAAAATAGCCGCAGCATTGGTTTTAGTACTTGGCTCAGTATTGGTTTATAACACCTACTTTAAGTATAACAATACAAAAAACGCCGTTCAGGAGGTTTATACTTTTACCACAAAAAGTGGTGAGCGTAAAAAAATTAAGCTTCAGGACGGAACCTCTGTACTCTTAAACGCAAAAAGTTCTTTATCTGTAACCAAAGGTTTTAACGATCAGTTCAGGGAGGTTACCCTAACAGGCGAGGCTTTTTTTGATGTAGCCCACGATAAAAATAAGCCTTTTAAAGTGCATACAACCGATTTTAACATCAATGTATTGGGTACTGCTTTTAATGTGAAAGCCTATCCTGATGAAACAACTTCAGAAGCAACTTTAATCCGAGGCTTAATTACTATGGAAGCTGTAAATGGAAATGGCGGAACCATTACTTTAAAACCAAGTCAGAAAGTTACTTTTTATAAGAGCGTTGCTCCGCAACAAAAAAGCAAATTGCTTAAACCTACAGCTTTACAGCCCGAAATTACCATTAACCATTACACAAAGATTAAAGACAGCACCATTGTAGAAACCGCCTGGACGCAGAACCGGATCGAAATATACGATCAGGATTTTGATGAGATTAGGAATGTTTTAGAAAAATGGTATAACGTAGAAATCAGATTTACAGATCCTTCAATAGAAAAATACCGCTTTACAGCGACCATAACAAACGAAAGTATCGAACAGGTTTTACAAGCTTTAAAAGACACTGAAAATAATTTTAAATATGAGATAAAAGGAAAACAGGTAACCATCTCGAAATAGAAAGAAAAAAGGACGGTGTTGGAGCACCGCCCTTATAAATTTCTCTTTTGATTAATTAATGGCAGTTTATGCGCAAACAGATTGCTGCCAAGAACTTTATGCAACCAAAAAAACAAAAATATGATTTATTATTACTTACTGCAAGGGCGCCCAAAATATAAAGCGCTTCTAAAATTCATTATGCTAATGAAACTAGCCTGTATTATGGTTTTCATTACCTGTCTTAATGTTTCGGCATCGGTTTTTTCTCAGGAAAAAATTTCTTTGGATGTTAAGAAAACAAAGCTGGCCAGGGTATTACAGATTATTGAGCAGCAAAGCAGCTACCATTTTGTTTACAGCTCTTCTTACGTACCGGTAAACAAGGATGTAAGCATTACTGTAACCAATACTTTGGTAACAGATGTATTGGCAGCCATTTTAAACAGAACCAACCTGAAATATTCTGTTTCGGATGGTGGCTTAATTGTAATTAGCAAAAATAAAGAAGTCCCGATTTCAGGAACCGTTAAAGATGCCCTTGGAGGGGTTTTGCCTGGCGCAAGTGTTAGGGTTAAAGGAACAGGCATTGGTACTTCTACCGATGTGAACGGTAAATTTGCATTAAATGCGCCTGAAAATGCTATATTGGCTTATTAATCAAACGTTTGCGCGTTGATTCGGAAAAATATCTCCTCAATAAAGCAGTATATTTAATTAACAAGCTACTGTAATCTCACCTGTAATTTAAGGGTTATTCACTTTTATTACTGCGTAGGGTTGTAGTTGTATTTTCTGGCGCTATACACAAATGATTTTTAATTAATATTTAAAATTTAACCCATTTAAACCAAAGAAAATGAAAAAAACAATTGCTTTACTTGTAGCTTCTTTAGCTTTTACAGTTTGTCTGTTTAGTAGTTATACGCCCGAAAAAGTAGCCCTTTCCCCTAAAAAGGTTATGCGTAGAGATGTAGTTACGGTTACAAAAAATTTCACTACCAGTAATGGCCTGGCTGCAGTGGCAACACTTCAGTATACCACCGGACAGGTTTATTCGAGCATTACCGTAAGTATAGAAGGAGAGGGCAACGTTCCGCTAACTTTGGTATCCCATTCCTCAGGCCCAATTTATGCCGATACTTTTGAAGGTTACAAGGCCGGGTCTTATTATGAATATTTTGTAGATGTATTGGTTACCGGAAACCCAACTATAGGCTGGCAGATTGGAGACGCAAGCGCCGAAGCGGTGGTTATTTAAATTGCCAGCTTAAATAAAGAGTCTACTGCTTCATTGCAGCAGTTTTTGCAGAACTGGCATTGCCAAAAGCAATGCCGGTTTTTTTATGGTAACATTTCTAATGCGCTTTTTGATTAACGCTACAATAGTTTGATATTTAGAAACCAAACCAAAACAATGAAATTCAGATTTATACTCGCTACATTTTTAAGCATGGGCATTTTTGCATATGCACAACAAGAACCAAGAAAAAGCCAATCTAAAGAAACCGTAACCACTACCCAGGTTACCGTTAAAGACGAACCTAAATCTTCAGCAAACGAAAGGACCATTAAGGTAGAAAGTTCTGTTGTTACCAATCACACTGTAAATATCGATGGTAAATCGGTTCCTTATAAGGCTACAACAGGTACACTACCTGTTTGGGATGAAGATGGAAAACCAATTGCAGGTTTGTTTTATACTTATTACGAACGCAGTGATGTGCAAAATCGCGATAAACGACCTTTAGTAATCTCTTTTAACGGCGGTCCGGGCTCAGCTTCAGTTTGGATGCACATCGCCTATACCGGTCCTGTGGTTTTGAATATTGATGACGAAGGTTACCCCGTGCAGCCTTATGGTTACAAAGAAAATCCATATTCTGTTTTAGATGTTGCCGATATTATTTACGTCGATCCGGTTAATACTGGCTATTCGAGAGCGGTGAGTAAAGATATTCCAACCAATAAGTTCTTTGGCGTACGTGCCGATATTAAATATCTGGCCGAGTGGATCAATACTTTTGTAACCCGCAATAACCGATGGGCCTCTCCAAAATTTTTAATTGGCGAGAGTTATGGTACCACACGCGTTTCGGGTTTGGCTTTAGAGCTGCAAAACAGTCAATGGATGTATTTAAACGGTGTGGTTTTGGTTTCGCCAACAGAACTTGGTATTGAGCGTAGTGGCCCTATTGATGCGGCTTTGCGTTTGCCATATTTTGCAGCTACAGCCTGGTATCATAAGGCGCTTGCGGCCGATTTACAGGGCAAAGATTTAACAGCCATGCTTCCTGAAGTTGAAAATTTTACCATTAATGAATTAATCCCTGCCATTTCGCAGGGCGGGATGTTGAGTGCCGATAAAAAGAAAGCCATTGCCACAAAAATGGCCCGTTACGCTGGTCTTTCAGAAAAAGTGATATTAGATTACAACCTCAATGTACCTACTGATTTCTTTTGGAAAGAACTGCTGAGAGATAAAGGTTTTACTGTTGGTAGATTAGATTCGCGCTATCGTGGTATCGATAAAATGAGTGCCGGCGAAGCACCGGATTATAATGCAGAGCTAACCTCTTGGTTGCATTCCTTTACGCCAGCCATTAATATGTACATCCGCAACGAGCTGAATTATAAAACCGATTTAAAATACAATATGTTCGGTTCTGTTTATCCATGGGATAAAACAGGCGATCAGACTGGCGATAACCTTCGTCAGGCCATGGCGCAGAATCCATATCTGCATTTATTGGTACAATCAGGTTATTACGATGGCGCCTGCGATTATTTCAATGCGAAATACAGCATGTGGCAATTAGATGCTGCGGGAAAACTGCAAGACCGCATGAGCTGGGAAGGTTACCGCAGTGGACACATGATGTATTTACGTAAAGATGATCTGAAAACGACCAATAACCATATCCGTGAGTTTATTAAAAAAGCATTACCAAAAGCAGGCGAGGCCGCTAAGTTCTAAAATTTTAGAGTTGACAAATTCCTATGCACATTGCTATTAATTTGTCAACTCTTTATGTTTATTGGAGCGCAGGTGCAGTACAATAATTAATGTTAGTCCTGCTTTGCGCTATATCTTTTTTATTGTTCATGTCATGCTGAGGCACGAAGTATCTGTTTCATAGGAGCGAGATGCTTCGTG
The DNA here is from genome assembly GCF_000708285.2 of Pedobacter borealis DSM 19626. Taxonomy (GTDB): domain Bacteria; phylum Bacteroidota; class Bacteroidia; order Sphingobacteriales; family Sphingobacteriaceae; genus Pedobacter; species Pedobacter borealis. Next base: position 12,226 of record NZ_JAUG01000067.1, read on the forward strand.
CCTCAGCATGACAGCCATGTTTGAAGTTTCTGCTATAAAAAAGTATACCGCTTCAATCAGGGCTAGTTGGGTTGGGGCGGTGGCAAGGAAACCCCTCATATTAGCACAGGCAGGTGTAATCTAAACCTGACAGCCGCGATAGCCCCAGATTTAAGCACTGTCTATTTTGTTTTTATGGTGTGCTTGCTTATTTCACAGGTTTCATCTGGGCTAAAGCGAATGGCAGGACTGCTTTCAAAAAAGAATTACTGCAATTGCTTTCCAAATTATAAAGACTGATAATACAGCATCAATAAATTCTAATTTGAGATTCTAGAGTTGACAACTTTATCACCACCATGCCGATGAAAGTTGTCAACTCTTTGAAAAGATTTATCCCCTCAAAAACGCAAACAAAAAACTGTTCACTGCAAACTAAAAATAATTACTTATTTTTGTGGTTCAATTATGCAGCAAATAAAAACATCATTCGATTTTGAAAAACCTATTGCCGATTTAGTTCAGCAGATAGAAAAGGTTAAGCAAGTTGCCGAAAAAACTAAGGTAGATATGTCTGCCACTTTAGACGAGCTTGATGGTAAATTAGATGAAACTACCAATAACTTATATAAAAATTTAACCGGTTGGAACAAGGTTCAGATGAGCCGTCATCCCGATCGCCCGCAAACACTCGATTACATCAATATGATCTGCGATGATTTTATTGAAATGCACGGCGATAGAACCGTTAAAGATGATAAAGCGATTATTGGCGGTTTTGCTACCATAAATGGCCAAACGGTAATGGTTATTGGTCACCAGAAAGGTAAAAACACCAAAGAGCGCCAGTTCCGTAATTTCGGTATGGCCAACCCAGAAGGTTACCGTAAAGCTTTGCGTTTAATGCGTTTGGCTGAAAAATTTAATAAACCAGTTGTTTCTTTTATCGATACTATGGGTGCTTACCCTGGTTTAGAGGCAGAAGAACGTGGACAAGGCGAGGCTATTGCCAGAAATTTATTGGAAATGTCTATTCTTCGTGTGCCGATTATCTGTATTGTTGTAGGCGAAGGTGCTTCTGGAGGTGCTTTGGGTATAGGTATCGGCGATAAAGTTTACATGTTAGAGCATACCTGGTACTCGGTAATCTCTCCAGAATCTTGTTCATCTATTTTATGGAGAAGCTGGGATTTTAAAGAGAAAGCTGCTGAATGCTTAAAATTGACTTCTGATGATATGTTTGGTAACAAACTAATCGATGGCATTATTCCAGAACCACTTGGAGGTGCGCATCAGGATCCAGAGTTAATGGGCCGAACTTTAAAAGATTACCTTATTAAAGATTTAGCTGCTTTAGGTAAACTAAAAACTGATAAACTGATCGAACAGCGGATTGATAAATTCTGTGCGATGGGTGTTGTAAACGAATAATCATTAAAAAAATAAATTTGAATCCTGTTCGGCAATGCTGAACAGGATTTTTTTGTGGATAAATCCCGAACTTTTAAGGATATCACTAGATACGTCACCCTGAATTTATTTCAGGGTCTTTCACGCTAAAAAGATGCTGAAATAAATTCAGCAGGACGATAAAGCGGGATTAGGCGTAAATAAGATATAATTTTCAGCAAATAATTATCGAACTCAGGTTATTAAGCCAACTTAGGCTATGATTTAAACCTCGCAGGTTTTTAAAACCTGCGAGGTTTGGTCAATAAAAAAGCAGCTACAAATTAATGCAGCTGCTTTGTAAGCTATTTTAAGATCCGTTTACTGTTGTGGCCCCTGTTGTGGGAAAAACATCGACAAACGGCCTTCTAAACTGTTAAATGTTTTCTGCAGCTTATCACTCAGTTTATCCTGACCTGCAGCTTTACTCGTTTTAATCATTCTGTCCAGATAGTATAAGCCGGTTTGAATGTTCTGCGATCCGGTTAAACCTTTTGATTGTGAAATGTCAGCCAGGTAGTTTAATTCTTTATTGATATAATCGCCTGATTTGTCTAAAATATCATTAGCTCTGGCAGTTTCACCTAGTTTATATAAATTTTCAGCCATGTAGAATTTCACAACAACCGTACGGATACCGAAGAATTTATCAGGCATTACGGCAAAATACTTATCAACTACTTTTTTGGCCTCAGCAGTTTTGCCTTCTTTAATTAAGCTGTTGGTTAAGCTACTGAAAAGATTCGTAAATATAAAAGTATCATCTGATGACTGTGGATCTAAATATTTAGCGGTTTTCATATTTCCCCACTTAAATTTGGTCATCACATTATTGTACAGAACAGGTGTATTTAATTGTTCTGGTCTATCCTCAGATGCTGTTGTGTCAGCTTTAAGCGGTAATAAACGCATGGCTAAACCTTCGCTATATAAATACTTGTCTAAGCCATTATATTGCTCAGAAGGTACGGTAGAAGCGAAATAAATCGGACGTTTCCAGTTGTTATGTGCAAGGATATCGAACATAGCCAAAGTTCCTTTAGTAACATAACCCTTATTAAACTTCCAATCCATTGTGGTGGTGATTTTTGCAGCATCAGCAGCAGGTACTGTTCCTGTACTGATTACTTGCTGCGGATCTACTGTAATTTTAAGGTTTTTAGTTGGCAGGAAGTTAGATTTTGATCCATCCTGCATCGGTACTTTATCGCTCTCATCGTTTGATAGCAACAAATCAACTACGTTTTTAAGCTCAACACTACCTGCAATTTTGTAATCATCGTATGGCATTACATCTCTTTCGCCCTGTACATATTGTTCAGGTTTCATCGAAATTGGTAATGGAGCGGATTCATTTTGTTTTTGTCTTAAACCATTAATGTACCAATCTGTATCGAATAAACTTAAGTTTACAATGCGCACATCAGGGCGAACATTTTCTACCTCCTGGATATACCAAAGCGGGTAAGTATCATTATCGCCATAAGTAAATAAGATGGCATTTGGCGCACAAGATTGTAGGTAATCCAAGGCAATATCATGCGGAACCATTTTCGTAGAACGGTCATGATCATCCCATCCCTGCTCGGCCATAATTACTGGTGCAGCCAATAATCCAATCACCGTTGCACCAATGGCACCGGCAGTTGGGGTTAGTTTTTTAAACAACCACTCTTTAATGGCGAGTGCCCCGAGCCCGATCCATATTGCAAAGGCATAGAACGATCCTACGTAAGCGTAATCCCTTTCGCGGGGTTCTAATGGTTTTTGATTTAAGTATAATACAATGGCAATACCGGTAAAGAAGAATAGTAATGCTACAACTCCGGCATCTTTTTGGTTACGTTTAAAATGCCAAAGTGCACCAATAACGCCTAAAATTAATGGTAAAAAGAAGAAACGGTTATATGCTTTATTATCAACAGTTGAAGGTGGTAAATTAGTTTGATTGCCTCTCAACATGGCATCAATTGGTTTAATGCCACTAATCCAGGTACCTTCATGTCCGCTACCCTGACCTTGCTCGTCATTCTGGCGGCCGGCAAAATTCCACATGAAATAACGCATATACATATAGCCAATCTGATAGCTGAACAAGAAACCAATGTTATCTACCAGATTAGGATTTTTAGAATCATCTAAGCGCATCCATTCTTTATAAAAAGCCGCATGTTTAGGGTCATCGCTATACATACGTGGTAATAAAGTGTTGTTGTTATACTCGTAATCGGTTTTTTTGCCCGCTACCTCATATTTGTCTTTTCCTTTTCTCCAGATGGTTTTTCCTTCAGTTACACCTACTCTTTCAGAGTTATAATTAGGGCCATAACCCAATGGCCTATCTCCATACTGCTCACGGTTTAAGTAGCTTAAGAAAGAGAAAGCATCTTTCGGTGCGCTGTTATTTAAGTTCGGATCTGCCTTTGCCCTGATGATAATCATCGAGAATGATGCATAACCGAAAATGATTAAAACGGTAGAGATTAAACCTAAGTTTAATAATTTCTTTTGGTGTTGGATAGAATAACGGATTCCCCAAACCAGGGCGCCGATTAATAAAATAGCGAAGAATAAAACGCCTGTTCCAAAACCCAGACCTAATGTGTTAACAAAGAATAAATCGAAATAAGCACCAAACGAAACCAGGTATTGGATAATACCATATTGGATTACCGCTAAGATTAAAATACCAATAATAAGGGTTTTAATAATTCCCGATGTTGTTGCTTTATCTGTTCTTTTGAAATAATAAATAAAAGCAAGTGCTGGGATGGTTAACAGGTTTAACAAGTGGATACCAATTGATAAACCCATAATATAGGCAATAAACAATAACCAACGATCGGCACGTGGCTCATCGGCATGCGCTTCCCATTTAAGGATAGCCCAGAATACAATTGCTGTGAATAACGATGATTGTGCGTAAACTTCTGATTCTACTGCCGAAAACCAAAAACTATCAGAGAAAGTATAAGCTAAAGCGCCAACGGCACCTGCACCCATAATACTGATTAATTTACCGGTTGTTAGTTCTTCACCAGCTTTTAACACCGTTTTTTTAGCCAATGCAGTGATGGTCCAAAATAAGAATAAGATAGTTGCCCCGCTCGATACAGCCGAACCAACATTCATCCAGTAAGCGATTTTGGTTAAATCTCCAGCTGCAAAAATAGAGAAGAAACGTTGGAGCATTAAGAACAAAGGCGCACCAGGCTGGTGAACAACCTGCATTCTAAATGCCGATGCGATAAATTCACCGCAATCCCAAAAACTGGCAGAAGGCTCTAAGGTTAAAACGTAAGTTAGTGTAGCAATTAAAAAGCAGATCCAGCCTACTATATTATTAACTTTTGAATAATTCATTGGTTTGTTTAATGATATTAAAAATTGTTTTCACATAAAAATGCTGCCGAAATTAACTATTCTAGTCGATAAAACAGGTAAATTTTTGGATTGATTTAACAATTTTTAACGGCTTAAGGCCTTTAACATAAAGGATTTTAATTTATTTGAGAAGCAAAAACCCATAAGCAGAAAGGTGAAATCTGCCTATGGGTTAAAATTTAGAATGTTTTTAGCTTAACCCGCTGCAAATGGGGTAAACCTTACAATCAGGTCATTGTATTTTTTTTCAAGGCTTTTGCTTAGCTCAGCTTGTTTAAAAACCTCGGTTAATTTTACCATTTGTCCTAAATAGCCAAGGTAGAAACGTACATCCTGCTCTGATGATAGCTGGTTTTTGCTTTCTGAAACATCAGCAAGATGGGTTAATTCCCTGTTCACGTAATCGGCAGTTTTTTTGATCATCGCATTTGCACGGTTTAAATCATTTAAACGATAAAGGTTTTCAGTGAAATAATAAGTGCTCATTACCTGGCGCATACTGTAGAATTTAGCAGGAATTACCTCAAAATATTTATTAGCCACTTTTTTGCTTTCAGTAATTTTACCTTCGTTTATCAAGCCGGTTAATAAACCGTTAAACATGTTCGAGAACATGGTTACATCATCAGCAGATTGCCTATCTAAATGGTTGGCGTATTTAATATTGCCAAAACCATAAACATTCATCATATTGTTGTACATCGGTTTCAGGTTTACGCGGTCAAAATCTTGTGTAATTGCAGTATCTGGTTTCAAAGGCAATAACCTTTTATTCAATCCTTCCACATACAGGTATTTGTTTAGCCCAACGTATTGCTCATCTGGCATTGCCCCAGTAAAATAAATCGGTCGCTCCCAATTATTGTGTACCAAAATATCAAACAAAGCCAATGTTCCTTTTGTAACATAATTTTGGTTAAAAGTCCACTCCATACTGCTAGCAATTTTGCCTGCATCTTCTTTGGGCACGGTTCCGGTATCTAAAACCTGCTGTGGGCTTACCGCCAGTTTAAGGCTTTTGGTTGGTAACACATTGTATTTAGAACCATCTGTCATGGTTACTTTATCTTCGTCATGATCGGATAGAAGCACATCTAAAATTTCCTGCAACTCAATATGCTGGGCGATTTTATAATCCTGATAATACATAATATCGCGTGTACCAGCAACATATTGATTGCGCTTGATCGTTAAAGGAAGCGGCGCTGATTGATTTTGCTTTCTTTTCATACCGTCTATGTACCAATCGGCGGTGAATAAACTTAGGTTTACCACACGCACATCCGGACGGATGTTTTCTACTTCCTGCGCGTACCAAACCGGGTAGGTATCGTTGTCTCCATAAGTGAACAAAATTGCATTGGGCGCGCACGATTTTAGGTAATTGACAGACATATCTCTGGCTACATGGCTATCAGAACGGTCGTGATCGTCCCATCCCTGATTGGCCATAATAATCGGCGCACCGAATAAGGCAATAATCGAAGCAAAAATACTGGCCCGTACAGGTGTTAGTTTTTTGAATATAAAGTCTTTTAATCCAAATACACCTAAACCGATCCAGATGGCAAAGGCATAAAACGAACCCACATAGGCATAATCCCTTTCACGTGGCTCAATCGGAACTGAGTTGAGATAAACTACAATGGCAATACCAGTAAAAACAAATAGTAAACCAATAATACCTGCATCCTTCTGGTTACGTTTAAAGTGCCAAACCGCGCCGATCAAACCGATAATCAGCGGCAAAAAGAAAAACCTGTTGTACGCTTTGTTTTCTACAATCGATGGCGGAAGGTTTTTCTGATCACCAAGCCTGATCGCATCCAAAGGTTTAATGCCACTGAGCCAATTGCCATCTTTTCCGCCAAATTGCCCATCTTCATTGTCTTGCCTGCCCACAAAATTCCACATAAAATAACGCATGTACATCTGTCCCGTTTGGAAAGAGAACATATATTTTAAGTTGTCCATCAAGGTTGGTTTATGCTCATCATCAAAACCCATGTAACTTTTGTAAAACCTAATGTGTTCGGGTTTATCACTGTACATGCGTGGAGCTAAAGTTTTATCTCCAAAAACATAGTCGGATTTTGTTCCTGCTGATTCATATTTTGTTTTTCCTTTTCTGTAAAGTTTTCCGCTTTCTTTAATGTCGATCTTTTCAGAATTATAATTTTCGCCATATAATAAAGGCCTGTCTCCATATTGCGAACGGTTTACATAACTCAGAAAATTAAAAGCATTCTCTGGATCGGTATTGTTTAAATTTGGTTTGGCCTGCGCCCTGATAATGAGTAGAGCAAAAGAGCTGTATCCAAATAGCAATAAAACAGTGAACAACATGGCCAGGTTTAAAACCCTTTTATTTTTGAGGATGGAATAGCGGATGCCGTAAACCAGACTTCCAATTACTAAAACGGCAAAAAATAATACACCCGATCCAAAACCCAGGCCCATCGTATTCACAAAAAAGTAATCGAAATTTGCCGCAAAAGATACCACGTACTGAATGATGCCGAACTGTACCACTGCCAATACAGCGATTGAAATAAGAAATACTTTTAACACGCTTTGCCAATTGGGCGAGGGGTTCTTTTTAAAATAATAAACAAATATCAATGCAGGGATGGTTAGCAAATTTAAGATGTGTACACCGATAGAAATACCCATAATATAAGCCACAAAAAGCAACCATCGGTCTGATTTGGGTTCATCAGCCTGCGATTCCCACTTTAATATGGCCCAAAATACAATAGCGCTACAAAGCGACGACATGGCGTAAACCTCTGCCTCCACTGCCGAAAACCAAAAACTATCAGAAAAGGCATAAGCCAAAGCCCCAACAAAACCTGCACCCATAATGCCGATGATTTTCTGGCTGGTGATTTCCTCGCCTTTTTTAATTACGGTTTTCTTGGCCAGTGCGGTAATGGTCCAGAACAAAAAGAGGATGGTGCCTGCGCTGGCAAGTGCCGAAGATATATTAACAAAATAGGCAACTTTGGTTTTATCGCCAAAAGCGAGTGCCGAAAACAACCTCTGGATCATGGAGACTATTGGAGCACCGGGCTGGTGAACTACCTCCATTCGGAAAGCCGAAGAAATAAATTCGCCACAATCCCAGAAACTTACAGATTGATCCAAAGTTAAGATGTAGGTGAGCGCGGCAACGATAAAACAGAGCCAGCCTCCAATGGTGTTGATCCTTGAGTAATTCATAGTTTAATTTTAGTCTTTGATAATAAATGATTTAAGTGGTTCGTAGTAAAAAAAGTCGCATAAAAAAAGAAAATGTTGCACGCTATATGATGATTTTTTTATCTTTGCATCGCAAACAGGAACAGCAGGAAAGAAATTAAAAATATTTTAAAATCACTCTTGCATATTTAAAATAAGGTTCCTACATTTGCATTCCCTTTCGAGGAGAATATCCTTGATAAGTTTTTGTCCGATAGTATAAGGGTAGTACAACGGTTTTTGGTACCGTTTGTCTTGGTTCGAATCCAGGTCGGACAACTAAAATTTAATGTCGGATCATGTTTTAAATAGACATGATCCGATTTTTTTTAACCGTAAACTACACGAACCCATGCCATTGCAGTTTAACCCGGTAAAACTTTTTTCCGGAACAGGTTCTAAGGGATTATCACTTAAGATTGCCGAACATTACGGCAAGCCACTTGGTAGCGTAACCATTCACAAATTCAGTGATGGAGAGTTTCAACCTTCTTTTGATGAGTCAATCCGTGGTAGTGATGTTTTTCTAATCCAATCTACTTATCAGCCCAGCGATAATTTAATGGAGCTTTTGCTAATGGTTGATGCAGCTAAAAGAGCATCGGCACATTATATTACCGCAGTTGTTCCTTATTATGGTTTGGCCCGTCAGGATAGAAAAGATAAACCTCGTGTAGCAATCGGTGCCAAATTGGTGGCTAACTTATTAAAATCAGCAGGTATCCACCGCATCATGACGATGGATTTGCATGCTGCACAGATACAGGGTTTTTTCGATATTCCGGTTGATCACTTAGATGGATCGGTAATCTTTGTGCCTTATATCAAAAGCTTGGGCTTAAAAAACTTAACTATCGCATCGCCAGATATGGGCGGTTCGTACAGGGCACGTACTTTTGCCAAGTTTTTTAATGCTGAGGTAATTATTTGCGATAAACGCCGTAAACGTGCCAACGAAATCGAATCGATGTCGATTATTGGTGATGTAACCGGACAGGATGTGGTATTGATCGATGATATTTGCGATACTGCCGGAACCTTATCAAAAGCCGCGGCTTTGATTATGGAAAACGGAGCAGCAAGTGTAAGAGCGGTTTGTACACACGCTGTATTATCGGGCAAAGCAATAGAAACGGTAGAAAATTCGGTATTAACCGAGTTAATCGTTACAGACACCATTCCATTAAAACAGGAAAGTCCGAAAATTAGGGTGCTAAGCACAGCCAGTTTATTTGCAAGGGCAATTGCCAATGTAAACGAACATGGTTCAATTAGTGATCTGTTTAGAGTATAAATTAAGGTTGAAGGTAGAGGGTTGAAGGCTTAAGGTCTTAAGACTCGATACTTCTTAGTACTTGCTACTAATAAATAAGGTTGAAGGTAGCGGGTTGAAGGCTTAGGTCTTGAAACTCGATACTTAATACTGACTACTAATAAATATAAAATAAAAATAAAATGAAAACAATCGCAATTAGCGGTTCTCCAAGAGAGAACGTAGGGAAACGCGATGCCAAGGAACTTCGTTACGAAGGTAAAGTTCCGGCGGTATTGTATGGTGGAAAAGAGCAACAACACTTTGCTGTAGTTATTGCTGACTTAAGAGATGTTATTTATACCCCGGATGTAAACTTTGTGGAGATTGATGTTAACGGTACTAAAACTAAAGCTATCGTAAAAGACACTCAATTTCATCCACTTACCGACGTATTAATGCACATCGATTTTCTTCAGTTGTTTGACGAGAAAGAAATCGTTATGGAGATCCCGGTTAAATTAACAGGAACTTCTCCAGGCGTTAAAATGGGGGGTAAATTAATCCAGAAATTACGTAAACTACGTGTTAAAGCATTACCAGCTGATATGCCACAAAACGTAGAAGTAAGCTTAGAGAAATTAGAAGTAGGTAGTTTATTCCGTGTTCGCGATCTTAAAGGTCAAAAATATGTGATCACTAACACTCCTGAAGATACTATCGTTTCTGTTGCAATGTCTAGAGCATTAAAACAAGCAGAAACTGAAGCTGCTAAAGGTAAAAAATAGTACACTGATATCACAGATTAATGTGATTACACAGATTTTAAAAGCGGTGCAAAAGCAATTTTGGGCCGCTTTTTTTATTTACATGAGGTTACCCCATCATACGCTAAATACCAGGCCCTTGCACAGTTAAAGACTCCGAACTTCCGACTCTGAACTTTTTTTACCTTCCGCCCTACAACCTTCCCGCCCTCAACCTTTTTATTATCTTTGCCCCCATGAAATATCTTATAGTTGGCTTAGGGAATATCGGACCAGATTATGCACATACCAGACATAACATTGGTTTTGATATCGCCGATGAACTGGTTAAAAATTTAGATGGAAGTTTCGAAAATATCCGCTTGGCTTATTATTCGGAAGTTAGCTTTAAAGGACGTAAACTCCATGTAATTAAACCAACTACTTTTATGAACTTAAGTGGTAAAGCCGTAAACTATTGGATGAAGGAGTTAAAAATAGCACCAGAAAATGTTTTGGTGATTGTTGACGACCTTGCATTGCCTCTCGGTAAGCTGAGGCTAAAGCTACAGGGCTCTAGCGCTGGTCATAACGGCTTAAAAAGTATCGAAGAGGTTTGCGGCGGACAAAACTATGCACGCTTGCGCTTCGGTATCGGTAGCGATTATCCGAAAGGTAGACAAGTTGATTTTGTTTTGGGTTTGTTTGATAAGAATGAACAATTAGAACTCCCTGCATTGATTGATAAAAGCGTAGAGCTGATTAAAAGTTATGTAACCGTTGGGCCCGCCCACACCATGACGGCTTTTAATAAATAGGTGGTTAATTGGTTAGCTGCCCATGCTGTCATCCTGAGCGCAGCGAAGGATCTTTTGTAATTTAAATCTCAAAGGTGATATAGTCCAAAAAAGATCATTTGAAGAGCAATTACAGTAGTTCTTTTTAATGCTCGTCCTGCTTTTCATTACAAGTCCTCGCTGCGCTGTGGGCTTTGCATTTCAATCAGGTCTAAAAGGCAGTGTCTATACTGCTATTGAAGGTAGAATAACATAGTTTTATATAGATTTCTTTCCTAGTTCATGGTCTTTATCTTCACAGGCCATCTGATGTGAAACAGTTCGATAAAGGCAATTTCCTTTTTCTGCACCATGCAACCCCAAATAGTATTGCTGGCCGCGCCACCTAAACCCGATCGAAGTGGTTCCGATTTAAGCAAATTCTTTTGTTTTTTTATTGTGTGCTTGCTTATTTCACAGGTTTCATCGGAAGGAACGGAGAGCGGGACTGCACAAGCCTAAAAGCATCTGCATCTGATTCCCAGAAAAAAAAACTATCACTGTATGCTTATTATCAAATATATTATCGTCTGGTGGGCAACAAACTAGCGGAGCAGCATCTAATTATCTAAAAAAAAGACCCTGAAATAAATTCAGGGTGACGACCAATTAACGCCGATTCATTAAACAAAAAAAGACCATCTTTCGATGATCTTTTCATAAATATGTTTTAGTTAATGATTATTTAACTTTTTCTTGAGCTCTTGCAATGTAAGCATCAATTAATTGCGCTTCTGTACTCTCAGGGTATTGTGTTTTTACTTTAGTATAAGCTTCAACAGCACCTTTAAAATCATTTTGGCTTTCGTTAACCAATCCTAATTTCTTTAAAAACATTGGTGAAGTAAATTTACTTGCTTTATCTGCAGCCTTTTTATAGTAAGTAGCTGCTTGTTTAAAGTCTTTCAATTCGCTATAAGCGTCACCTAATAAGCCTAAAGCCAATGGATCTGCAACCGGGCTACCAGTAGCGCTATATTTGCTTAATGCCTCTATCGCTTGTTTGTATTCACCTTTACGCAAGTAAATGCCACCTAAATAAAGATTAGCTAAATTTGCCGATTTTGTGTTATCGTATTCTTTGGCAATCTGCTCTAAGCCCGGGTAACCACCTTCGCCTTTAACTGCTCTGTTTGATAGTGAATCTACACCAACAAATTGTTCTGCTTTGTACATTTTGCTAGCGGCTTCTTCAGCACGACCTTTTAAATACACGCCTTGATACCAAAGATATATTAAAACTAATAAAACTACAGCGCCTGCAATAAACAGTAAGCTCTTATTATTCTCTTGTAAAAATGAACCTTTTTTAGTTGGTTGAATTGTCTGGTTATCTGTTGTAGACATGTTTGTTTAAAAAATTTAAGATTGCAAAAATACATTTTTCAATCAAAGTATCAATCTTTATTTTGAAGTATTTGATTAAACATTAGTTATTTAGGCATGCAGATTGTAAAATCGCCATGATAATTAGCGTAACAAGCTAATTAGTGTGTTAAACCAGGTTTGGTTGTCGCTAAAAATACCAGTGTGGTTAATCACCAGGTACACCGTTTGGCTTTCGGAGCGGCTCACCGTAGATCTAATTCTGATGGGTTGCCAGAATGCGCCAAAGTTTTTTGCCAATGAAGCTGGAAATAAATCGTCGAAGCCCATGTAAACCTCTTCTATATGCGATAATGGGAGTTCTAATTGTTCGTTTCCGGTGATAAAAAGACCATTCGAGGCCAATAGGATATTGCCTTCGTGATTGTGAATTGGCTTTAAAAACGAAAATAAGCCTGCGATTTTTTTAACCCAGCTCGAACTTTCTTCATTGGTTAGTTCATGATCGTAAGACCATAGAACATTCCCTTCTAACATTTTTTGTGCAACCATCTAATTTTCCTTGCTATGAAAGTACAATTTTTTTAAGTGTTATTAACGTTTATTTTAAACAATGGGTGTTAAGAGGCTAAAAAACGGTAAATTTGTGACATATTTATGTGGTTAAAAAATATTACCCTTCTAAATTTCAAGAACTATACCGATGCAGATCTCCATTTCTCGGAAACGGTAAACGTTTTTACGGGTAATAATGGTTCTGGCAAAACGAACATGCTCGATGCTATTCACTATCTCTGTCTATGTAAAAGTTACTTTAATCCCATCGATAGCCAGCAGATCAAAACCAATGAAGAGGTTTTTATGATCCAGGGGGATTTTGATCGGAACGAAAAAAATGAAAAAATCTCCTGCGGGGTAAAACGCAACCAAAAAAAACAGTTTAAACGCAATAAAAAAGAATACGATAAGTTGGCTGATCATGTTGGCCTTTTTCCGGTAGTGATGGTTTCGCCTTATGATGTAAACCTGATTATGGAAGGTAGCGAGGAGCGGAGAAAGTTTATTGACAATGTTATTTCGCAAACAGACGCACATTATCTGGATCAGCTGATTACCTATAACCGCATTTTGTTAAACCGGAATGCTTTGCTAAAACAAATTGCGATTACCAGAAAATACGACCCTACGCTGCTCGAAATTTTGGATGAGCAATTGATTATAGCCGGCAATAAGATATTCGCAATCCGTAAGGCCTTTATGGATGAGTTTATTCCGCTGTTTAACCAATATTATACCTACCTTACCGAAAACAGAGAAATTGTAGAACTGAATTATCAATCGCAATTGAATGAGGCTACTTTCGAAGAGCTGTTAAAGAAATCGGCAGAGAAAGACCGTGTGCTGGAGCGTACCACAACTGGTATCCATAAAGATGAACTGGCTTTTGTGATCAGTGGCATGCCGCTAAAGAAGTTTGGTTCCCAAGGTCAGCAGAAATCTTTTTTAATTGCTTTGAAGATTGCCCAATATGCTTACCTCGCCAAAAACAAGGGATTTAAACCTTTGCTTTTGTTGGATGATATTTTTGATAAGCTGGATGATAACCGTGTTCAAAAATTGATGCAAATGGTTTCCCACCATGATTTTGGGCAGATATTTATTACAGATACAGGAAGAGAAAGGGTAAAATCAATTTTTGAAAAAATAGAAGTTGATGTAACTTTGTTCGAAGTAGATAACGGAACTATACAAAATGCGTAAACCCAATGATGTTACAGTAAAAGATGCCATCAGCAAAATGCTGGATGTATACCGTTTGCGCCGTAAATTCGACGAAACTTCAATCTTGTCTATCTGGCCAGAGATTATGGGCACCGCCATAGCCAACAGGACCAAGCAGATCTACATCCACGATAAGAAACTGTTCCTACGCATCGAATCTTCGGTAATCAAAAATGAATTGGTTATGGTACGTCAGGGGATTATCCAGAAGCTTAATGAACACGCCGGTAGTGTGGTAATTACCGATATGATTTTTTTATAGGTATTAAAGCTGTAGATGACAGCGTATTTCTATTGCAGCGATAGACTGTGAGGAATCGTCATTGCGAGAAGGCTTTTTCAGCCGACGAAGCAATCTTTATGATAAGGATCGCTAGCATGAAAGATTGCTTCGTCGTTCCTCCTCGCAATGACGCCTTTCTATAGGGATCTGTCAATGATGGCTTGTTAAAGGGCCTGTTTAAATTTAGTTTTAAGCGTTTCGACGAGCTGTCCCGAATGTTCCTATCGTGTGGACACATCTTTATATGTGTCCCATCCTTCTTTTGCTGCTCTAAAATACCTTAGTCCGATCCATAGGGTTGTTATTCCTGGTGTCCGCTTGCTTTCATAACCTTTCCAACCTCCCAATCTTGCCAGTACCCATACATATCTTTTCAAATCTCTTGACTT
>NZ_JAUG01000068.1 GCF_000708285.2 Pedobacter borealis DSM 19626
CAATGTCATTAAGTTAAGGAGAAAACAAAAAACATTGTCATCCTGTCCAAAGGACTCCTACGGAGAGCCTGTCGAAGGACAAATGTTTTTTCGTTTTCGACTATAGAAAGGTCTTCGACAAGCTCAGACTGACAACGGCATAGTACTTAACTTAATGACATTGACCAGTGGGGTGCGGGGTCTGCTCGAAAAAAATCTTCCCAGTGAGCTTTCAGCTCACGAGGTTTTTTTTCGACAGAGCCTTGTCTTGAAAACAGGATTGTAATCAGGTGAGGGGCTTATCAAAAGGACAGGAGGCTCCTGCCGACTGAATAAAATTAATAGCCCATGGAGAATTTAAACGGTAGAAGCCCACCCACTGCCCTAGGGCCCCGCATGGCGCAGGATGCGCCACGGCTTAAAGCAAAATATGAAACTGCGGGCTGTCTTGGCAAAGGTGAACGTACATTTATCACGGCTAAACTGCCCGATTATATCCGTGTGGGACGGAACGACTGTATAGAAAAATACCTTTTTCTTTCAACCACCATGATGGGAGTGGAAGTATAACTGCTGCGTTTACACCGATCCGCATTTGCTGCCAAAATACCTTGAATGTAGCAATGAAGAGCCTGACGGGTTGTGTGCGCATCAAGCATACGGCGGGAGCGATGGACAGGTTAAGGGAAGCGCACAAACTTTTGGGATTTCCAATCTATTGGCAGATAAGATGGAGGAAGTATTTAACCGTTGGAGCAGGGTAAAAATTACCGATAAATACCTAAAGCAGTTGATACAGATAGCTGTGGCACCGAATCGTGAGACTTTGGAGGCGGTACGGAAAGGCGACGAGGACGGACTTTCTACTTTGTACCAAAACACGTTGGAGCAGGTTTTGGAATATGCTTTAAGCAGCCCCACGCAGCAGATGGAAACTACAAAAGGTACTTTGTTCGGGGCTTATAATGCCGTTACGGGGTACCATCAAAACTTAAGGAATTATAAAGATGATGAAAGCAAGTTTAAATCCATTTGTACGGTACAGGTTTGAAGCATAATCAAACGGCTTTTGATCTCTGCATGGCCTTTGCTAAGATGGGGGCGGATGCGTTGAATTAGGAGAATTTAATTTGATAGCGGTCGGCCTTGGGGCTGGCCGTTTTTTTAGCTCACGAAAGCAGCGGGCGCTTATATGCACAAAGAGTAGGAAAAGATTTTGAATAGTGGGGTAAAGATTTTTTTTACTAAAAATATTAGTAAAATGAAGCCTGAAGATTTGCAGGGTAACGGTGGGTTTATTGCTGAGCAGAGCTGCCGCTAATATGGGTTTCTCCTTACGATTTTCTTGCAGGTTCAAAGCGTTTAAGGAGCGGTCAAAAATGAATTGTCCGTTAGAAATTGCATAGATTGAAGCGATCTGTTTGTTGATTTCCACTTCCGACAATTTACTCCCCCATGGATAAAGAAAAACAACATTAACACGTATGTTTATAACTACGGGCACCGAATAGCCCGTACCAAGAAACACTATAAAAGCCATTTTCGTCAACTATCCGAGGTTACAAGAAATTAATATTTCTTTAAAATTATTTTCACATTGAGCAGATGAAATCAATTTCTCGCCCGTATTAGGACAAAACAAACAGAAATTGAAAGATCAAGCACAATCTATTGCCCTGTTCAATACACTTAATTAATTTTATGAAAAGTAACAAAGCTATAATGACAATTCTTTTTGTATGTACAGCCTTTTCGGCCATGGCACAAAAAGCACTTCAATTACATCTGAAGGTAGGTGATAAATGGTATCACGAACTAAAAATAAGCAGCAACCGTCAGGATATGAATCCGGATGGGGACGCATCTGAAACGAATACGGAAACTATATTGAAAAATACTTATGAAATATTGGCAGTGGGTAATGGTACTTATGAAGTTAAACGTACTTTCGGCGGTATCAAGTTTAAAGCTACTTCTCCTGGAACTGAGGGAGAAATAGTATTCGATTCTCAGAAACAGGAAGATATGGATGGAGACATGGGAGAGGCTGTAAAAAAAGTAATCGGGCAAAGTTATGTTTGTACCGTTGATGCCAACAGTCGCAAGGTAATTGCCATTAAGGAACGCGCTATAAAAGACACAGTGCAGACAAAACCACAAAGTATCTCGATCCGCCAGTTAATTTATTTTTCCAAAGTGACGACATATTGAAACGAGATTTTGAATTCTTTTTTGGGGGAGGAATTCCTGATGAAAAACCGGTAGCAGGTTTAAAGTGGGATAAAAATTACTCTGTTAATAAGCAAGGAATAACAACTAGTACTGATATTAATTATACCATTAGCCGAATGGAGGGTAACAAAATTTATATCGACGTAATTAACAAAATGGCTACAAATGGCGTGCCTGAGGGAACGGAAGAATCGGGAGAATTTAAAATTACGGGATTATCTAACGGCAGTGGTAAGGTTACAGTGGATGGAACCACTGGGATTGTGAGCGAAAGTACGAGTATTTCTCGTGGACAACAGACTTTTTCGACACCTAATGGACAGCAAAAAACGAGTATGTCAAACTCTTATGTTGTAACTGTTAAAAAAGCCGCAACAAATTAAAGCCAGCACATAACCTAAATTCATGAAGCGTTTATTATTTCCTATTTTGTTTACTGTTCTTGTAACAGCAAACTCCCTCAATCTTTTTGCCCAGTCAAAATATCAGTATAAAATAGACCTTACCAAGGTATCTAACTCTACCCTTCAGGTAGAATTATTAACTCCTGCAATCAACCAGCCTAGTATTGAGTATTTTTTTCCTGCTATAATTCCAGGAACTTACTCCATTAGTGATTATGGCCGCTTTATAAGCAGTCTTAAGGCATTTGATAAAACGGGGAAGGAATTAACAGTTGAACATAAAAGTGTAAATGCTTGGAAAATTGGCAATGCCCGCAAGCTTTATAAGATTACCTATGTAGTGCAGGATACCTGGCATACAAATATCAAGGGTAAAGAAATTTATCCTATGGGCGGTACTAATATCGAATTAAACAAACAGTATGTAATTAACACTCCTGGCTTCTTTGGTTATTTCGATCAATTGGAAAAATTACCATTTGAGGTAGAGTTTCAAAAACCATTGGGCTTTTACGGATCAACCGCACTTATACCATCAAGCAGTACAGCAAGTAGCGATTTGTTTCAATTAAAATCTGTGCATGAATTGTATGATTCTCCAATTATGTATTGCAAACCCGATACAGTGAGTGTAAATCTTGGTCGCACGCAGGTATTGGTGTCTGTTTATTCGCCTGGGAAAAAGGTGCAAGCTACCACTTTAGCCAAAGCGATGCAGAATTTACTTGCCGCTACGCAGGCATATCTTAGTGGAGAATTGCCTGTAAAAAAATATGCTTTTCTCTATAGTTTTAATGATGAGGTAAATCCGAAAACGGTATCTGGCGCTTTAGAACATAGCTATTCTTCATTTTACGCATTTCCACAACTTGATGAGGTTACTGCAAAGGTGATTATGACCAACGTATCAGCTCATGAGTTTTTTCATATCCTTACACCATTGTCCATCTGCTCTAAAGAAATTAGGGAGTTTAATTATCAGGAACCTATTTTGTCAAAACATTTGTGGTTATACGAAGGGTCAACAGAATACGATGCGCATCATGTGCAGGTTCAATCGGGTTTAATAACAGCTGATCGGTTTTTCAAAGTGCTATCAACAAAAGTCATCAGGTCGAAAAAACAATTTAACGATAGTCTTTCGTTTACGGCCATGAGTAAAGAAGTAGCAACCACTTATGCCGATCAATATCCGAATGTTTATGAAAAAGGAGCGTTAATTAATGCTTGCCTTGATATTTACCTGCTGCATCTTTCTAAAGGGCGTTATGGTTTAACTAACTTGAAACATGACTTGGGTATAAAATTCGGAGGCGATAAATATTTTGAGGATGATCGCTTGTTTGATGAAATCGCCGCGTTTAGTTTTCCCGAAGTAAAAGATTTCCTTAATAAATATGTAGCTGGCAATACGCCGATACCCTACACCGAATTTTTTGCCTTGGCAGGGGTATCTTATCACGATTATATAAAAAACGAGGTGGCTTCTATCGGTAATATCAGTATAAGTTCTCTTGGCGGAGGCAGGGTTAATATTGTAAATACAAGCAATATGGATGCTTTTGGTAAGGCCATGCAGTACAAATTGATGGATGAGATTGTGAAAATAAACGAAGTGGCTATTACTTCCGCTAATTATAGTGAAGAAATTGATAAAATAAAACGAAAAATAAAAGAAGGCGACGCATTGACTGTTGTTGTAAGACGCAAAAACGATGCAGGTGAAATACAAGAAATCAAGTTGTCTGCGCCCGTTTCGTCGCTAAAGGAAACCGTAGAGAGCTATTATAAAATGGAGTTGATAAACGAAAGCGAACTAACGTCTTTGCAACGCACCGTACAAAATGCCTGGTTAAAAAAATAATAATTAAAAGAGATTAAAATTTATGAAAAAATTTATAGCATGTTTTTACATGTTATTATGTGTTTTCTCTAGCAATCTTTCTGCTCAGAATAAATATAACTGGAAGGAAGCTGGTACAGGTAAATACAAATATCGCTATGTAACGAACGATCCCGAGAAAGTACGGTTTTATACATTAGAAAATGGTTTGCAGGTAATGCTGCATGTAAATAAAAAAGAACCCCGTGTAATCTACAAAATGGTAGTAAGAACCGGAAGCAATAACGATCCGGCAGACCATACAGGGCTTGCACATTATCTGGAACATTTATTGTTTAAGGGAACCGATAAATTGGGAACCCTCAATTGGGGAAAAGAAAAACCTTATCTTGATCAAATTCAGGAATTATATGAAAATTATAATCATACTTCCAATGAAGTAGAAAGGAAAGCCATTTACCGAAGGATAGATTCCGTTTCGGGCATTGCCTCTAAATATGCGATTGCCAATGAATATACCAATGTCATGAAAGAAATGGGTTCGCAGGGTACCAATGCGCACACTGAATTTGATGCTACTGTATATGATGAAAATATACCTGCAGGTGCATTGGATAAATTGCTAAAGGTACAGTCCGAACGCTTTCGCAATCCGATCTTCCGCCTTTTCCATACCGAATTGGAAGCCGTGTACGAAGAAAAGAACAAAGGCTTGGATGGTGATGATTTTAGGATGTTCGAAACCATTAGTTCTATTCTGTATCCCAACAGCAATTACGGACAGCAAACCACTATTGGTACCATCGAGCATTTAAAAAATCCTTCTTTAACAGCCATCAAAAAATATTACGATACCTATTACGTACCCAATAATATGGGGATGATCTTATCGGGCGATTTTGATGCTGATGAAGTGATCCAAAAAATAGACCAATATTTTTCTTACATGCGGCCGGGTAAGTTTCCAGAATTTCGACAAGCCACAGAACCCGATTTCACTTCTTCGGTTGTAAAGGAAATTATCAGCCCCACACCAGAAGTAGGCGTACTCGCTTTTCGTGTTCCTTTTAAAGGCCCTAGCAGTAAAGATGAGTTGTTGATTAATCTGCTTTCTCAATTATGTTTTAATGGTAAAGCTGGCCTGTTCGATATCAATATCAATAAGCCACAAAAAATGCAAATGGCAGCCATAGAGCTATTGGGTACCTATCAAAAGTATACCACCCTTTTAGGTGTAGCAGTACCCAAAACTGGTCAATCGGCCGATCAGGCCTTAGAAATATTATGGCAGGAAATTAAAAAAGTAAAGAATGGCGATTTTGATGAGCAGCTTTTAACAGCCATTAAAAATAATATGGAACTCGAGGTAGCCATGTCTAAAAGAAATAATATGGCTACAGTAATGACATTGGAAAGAGGGTTTATTACCGACCAATGCCAAACCTGGAACAACGAAGCTGCTTTCTTAGAGGTCATGAATTCGGTTACCAAACAAGACATTGTAGATTATGCTAACCGAGTATTTGCCAACAATTATGCCATTATCTATAAACGAAAAGGGAAACAGGCTTCTGTTGCAAAAATTGTGAAACCAAAAATTACACCTATTACAATTAATAAAACCGAAAGGTCTGCGTATGCAAAAGGACTGGATGCTGTTTCTGTACTTGCAACAAAACCGGCATGGGTAAATTTTGACAAAGCCATTTCACATAGCAAAATAAATAATGCAAGGCTATTGTATACAATAAATAAGGAGAACGGTTTTTTCGAACTGCAATACCGGTTTGATATGGGAAGCTGGAATTCGAAATTATTACCGCTTGCTGTAGATTACCTAAGCTTATTGGGTACAGATAAATATTCGAGCGAAGAGATCAGTAAAGAATTTTACCAATTAGCTTGCGAATATTCTATCCGGGTGGGCGATAGAAGTACTGCAATTGTTATTACCGGCATCCAGAAAAATTTTGACAAAGCAACAGCATTGTTGGAGCATTTATTAGCCAATTGTAAACCAACGGAGGAAAGCTTGAAGAAGCTGAAGGAAAAACTAAAGAAGGAAAGAATAGATGCAAAAACATCGAAAGACGCATTGATGAAAGGCTTGGTGAGCTATGCCACTTATGGAGCCAAAAATCCATTTAACGAAGCAGGTCGTTTGCAGCCCGATTTGTTGGATGCTTCTACATTGGTTAAGCTCTTGCACCAACTTAGTAATTATCAACATTTTATTACTTATTATGGTCCAGAATCATTGCAGAACATTACGCAAAAAATAAAAAAATCTCATCATATGCCAGCAACTTTCCGCCCGGTTCCGGCCTTGGCGGTCAACTTCCAGCGTCGTATACAGAAAGAAAACGAAGTGTATGCAGCCGATTTTGATATGTTGCAAACGCAAATACAGTGGCTCAGGAATATACCTGGTTATCAGCCTTCGCTACAACCCACCGTAAATCTTTATAATAGTTATTTTGGTGATGGTATGGGGTCGATTGTTTTTCAACAGTTGCGAGAGTCTAAAGCACTTGCTTATTCAACCTCTGCATCATTTCAAACACCAGTTTATAAAAGCGATCCGTACCTGATGAAAGCCTTTATTGGTTGTCAAGCCGATAAAATGGAAGAGGCTATTAGTGGAATGGACTCTCTGTTAAATGACCTGCCTCATTCGGAGGATGGAATAAAAAATGCAAGGATGAGCCTGCTAAAGTCATTCGAAACACAGCGCTTTACAGAAGAGAAGTTGCTCGATTTTTATTTGTTGTTAGAGAATAAAGGGATTACAACCGATTACCGTCAACAAATCTATGAACGATTGAAGACTTTAACCTACAGTGATTTGAAGGCTTTTGCAAATAAATACATCGCCCATAAAAAGTATGCTTATTGCATTCTCGGGTCAAAAGAAGTTGTGGAAAGCGATAATTTAAAAAAATATGGAGATGTAAAAAAGTTGACTTTGGAGGCGTTGTTCGGGTATTAAAAAATGCAACCTTATTGTTTATAACCTCTTTAAATTTACCTTTGCACATGCAAGTCTTCTCTCGCCTACGGTGGGAGGAGACTTTTACATTTTAATATACAAGAGCAGTTTTATGTTCTTTTTCTGGACTAAGCCAATGCCTACTTAAAAAGTAAGAAAAATTAATTATTATTGGCATTCTAAATTTCGTATATTAAAGTTAAAATAAATTTTATGCTCCCGCGCCATCTTCATAATGAACAAGAATTGCTGGTTAAACTAGGAGAAGGGGACGAGTATGCATTCGAACAGCTGTATTTGATTTACAGTCCTAAGATTTATCGGAAAATACTGCAATTGGTAAAAAATACTGCCCTTGCCGAAGAACTTTTACAGGATGTTTTTGTGAAAATATGGGAGAAAAGAGAAACGCTCAATAACCAGAAGTCATTTAAATCTTACCTATACACTATTGCTAAGAACATGGTAGTTGACCTGTTTAGAAAGGCAGCGCTCGATAGACAAATGCTAGAAAAATTTATTGTCGAAAATACTGAATTCTATTATCCTTTTGAGCATTTGGAAGATATGGATGTTAAAAGTAAACTCATTGTACAAAGGGCTTTAGATACACTACCTCCACAGCGCAAAAGGATATATACGCTCATTAAATTAGAAGGGAAAAGCTATGAGGAAGTTGCCGAGTTGTTAAGTATTTCAACCTCCACCATTAACGACCATGTAGTAAAGGCTACCAAATCTTTGAGATGTTATTTCGATGAAAATAATATTGCATTGGTGGCTTTATTAGCTTCAATATTAATTTCTTAATATTTTTTTAAAATTATTTTCACATTGAGCAGATGAAATCAATTTCTCGTCCGTATTAGGACAAAACAAACAGAAATTGGAAAATCAAGCACAACTTATTGCCCTGTTCAATAAATACCTTCTCAATGAATGCTCATTGGAAGAGGTAAAGGAGTTAATGCAATATTTTAATTCTGATCAGCGTGAGCTATTAGAAGAAATGGTAACCAGTGAATTCGAAAAGTTAACGCTCGAAGAGGTTGACCTTCCAGCATTGCCAAAAAGGGTTTTTGATGGGATTAAATTTAGGATAGAAGCAGTCAAGACCAGAAAATTATGGCCTCGTATTCGTATAGTTGCAGCTGCATCAATCGCTTTTGCCGTAATGGTTGGTGGTTATTTTTATTATAATAGTAGCAACATCAATGACCATAAGGAAATCGTTTATCAAAATGATATCGCTCCAGGAAAAGAGGGTGCTACATTGACTTTAGCTAACGGCCAGAAAATTTTGATCAATAATACATTGGCTGGAAATATAGCTACTCAGGCCGGCGTAAAAATTTCTAAAACAGCAAATGGCGAAATCATTTATGAAGTTACTGCAGATGAAAACAAAAATTTAACTTATAATACATTAACCACTACACGGGGGGAACAAACACGTGTACGTTTGCCTGATGGAACCATTGTATTTTTAAATTCTACCTCAGTCCTAAAATATCCGACTTCTTTTGGTAAAGAACGAAAAGTGGAGCTTACTGGGGAAGCTTATTTTGAGGTTGCCCACAATAAAGCGAAACCGTTTAAGGTAATGTCAAAAGGCCAAGAAGTGGAGGTTTTAGGTACACACTTCAACATCAATAATTATACCGATGAAGTGGATACTAGAACTACTTTGTTGGAAGGTTCTGTGCGCTTAAATGGTAATACCATTCTTAAACCAGGTGAGCAGGCAATTTTGTCGAAAACGGGAAAAATTTTAGTAGAACAAGTAGCTGTTGATGATGTGATTGCCTGGACAAATGGCAAGTTTATTTTTGATAGCGAGAGCATTGAGAGCATTATGCGGAAGCTTTCGCGCTGGTATAACATAGAGGTGGTATATGAAGGCGAGGTAAAAGATAAACAGTTTGCAGGCTCAATTAGCCGTAAGGATAGCATTTCGAAGATATTGGACAAGATTACATTTACCCAAGCTGCTCACTTTAAAATTGAAGGAAGGAGGGTAACTGTTATACCATAATTATACATCAATGGCAGTGAAATAAAGCAAAACGGGAGTGCTTCGACCTACCCCCGTTTTAAATGTTCGGCACTGTTTTATTTAATTCTTAGGGAAATAAACAATCAACGTAACCACGAAGTATTCTTGAACGCTATTGAGTTCAATAGGCACAACGTGACAAAACCAAACACTCAAAATTAATGAAAATTATTGAAAAAGTGACTGGGAACCGAATAGTCGGTATTCCCATTCAAGTATTTCGGATTATGAAATTAACCATACTCATAATGACGGTGTTTCTGCTTCAGGTAAGCGCTTCAACAAAGGCGCAGATTACTTTGAATGAGAACAAGTCATCTCTGCATAAAGTACTGAAATTGATCAGTAAGCAAAGTGGCTATGACCTCATCTATTCTATTGATGACTTAAAAGGTGCCAAACCTGTAAGTATTATACTTAACAATGAAAGTTTGGAAAAGGTACTTCAGCTTTGTTTTGCAGGCCAACCTTTAGTTTATAAGGTTTCTGATAAAACAATAATGATTAAAAGAAAGGAAGAACAAGTATCTTCTAAAAAACTAGCGCCAATTATCATTACGGGTAAAACCTTAGACGAGGATGGCAAACCATTGGCAGGAACAACAATTAAAATAAAGGGCACAGATTTTGGCGCCGTTTCCGACCAGTTGGGCAATTTTACTTTACCTATACCTAAGAATACCTCAAATATCTTAGTGTTTTCTTATTTAGGTTATGAGTTGCAAGAATATGTTGCAAAAGCAACTGAAACCATTGCCATTGTGATGGTGCGTAAAGTAATGCCAATGGACGAATTAGTAATAGTTGGCTACGGTACGCAAAAGAAGAAAGATATTCTTGGTGCTGTTGCTACCATTGATAGTAAGGACATTGCAAAAGTACCTAATGCAACCAGTGTAGCCGACTTATTAACAGGCCGCCTTTCAGGGTTAAATGTTGTAAACCGGAGCGGACAGCCCGGTAAATTCGATTACGATTTAATTACAAGAGGAAGATCGAATGGACTAGCTCCCGGGCAGCTTAACGCAGGTAGTCCTGGATCTCCACCATCTCCTTTTAACAATACCAATCTCAACAATTTTAATTTTGGCAACAGTATGCCACTTGTTTTGGTAGATGGGATTGAAGGCGATATGAACTTGCTGAACCCACAAGATATAGAGACCATTACCTTATTAAAAGATGCAGCAGCTGCCATTTATGGTATTCGTGCAGCAAATGGCGTTCTCCAAATAACCACCAAAAAAGGAAATAAAGGCAAAGTAACACTCGATTATCAAACCAACGTGGGTATACAACAGATGAACACCTTGCCCAAATTTTTACCTTCCTGGCAGCAGGCGGTTTTGGTAAATGAATCAATTGATTATGAAGGCATCCGAAACGGCGGTATCTTTATAGGTGGTGGTGGTTTTGGTCTTTCTTCTACTCCCTCGCGTGCCCTACATCGCTTTACAGACGAAGAGATTCAGAAATACAAAGATGGTAGCGACCCTAACTATCCTAATACAGACTGGGTGGATTTGCTTTATCAAAAACCTGGTGTGCAGCAGCAGCACAATCTTAACATTTCTGGTGGGGATACCAATAGCACCTATAGGATTTCTTTTGAATATGTTAATCAAGATGGTAATTTACAAGGGACAAATAGTAAACGCTACGGCACCCGTATTAATTTAACAAGCAATCCGTTTAAAAAGCTAAAGATAGAAACAGGGCTCAACTTTAGCCATGCACCTGCCCAAGAATCAGGTGGAGCTTCTGGATACGTAGGTGAAATTTTTGAAAATGCCTATCACATATCACCTATGGTACCTGTAAAATTTGCAAATGGGGCGTATAGCTCTACGAATCAAATAAGCCCATTAGCATGGTTAAACGCAGGGTCTTTTTATAAAGCAAGCAGCACCACCGTGAATGGGACCTTAGGTCTTACTTGGACGCCTATTGAAGACCTAGTGATTAAGCCCTTTATTGGATTTAATTATGGAACCAATAACTATCAAACCTTTGGGGCAAGATTAGACTCCTATTTTGATGGACCTGCTGGTTCTCCCTGGGTTGTAAATCCACAGTACTCGCAGCTCACAAACTTCTATATCGAAAATGTAAGTTCCAATATAGGTATTACGCCACAAATAACGGCTTCGTATCAAAAAATATTAGGCAATCATTTGATTGGTGTTTTGGCCGGTGCTTCAGAGAGTGTAGGTAATAGTCGCTATATTTTTGCAAGAAAGCAGAACCTGCTAAATAACACCCTTCAATCACTCGACTTGGCTTCGGCAGATCAGCAAACGCTGCAAGGTAGCCCTTCCGAAACTGTACAACGTTCGGCATTTGGTCGGGTGTTTTATAACTATGCCGACCGATATTATCTTGAATCTACTTTGCGTGGCGATGCTACTACCGTTTTTTCGCCAGATAAACAATGGGGTATTTTTCCCTCTTTTGCGGCTGGTTGGATAATATCGAACGAATACTTTTTTCGAGATTCCCCAAGTTTGTTAAAAACGTTTGATTTTTTAAAGCTCAGAGCTAGTTGGAGCAAATTAGGTAATAATTCTATCGGTAATTTTGCCTACTTAACCAGGTTAACTGTTGGTAATTATCCCTTTAATAACCAGCTGCAGCCGTATCTGGTTCCAGGGCTTCCTGGTAATCCAAACATTCAATGGGAGAAAACAACCATTAGGAATATAGGCTTAGACGCTGTTATGCTCAAAAATAAACTGAGCGTAACAGTAGAACTGTATGATAAAAGAACAAACGATATCTTATTAACCCTACTGGCACCTATAAATTATGGTTATAGCAGTGCTCCAGCAGAGAATGTAGGCTCTATGCGTAACCGGGGTGTAGAAGCTATCGCTTCGTACAAAGATAGAATAGGAGAATTTATTTGGTCAGTAAAAGGAAACTTCAGCTACAATAAAAATCTGATTACAAACTATCTGCTCAAAACAAATTCGCCGACTTTTACTTTTCAAACTGAGAATCTTGAGGGCTACGCTTATGGTTCTATATTTGGTTTGCAGAGCGAAGGGATTTATCAAACGCAGGATGAAGTTGATAAATCGGCCAAATTCGCCGATCCGGTTATTCATCAAGCACCGGGCGATATCAAATACAAAGATCAGGATGGCGACGGCGTTATAACACCCAAGGATGTTGTATACCTTGGAAATTCCATTGCTTCTAAGAACTTTGGACTGGGGTTAAGTGGTTCTTGGAAAAGGATTGAGTTGAATCTGTTCTTTAGCGGTTCGGCTGGCCGAAAAGTAAATATTGGCTCGGCCTTGGGATCTATTGGCGATTGGACAAATAAGGCTTCCCCTGCTTTTTGGGATCGTTGGACACCAACCAATCCAACCAACGAGTTTCCTCGTGCCTGGGCTTATAATACTCAAAATAGCCCACAAGCGGTTTCATCCGACTTTTGGTTAAGAAATGCTGATTATATACGCTTACAAAACGTAAGTGTCCAATACAGTTTAAATCCGAAGATTTTCAAAAACACAGTTTTGAAGGGATGCGGTGTATTTTATTCGGCCAGTAACCTGCTAACGTTTTCGCCGCATTTTTGGAAATGGCTAGATCCAGCAACTACATACGGGATGGCTACGATGAGTAACTACCCATCACCTACACTTCATTCATTTGGCTTAAATGTTCAATTTTAATTCACCCGTTAAATCAAACAAAAAATGAAAAAGAAATACACATTCGGGTTACTGCTGATTTTGTTAGGATCGGGCGCCTGCACTAAACTACAAGATATTGCGCCCTTGGCTAATTATACAGATAAAACGGTCTGGTCATTGAAGAGTGATGTACAAGCTGCTCTTAATGGCTGCTATAAAGATTGGGAACCGAGCGGAGCTTCGCTTCTTTTAAGGGATTGCTTTACCGATAATCTAGTAAACCGAAACATTTCAACAATCTATGAACCCTTTACCTCAGGTACCTATAATCCTCTTGTAACCTATGTAGTTGGCGGTCTTACGGGTATTTTTGATTATACTGTAATTAATAACTGTAACTGGTTTTTAGAGCATATTGACGGCGTAAAGGCTGGTATTATTGATACAGACTACTTAAAGCGGACCAAGGCTGAGGTTCGTTTTTTAAGAGCTTACCGTTATTTCATGTTAGCGCAGTTTTTTCGTAATGTACCGCTAATTTTGCACACGCAAACAATTGAGGAGTCTCGTGTGCAGCCACAGGTTAGCAAAGAAACCACTACCAATTTTGTATTGGCAGAGTTGGCCGCCATCGCTGCCGATTTACCGGTTGAATATACAGACTATAGCGAGAAAGGACATATTACTCGTGGAGCTGCCCTCGCCTTGAAAGCCCGTATTGAATTGTATACTAAAAAATACGATGATTGTATTGCAACGTGTAATCAGTTAATGACAGCGCCGTTTAACTATAGTTTGTATGCCGATTACGAAGATATGTTCCGCCCGCAGTTTGAAAGCAGCTCGATGAACAAGGAAGTAATTCTGGATGCACAGTATATGTCTACGTATTATCCAAAGTCTACATTGGCCGATTTAGCCATTTTCCCCGCAGGAAACAGTAATGTGTGCGTTACCCAAAGTCTGGTAGATGCTTTTGAAACGATGAATGGATTAACGATTGATCTGGATGCCAGTTACGATCCACAGCAGCCCTATCAAAACAGAGATCCACGCTTAGATGCCACCGTTATAAGACCTGGCTTGTTGTACAATGGTATTTTATTTGATCCGATTACGCCTCCCGCTCCACCTAGCGGCGGTGGTATTGGTGGTGGTCCGATCATTGTTGGTGGTAGTGGCCCAATACCTGCAGGTGGGGGTAGTGGTAATGGTAATGGATACCCTTTATTACCAGGCAATTATAAAGGTGATTCTTTTAATTCACCCACCGGTTATAATATGAAAAAATACCTGAAAGTGTTGAATGATTATTGGCAAACCAGCTATGGTCTTAACCAATTAAACAACACTGGTGGCAATGTTATTGTTATCCGTTATGCTGAAGTGTTACTTACCTATGCCGAAGCCAAGATAGAAGCTGGACAAATAGACCAATCGGTGTACGAAGCCATTAACAAGGTAAGGCGTCGTGTATTTATGCCAGAGGTAAATACGGGTACCCATTCTGGCCAAACTGCTATGCGTGATTTGGTACGTCGGGAAAGAAGGGTGGAGCTGGCTGGCGAAGGTTTGCGCTGGTTCGATATTGTAAGGTGGCAGATTGGCCCGGGTGTAATAAAGGATGTATACGACTGCCCCAACGGCGCTAAAGTACCCGGGCCAATGCCTTGGGATCCCCCAATGTTTGTATTTACGCCTAATAGTAATACGGTAAAGTTTAGTAGAACCTTTACACCCAAATACTATGTATTCCCAATACCTCCTGAACAACTGCAACTAAATACCAAACTGGTACAAAATCCAGAATGGAAATAAATAAATCATAGCCTGATATGGCTAGAATTTGTAAAATTAAAAAACATGAAAAAGAAAAATTTAATTATTCTCGCATTTACCGCACTCCTTTTTATCTGGAGTGGAAACCTATGGGCGCAGGGTAACAACCCTCTTGCTGGCGAGGGCAGCCCTGATGATTTGCCTGCTCAAATATTAAAAGAAAGACTGAAAGATTTAGTGCCGCTTGATCCGTTTAAACTTACAGCCGAACAGGCTAAAAGTTTCGCAGCAACTAAAGCCACGAACAGAAATACCTTTATGATAGATGGCCGAACGATGGCTGCAGATATGCTGATCGGGTTTGAACCGCTGATAGATAATATTGTAATCCCTTACATAAATCCGGTTGAGCCAAATAAAGTTGTGCTGGGGCTAATGCGCACTTCTACAGCAGAGGAAAAAGAGGCACGAAGAAACGCAAGGAAAAAAGAGGGGTTATGGGTAGTAGACGGTCCTGATCCGAACGGTTTGGATTTAAGTAAACCAGGTACTTATGAACCTATTGACTTTGATGTTAACCTGAAAAAAGAAGATGCAATAAAAGGTTTGCATGAAATGCCAGTTCTAAAACAAGGGCAGTCACAATTAAATGCTGGGCGGGTAGCTTTTTTTGATGAGAAGGGAAAACTCATACCCGTACTTTTGCCTGATGGAACTCAAAGCCCTAAGTACATTAAATATATGAATGGTAAGGATTATACCAACGTCAATTATTGCGATGATAACGGCTTAATTAAAGCCGCAGTATTTCGTAAGTCGACTTTAGAAGAAAAGCGTAACAGGGGGGATGCAGTAACTATGACGGCACCAACTGCCGACGGGGTAGGTGGTGGCAGTGGTACTGCAA
The DNA here is from genome assembly GCF_000708285.2 of Pedobacter borealis DSM 19626. GTDB lineage: Bacteria > Bacteroidota > Bacteroidia > Sphingobacteriales > Sphingobacteriaceae > Pedobacter > Pedobacter borealis. Next base: position 15,834 of record NZ_JAUG01000068.1, read on the forward strand.
AATTGACCACTAATGAGTCAACCACTACGTCAACCTCATCAATGCTTGGCCAAAAGGCAGAGAATTTTTCGGCAAAAGATATCAACGGTGCCGATGTAAGTTTGGAGAAATACAAGGGTAAAAAAGTAGTGGTATTGAATTTCTGGTTCACCAAATGTAAACCTTGCATACAGGAAATGCCGCAATTAAATCAACTGGTTGATGCATACCAGGGTAAAGATGTCGAGTTTATCTCACTTTGTAATGATAGTGAAGAGATGATCAACGCATTTTTAAAATCAAATGCATTTAAATACCACATTGTTGCCAATACATTTAAACTGGCCAATACCTATAAAGTAGCCGGTTTCCCTACACATGTTGTGATTGATAAAAGCGGAAAAATTGTATTCTACGAAATGGGATATTCTCCAAATGTAGATAGCAAATTAAAAACTGCCATTGATAAAGGGTTGTAGGTATTAATTATCACTTTCTTCGTAATTACGGGATGAAAGCAGTTTTAATCTTTTGCTCTGGCTCATAATAGATGGGCCGGAGCGGAAGATAGAACTGGCTATTGTTATGTCCGTTCGCAAGTAAAAATAATCCATTTAAACATGAAATTTCGTATTTCACTTTTTATCATCAGCATTTGTGCAGGTGCAACCATGTTGCGTGCCCAATCTAAGAAAGAACTAGCTCGGTTTGACTCTATTGCCCATATGGCGAGCAGAATTACTCAAAAAATGCACTATAAATATAGCAGTTTTGATGATGTTTTTTCAAAAACCCTCTTTACTGATGTATTAACCTCGCTAGATGGGGGCAAACTTGTTTTTTTAGCCGAAGATGTTGATCGGTTAAAACCATACGAAACTCGTTTGGATGATGAGCTCAATGGCGCTCCGGTTCGTTTTTGTACCGAGGTAGAGCGTTTGTTTAAAAAGAGATTGCAAGAAGCGAGTCTAGTTTGGACAAAATTATTGAGTCAGCCAATAGACCTTACCAGGCATGAGGTGTATAGCCTACCAATAGGCTATGCGGCAAGTAAAGATGAGCAGTTGGAACGATTGCATAAATGGCTCATCATGAATGTAGAGCGAGAAATGTTTACGATGCAAGAAAGCCAAGGGGAGAAAGTAAAGTGTTCTTTAGCCGAATTAGAGCGGAAGGCACGTGAGGCAGTAAGAAAAAGATTAGCAGGCAGTAGTTATTGCTATCTCACAAAAATGGATCATGAAGATTATTTTAGTAATTACATGTTACAGTTTTGTCAGGTTTTAGATGGGCATTCTAGATACGAGGATGCGAAAGAAGAATTGATAGGTAAGGCAGGGTTGGGGGGGGCCACATGTGGTGTTGGCTTTACTTTGAATGATATAGGGGGCATTATGTGCATTACAGAAATGGCCCCTGGGGGCCCGGCCGAACAATCGGGCCAAATGAAAGTAGGTGATGCTATTATTAGCGTAAAGGATGGCAGACGCAAAGCCGAAAATATTTTGGGATATGAATTCTTTTTTGTTCGCAGAACGATTATGGGTGAGGAGGGATCTAAGGTTACACTGAATTGTATGCGCCCAGATGGCTCAAAATATGCTGTAAAACTTAAGCGGGCTTTTGTAAACCAAAAAGGAAGCTTAATTAACACGGCTGTAATAGAAGAACAGGATAAAAAAGTTGGCTATATTATTCTGCCCGCCTTTTATGGAGGAAAAAATGATGTTGGGACTGATATGATGATGGCGGTACAACGATTAAACAAGGAGAAGGTAGATGCGATTGTAATTGACTTACGCTATAATGTAGGGGGGACACTAAGCGGCTGTCTCTCTACTTTGGGTGAGTTTTTACCCAATGGTCCCGCTCTTCAGTTTAGAAAAAAAGACGAGAGACCAGAGGTTAAATTTATAGACGGAACTGGTATGAAGTTCAGTGGTCCATTGGTACTGCTTGTAAACACGGCTACTATTTCTTGTGGCGATATGTTTACGATGGTATTGCAAGATTTTAATCGTGCCTTGATTATGGGTGCGCCTACTGCTGGAAAAACAGTGGGACAATATGATATACAATTGAGAGAGGAGCAAGTTCAGTATTCAGCCCCTTCAAACGGCAAAGAATCCCATTTTGGAAAACTATGGATTACTGCTGATAAGTATTATAGTGTTACTGGCCGTTCGGTGCAATTAAAAGGGGTTACACCTGATGTTTCGTTGCCAGATTATCACGACTTTACTGGAAGAAAAGAAATAGAAAAAAAGCACCCGATTGCCGGCGATAGTATCCCATCTACAATGTACACTGCCTGGAATTTTGGATTTGATCTAGAATCTGTAAGAAAACACATGCAGCAGGAAGTCGACCAGAACGTCGCCTATAAACGGATAGCAGAAAACGAAGAATGGTTAAAGCAAATGCGGCAGAAGCCTATTTCCCTCAACTGGGAAGAATATAGCACTTTGCAAAAGGAAGAAAGCATGCGTACAAAAGAATCGGCGGCACTGAGTAAACTAAAAAATAAAATGGTTGTGCAACTACTACCCAACCAAAATGCTAAAGCAGAAGAAGAGTTTGTAAACAATATTAGTACCGATCTCTACATTCGTACGGCTGCAGAAGCCGCTTTGAAAATACTGAAAACTAAATAAACAATTAAAAAACTATGATAAAGATAATACGAGCTTGCTTTTTTTTGCTTTGCTTCATCATTATAAAGCTTTCTGCATCGGCACAGGTTGTTGATGGTAAACCAGATGCAAATGCCATGTTGTGGAAGATATCGGGTAATGGCTTAACCAAACCATCCTATATTTTTGGAACTATACATATTATTTGTAAAGAGGAGGCATCTAAAGTACTTACACCTAGTTTAAAACAAGCCATGCAATCGTGTACAGAAGTGTTGTTTGAAATTAACAAAGCGAATGTGGCGGAGCAGATTGTTGCATCACAGATGTATAGTAAAATGCGGCACGATACTACCTTATCGCAACTGGTAACCAAAAGACAACTAAAAACGATTAAACGCTATTTTGTTGAGAAAAAAGTTAGAATTCCTTGGGAAGAAGCGCAAACCCTGAAGCCTGTTATCTTGCAATCTGAAATAGGTACTGATTTTTTAAATTGTACAGAGAGGACTAGTATAGAGAATGAGCTAACAGAAATGGCAAAGATTTCTAAGATTAAAATTGGTGGTATTTCTAGCGCAAAAGAGCAACTAAGCTTTAATGATAGTATTCCTTATAAAGATCAGGCAAAAAGCGTGCTGAATGCCATTGCTGATACCGAACACCCTGATAAAAATAGGTTTTATAAAATAATGGATCTATATCTATCACAACAAATGGTTGCTTTAGACAGCATTTTTAAACCAGATGTACCTAGTAGATCTAACTATATTTTTTTAGTACTGAGAAACAATCTTTGGACAACCCGTTTAATAGAAAAAATGAAAACGGATCAGGTATTTCTGGCCGTAGGTTGTGCTCATTTATTTGGTAAAGAAGGGCTGGTTCCCCTGTTACGCAGACGAGGATATACAGTAGAAGGGGTGCCGAATAAACCATGATTGGTAAACATAAAATAAGAATCAGCATATGAAAGGAAAGCTTATGATTGCCTTGTTTGTTTTAGCCAGTACGCTTGTACAAGGCCAAACAGCCCAACTGTTTCAAATCAATGGCAGCCTTGTGGGTATGTCTGATGTAAACAAAGTATTTCTGCGTTATAATAGTCAGGGAAGGCAAATAACCGATACAGCCGAGGTTAGTGACAACGGTTATAGTTTTACCGGAACCATCGATGAACCGCAGGCATTTATTATTTGGATAGAATACAAACCAACTTCTCAAAGGAGGAGAAGTGCAACCGATCAGGCAGATCTTTTTCTGACCAATGGTATGGTGAATATTACCACGTCTAATTTGTTTAGCAATATGAACGTAACTGGTGATGGAAGTGTTTGGAACAAAGATTATAATGTATTGTTGAAAGAGTGGAAGACAAGTAAGGATTCAACTGAATATTGGGCCGAACAATTTCTGAAATACTCTGGCAGAGCCACTCGCTACGAAAAGGCAGTAAAACTTAATCAAGCACCGCCATATAGCCACGATAGTTATATGCGCGACTCTGCTACAATGGAATACATCGATAATAAAGCATACCCAGGTCAGGCACAGCGGTTAAGAGACAGTGTATTGATCCCTTATATTCGTAAAAATCCTAATTCGCCGGTTTCATTGTTCGCTTTACGCATTGTATCGGATGTAATCGCTAATAAAGTTATCAAAGAATACAAGCTCACACAATCTTTATTTGATCTGCTCTTGCCCGAAATAAAGAACTATAATAGCGGTAAGAACTTTAGTGAAATACTAGCTAAAGCGGCCAAAACCGCAGAAGGTACCCAAGCCCCTGAAATAACCTTGCCCGATGTAAACGGTAAACCCTTTTCGCTATCATCGCTTAAAGGCAAATATGTATTGGTACATTTTTGGGCCAGTTGGTGTGGACCCTGTCGTGGCGCCAACCCTTCACTAAAAAAAATATATGAGAAGTATAAGGCTAAAGGCTTTGAAATTTTAGCCATATCGGTTGATGAAAAAGAGGCCGACTGGTTAAAGGCGGTGGGAGAAGATAAAATGCCATGGCTTCAGGTAAGGGACAACAAGTTCGATATATCAAGGCTTTATCAGATTGGTTCCATCCCCCGTAATTTCTTAATTGCTGCCGATGGAACGATTATTACAAGAACACTAGAAGACAATACACTGGAAGCAAAACTGCAAACGCTGCTTGGAAAATAAAAACATATTAGGCTAAATAATGAAATACATCATTTCTGTTCTCTTGTTGACGATTTTTATAAGGTGCGATACTGTCGATGCCCAAACTCGGAAAGAGTTGGTAAGGTTCGATTCCATTGTCCATATGTCGTCACGGATTGTGAAGACGAATCATTATGCGTATAGTAGTTTCGATGATACTTTTTCTAAAAAATTATTTACCACATATGTCGAAGCTTTAGACAAATGGCATGCTGTTTTTTTACAAAAGGATGTGGAGGAACTCAAAAAATACGAAACCAGTTTGGATGATGAACTGAATGGTGCTAAGGTTCGTTTTTTTGCGGAGGCAGAGCGTTTATATAGAAAGCGGTTAAAAGAATCGGCTATAATTATTACCCAATTGTTGAGCAAGCCACTTGACCTTAACCGGCAAGACCAGTTTCTCTCTACCGCTCCCGCAACATTTCCTGTAACCAAAGAAGAACAGTTGGAAAGATGGCAGCAGTGGCTTACTTGGGAAACAGAAGTTGAAATGTACAGCCTGAAGGAAGAGCGGGAGCAAAAAGGAATTACTTCAACTGTTGCCGAATTGGAAGGAGAGGCTCGTGTTGCGGTAAAGAAAAAAATGACAGGTCTTTGGTATTGTTTATTAAATAAGATGGATCATGAATATTACCTGAGCTGGTATATGGGGTTGTTTTGCCTTGCCATGGATCCGCATTCCATGTATTTTGATGCCGTAGGAGAAGAGTTGTATGCAAACCTGATGGGTGGTACAATATCTGGAATAGGCGTAGTAACAGATCAACATCATGGCCTGATACGGATTGTTGAACTGGAACCTGATGGATCGGCGCAACTGTCGGGAAAAATGGCAGTGGGCGATTTTATTCTAACTGTAAAACAAGCAAATGGTAACCCCGAAGATATTGCTGGCTATACAAAAGGTTTTTTGAAGCGAATATTTGAAGGTGCCAACGGCACAGAATTAACCCTTCGCTGTAAAAGGGCCGATGGCAGCACTTATTCAGTAACACTAAAGCGGACCATTACAAAAGTAACCACGGCCTTGGTAAAAAGCGCTGTAATCGAAAAAAATACGCAAAAAATAGGCTATATTCTATTACCGCAATTTTATGCTGGTAAAACGGCAGATGTTGGCCATGATATGGCACAAGCGGTGCAGCTGTTAAATGCCGAAAAAGTATCTTCTATTATTATCGACTTGCGTAACAACCGTGGCGGTGATTTGGATGGCTGTATTAAATCGTTGTCTGAGTTTTTGCCCCAAGGTCCCGTTATACAGGCTAAAAGAAAAAAAAGTGCCGTGGAGGTATATAACACCAATACTGCAGACATGAATTTTAAAGGGCCATTGGTGTTATTGGCCAACCAGCACACGATTTCCTGTGGCGATTTGTTTACCCTCGCTATGCAAGATTATGGCAGGGGGCTAGTTATGGGTTCGCCTACCTCCGGAAAAGGCACAGGTAACTATATGTTTAAAGTAGAGGAGAATCAATCCTGGAAACAAGAAGTGTCTGCTAAAAGAAAAGAAAATTTTGGGGAATTGACCTTAACCGTTATGAAATATTATAGTGTTACTGGACGCTCTATACAGCAAAAAGGTGTAACTCCTGATGTAACTCTTCCAGAAACCCGCTACGACGATTCAGAAATAGAATTTGCACAAAAAAATGCACTTCATAGGGATAGTATAGCACCTATAAATTATACGGCATGGAATTTTGGGTTCGATTTAGAATCTGCAAAAAAGAACATGCAGGCACAGGTAAGCAACAACGCTATTTATAAGCAAATAGCAGAAAATGAAGCTTGGTTGAAAAAAGCAGATAAAGAACCTGTTTCGCTCAATTGGACAACATATAGTTTTTTTAGAAAAGAAATGGGCACACGTTTCAATCAATCGCTGGAGCTGGAGAAATTGAAAACAAAATTATCAGTGCGTGTATTGGGAGAAGGGAGTGCCAAAGCACAGGAAGAATTCTTAAATAAGATTAACACAGATCTTCACATCAGCACTGCAGCAGATGCTGCTTTAGAAATAATAAAAGTTAGTTTATAAAATAATGACACAAATAATGAAGCGGGTTCTTTTTTTATTTTTTAGCCTAATGGCTTGTACAGGCATTGTACATGCTCAATGGGCAGAACCCAAGCCCTTTAAAATTACCGGCACAATAAAAGACAATCCGCAAATTAGCCGGGTTGAGGCGGCTAATAATGCTCGAGGTGGAGGAGAACCTATATTAGCAGATGTACGAAACGGGCAGTATACTATTAGTGGCAAGATTACCGAACCTGTGGTTATGACTTTAACTGGTTATGGCAAACAAGACGATGCTGATTTTGATTATCAAGCAAATACTTACGAACTATACCTCGCACCTGGCAATGCAGTGCTTGTATCGAACAAAGCTTTAGGTAATGTACACGCTAGTGGTGATGGTGCTAAATGGGATAACGATTATCATTTCTTGACAAAGCAGGCGAAGCTTACACAAAAAGCAAACTTTCAGCTTTCAATTGATGTTCAAAATCTTTTCACCAAAATAGAGATGTATAAAAGAGGAAAGGGAGCTACCGGTTATGGCCCTAAAGAATATAAAAGCGATTCTATAGAATTTGCTAAAATATCGCATGCATTTAATGCAGGTATATTAGATAGCACACTAGTTCATGGTACTTTAATACCCTATATAAAAAAACATCCCGAATCGCCATTGTCTATATGGGCGCTGGAAAACATAGGAGGACCGCGAAAAGAGATTATCTATGATGTTCAATTTCCTCTATTTGAGAAACTATCCCCTGGGGTAAAAGCACTGAGCAGCGCAAAACTGTTTCAAAAAAAATTAGCACTGAACAATGCCATACAAATAGGTAAAACTGCGCCCGTTTTTACCTTGCTAGATAGCTTAGGAAACAGCTTGTCTTTAGAGTCTTTACGGGGGAAATATGTATTGGTTGATTTTTGGGCCGATTGGTGTGCCCCCTGCCGAGCAGAGTTTCCTTATTTAAGCAAGGCAAATAACCAATATAGCAGTAAAGGCTTTGTGATATTGGGAGTATCGGTGAATATGAATACAACTCCATTGAAGTGGAAGCAAGCCATAGTAGCAGAGAAAAGCAAATGGTTGCATGTATACGACGAAAAAGGAGCAGTAGGAAAGCAATATGGCATAAAGTCCATTCCTCAAAATTTTTTACTCGATCCCAAGGGCGTCATCATTGCAGTTAATTTACGGGGCGAAGAATTGGGGAAAAAATTGAAAGAATTGTTTGGGGAATAGGGCATACTAAGCATAAAATAATTTTATAAAATCGTTCATAAAACAATAAATAGATGAAACAGATAATAAAGGCAATTCTTTTTTTCGGCTTGATGGCTTGCACCAGCATGGTGTTTGCGCAATCGGCAGAACCCAAGCCCTTTAAAATTACAGGCACAATAAAAGGCAATCCGAAAATCAATCAGATTGTGGCTATTAATCCAACTAATTTTGGAGGATTGCCTATAGTCGCAAATGTCCAAAACGGGCAGTTTACCATTAGCGGTATCCTTACCGAACCTTGCATTATGGTTTTGAATGGTTATTGTAAAGAGGGCACTGTTGATTTTGATTATAAAGCAAATAGGCTTGAGTTATACCTCGTACCGGGAAATGTGGTACTCCAGTCGAACCAAACATTGGGGAATGTGCAAGTAAGCGGTAGTGGTGCCAGATGGGATAAAGATTATCACGACATGGCAGATCAGATAGCGCTGAATGAAAAAGCGGTTAACAAATTAGCGTCGGGCGAATATGCTGATTTGCATCTTAAGCTAGTACTATATAAAAGGGGGCAAGGGGCGGTTTCTTATGGCCCAAAAGAATATATCAGGGATTCCATAAAATATGAGAAAACAGGGGAAATTATTATGACGAATAAAATGGAAACTAATTTGGCTGAAAATATTTTAGTACCCTATATAAAAAAGTATCCGAGTTCACCAGTGGGATTGTGGGCCTTGGTAAATTTGGGGGGAGAAAACAATATGAAATCTAAAAATATAATCAATTATGATCTTCAATCTAGTTTGTTTAAGCAGCTTTCTCCCGAAGTGCAAGCATTGAGCATGGGAAAAAAATTTAAACAATTACTAGATCAAAGCAATGCTTTAGCGCTAGGAAAAGTAGCCCCTGATTTTACATTGCCCGACACGTTGGGACAACAGCTGTCTCTTTCTTCTTTACGAGGAAAATATGTATTGGTAGATTTTTGGGCAGATTGGTGTGGCCCCTGCCGTGCAACGTTTGCGGAATTACGCAATGTTTACAGTAAATACAAAGACAAAGGCTTCACTATTTTGGGCGTAACCACCCTAACTAAAATGACCGCTGAAAATGTAGGAAAATGGAAACGAATGATTGTAGAGAGCAGCCTTATTTGGCCGAATATGTTTGATGAAAAAGGAGCCGTGGCGAAACAATATGGCATAGAGTCTATTCCTCAAAATTTTTTACTCGATCCTAATGGGGTAATTATTGGGCGCAATTTTGTAGGAGAAGGTGATTTGGAGAAAAAATTGAAAGAACTGTTTGATAAATAGGCAATACTAATAAAAATAAATGAAACCATCATGAGTTTACACTCGCAACACACAATGAATAAAACTCATGATAGCTTCATCTCTGATAAAAAACAAATTATATACTGATGAAACCATCATGAGCAAACACTCACAAACCGAGATGAATATGCTCATGATAGCTTCATTACCACTAAAAACAAATTATATTCCAATGAAAAAAGTGATGAAGTCGATTTTCTTTTTCAGCCTTATGACTTGCACAAGCATTGTGCTTGCGCAGGCGGCAGAATCAAAGCCCTTTAAAATTACTGGAACTATACAAGGTAATCCGAAAATCTGGAAAATAGTAGCGACTTATCTTGGGAAAAGCACAACTGTTAATGTTAACAATGGGAAATATACCATTAGTGGTACCCTTTCCGAGCCAACTGTAATCAATTTGCAAGGAGAAGGTAAAGCGAGTGACGATCGGTTTGATAAGGAAGTAAATGTATATGATTTCTATCTCATACCCGGCACGGTAACACTTCAATCTAACAAAACGTTAAGCAGTACGCAGGCAAGCGGTCAGGCTGCTAAATGGAATAAAGATTATCAATACCTATCGAAGCAGGTAAAGGCTATAAATGACGACTCCACTTATTATTTAGCAGAAGATACAGCAAAATTGGGCGTAGCTATGGAGGTATACACAAATGGGAAAGTAGGCAGCGCATACGGCATCAAAGAATATATAAGGGACTCTATAAAATATGCTAAAGACTGTCACTTACTTAATGGTGGTATGGATAGTGCTTTGAATTACAATGTTTTAATTCCGTATATAAAAAGCAATTTTAATTCGCCTCTAGCTTTGTGGGCACTATTTAATATAGGAGGCTTTACAAAGGAGTACAAGTACGATATTCAATATCCCTTGTATCAGCAGCTTTCGCCTGAAATAAAAGCATATAACAGTGCAAAAAAGATGAAGATGTATTTAGTTGCAGCCGGAGTTACAGAAGTTGGTAAAAGAGCACCTGATCTTGTTTTGCCTGATACTTCTGGGCATGACTTCAATTTCGCCTCGCTACGCGGGAAATATGTACTAATTGATTTTTGGGCCGATTGGTGTCCTCCCTGTCGCGCAGAATTTCCTCAATTGCGAAAAACATATAATCAATACAAAGACAAAGGCTTCACTATTTTGGCCATTTCGGTGGCGGAGAAAACAAATCAAACAAGATGGAAAAATGCTATTATAGAAGAGCGAAGCAATTGGCTAAATGTGTTTGATGGTGGTAAGGTAGCAATTATGAAGTATGGCATTTTTAATGGGATACCACGAAATTTTTTGCTGGATCCCAATGGCGTAGTTATTGGTCGGGATCTAAGAGGCGATGCTTTAGAAAAGAAGTTGAAAGAATTGTTAGAAAAATAGTGTTTAATCAGTAAGATATTTATGAATCCGATAATGCGGCATTGTTATTTGCTTTTCTTTTTCTTGCTTGCAACTGCTACAACTTATGCACAACAAAAGAACGGGTCTGTAAAAGGTATGGTGATAGACACTGCGCTGAAACAACAAGCTATTGCCAGTGCAACGATCACCATCCTTAAAAGAAGTGATTCGTCGTTGGTAAGCTTTACCATTACAGATGCCGAAGGTCGTTTTGAAATGACGGGCATCCCC
>NZ_JAUG01000069.1 GCF_000708285.2 Pedobacter borealis DSM 19626
CATTTTGTGGCGTTTTAATCAAGTTTTCTGTTAAGACGGTCGTCACCCTGAATTTATTTCAGGGTCTTTCACGCTAAAAAGATGCTGAAATAAATTCAGCAGGACGATAAAGCGGGATTAGGCGTAAATAAGATATAATTTTCAGCAAATAATTATCGAACTCAGGTTAGTACCAACAAACAGCAGCATCTAAAATACAAATAGCAGCCAAAGTGATCTGGCTGCTACCCTGTATAATTGCTTTATCAATTGCATCCGGAAAACAGATTTTCTGCTGAACATATAAACCTATACCGGGGTAACACTCACCATGTGTTTAGTTCATATATCGATACATCAATTATAATTTTCCTAAATCATACGAAAGTCAGTCGCGTTTGAATTAATTAGCTAACACAAACCCATCATTTGTTTTCTGTAGCCACTCCTGAAGTTTTGGACGAAGTTTTTTAACCTGTTCACGATTTCTATCATATAGGTTATCAAGCTCAAAAGGATCATTCTTTAAATCAAACAAATAACCAGTTACATGATCCCCTTTTCTCTCATAGGCGAGTTTATAGCAATCAGTACGCAGCCCCCTGAAGCCGGAACTATTTGGTTTACCATAGGCAATGCCGCCCAAAATAAATTGTTCTGTGGGTATGCTGCCCTTCCTGTTCAGCAAATAGGAAGCATAGCTTTTTCCGTCAACACTGCTTGGTATCAAATTTTTGTTACCTGTTAAGTCAAGCAGCGTTGGATAAACATCAGGCATACTTAACAGGAGCTTATTATCGATGCCTGGCATAATTTTTCCCTTCCAGTAGATAATAAAGGGAACACGCAGTGATTCTTCGTAAATATTATTCTTTGAAACTTCATCATGTTTGCCCAAACAGTTACCATGATCGGCAGTAATAACAACAATGGTATTTTCCAGCAGCTTTTTATCCTTCAGGGAACGAATTATACGCCCGATCTGATCATCAACACCGGTCATGTTTGCATAATAGTTTTTGATATTTTTACGGTATTCCTCTCCCATTGGGGTACCTGCGGGTGGAATATTGGGATCATGCAGCAGTGAATCAAGTGAGATATTTTGATAAAGGGCCGTGTATTTTTCTGGCACCATGTCATATGGCGAATGCGGCGGATTGATGGAAACGACCAACGAAAAAGGAGCCTTTTCTTTTCTTACCTTGTTTTTATTGTCAAAAAAATCTATGGCTTTATCTGCCTCATGCTCTGGCCCCCATTGGTTTACATAATGAAAGCTGTCGCGGGGATCTTTGGTATCCCAGTACATCGGTCGCAAGTGGTAATCGTATGTACCATAAGCATACCAGTAATCGAAACCATGTCTCTTTGCTGGAGGTGTCCATTCGTTCCAGGCTAATTTTTCAGTGTTGTTGGCTGTAGGAATATAGGGTTTGTGTGGAGAATCTAAGTGCCATTTCCCGATGTAGCCATTGGCGTATCCACCTGCTTTTAACACGTCAGACCAGCATACGATTTCGCGTGGAAGTTCCACCCCATAAGGAGCCGACCCGGAGTTGACATTGGCATACACCTTATTTTTAAAGGAATAAGTTCCGGTAAACAGCATCGCCCGGGATGGCGAACAGACTGGATTATTGGCCACCATTTGACCAACCGTTAAACTCTCTCTCGCAAATGCATCAATATTAGGCGTTTTTACTTTTTCCTTACCTAAATATCCTAGTGCCTGACCACGCCACTGATCAACCAGAATAATGACAACATTCGGCTTTTTGGTCTGGGCAAAACTTAGGCCGGGAAGGACCAATAGCAGTCCTAGCAATTGAAACAATATGTATCTTTTCTTTATTACCATTTTCTTTTTCTTTAAACTAAATAATCAGTGTTTTATAGCTCCCTTATTCGCTAATCTTGTAAATGACTAAGGCTTATTCTTCAGTGCAATCGACTAAAGTCTCATGAATTTATGCATACGCCTGGACATTTTCTAATATGGCATAGTTTTAATAAATGGAGAAATAGCGAGATAACCATCATTTTGTTATAAAAAGTCTAGGAGCACGCCATCCAACGGCTCCATAACTATCCCAAAAGCCTGTCACATCACGACAAGTTTATTTTTCTACGTATCCATTCAATCATCCTACAATCGGGGCTATTTTCAAAATATAGCATATCACCGCTAAAAACCAGCATAAAATATGGTCTGTATCTACCTCCTTCCAGTAGCCTAACGCTACTCAATTTAAGGATTATGGGCAGCAATAATTAGCTTAAAAGGCTGTTTCTGGGGCTTACCAGACAACAGCCTTAAAGTGCTTACTCTTTTATTTTTTGGTACCTCAATAAGGCTTCCATAAAATAATAGTCAGCATATATCAACGGAACATCGATCTCAGAATTATGTGGATAGCTACCTACACAGTGTTTTAATATAAAACCCGAATTGCTACCTGGCTTAGCCAGATATGTACTATCAGACAATGATTGTAACATTTGTTCAGCGGGTTTGAAATACTTTTTGCTATCCTTAGAAAAAGTACTCAGCTCTATTAAGGCAGAGGCTACAAGAGCGCCCGCAGAAGCGTCGCGGGGAATATAAGAAAGTTTTCTTGCCTCATAGTCCCAATCTGGAGTATAGCCTTTCTGCCCCTCGTTAAAGTCCCAGTTAGGAATTTTATCTTTTGGCAGGTTAGGATTGTTCAGGTAAAAATCAGCTGCCTTTTGTGCAGCTTCCAGAAAGCGTTTATCTTTAGTTTCACGGTACATCATCGTAAAACCGTAAATGGCCCAGCCCTGTCCTCTAGACCATGTAGAATTATCGGCATAACCCTGATTGGTCTGCCTGTGCAATACTTTACCATTTGCACTATAATCAACCACGTGGTAGGTGCTAAAATCGGGTCTAAAATGGTTCTTCATTGTATTTAAAGCATGGCTGATGGCTGCATTTTTATACTTAGGATTACCCGTAATTTTAGATACATAACAAAGCAGTTCCAGGTTCATCATATTATCAATAATAACCGGATATTTCCATGTGGTTTTCTTGTCCCACGATTTTTTTTCATTCCATGATTTGATCAGCCCAACTTTAGGATCGAAACGGGTTAAAGCTGACTCTGCTGATTGGATCAGGATTTTCCGGTATTGTTCCAATTTTTTGGGGTCCTTCTCAAACTTCATTGCATTGCCATAAGAGCAGTACATTACAAATCCTATATCGTGGTGTTGGGTTAAAAATTGTGCCTGTTCCAAGGCCTCTGTCCATTTGGTTGCTGCAGTTTTCCATTCCGGATTTTTAGTATATTCATAAATATACCACAGATTTCCAGCAAAAAAGCCTTGTGTCCAATCCTTTATATCGGTACTTTTTAAAGAACGGTCTTGATTAATGGTACGTGGAAAGCGGGTTAAGTCTGTTGAGGTTTTCAGCAGTTCGCTATACTGTTTTTCGGCAACGGTAAAGTCATCTTTTATCAACTCACTTTTTGGCGAAAGCCATAGAAAAGCTGAAAGTACGACCATCATTGTTAACGTACATACCAGTAAAAAACTATAGTGCTTAATGTTAAAAGAGGTTTGTTTCATTTTTATTTGGTTTGTTTAATTTTAAGTTGAACTCATGGCATTTTGGCCAGAAAATACGGAAAGTCTTCCCTTCTCGATTCCGAAGCTTATAATGGCCAATACATTACCCCTTCCGCAAATGCATATCAAATAAGCTATAAATACGATGCATTATAAATCTGCCTTTAGGTAATAATTGCCCGTTGTGATCGGTAATTCTTTCTTTGCGATCATATCCTTATATATATTCCCTGTGGCCACAACAGCGCCCCTGTTATTAGTGGTTGGATAGGTCATACTCGAATTATGCGAGTACCCAACCATATGGCCAATCTCGTGTACAGCAACAAAACAGATGTCGAGGGTCAGATAGTCTCTTAACACATAGTTATCCACGCCATAGGTCGACCCACCCCCCAGGCCGGCAACATTTACCACTACACCGCAGTTGAATTCCGGTATATCGATTATCTTTTTAAATGCTTCTTGCTTTTGCTCTAAAGTTAATGCCACCTTATTGTCACCAGTAATCGGTTCAGCCAAAAATGCAGTCTGGGTTTGTTCAGCCTGAAACAGATAGGCCAGGTTAATGATAAGCCCCGAGAATCGGCGTACATCCTTGGCATCAATATTTTCCTTCCAGTTATTATTAGGATCATCATTGCCATCAAAGTCTTGGTATTTAATTTTCCATTTCAGTTTAGACAGACTCTTCAGCTTTTTGATCAGATCTGAATCACCGGTAAAATCAAACGATACTTTGTCTGTTGGGATACCAGTGGTTTTATATTGCGCAAGATCTGTTTCCGCCCCATCGACATCAAGAAACTTCGTTCCCCCTTCGATGAATGGATATTTAATCTGTTGAACGGCATGTGCCCTGATTTTCCCGATCTTGAACAGCTTTACCGGTTTTGACTGTCCTTGTATCGTTAAAAGTATAGTGGCATCTGCAATATCAACAGGTGCAAAATTGGCCACTTCAATAGTGGTCGCATTTATGGCTTTCACCCGCAGCACCTTGCCAATCTCATAACGTCTGGCCTCGGAAGTAAGGAGTTCCATAGATTCTCCATCCTTGAACATCAGACTGGAATTACTATCGTTATCAAAATTATACCCAACTGTAGTTACAGGATCAGGAACGGGCGGCGTTGATCTTTCCTTTTTACAGCTGAAAAAAGAAATGGTGAGTAATAGAAAGATGAGTTTTTTCATAATAGATAGTTGATTTTATTTTTTTTTAGGTAATTCTTTATTACAAATATTCAATTTCTTTACTGCGGTGAGGGGGCAAAATTTCGTTTAAAAAGGGTGACAAATCTGCTTTTAGCATTATTTATATCTTTGCGCCCTGTAAGACTAAAAACCAGGGAAATCGCTTTTAACTTTTCTCTGATAATTCTTCCTCTTTCTACGCATACTAAGCATTATGTTTGCCACGGAAGCACGAAAACACGGAAAAATTCACTTCTTCTCCGTGATTTCTGTGTTTCCGTGGCTAATTAATTTTTGCACATGTTTTAAAAGCGATTTCCCTGAACTAAAAGCCTATTGCAACTAGAATTGTTGTTATTTTCACTATTTTACAAACGGTATTGCCACAATGCCCGATGAGGTACCATTTTCAAAGCCGCCTTTTCCATCCATGGTAGAGAAATACATGCAACGAGGTTTATTATTCTCAAAAAGAATAAACGGTCTTTCCAATTGACCTCTTTTTTCAATTGTGCTATCATCCCATTGAATTGTTTTGGAATAAGCTTTCGCGTCACTATCCATTTTCCAATCTGTTCCATTGATTGAAGTAGCTGATACGCCTCCGCCAAGTTCACCAGTATATTTTGCTTTATGATCTTTAAAAACTACATGATATCCTTTTGAATCCTTCCACAGAAATGGATCTTCGAGTTCGCCTGTAAGTTTGGCACTAAAAACCGGTTGCTTATTATTCAATACTTTATAGGGGCCAAAAATATTCTTCGCATAGGCAACGCCGAGCGACATGTCGCTATATTTAGTTCCTTCATAAGAACGGGCTTTAAAAATCATTAGTACCGATCCGTCCTTATTGATAACCATGGTTGGGTTGGATGTCAAAAAACTGTAGAATGTATTGGGTTCTGTTTCAAGAATTGGTTTGTCCATTCTTTTCCAAGGCCCATCAAGACTATTAGAAACTGCCAGGCCTACACGTTTGTTGCTTCTACCTACAATACACCATTTGCTATCTAAGGTAAGTTCGCCGCGCTTAGGATCTTCAAATGGATGAGTAGAGCCAACATAAAACATATAATATTTACCATTATGCTTGAAGATTTGTGGATTAAATACTGAACGGCCATCCCAATACTGTGCACCTCTGGTTTTAAGCGCTTTATTTACAAAACGAAAAGGACCTTCTGGCTTATCAGCAACAGCATGAATAATTTCTGCAGAAACCATCCAGCCGGGATGAAATACTATCGTATCTGAATAGCAAGATGAAAACAGATGGTATTTTCCATCGTCTCCTTTTATTACCGTATTATCCCAAACCCAATATCCTTTAAGGTAAAAACCACCTTTCTTTACTGCCTGACCCAGATGATGAAAGATTTCATTTTTTGAGTCCTTTTTTAACTGTAGCAAATTAGGTAGCATTTTTTGCTCTTGTGCTGATACTGTCTGAGCCCTAATTAAAATAAAACATAAAAACAATATGTTTTTTAATAGCAATGAAGCTATCGTGTTTGTTCCTGATATTTTCATAAATGAGTTTATTTTTTAATCCTGATTGTGGCAGGTTTACCGCAATATTGGCCTTGAGGCATGCTAACAACTATATCTTTGCCGTTGAAATTCAAACTGATTTGTTTTAAAACAGCATTCATTTCTGGATCAGTAACCGAAATCACATATTCGTTGCCTTTGTCTTCAATTAAAACAATGCATGGAGCCGAGGCTATTAACGAAATCCCTGTTTCATTCAATTGTGTATTGCCTTTGTAGAATACGGCTTCAAGCAGTTTATTGTCAGCTAATTTCACCGCCTGAATCAGGGTATCATTTCTTAATACATTGAATGGTAATTTTTGCGATGGAATACCATCTCCAGCATAAACTACATATCCATACGTTCCGTTCGTTACTTTTTGTCCATGATCTACCCAAAGGCGAAGAATATCTGCTTTCCCTGGTAAGTTTTGAACTTTCTCGTTGGTTTGATTCATTTTTACCCAGTTGGTTTTCTTGCTTTCACAAACAAAAGAGGCATTCCTGGTAAATTCAGGTAGAATGGTATAAGCAAATTTACCCTTTTGCGACACCCATATTGGTTTTTCATTTACCATAAATGATTGTACCCCGGTAACCGCAGGGCGGGATACTCCATTTTCGATAATAGTTACCTCATTTTCTTTGGCCGTTTGATCGATAGTGGTGCGTATTGATCCGTCCATTTTCGGATTTAAATTGGTAATTCCTGCCCCAAGAGCCACGAAATAATCACCCAACATAAAATAAGACTTGTATGCTTTCACTCCATACAAAGTTGGATTTTCCCCAACATTTGTGTCTTTATCATTCACATCATCCTTATCGGAGCCATTCATTTTTTCAAAAATAAACCCGGCTACGGCATTTTCATCACCGTTGGAAGCTGAACCCGCAAAATTATACTTACTGCAATAACCCCTCCAATTGGTAACCGGAGTTAGTTTATCCATTCCTTCACGGGCGGTTACTCCGGGAGCAGCTGTCACATCCCAGCTCCCAAATATTTTATTATATTCATTTCCTTTTTTCTGGAAAATTGTCATCCCATCGGCTGTGAAAAAATTATATTTATCAGCAAAACCTGCACTTTCCAGGCCGTCACAACGAGCGGAAGCCATGTTTACAAGGATATGGTACCTCTCATTTTTTTTAATCAAATCATCATTATTAAAAAATGATCTTGTCCCATTATAACCACTATTTGGATAATTGATCATTTTGATATTATTTCCTGCCGATTCCTTATGCAATTGTTCGAGCTCTTTTTGTTCCTCAGCGGTAAAGGAGTCTTTCCAGTCTTTGAGAATTGTTTTTAACATACCCAAATAGTGAATAGATCTACTATCTACATTATATCGCATGGAATAACGATCAAGGCAGGGTAAATTATATCCTTTATAATAATACCAATTACTTCCCCTGAAAAAATTAAGCAAAGCATCTGTATTTTCTTTTGTCAATTTCTTTTCCCAGGCGGTACCCTTTAGAGAAGTAAGCATGTTTAAAGCTGCCATTGTTCCATCAATAGGGTATCCCCATACCAAACTTTGTTTCCCATGTCCCCAACCTGCTCCGTCAACAGTAAAACCCTCCGTCCAGAAAGCCTCATTAAAAGTGTTTTGGGAGGTCATGCTAATTCCATTTTGCGAAACTTCCGCTATCAGATCAACCATCGGAATGGATTTGTACATGTATGCCACCAATAATAATGGCCGATAGGCCAACGCATTGCCGCCTACCCACCACACGTGTTTTCTGAATCGATCAATCTGCACTACATTTTTATCCGTTTCATCATTTCTAAAAGGTTGCGTCCAGGCTTGTAAAGCTACTGCCTTCAACATATCACAAGTAGCATTTAGCCGCGTGTTTTTGCCATTCTCCGTCGCATTCATTTGTTTTAAGAAAGCAAAATAAATGTTAACCGCAGCTGTAGGCAGGGCAAAACAGGATGCATGAAAGCGATGTACTTTATTCGATCTGCTGATTTCTATATTGCCATAATGAACGATTGCTTTTATGTACTTATTAGTAAGTGCGTTTTTCTCACTTAACTCACCTTTACGATACCCATCAGCAATTTTCCAAATACGGTTGTAAGCTTCATAAACCAATCCTGCAACGGTTTGTTGAATGGCTAAATCATTCTTTCGCGACAAGTTTTCGCTTACTATTTTTTTCTCCTGAGTTATTAAATCTGAAAACAGCCCCTCTTCATTAAGAAGAGAAATACATTCGGAAACAGTCAATTTTTCATCGCTCAATGAACTTACATGATAACCATGTGTCGAATAATACTGCCTGTAATCCGAGATTGATTTTTCCTTTACGAGATTTTTTGTTTTTTGTCCATCCGCATAATAGCGATGGTAATTGGCAAAAGCTATTCCTGATTCTGCGTTTTGAGAAAAAACTTTAACTGTAATGAGAATTAACAAGGCTGTTAAGCCAATAAAACTTTTTTTCACTCTTTTAGTTTTTATACTGAACGCTTGAACCTGCTAATGCACCTTCTGGAAAATGAACCGTTACCTGTTCTGTCTTCCCGGTTTTTAAGTCTTTGAGACTCAAGGTTGCTGTTTTCTCTTTTTGTAACGGATCAGCAATAGAAATTAACCGTTTCCCATTTATCATTTTGATCATCAGGGCACAGACTTTATCTGTCTTAATTTCCATTGATGGCAAAGTCAATGTTCCCGGCTGATAAAAAATGGCTTGCAGGATATTTAATTTTTGATGATAAACGGCTTGCATCGCTGGATTATTCGCTATAATTTTTAGGTTGTTGGCCTCAAATTTTTTCAGACTGGCTGCGTCCTTAATCCCAGGCAGTACGATATAAGCATAACTGGCATTTTGTGGTTTTGAACCATGATTTAGCCATAATTTAAACACCTTACCGGAAAGCTCATCTTTGGGTTGTGAGTTGTTAATATGATACCAGTTTCCTTTTTGTACACTTGTACTTAATGTGATATTACCACCTTGTGGGAAATAATAACCTACATTGTCGTGCAAAAACCAAGTGCTTAATTTTTCATTACGCTGGATTGTTTTATCTTTTGCTATCGGATTTCTACTTAAAGAACTTTCTACACTTCCCTTTAACCAACACTGATTAATGGCCGTGGTAATACTTTCTGGTTCATTACTTTTAATGCCTGTTCCTAAACACATAATTTCATTATCAAAAAAGAACCAGGATTTTTTCGCCTTAACACTATCATAATCGAGTGCATAGGTGCTTGCTCCATATACACCATCGCTAACACCACCGGCAAAGTCGTTACTACCCTGCTCACCCCAAAATACTGTCATTGGCCTATCGGTTGCGTAATCCCTACTGGTAACCCCTGGTATTTTATCCCATTCCCAAACAGGCATAATATTATAATATTCGGGGCCATTAACCTGGATATTAGTTGCTCCATCAGATAGGTATCGCCCTAATAAATTCTCATTATTTCCTGATTCGCATCGCTTGGTACGGTTACTTACCATACGTACATTAAAAGAATACCCAGGTCTTACGTGTAAAGTATAATCGGAATTAAAATATTGGGTATGTAACTTTTTAACGTTGTAAGATGGCTCCTGTTTACCTGTAATTCGTGCAATGGCACTATCCCAATCAACAGCGTTTTTAGGATCCACCTCTTTTGCAATCAAAATTTGGGGACTTGCTTTTAGTATTTGACCACTTTCTATCTGTTTCTCCAAATTTAACATGTCGAATCTACTTATTCTACGTCCCTCAATGTTAAAATCAGCATATTCCCCACGAATGGCTTTAAGAAAAGTATTTCTATAAAAATTAGATAGAAGGGCAACTTTATCGGCACTTAAGGCATAGGGAGTTTCTTTTACATAGTTTGCCAATTTAAATACGCTATTGATAAATACATCACCATAGCCCGCAATATATAATTGTAATCCATGCTGCATATAAGAATTATCATATTGCAAGCCTTCTTTTTTATAAACTAAACCAACCGGACTAAAAAATTCCTTTAAGGAAAAAGCTAGCAAAGTATCATCTTCTGTTAATACAGCTCTATAAAAATAATGAAGTGCAATATCGGTTTTGTTGGCTCCAGCTTGTTTTTCCGGATTACCCCTTTTCATCCTTTCAACAAGTTTCAGTTTCAGTTCTTTATCTAATTTCTTCTCGCCATGTTCCATCATGATGAGCGATTCGCCTAGGGATTGAGGTGTATAAATTTCATTAAACCACCAATTATCACTTTTGGGATCTAAATTATACCAGTATTGCAATGCATTGTTGATGTGTTGAAAGACCTTTTCATCTGCATAAAAACCACTGTTTTTTGTGAGATAGGCTTTAATAAGTGTTTGTAGTTTTATTAAATGTTCTGTGGGTGGCCAAATGGTAATTGATTTACTGGCATAATCCACGCCGGGCCAGGTTCCATCTGGTTTTATGGCAGCTATATTTGCTGCAACTAACTTGTTATCAGGCTTATTATTAGTTAAATTCTTAATTATTCTTGAGGTAATTGTTTGGCAAACTTCGGCAGTATTTGATTGAGAGAAAGCAGTTTTAAGTCCTCCTATAAGGAAAAACATCAGTAATGCAATGGGTAAAAGATTTAGTTGATGATATTTTTTTTTCATTTGGTTTGATGTAAAAAAACTATGTGGTTTCATTTTATAGAGGCTGTATCATAAGTTGTGATTCCATTCGAACTTGCCGCATTGAGCTTGTCGAAATGCTTTGAAGGGCATTTAAACAGGTCCTTCGACAGGCTCTCCACAGGAGTCCTTTGGACAGGATGACAATTCTATATTTATGATACAACCTCATTTCTCTGTTATTGCGCTGTAAGTTGTATTACTTTTTGAGCGCGTAATATTTTACATAATCTATTTTCATGATCGTTTTGCCCTGGCCTTTAGCTCCATAGCCGCCCGGAGGTATATTCCCTGTCCAATAATTATCCTGTATTTCAGTACTCAGAATGATATATTCCTTTTTTTGCGAAACATTGTCTGTATAAGTCCAGGTCAATTTTCCGTCTACAAAAAATTTATAATAATCTGGTGTCCACTCCATTGCATAAATATGGTAGTTTCCGCTATTGGCTCCTACATCTTCGGTTATAATGCCTTTTTGTTTATGATCGGTGCCGTATCCATCCCAGTGAACAGTGTGATGTGCCCTTCCATCATTTGGTAAGGATTCTATTATATCCATCTCCATACCTGCTAGTTTTGGATTGCCAACAGGATTTCCCATTGTACTGCTCTGCACCCAAAAAGCCGACCATGATGCAGGTTGGTTTACCATAGCAATCTTTGCTTCAAACCTCCCGTACAAAAACTCGCGTTTTGTTGCAACCTCTGCCGAATGGTGCCTTAAAGATCCATCTGGCTGTTGATCTGTATAAGGTTGAATAATCAAGTTATCATTTGCAACGGATACAGTGGTTGCATCATTAAATGCAGAACGCCAAACCCCTTGCAGCCTATGCGTCCAATCTGTCAAATTAAGCTGATTTCCGGAAAAGTCATCAGTCCATTCCAACTGAAATGCCGGTTCGGTACTCTTTGGCACAGGTTGTTCAACAACTTCGTTGCTCTTCTTACTACATGATGTAGTTAAGCTAAAAGCGCCGATAAGCCCTAGGTAGAGCAGTGTAAAAACAGTTTTACTTTTCATTTATTCTTTTTTAACACCATTCGTTACTGGTTTCATTTACCTTGTTGCAACCACTCGGGAAATTTAGCCAACCGCGATTCCAACTGGGCCCTGTATAGTGATGATGGGGATACCTGCTCACCAATTCCTTCCATATTACCTAACTGATCCTTTTTAAACGTTGTACCGTTTCCTATAAACCCTGCAATTACCGGAACGGGCATTTTCCACCAGAGGTAATGAGCAGGCCAAAATTCGAAATCTTTCACCGGCTTGTTGGTTTGTGTATAGTTCCATATCACCAGCCCTTTCATATGGTTGGGCATGTTTTCTATTGCGCCTCCGCCATGATTCTGCAGTAACCCACCTTTTACATTATCCAAAAGGGTATTTCTCGGCTGGCTTGAATGCGACTCGAAACTTGTAGTTGATGGATAGCTACAATGCCAGACCACAGTATTAACTGAGCCATTAGCTACACCAAATGAGTGCCATTGTGAAGCCTCATCGGTTAAGTTTGCCAACAGCACATTTGTAGAATGGTTCGATGTAATGGCTTCGTGACCAGCATTACCTGTAACCACACAGTTCATTACGGTAACATTGGCACTCTGCCCTACAATGGCAGCAACATTACAATCGGTGAACCGGCAATTTCGCATCCAGGAATTGGTACAGCGGCTAAACATAAAAAGGTTAAAGCCGCTATCATCCATCCAGGAACGATGATGTATAAATTTTTCTTTCCAGTTGCCAACAAAGGCAATGTCTTCGATACCTACTTCCGCTGCATTAGCAAATTTTTCTACCGTCCACTTATACTTTACATCAACTTTATAAGCCAGTGGGGCATGCAATTGGATCTCATCATCTTTTATACTTACCACCTGGTAGTACATACAAACATCCACTCCTTTTTTTACCAGATAAGTCCATGTTATATCTACCTTAGCCGGGCTTAATTCTTCATCAATTAAAGCAGGTGTGTTATCCAATAATTTTAAAGCTATCCAATCGCCTGCTTTTAATTTATTTGTTTCGTTTAGCTTTAATTTGAAATCTCCAACACTGGCATTCTCCTTAATGGTTCCTATTTTGCTATCAGCCCCATTGGCCGTAAATGTAAACATGGGAGGTCCTGTCCACATTTTTTTGGGATCGCCGGGTAACAGTGCATGTTTCATAAACAGTTCGGTACCCCCTGGCCCAGAACCGCTCCCTTTAAAGATAATCTTACTTCCTTTTGAAAATATACCTTTGTTGGCAGCAACATCTTCATTTACCAGGAATCTCCCCTTTGGGAAAAACACAATGCCCGATCCATTATTGTTAGCTGCTGTAATGGCGCGCTGTATCGCATCCTTATCAGAAAGTTCGTCATCTGGTTTAGCACCAAAATCGACTACATTAAACATTTTGTATTCTACGCTTGAAGGGATCTTCTTTTCACCACAATGATAACCCGCATATGAAAAATCGGGCAATAAGGAATGGTCTTTGTTTTGCGTATAAGCTTGAAATAACTGAGAAGGCTGTATCTTTTGGCAAAAAGTCAGCTCTGCACTCGCCACAAGAATCAAAAGGCAACATGTATATTTTTTCATCATAGAAGAGATCAAAATATTTTTAGTTATATTTTATAGCCATAAGAAAAATTGGGGGAAGGTTTTGTTAAACCGAATCGTAAAATAGACTTTTCAAAAATTACCCTGGATTGTCTGTCCAGGGTAATTGTTGCTTATATTGAGATTTTTTACCAACCTGGGTTTTGAGGTTTTAGGTTTGGGTTTATTCCCATTTCTTTTAAAGGAATTGGATATAACAGGTGTTTATCTACTGTATTTTTTCCTCCGGTTCCTCCCCAGTTTTGCGCTGCATAGCCAGTTGCAATCTCGTTACCAACACTATTCAATGTCTGAACGTATTTATTCCAGCGGATTAGGTCTGCACGACGTGTACCTTCAAAGCACAGTTCACGAAAACGTTCGTCTTCAATTGCCTGTTGAAATTGTGCCTTTGATAAACCGGCAGGTAAATCTGCCACCGCGCTTATTGTATTAATATCAAATCCATAACCTCTTCTGCGTACCTGGTTAACGGCACCGTATGCGGTTGCGGTTGGTCCATTCACCTGATTTTCGGCTTCAGCCAACATTAATAATACATCTGCAAAACGCAATACCGGTGCATTGATTGCTGTTTGGTTTTTGTCTTTACGCGTATTTATTTCATATATTCGGCGCCACTTGGCACTATCTCTTCCATAACCATTTGTACTGGTTATTGCAGTTTCGGCTCCGGTAGTAGCATTATAAGTAAAGGTGGTTAGTGCCCAATCGCGGCGTAAATCACCTACCCCATATGCTTTATATAACCTTGCTGTTCCTCTTACAAATCCATAACTGTATCCAATAGTTGATATAAAAGGTGTTGCAGTCATGGTAATTCCATTTTGGCTGCCCAAGCCACCAAGTTCATTATAAAGTCCTGATCGGTCTCCATTGAACTCAATCTCCCACATGCTCTCTTTTGTGTCATATACATCTTTTGCCTCATTTATAAATATTTGGCTATAGGCAGTGGCTAGTGTTTGTTTAACACTTGGACTAGTGGCAGTATAAGCATTGTATGCCCAAGCTGGATCTAGATTTATACTGGTTTTTAAAGCATGCTCTCCAGAAGATTGCACTTTTTTGGCCCAGCTTAATGCTTCAGCATATTTACTGTTGTCGTTTATTGGGTAACCTGCCATTTGCAAGCAAACTCTCGCCAAAATTCCTTCTACAGCTGTTTTCGATACACGGCCTGAGAATCCGAGAGCGGTAGAAGTACTTACTTTTGTTTCAGCCTCTTTCATGTCTTTTAAAACTTGTTCATATACCGCTTTGGCTGGCGACTTATCAATAAAGACATCAGTTGGATTTGTGGTTGGCGTTAATTTGATAGGAACATCACCAAAATATTGCACTAAAAGAAAATGGTAATACCCTCTTAAAAATAAGGTCTCACCCAATATCGCTTGACGTTTTGCCTCGTCCATTTGAGGCAAATTAATATTTGCAATTAAGTTATTTGCACGGTCAATTCCTAGATAACACTTGGCCCACAAATCAGCTACACCGGTATTTGATGCATCATAACTATTTGTTGCAATACCAATTGTATTGTTTCTGGCATAATATCCCTCATCTGTACATACATTCTGGTTTTTGCAAAGATCACTGTAATACGGCCCTAATGGATCATAAACACCAGCTAACGCTAGTATCAATCCATTTTCATCAGTATAATACTGAGTAATTGCTATTTTGTCTATTGGTTCGGTATTTAGAAATTTTTCACACGATACCATTGTGACAGTTATTATCGATAATAAAAAAAGTAACTTTTTCATCTTTTTGATTTTAAAATTATTAAAATGATGCGTTTAATCCAGCAGTGATAACGCGAGCCCTTGGATAAGATGAGTAATCAAAACCTGATGTTAAAGCAGATCTTTTAGTGTTTACTTCTGGGTCTGTACCTGAGTATTTAGTCCAGGTAGCTAGATTTTGTGCTGAAGCATACACCTTTAAAGATTTTAACTTTAATCTACGTATCAATTTATTCTCGAAGGTGTATCCAAAATATACTGTTTTAAGTCTTATATAGGAACCATCCTCTACATTCCTGCTGGTGTAACCAGCTGTTGCACCTGTATATCCTTTAACACGGGGTATATCAGAATCAGGGTTAGTGGGTGTCCAGCGATTTTCATAGTTCGCAAATTGATTTAGGTAATTACCGCCCCCTCCTTCAAATTTGATTCGGTTTGCATTCATCAGGTCATTTCCATAAGACCATTGAAAAAAGACATTCAAATCAAATCCTTTGTAGCTGAAATTATTGGACAATCCTCCGGTATGTTTTGGTAAACCATGACCAATTATAGTATAATCTGCAGCCGTAACCACTCCATCGCCGTTAATATCTCTGTATTTTACATCCCCAGGTTGTATTGCTGTAGCGGTATTACCGTTAGTAGCAATGCCCGACTTAAGCGTATATTTACCATTCGCATCTTGATCAAAATCTGAATATTTATAGGTTCCATCATCAATTAAACCGTAAATTTCGCCCAGTGGACCACCTATTTTCGCAATATAACCAGGGATAGTATTAAATGGAGTATCCCATGAAACATAGCTGGTTAACTCTGTTTGGTTGTCTGAAAGCCCAAGTACTTTACTTCTGTTGAATGAGATGTTAAAAGAAGTGTTCCAATTAAAATTACGTGTTTTTATATTTTCAGTATTTAAGGTAAATTCCAATCCTTTGTTTTCTACAGAGCCTATGTTTTTGTACGAAGATGTAAAACCTGATGAAGTAGGAAGATCAGCTCTTAGCAATAAATCTTTGGTTGTTTTTTTGTAAACTTCAGCAGTTAAGTTAATCCGTTGGTTTAAAAACCCTAAATCAAGCCCTAAATCCGTTTGCTCAGTAGTTTCCCATTTTAGTTTATCATTTCCCAAATTAGCTGCAACCACTGCAGGTACATACTGGTTGTTAAATGCATAGGCTACAGGGAATCCGCCAATCATTGGGGTATAAAATTTAGTTAAGTAATCAAAGTCACCTACCCTATTATTTCCAGTTTGTCCATAACTGTACCTCAATTTACCCTCAGACAATACGTTGCTGTTTTTTAGGAAATTTTCATTTTTAAAATTCCATGCAAGGGCAGCTGAAGGGAAATAGCCCCAATGGTTCTCCGAAGGAAACTTAGATGATCCATCGGCTCTTATAGATGCGGTAAACAGATATTTTGAATCATAATTGTAATTTACCCTTGATAGGAAAGAACTCATGGTCCATAATGATTGAAAAGTATCATATGCTATTGGAATACCTTTGTCTAAACTGTCAATACCCAAGCCTTCAGGCACTTTATTGGCTCCTATTCCATGCGTTTTGTTGGTTCCTTTTTGTGCAGTAAATCCTCCTAAAAGGTTTATGTGGTGTTTTTCGCCGATTTTTTTGTCCCATGTCAACGTGTTTTCACTCAACCAGTTAAAAGATTCATTATAAGTAATACTACCACTTTGCCCATTAGAACCACGCCCTGAACTCGTATTGCTGTTATAGAATTTTCGATTTTGCACATCATCGTTAACAATTCCACCAGAAACACGTAGTTTTAAGCCGGGAATAATTTCGTATTCCGAATAAGCATTAGCAATCAAATTGCGCCCAACTCTTGCAACATACTCATTCTTTAAATTAAGGATAGGGTTTGAACGGTAATCATTAGCTGGATTAACATCACTATCTGTCATGGCGTCCAAGTCAGGGTCTAATCCACCTTCATCAACAGGTTTATAACCCCAAGCCGCGTACATCGTATTTAATGTAGCACTATAAATAGTTTGTGCCGGACTGCTACCAAGTTGTTGTAAATAACTGTAATTCGTGTTTATTCCTATTTTTATTTTCTTTGTTAATTGGTGGTCAAGAACTAAACGGCCTTGATATCTCTTGTAGTTTGAAGCAATCAGAACACCATCTTGATCAATCAAGGAACCTGATAAGGCATATTTTGTTTTTTTGGTTCCTCCATTTACAGATAAATTGTAATTTTGCATTAGCGCAGTACGTAGTATCTGATCTTGCCAATCGATGCCTTTTACGGTTTTGTAAAAGTCCAGATCTTTACCAGGCTTAGTTAAATAAGTTTCTGTTGGACTGGGGAATGTTGTTGACGAAACTGGTGTCGGATCCCACTCTATCTGGAGTTTCACAAATTCATAAGGATTCATTAATTCATATCTTTTTATGTCTTTCTGAATACCGAATGAACTGCCAAAACTAAATACGGGAGGACCAGTTTTCCCTTTTTTGGTGGTAATTACAATTACGCCGTTAGCTCCTCTTGCTCCATAAATAGCTGTTGCTGATGCATCTTTTAAAATCTCCAATGATTCGATGTCTTGTGGATTAATCGCATTGTTGTCCATGTTTTCTATCGGAAAACCGTCAATTACATATAATGGGGAGTTCGATTGCGAAACCGAGTTGTTTCCCCGGATTACAATGTCAATTCCCGAGCCTGGCTGTCCATCTGATGAAGTAACCTGTACACCGGCAACACGGCCTGCTAGTGCTTCGTCGAAAGAACGGACAGGTGCTTTTTGTAAATCTTTCATTGACACTGAAGATACAGAACCAGTAAGGTCTCCCCGTTTTTGGGTGCCATAACCAATTACCACCATATCATTCAATGATTTACTGTCTTCGGCAAGAACAACGTCTACCACTGTTTTATCACTAACCTCTATTTGTTTGGTTACATACCCCACATAGCTAAACATTAATATAGCTGATGATGGATTGGAAAGACTGATCTGATATCGACCATTAGCATCTGTATTGGTTACCGTCTGGGCATCTTTTACTTTTACACTAACACCTGCAAGAGACTGGCCATTTGCATCTTTTACTGTTCCAGATACTTTGAATGTTTTGTTTTGGGCCTGAGATGGTGCAGCAAACAAGCACACAGTTACGAAAACGATGGACCATAATATCCCTCGAAATCCGCTAAAATATTGGTAGCCTAAATTTAACATAATGAATTTATTTTACTTAGTTTTTATTTGGTTGGTTATTTGTTTTTCGGATACTTATATGGAATAGCTTCCATTTAAACAGGCGCTCCGATATTACCTTTTGCTTAATGTCCCCTACTTTGAAAAAGCGTATTTATCAATCTCCTTTTTACTGTTCTGTAAATTTTTCTTCATAATATTTGGTTATTGGTTAGTAATGGTTTCGTTTATTAAACTTTCCATTAATCAAATATTAGGTTTAAGCTGAAAAAACAAGGGGCACGGATTGGTTTAAAAAGGGGTAAAAATTAACCACAGATCTTTTAAAGCGCAAAAAGCCCTCTTTTTGCTATATTTTGAACGATGCAACCAAACGCTTTATAAATGTTTTGCTGAAAATTTTCTGGCTTTAAACTCAACAGCTTAGGTGATTTGCTTAATCTCTACGGCTATTTTTTTTACAAAAGTATGCGCCTTCCCATATTAAATACTTCGATTTAATAAAAACTCAAAAAGGTAAAAGATTATATGCGAGGTACTTTAAGTTTTGTTCAATCTGTTTTCTCGATGTATTTCGAAGGTGCATAGCCGAACTGTTTTCGGAACTCCTTGCTGAAATATTTCCTATCGTTAAAGCCGACCGCATAGGCAACATCTGAAATATTCAGCTTATTTTCGGCCAATAGTTGTTCTGCGCGCTTTAAGCGCTGCGATTTGATGAAATCGGTAATGGAAAGGTCGGTAAGCGATTTGATTTTCTTGTACAGCACCGTCTGACTCATCCCAATACGGTCTACAAGACCTGTCACGTTGAAGTCGGGATCTTCCATGTTGTCTTCCACTACCTGCATCAGCTTGTTCAAAAACTTCTCATCAGGCGAGACTATATCCAGCTTGCGTGGTGTTAGCATGATCTGCCTAGCATATTTCAGTTTCAATTCCTCGCGCCCGTGTAACAGGTTGCGGATACTTAATTCAAGTACCTGGATACTGAAAGGTTTGGTGATATAAACATCTGCACCTGCTTCAAGTCCGTTAACCTGATGCAGCTGAGAAGCCATTGCCGTAAGCATAATTACGGGGATATGACTGGTACGTTCCTCTTGCTTTAATCTTATACATAGTTCCAGTCCGTTTAGTTCTGGCATGGTTACATCACTCAGTATAATATCAGGAACATTTTCAATAGCAGATTCCCAGCCCTTTAATCCATCAATACTTTCGAGGATATGATAGGTAGCTTTTAGCGACTGGACAATAAACCCTCTTAATTCATCATTATCCTCCACAACTAATACTGTGTATTTTTTCTCAATAATCGCTTCAGCATCTTCACCCGAAAGCCTTCCTGCTTGCTGTCCGGTTACATCTTCTAATATTTTTAGCGCACTATCACCTACCGAGAGTTCTTCTGCTGAAAAATGTTCTTTTCCGAAACGGAGCAGGATCGTTAAACTGGTCTTCCCATTTTTCCCTTCAACGGCTGGCTCACTTGAAACGGAGATCTGCCCTTTGTGCAGGTCCACTATATCTTTAACAAGGGCAAGCCCTATTCCCCAGCCTTCGGCTACAACACCTCTTGACTTTACCTGATAAAAATTGGTAAACACTTTATCCTGCACATCTAATGGAATACCAATGCCGTTATCGGTTATCGTGACTTTAGCTTGCCCATCATGTTCTGCAATTTCAAAAATTATTTTTCCGCCATTAGGTGTATATTTAAAAGCATTGGAAAGGATATTGTAAAACACCTTCTCCATTTGGCCGGCATCAAAATATACCAAAACTTCTTCCTGTTTACTGTTGAATTGATAATCGATGTTTTTGAGTTCTGCCAAGCTCAGATAGGAACGGTAGATATTATGGCTAAAAGCAACCAGATCATTTTTAGAAACGTGTAGATTAACATGTCCGCTTTCTATTTTCCTGAAATCAAGCAGTTCGCTTATTAACCGCAACAACCGATCAGTATTTCTTCTGATGCCGATCAGCGAATGGTTAACCGTACTGTTCTCTTGCGTCAGTTTGATCAGCTTTTCCAAAGGAGCGAAAATCAAGGTCAATGGCGTGCGGATCTCATGCGAAATCCTGGTAAAAAAATCGAGTTTCATCTGGAAAAGCTCCTGCTGTTGCTCACTATGCAGCTGTTCGTAATAGAGTTTCGATTCTAACCTCTGCTGTCTTCTGGTAAACCGGAGTACAAAATACAAGGATATACCTGCTATTGTAAAATACAACAGGTAGGCCCACCAGGTTTGCCATAGCGGGGGCAATATCCGAATTTCCAGGGCTGTCGGATTTTTGTTCCAAAGGCCATCGTTATTGCTTCCTTTTACCAATAGCCTATACTTTCCAGAAGGCAGGTTGGTATAGGTAGCAGATGGAATATTAACATAATTCCAATCCTTTTCAAAGTTTTCTAATTTGTATGCGTATTTATTGCGCTGTGGCTGGATGTAATTTAAGGTCACAAAATCGATGGTAAAGATATTCTGACCGGCAGAAAACGTGATGGATTTGGTAAAACTGATATCTTCATTCAATAGTTGATCGGGGCCTCCAATGTGCACCGGCTTGTTAAATAGTTTCAAGCCCGAGAATACTGTTTTTGGCACAACGGTATTCTCCTTAATGTCTCTTGGCGTAAAGGCTACCAGTCCGTTAAAACTCCCAAAGTATAACTTGCCATTTTTGTCCTTATAAGCGGAGTTCACATTGAACTCACTGGAAGGCAAACCATCGCTTGTATTGTAGTTTTTAAAGCTTCTCCGTCGTGGGTCAAGTTTGGTAAGCCCCCTGTCGCTGCTTACCCACAGGTTACCCTCATTATCGTCTAATAGATTGGTAATGTTATTGCTGGGTAAACCATTCTGTTTATTATAAGTAGTAAACGAAGCGGTTTCAGGATGGTATAAGCTCAAGCCTCCGCGCATCGTCCCGATCCAGATTTTCCCCTGACTGCTTTCTCTTATACAGGTGATCAGGTTAGATTGAAGACTGTCTTTATTTTTGGCTTTTTTTCTGAATATCTTAGCTTGTTTAGCTCCAGGGCTCAACAAGCTGAGTCCGCTGAGTGTACCTACCCATATATTCCTTTTTGAATCCTGGTATACAAACGTGATATAATTACCGCTAATCGTTAAACCTTTTCCTGGCAGGTCGGTGATATGTGTAAATATTTGTTTTTGGAGATCAAAAATATCTAATCCCTTGGATGAAGTACCGATCAGCAATCGTCCCTGATCATCTTCTGCTATACTTGATATATATCCATAACTCAGTGCATTTGGGTTTTTAGGATCTGGGGGATAATGTTTAAACTTACCCGTGGCCGGAACAAAAAGCGCTAAACCTCCTTCATATAAACCAACCCAGATCCTTCCCTGGCCATCTTTAAAAATAGCTTTGACGGTATTATGGCTTAAACTGCCCGGATCAAAAGGATCATTCACATAATTTTTAAAAAGGCCCGTTTTCATATTATAACAGTTCAGCCCCTGCCCTTCTGTACCCACCCATAGATTCCCCTGATCATCAGCCTCTATTGCACTGATAATATCACCGCTTATGCTATTTCTATATTTATTATACTTATATACGTCAAAAGTAATGCTATTGTGGTGGTTAACATTTACCCCTCCAAACATCGTACCTAACCATATAGAGCCCTGTTCGTCTTTATAGATTTCTTTGATAGAGTTATCACTCAAACTTTTTCTGTTATCCGGATCATGCTTGTAGACTGTAAAATTGAGCGTTTCAGCGTTCAAAATATTGAGGCCGTTCATTGTTGCCACCCATATATTGCCATTATTATCGAGCATAAGCTTTCGGATACTGTTATTACTCAAACCTTTCGGATTCAGTGCATCGTATTTAAACCGAACAAATGAGCCTGATCCGGGAACAAAAAGATTTAATCCGCCTTTTTCCGTTCCAATCCAGATCCTGCCTTTACGATCTTCTACAATAGTTCGCACGAAATTATCGCTAAGACTTTTCTGATCTTCGGGATGATGATTAAAGGAAGTGATTTTGAACCTGCCCTTCTCTGATTTCATCATACTCAAACCATTGGTCGTACCTACCCATAGTATACCTTTACTATCTTCAAAAACGGCATATACAGCATTGCCCGCAAGACCATCTTTTTGATAAAAATTGATAAATTTTCTGGAAGAGGGTTTTGCTAACATACTGAGCCCATTGCCCGTAGCAAACCATAATCTTCCCTTTCTATCTTCCGAGATGCAATTAATGCTTTTATCACTTATCCAATTCTTATCCTTTTTATTGTAGATAATGCGTTCAAAAGCATCTTTTTCAGGGATATAGCGGTTTAGCCCATTTTGTGTTCCAATCCAAAGATTTTTTTCGTGATCTTCTTTCAGTGCGAATATATAATCATCGGAACTAATGGAGCTCAGATTATCGGAACTTGTTCTATAAACCTTAATAGTCTTACCATTATACCTGTTCAAGCAATCGCGGGTACCAAACCACATATAACCCCTGCTGTCTTTGCAGATGGATTGCACCGTACTTTGTGAAAGACCATTGTTTACCGACAAATGATCAAAAGAAAGTTGTGCAAAAGCTTCATTAAAAGAACATAGCAATATCATGCTAGCGATCATTAATGTGTTAAAAGGGCTCTTCATTGGGATGATTGGAAATGATAAATACAGATTTGAAACAATATACATTATTCTTGACAGGTTTGCAAATCAGTTCAAACTGCTATATTTTTCTACCTAAATAGATTAAATAATATGATTTTTGTAATTCTTCCGCCTAAGCCTGATCGGTAAGCGATATTGTCAAGTGGTGTTTTTACACAAACAAATCATTTCGGAATTTTTAAATCCGCAATGCGCTTTAAATCATTAATAAAATGGTTTGATAACGATACGGCTGAGACCACTAATATAAATTTAAAAGTACTGATAGTTAGATATTTATTGTGTTTAAATTTTATTTCCGGACAAATCCTATTGGAAAACAACACCCAGGTTGGATAAACGAAAGGGTAAACTTAAGTGACTGGGAAGGTTAAAAATGGCATTGGCGGGATATTAACTGGCAACACCTGGGCCCATGTTAGTGTGACGCTCACCATAGCTGAGATACCAGGGATTTATATTAATTCAGTAAGCAAAGAAATGTGTATTTTTGACCACGGAGAGTTACTATGAAAGTACCCCATATAAAATTGCCGATACAGCGAAGTTTGATACCAAAATAAGGGTCTTCATTAATGAAGACGTATCAAAACCTTATCCACAAGGCTTTGTAGGCTTATGCCCCCCAGATCCTGATAAAAGCAGTGACAAGCGAAGGGTTTACCTTAAAAAGGAATACACTTATAAAAAATGAAAATGGGATTCCGAAAGAGAAATAAGACCAAGGTAATGCTGATCGTAGTTAAACCATAATTTATTATACATAATGAGAATTTTAAAAGTGTTTGTGAACCCTTTCCTTTTCTTAATAATAACATTTAGTGCACTTTCTGAGGCGTCGTTTGCTAACAGTTTGAGAAAACTGGCTGACCTCAGGTCGCCTGATGGCAAGTTAAAAGTTTCGTTTACTTCTGGCACCGATGGCGCTATCTTTTATTCGTTGATGGCTGATGGTAAACTTTTGCTGCAACCATCAGCCATTGGGTTAAACGTTTCAAAGGCGCCGGTATTCAGGTCTGAGCGATCAGAGATCGTTAAAAAAGTTTGGCGGCCAGTTTGGGGCAAAAGAAGCATTGTTAACGATGTTTATAGAGAAATAACCATTGTATTGGATGTTTATACCATCAAAGCCAGGGCATATAACGATGGCATTGCTTTCCGGTATGAAAACGGGAAAAGTGAGTCTGAGTTGACTGAATTCAATTTTGCAGGAAATTACGATGCCTGGTATTACAATGGAGAGAATCACAATATCGGACCCGAAAAACTACAGAATGCCAAAGGTATTCGCAAACCCATTGTAACCATTAAAGCCAATGATGATCAATATATGGCTATTCATGAGGCCGATCTGGAAAGCGGAGAACCTTTACTGTTAAAAACAGTACCGGGGCATGCCTCGTTTTTAGTGCCCTCAAAAAGGGCCAAAGCATGGCGTGTGATTATGTATGGAAGAACGCCGGGGCAATTGATCGATTCGCATTTGCTGGAATTATTGAACCCTGCTCCAGAGCCTGGATATGATTTTACCTGGGTAAAACCAGGTGTAGCCCTTTGGGACTGGCGGATCAATGGTGCAGAGGTTGACGGATTTAAGTATCAGATGTCGCTACCGTCATGGAAGCGGATGGTCGATTTTGCCGCAGTAAACAAGATCCCTTCGCTGGTGTTGGATGCCAACTGGTATGGGGCTGAGTTCAATAAAGATTCGGATCCGTTAAAGGGCGGAAAAGCAGCTGATGTAAACGAATTGATCAAATACGGTAAAGAAAAAGGGCTGGGGATTTGGTTATACCTGAATGATGTAGGTGGAAAAGCTTATCCCATTGAAGCCACCATAAAACAGTATGGTGATTGGGGAGCAATAGGCCTTAAATACGGATTTATGCAAGGCAGTGCTGAGGAAAAAAACAGCAAAACCAGACTGATCACGAAATTGTGCGCCCAACATCATTTAATGGTCGACTTTCATGACGGTCCTGTTCATCCGTACGGACAAATGCGAACCTGGCCCAATGCTGTTACACGTGAGTATTGTCAGGCTCAGTTGGATGGCCATAAAGTATTTCAGCCAAAAACATTTGTTACATCCGTATTTGTGAATATGGTTGCCGGGCCTTTAGATATGAATAACGGAGTGGTTGATATGATCCAAAAGGGCCGTGTTGACAATGGCAATCCAGTACCATCTACAATTGTTGCCGAGGCCGCCCGTACACTTATTACTTTTTCAGGTGCTACGATCATTCCCGACATCCCTGAATACTACAATAAATACCCCGAGATCTTGAAGTTCATTACTGCTCAAAAAATGCCATGGATGGAGAGCAAAACATTAAGCGGGCAAATTGGGGAATATATTGTAATGGCCCGTAAGGCATCAACGGGAAATTGGCTGATCGCCGCGGCAACTAACGAAAGTCCTCGGGTGTTACATATTCCATTAAGTTTTGCTGAACCGGGAAACTATAGGGCATTGATCATAAGGGATGGAAAAGACGCCAGTTATTTAACAAACAAAGAAAGCTATCGTGTGGAAACCATTATGGTGACATCCAAAAAAGTTATTGATATTGAATTGGCACCAGGAGGCGGAGCTTGCATCTTATTAGAAAAAGTTAAATGAGTTCAGCAAAATCATTTTTTTAATAAGACAATCCACCCAGTCACCATGATAATCAGTAAAAAACATAACAACCTGAGTTCGATTATTAAATCTCATTTTGTGGCGTTTTAATCAAGTTTTCTGTTAAGACGGTCGTCACCCTGAATTTATTTCAGGGTCTTTCACGCTAAAAAGATGCTGAAATAAATTCAGCAGGACGATAAAGCGGGATTAGGCGTAAATAAGATATAATTTTCAG
>NZ_JAUG01000070.1 GCF_000708285.2 Pedobacter borealis DSM 19626
TCTGGTCACTAAGGGAAAAAACGGTAGCGGATTGCATCATCTCATAGGCATAAAAACCTTGACGAACTTTTAATGTGCCGCTACCGCTTTAGGTAATCTGATTTATAATTTAAGCAAAGTAAATACTTGTGATCCTTAAATAAAATATCAAAACAAATCTAAAGGACGATACCTCCAACATGTAACCAAAGTCTCCGTTTCAGTGACATCTTTTTGAGATTTATCCCTTAACTTAATGACATCGTGCACAGGCCTATCTGAAATAAACCTGATTGCATGGATGCTGTTAACAATCGATTTAAAAAATGGAGAAAATTTTACAGCAGGAAGGAAAGCAGGACTGGATTAACCGATGAGCATTGGTATTGCTTTTCAAAAAAAATGCTAGCTGAGCGCACCCTGCTAAAGCTGTTTGACTACTGGAAATCAGGATATGAGGGATATTATTTTATTATTTCCTGAAATCTTTTACGACATAAGGGATTTAAGGGCATATAAGCTGATGGGCTTACTAGTAACGGTCGTTGTAAGGTTGCTTCATCGTTCCTCTTCGCAATGACGGATTTATGAAAACAAAAAAGGGCGTAAAGTTAAACCTTACGCCCTATACCTTAAACCTTCCGGCTTAAAACTTATTTCATGAATAATAATTCTCTGAATTTTGGTAAAGGCCAAACGCTATCGTCAACAATTTGCTCTAATTTATCAGCGTGGTAACGGATGATATCGAAGTAAGATTTAACTTTCTCATCGTAAGCAATCGCTTTCTCGCGGGTATCTTCGATTTTGTTGGTTAATTTACGTTCTTCTAACATCGCATCGATATTGGTTTTAACAATTTCTAAATGCTCTGATAATTTTTTAACGATATCGATAGAAACTTTGCTATCTACACCAATTGCTTTTAATCCTTGTACGTTTTCGATTAAAGCGTTTTGGTAAGCGATTGCAGCTGGGATAATGGCAGTGTTAGCCACTTCGCCCATTACACGTGCTTCGATCTGTAGTTTTTTATAGAAGTTTTCTAACATGATTTCATGACGGGCATGAATCTCACGTGCGCTATAAATACCTGTTGTTGCAAATAACTCAGCAGATTTTTCAGTTAAATAAGCATCTAAAGCTTTTGGTGTAGTTTTGATGTTCGATAAACCGCGTGTTGCAGCTTCATCTTCCCACTCCTGGCTGTAACCATTGCCTTCGAAACGGATACCTTTAGATTCTTTGATGTATTTTTTGATCACTGTTAATAAAGCGATATCTTTTTTATCACCTTTTTTGATCAATTTATCAACTTCAACCTTAAATTTAACCAATTGTTCAGCCATAATCGCGTTTAAGATCGTCATTGGTGCAGAAGAGTTTGCTGAAGATCCAACAGCTCTAAGCTCAAATTTGTTACCTGTAAATGCGAAAGGAGAAGTACGGTTACGGTCGGTATTATCTAATAAAATCTGAGGGATTTTAGGGATACCCAACCAAAGTGCGTTATCTTCTTTGATTTTTTTGCTGATACGTGAGTGTTCAATCTCATCTAATACATCGTTCAATTGAGAACCTAAGAAGATAGAGATAATTGCAGGTGGCGCTTCGTTGGCACCTAAACGGTGATCGTTGCTTACTGATGCAATACTTGCACGTAATAAATCGGCATGCTCGCTAACAGCTTTAATTGTGTTTACAAAGAAAGCAAGGAACATCAAGTTATTTTTAGGTGTTTTACCTGGTGCCAATAAGTTTTTACCGGTATCGGTAATTAACGACCAGTTGTTGTGTTTACCTGATCCGTTGATACCTGCGTATGGTTTTTCGTGTAACAATACACGGAAATGGTGACGACGGGCAACTTTTTCCATCAAATCCATCAATAATTGATTGTGATCGATAGCCAGGTTGATTTCTTCATAAATCGGTGCACACTCAAACTGAGATGGTGCAACCTCATTGTGACGGGTTTTTAAAGGAATACCTAATTTTAAAGCTTCGTTTTCGAAATCTACCATATAGCTGAATACGCGCTCAGGGATAGAACCGAAATAATGATCTTCTAATTGTTGGCCTTTAGCAGACATGTGTCCGAATAAAGCACGGCCTGTTAATAATAAATCGGGACGAGCATTGAACAATGACTCATCAACCAAGAAATATTCTTGTTCGATACCTAAAGATGCATTTACTTTAGTAATGCTTTTATCGAAATATTGGCAAACATCAACAGCAGCTTTATCAAGTGCAGCTAATGCTTTTAATAAAGGTGCTTTATAATCCAAGGCTTCTCCGGTATATGATACGAATACTGTAGGGATACATAGTGTTTTACCTGCTTTGCTTTCCATGATAAAAGCTGGAGAAGAAGGATCCCAAGCAGTATAACCACGAGCTTCGAAAGTATTACGGATACCACCGTTAGGGAAACTAGAAGCATCTGGTTCTTGTTGAACTAAAGCACTACCTGCAAATTTCTCGATAGCTCCATCGCCACTTGGCTCAAAAAATGAATCATGTTTTTCAGCAGTTGTACCAGTTAATGGCTGGAACCAGTGCGTATAATGCGTTGCGCCAGCACTCATTGCCCATGCTTTCATAGCGGTTGCAATTTGGTTGGCATCGTCAGAATTAATTAACTCACCCTGGTTGATGGATGATATTAATTTTTCATATACGTCCTTAGATAAGAAATCTCTCATTTTTCTCTTATCAAATACATTAGCGCCAAAAAAGTCAGAAATTTTTGCCGCTGGTGCTTTAACTTCTGGTGAAATTCTGTTTTGAGCCTCTTTTAATGCGATGGTTCTTAAGCTTTTCATTAATTTGTTATGTTTTTTGTCAAAAATAGTATATTTTATTAATTTTCGTAAAAGAATCGTATTATTTTTATCAATTTTATTGAAAATGAAATAAAAAAATGTTTTTCAGATGAAAAATTTCATTTTTT
The DNA here is from genome assembly GCF_000708285.2 of Pedobacter borealis DSM 19626. GTDB lineage: Bacteria > Bacteroidota > Bacteroidia > Sphingobacteriales > Sphingobacteriaceae > Pedobacter > Pedobacter borealis. The sequence goes on from NZ_JAUG01000070.1 coordinate 2,936, forward strand.
GCAAAGAAAATAGATTTTTTAAATGTTTTATGGAATTGCTGATTTTGCCGCATCATGCTATAAAACTTAAAAGCTATGTTCAACTCTTTAATTAACGTATACAAAACCGAGTGGCTCGATCTTGTATTTGCAGACCGCAACAAAAACTATGGTGCTTATGAATTAAGGTCTAAATCTTCATCGATTATGACAAGAGCACTTTTCGTATCTGGTAGTCTATTCTTATTGTTGTGTTTTTCTCCTTTGATTTATGCAAAACTGTTTCCAAAGGAGATCATAGTAGAAACTCCGCCAAAGATTGTCGACTTAACAGATGTAATCCACCAGATGAAACCAAAGACTCCCGAACCAGAGAAAAAGGTTGAGCCTGCAAAAGCTGATCCGGTAAAGGTTAAAACCGTTGCTTTATCGCAGAACATTGTTGTTGTAAATAAAGTCGATCTTCCTGATCCACCTACAATTAAAGAAATCCAGAATGCGGTGATCAGTGATAAAACGCAAGATGGAATTGAAGCCCCTAATTTGGTAATCCCAGATAATAAAGGCAATGGTAATGGCACAGGTATAGTTAAAGATGGCGCAGAAAACGGTGATCCGAATGCTGTTTTAACGATTGGTGGAGTAGATGAGTATCCAGAGTTTACCGGTGGTGCCAAAGCATGGTCTAAATATATGGAACGTAATTTAAGGTACCCATCAAGAGCGCAAGATGAAGGTGCTGCAGGTAAGGTATATGTAAGTTTTGTGGTAGAGAAAGATGGTTCTATTACCGATGTATCCGTAATTAAAGGGATTGGTTTTGGTTGTGATGAGGAAGCCATTAAAGTAATTAAAAAATCGCCACTATGGAAACCAGGGAAAAATAAGGGGATTCCGGTGCGTGTAAGGTATAATATGGCGATTAATTTTCAGATGATGTAGGTGGGATGGATGATGTAAAACGGATAACGGGGAATGCTTTCTAAGCTGCATGATAGAGGCTGAATCAAGTTCAGCATGACGACAACACCCTCCATAGGAGTCCTTTAGACAGAATGACATCTCTTTTTAATAATTAAATAATTTTTCTATTAATGCTCTTATAGAAAAATGTGAGGTTGGGTAAATTGAAACGGCTTGGGCGGTGCCCAGGCCGTTTTTTGTTTTAATATCGAGAGAGAATTGTCATTCTGAACGCAGTGAAGAATCCTTCAGCTATGGAAAGCTTGCTATTATCGGTTTTCCATTTCAAAGCCATTAAAATTAAAACAAGCAGTTGTCTGTTAGAGATTCTTCGTGCCTCAGAATGACAATTTATATGATTCAGTTGTTGACCTTACCTGTTCAGGGTCTGATTAGCATGATAGATGCTGAATCAAGTTCAGCATGACGATTTTAAGAAACAAACTGCTCGAAATGACGAATGCTTGTAAATAAAAAAAGATGATGGTTTTTAATTCCATCATCCTTTTATATTTTCCATTAGTTTCTTATCCCTTGTCTTCAATCCACTTGCGTGCATTTACGAAGGCTTCCATCCATGGCGAAACTTCGTCTTTACGGCCTTGTGGATAATTTGCCCAGTGCCATTGGAACAATGAACGCTCAATGTGTGGCATCATGACCAGGTGGCGGCCAGTTTCATCACATAACATTGCGGTGTTGTAATCTGAGCCATTCGGGCTAGCCGGATAAGTTTCGTAAGCATATTTGGCCACGATTTTATATTTGTCTTCTGCGTATGGTAACGAGAATCTACCTTCACCATGTGATACCCAAACACCTAAAGTGCTTCCGGCCAGGGTAGATAACATAACCGAATTGTTTTCTTGTAAGGTTAACGAAGTGAAAATACTTTCGTGCTTGCCACTTTTGTTGTGGAGCATTTTAGGTTTTTCTTCATGGTTTTTGTTAATTAAGCCCAGCTCTACAAATAATTGACAACCATTGCAAACCCCAACGGATAAAGTGTCCGGACGGGCAAAGAATTTCTCCAAGGCTACTCTTGCTTTTTCGTTGTATAAAAATGCACCTGCCCAACCTTTGGCCGATCCTAAAACATCAGAGTTAGAGAAACCACCAACTGCACCGATAAACTGGATGTCTTCTAAAGTTTCTCTTCCGGTAATTAAATCGGTCATGTGTACGTCTTTCACATCAAAACCTGCCAAATACATGGCATTGGCCAGTTCGCGCTCAGAATTACTTCCTTTTTCGCGGATGATGGCTGCTTTTGGTCGTGGTTTAGTTGGATCGATTACAGGTTTCTTTCCATCAAATTGTAATGGGAAAGTGTAATTTAAAACATGGTTTTTATAATTGTCGTAGCGTTCTTTCGCCAATCCGTTTCCGGTTTGTTTACTATCTAATAAGTATGAAGTTTTGAACCAAACATCACGTAAATGGTCGATATCAAAGCTGAAGCGATCAGCAGCATTTTTAACTTCCAGTTTAGCTGATGCATTTACTTCACCAATTTTATGGAAAGCAACGCCGGCCTGAGCAAAGGTTTCTTCAACAGAAGCATCAGCCTGGAATACAATACCAATGTTCTCTGCAAATAATACTTTAATGCTATCTGCTTCCGCTAGTGAAGACAAATCGATCGAAGCGCCCAAATCGCGGTCGGCAAAACACATTTCCAATAGGGTTGTGATTAAACCGCCGCTACCAATATCGTGACCTGCTTGGATTTTGTTAGCTTTGATTAATTGTTGTAGTGTGTTGAAAGCTGTTTTAAATTGATCAGCACCTTTAACATCAGGTGTTTCTGTGCCGATTTTGTTTAAAATCTGTGCAAAAGATGAACCACCTAATTTGTAGGTATCGTTAGAAAGGTTGATGTAATAAATTGATCCTCCGTTTTTTTGAAGTACCGGCTCAACCACTTTAGTAATATCGTCGCAATTTGCTCCGGCAGAAATAATTACCGTTCCCGGTGCAATTACATCACCATCTTTGTATTTCTGTTTCATCGATAATGAATCTTTTCCGGTTGGGATATTGATTCCTAAATCGATGGCAAAATCAGAACAAGCTTTTACCGCTGCATATAAACGGGCATCTTCGCCTTCGTTTTTACAGGCCCACATCCAGTTGGCAGAAAGTGAAACACTTTTTAAGCCATCTTTTAGCGGTGCCCAAACGATATTCGAAAGTGATTCTGCAATCGCATTGCGGCTACCCGCTGCAGGATCGATCAAGGCCGAAAGTGGTGCATGGCCAACTGAAGTGGCTATACCTTCTTTCCCCTGAAAATCTAAAGCCATTACACCACAGTTATTCAGTGGTAATTGTAACGGGCCTGCACATTGTTGTTTGGCTACACGGCCACCCACACAACGGTCTACTTTATTGGTTAACCAATCTTTAGATGCAACCGCTTCTAATTGAAGAACCTGTTCTAAATAGGTGTTTAATTCGTTGTTGTTATATGTTACGGCTTCATATTTACGATCGATGGTTTGATCGTCCATTACGATTTTTGGTGAGCTGCCAAACATGGCGGCCAATTCGAAATCCATAGGTTTTAAACCTGTTGTTGCAGATTTAAAGGTAAAACGGTGATCGCCGGTTACTTTACCTACGGTATACATTGGCGAGCGTTCGCGGTCTGCTATTTTTTGTAAGGTTTCGATATGCTCGTTGCCGATTACCAAGCCCATTCTTTCCTGCGATTCGTTTCCGATAATTTCTTTAGCCGAAAGGGTAGGATCGCCCACTGGCAATTTATCAAGGTCTATTAAACCACCGGTTTCTTCAACCAATTCTGATAAACAGTTTAAGTGACCACCTGCACCGTGATCGTGGATAGAAATAATCGAATTGTGATCGCTTTCTACCATACCACGAACAGCATTAGCCGCACGTTTTTGCATTTCAGGATTTGAACGTTGGATAGCATTTAATTCAATGCCACTTCCGTGCTGACCAGTATCTGCAGATGAAACGGCTGCACCGCCCATCCCGATCCTATAATTTTCTCCACCCAGAATAACGATATTATCGCCTTCTTTGGGTTTAAGTTTTTGTGCCTGGCTGGCTTTACCGTAACCGATACCACCCGCTAGCATAATTACTTTATCGAAACCCAGTTTTCTGGGTGTCACACTGAGCTTGTCGAAGTGTTCGTCGTGTTCGAAAGTTAAAACCGAACCAGTAATAAGTGGTTGACCGAATTTATTTCCAAAATCTGTAGCACCGTTAGATGCTTTGATCAGGATATCCATCGGGGTTTGGTACAACCATGCTCTTTCTTCAACACCTTTTTCCCATGGGCGGTTATCTTCTAAACGCGAAAGTGCAGTCATGTAAACGGCAGTTCCTGCTAAAGGCAACGAACCTTGTCCACCTGCCAAACGGTCTCTGATTTCACCACCCGAACCTGTTGCTGCGCCATTAAAAGGCTCAACAGTAGTAGGGAAATTATGGGTTTCAGCTTTTAATGAGATTACCGATTCGAAATCGCTTGTCGTATAATAATCAGGCTCATCGGCACGTTTAGGTGCAAATTGTTGCACTTTCGGGCCTTTGATAAAAGCTACGTTATCTTTATAGGCCGAAACAATGTCGTTAGGGTTTTCTTCTGATGTTTTGCGGATCAGCTTAAATAAAGAAGTAGGCTGCTCTACGCCATCGATTACAAATTTGCCATTGAAAATTTTATGGCGGCAGTGTTCCGAATTCACTTGAGAGAAACCAAAAACTTCAGAATCGGTTAGCGGTCTTTCTAGTTTTTGCGCTAAAGTATTTAAATACTCAACTTCTTCATCGCTTAAAGAAAGCCCTTCTTGTTTGTTGTAAGCAGCAATATCGGTGATTTCTAAAATCGGTTCAGGTTTGATATTGATGGTATATACCTCCTGATCGAGCTTGTCGTATTTTTGAGAAAGCATCGGGTCGTAATCGGCAAAACTTTCTTCAACCTGCTTAAATTCTTCAATCCTGATGATTCCCTGCATGTCCATGTTTTGGGTAATCTCTACTGCGTTGGTACTCCATGGAGTAATCATTGCTGCTCTTGGCCCAACGAAAAAGCCTGTTAGTGCTTTTTCTTGCGAGATTTTGGCACCGCCAAATAACCATTCAAGTTTAGTAATATCAGTGGTAGAAAGCGCTTTGTCTGTTTGTAGAACAAAAATCGCCTGCGATTGACTAAGGAAGAAATGAATCATGCTTTTTTTTTGAAGTTGCAAAAATAGCGTTAAAATTTTAAAAAGCTCATTGAAGTGTACAATATAATTGTCGTTTTATTACTTTTGACGTTAATATAACCCGCAGATCGTCATTTCAGGCGGAGTGAAACGCAATCGAGAAATCTGTCAAGATAGATCTCTCCACTCCGCGGTGCTTCGGTCGAGATGACGACTTTATGTAGAAGAAATCTTATGGAATTGAAGCTGCAAATGTATTTCTTATTAAAATCGAATCTATGTTCAATAAAATCCACCACATTGCCATTATCTGTTCAGATTATGAAAAATCGAAAGATTTTTATGTAAATAAATTAGGTTTTATCATTTTGGCAGAGGTTTACCGGGCTGAAAGGAAATCGTATAAATTAGATCTTGCAGTAAATGGTGTATATCAGATCGAGCTGTTTTCTTTCGAAAACCCTCCTGCAAGGCCATCGCGGCCAGAGGCTCAGGGTTTACGTCATTTAGCTTTTGAGGTTGATGATATAGAAAAAGAGATTTCGCGTTTGAATGATCAGGGTATAATAACCGAACCTATCCGCATTGATGAATTTACCAATAAACGCTTTACTTTTTTTGCTGATCCTGATGGTTTGCCTTTAGAGTTGTACGAAATTTAAGATGAGTATTTTCAAGTTCAAACAGTTTGAAGTCGACCAAACGGGTTGCGCCATGAGGATTAACACGGATGGTGTTTTAATTGCGGCGATGGTAAATCACGAAAAACCTAAAAATATATTGGATATTGGAACGGGAACTGGTGTAATTGCCTTGATGCTGGCCCAGCGATTTCCTGATGCAAGCATACATGCTGTAGAAATTGATGAACAGGCCGCACAAACTGCTGGAAAGAATTTTCAATTATCTGTTTTCAGTGAGCGGTTAACCATTAACCATACATCAATTGAACAATATAACTATGCTCAGCAATTTGATCTGATTGTTTCTAATCCGCCTTTTTTTGTAAATGATTTAAAAAGTGAAGCGTTTAGGAAAGGAATAGCCCGGCATGCAGATGAAGACTTTTTTAGCATGCTCATTAAAAAATCGAGTGGGTTATTGGCAGATGAAGGTATGATTTGGTTAATCCTTCCGGTAAAACAAGCTGATGAGGTTATTGGTAATGCCGCACATTATAATTTATCGCTTGCAGAGCGGATTCATATTCATTCTGATCAAAACAAACCAACCTTTAGACAGGTGATCTGTTTAAAAAAAGGTAAAGCGGTTTTGAAGGAAAATGATTTTTATATTTATGAATCTTTAAAAGCGCATACAGCAGCTTATAAAGAATTGCTGAAGGATTTTTTTCTGGCCTTCTAGCTTATGGTTTTTGGATGGATAGCGGGCTAGGGAACAATGGTAACATTGTATAATCGCTGTCGTGTTTTTTTATAATATTTAATCACCATTTTTAAAAGATTTGTCAACCGTTGGAGGATTTGTTTTAGCAAAAAGTGGTCGAAAGATTTTGCCAGTCCTGTAAATTACAGAGCACAATTAAGTTTACATAATGAAAAAAATAGGATTAATTTCTGATACACACGGTTTTTTGGATGATGCGGTTTTTAAACACTTCGATGGGGTAGATGAAATTTGGCATGCCGGAGATTTTGGCCCTAACGTGGCCGAGCCTTTGGCAGCGTTTAAACCTTTGCGTGGCGTGTTCGGAAATATAGATGATAGTGCGATTAGAGCGGAGTTTCCAGAGCAAAATCGATTTAGCTGCGAAAGGGTTGATGTTTGGATGACGCACATAGGTGGGTATCCAGGAAGATACTCGTCTTATGTTAAGCCTGAAATATACACTAACCCTCCGAAATTATTTATTACAGGGCATTCACATATTTTAAAAGTAATGTTCGATGAAAAAATAAAATGTTTGCATATAAACCCCGGTGCAGCAGGAAAACACGGTTGGCACAAAGTGAGAACCCTCATCCGTTTTTGCATAACTGATGAAAATATTCATACCTTAGAGGTTATAGAGTTATCGGGTAGATAATGTAAAATTTACACTAAGTATGGTTTGTGGCGTTAAAACACTAGGACAATTTATTATAGAAAAACAAGCAGATTTCCCATATGCTAAGGGAGAGCTTTCGAGGTTATTAAGGGATATTGGTATAGCTGCAAAAATTGTAAACCGCGAAATTAATAAAGCTGGTTTGGTTGATATTTTAGGCGATATGGGAACCACCAATATTCAGGGTGAGGAACAAAAAAAGCTAGATGTTTATGCTGATGAACAGTTTATTGCTGCATTAACCAGTGGTGGCGAATGCTGTATTGTAGCTACCGAAGAAGAAGATGAAATTATCCATATCGAATCGCCTGTTTCTCAAAACGCCAAGTATATCGTCTGTATCGATCCTTTAGATGGTTCATCCAATACGGATGTAAATGTTGCTGTAGGGACAATCTTCTCTATTTATCGCAGAAAATCGGTTGATGGCAGAGCCAGTATAACGGATGTGTTGCAAAAAGGTACAGAACAGGTGGCCGCGGGCTACATTATTTATGGTTCATCTACCATGTTGGTTTATACCACAGGGAAGGGTGTTAATGGTTTTACATTAGACCCATCAATTGGTGAGTTCTGTCTTTCTCACCCCCAGATGAAAATACCCGAAACAGGCTATATGTATTCGGTTAATGAAGGCAATTATGTCCATTTTCCCGATGGCGTTAAAAAGTACATCAAATATTGTCAGGTAGAGGATGAGGCCACTAAACGCCCGTATACTTCACGTTATATTGGTTCTATGGTTGGCGACATCCACCGGAATTTAATTAAAGGTGGAATTTATATTTACCCAACCACTTCGCGCTCACCTAATGGAAAATTAAGGTTGTTATACGAATGTAACCCGATGTCTTTTATTATTGAGCAGGCTGGAGGCAAAGCCAGCACAGGTTTTGATCGTATACTCGAAATTGAACCTACAGAATTGCATCAAAGGGTTCCGATTTTTATCGGATCAAGACATATGGTAGAAAAGGCTGAGGAAATGATGTTATTGTACACGGCAAAATCAATTTCAATTGAAGCTACTGTAGAAACCAAACTGGAAAGCTTGAATGTAATTGGTGGAATTGATTAATGTTGGCTAAATCTTACTTCTTTCCACTTCAAAAAAAGTATCTATAGCCAGGTTTTGCTTGTCTTGCGAAGCAAAAACAGCTAAACGGTCGCAACGCTCATTCTCTGGGTGATCGTTGTGACCTTTAATCCAGATGAATTTCACCTTGTGAAGTTTATATAGTTCCAGGAATCTCAGCCACAGGTCTTTGTTTTTTTTATCCTTAAAATTTTTGGTTACCCAGCCGAAAACCCATTTCTTCTCCACAGCATCTACAACATATTTCGAATCGGAGTAAACGGTAACCTGCTGATTTAAGCTTTTTAACGCTTCTAATCCTTTTATTACAGCCAATAGTTCCATGCGGTTATTCGTGGTCATTCTAAAGCCGCCACTTAATTCCTTATAGTGCTGTCCTGCTCTTAAAATTGTACCCCAACCACCTGGTCCTGGGTTTCCGCTAGCTGCTCCGTCTGTATAAATTTCGATCATAAACGCCGTAAAGTTATGTTTTTAGGTTCAAAATAGCTTGTTTTATCTGCTTCTGAAATTTTTTTTCAATTTCAAATAATTGAATGTTAAGGAATTAAAAATTAGTTGTAAAAACTTTGAAAAAAATATTTGCAAGAAATATTAAAAGTCGTACTTTTGTGACACTAAAAAATACGGTGGCTGTAGCTCAGTTGGTTAGAGTATTGGTTTGTGGTGCCGAGGGTCGTGGGTTCGAGCCCCATCAGCCACCCGTAACGGGGCAAGAGATTTTTAATGATCTTTTGTCCTTTTTTTTGTCTTCTAATTTCTTGTTTATCAGGTATATACGCTGAAATGTTTCGCTCAGTAAAGCGGTTCGATGTTGTAGGGTTTCAAAATCGAATTTTTCGGGGAACATCGAACCAATCAGCCTTCTCTAATCATTAATCGCAGATTCGGTGAAAATCGGGAATAATCTGGTAAGTGTAAAAATGGCATCATCTAAGATGGGTTCTAGCTGTGCAATGGTGTATTTCTTTTTGCCAATCTCATCTAATTTTGCTTTTGTCCTAACGATATTCTCTTTACACTCCAACTTCAATGTTTTATAATCGTTGCCATCAATATCTCCAAGCAACAATAATTCTCTTGCTCTAGTAAGCTTATTGTTGCTCTCGGTGCAAAGAGGAGAGATAAGGGCAATTCTGTCTATGATGTTTTTTATGACATCAAGGCGGGTGAAGATGAGGAAAGCGGGGTGATTGGAAGTGAAGCCAAAGCTAAATTGAAAGCTACGTATCTCAAGCCGCTAAGGGATGCTGGCTACGAACTTGCACCTAGAAGAGGCTCCCGGTTATCACAGATCTTGGGTGCGTATGAAATTTTCCAGCAGCAAAGAGATGTTACCCATCCACTTGTGGATACAATGAATAAGGCCAATTCTGAAATAACTGATTATTTCGAAAATAGAGAAGGCAAAATTGTTTCTGACACCATTAATATAACTTATCTGAAAGAAAATCTCTTCTTAAGTTCATGTATAGCTTTTAAGCTACGCAAGTTTTTAACAAAATAAATTTATTTAGTTTTTAGTAAACAATTGTTGAGCAGGTATCTCTTGTATTTTGATTTCATCCGATGACCATTTAAGTAAAGGTTTTTCACTTGAATTGGCATAATACAGTTTAAAAGGATGAAGCCCAGCTTTAAGTTTTAGTTTTCCTTGTGCAGTTTTACCGTTGTTAAAATCAGCATCAATTACACCGATGTCGTGTATTTTTAAAAAAGCCTTTATTCCTTTATTGGTGTAAAAAGTATAGACGTCGTCTTTGGGGATCTTGATATAACCATCTATACAAATTATACCAGAGGCTTTGCCAACATTTATTGAAGTAAAGTTGTCGGCCTTTTTAATTGGTGAATAGCTGTCGTGTAACCAGCTAACTGTTTCGGTAGTAAATTGCCAATTAATTTGCGGTTTAACCTGTATGCCGTTTATTGCCGAAATAAACTCGTTATCATAGGGTCTAATAGCATCAGAATCGACTCTGCGGAGCTGCAAGGTTTTTTCTTTCATTTTACTTTGGAGTTTAGCTAGCGTAGGAGCAAGATTTTTAGTTTGCCCGGGGTCTTTGGTGATGTCGTAAAATTCGAAATCATCGTCCTGTTTCGTTACATTGTACCTTATGCCAGCATAATCACCAATTCTAATGAGCTGCATCTGATTGCGCTTTTTACTGCGGTGTTCAGGACTAAATTCTTCATAATTAGGCGAGTTCCCATTTACAAAATATTCTACGTAAATCTGGCTTTGATTGGTTTTTTCCTTACCTGTAAGTAATGGTAACAACGAAACTCCATTTACGGATGCGGGCGCGCGTTTTCCGGCTGCTTCTACAAAAGTAGGCAGCCAATCGTAAGCGGCATTTGGCGACTGTATTTTTTGTCCAGCAGCAATATGCCCTTTCCAAGTAGCGATGGCGGGCATTCTTAATCCACCCTCCAAGCAATCTCTTTTAATCCCGGCAAATGGACCAAAACTATCAAAGAAATTGGCTTCGTTTGGAGCATAACCTTTAGGTAAGTAAGATTCGATAGAAGGGCCATTATCAGAAGAGAAAATAACAATTGTATTTTCTTCGATTTTTAAATCTTTTAACAGCTGCATTAGATCGCCAATTCCATCATCAATTCGTCGTATAGAAGAGGCATAGCGCATATACGTATCTGGCCACGCTATTTCTGGAGTAGTTGGGTTTTTATCATGATCATAGGTGGCATTTTTATATTCCGGATAACGATAACTATCGATAGTACCACTTGCAGTATTAATCATTTGTCCGGGTTTGCCCACCCATTGTACACCGCCTTTTAATCCGCCACCACTAGGGTAGGCCTGTGTAGGAAGTTCCATCACTGCATGAGGAGTATCGTAAGAAATAAAAGCAAAAAATGGCTGGTTTGGGTCTTTTTGTTCGTGATTAACAATCCAGTTTTTTGCAGATGCTGTCCACAAATCGCCCGTATAGCATTTATCTAAATCTGAAGAAACTTCTGTATAATTATTCCACACTTCTTTTTTGCCTCGGTATAAGCCCTCTTTAGGATAATGCTCATGTCCATCGGTATGGCGCATATAACCATAAAAGTAATCGAATCCTCTTTTCAGGGGATGGGCAATCCAACTTGCTGTGTCTTTACCATCACCCTGTAATCCCCATTTCCCAAATAAGGCAGTGCTATACCCTAAGCTTTTTAATACACCCTGCATGGTATAATTATTTTGGAGTGCTTTGTCGAACTGATTATCTCGAACGTTGGCATGTCCCTGATTCTGTCCAAGGAATAACGAGGCCCGTGACGGAGCACAAACAGGTGCAGCAGTATAATGTTGCATCAGCATGGCGCCGTTGTTAGCTAATCGATCTATATTTGGCGTTTGAGTATAGGGGTTGCTCCTTATATCTTCTAATTTTCGTTGGTTTTGATAAAAAACGCCAATGTCGCCATAGCCAAGGTCATCTGTTAGGATGAAAATGACATTTGGTTTTTTTTGAGCCCATACGAGTTGTACCGCACACGATAATAAGATAAATAAAAATGATGGTTTCATCATTGTTGATTATTTAGGGTTAATAATTTTTGTTCAGTTCAGTAACAGGAGGGGCATTAGTTGCACTATTCCAATTCTTTAATAGCAACATTAACTCCTTTACCTTTTCTGGGTTTTGTTTTACTAGGTTATTCTTTTCGCCTACATCATCTTTAAGATTGTATAGAAGAACGGTATGATCCTCAAAATAATAATGCAATTTCCAATCGCCCTTTCTAATGGTTTCACCTGGCCGAGTTCTAAATATGGGGTCGTTTGTTTCTTTGTTTCCACCTTCGAGATAGATTGGGAAGTACCAGTATAGCGGGCGGTCACTGAGCATTTTATCTGCCTTTTGAGTAAGCAAATAGTTGTACAAGCTATTCCCATCTAATGCTGGGTAATTTTTAATGTTTGCCACCTGCATTAGGGTGGGGAAAAAATCTAAATTAGTTACGGGTAAGTCTGAAGTACTGCCTGGTTTAATTTTTCCTTTCCAAATAAAAGCCAAAGGTACACGGGTACCCCCTTCGAAATAGCTACCCTTTCCGGCTCGTAATGGGTGTTGATAGGTTACTTGGTTAAGTCCGCCATTATCTGAAGTAAAAATGATAAAAGTGTTATCTAAGATCCCTTTTTCCTTTAAAGCTTTTAACAAGCGAGCAATGTTGCGATCTTCGTTATAAACCATGGTAGCATAGGCCGCATTTTTTTGCCCATCATCTTCTTTTTTGTTTTCAAAGCGATACATTAAGCTGTCTATCTTTTGAATTGGTGTATGAACCGCATAACTGGCATAATAGAGAAAAATAGGTTGTTCGGTTTTTACATTACGAATATAATCAACGGTTTTATCCATAATTAAATCGGTAAGATATCGATTAGGTGGACCATCTAATTTAATGTTTTGGTAGGGCGGGTAATAACTTCCGGGATTACCAGCATGCGAGCCCCCAATGTTTACATCAAAACCATAAGGCAAAGGATCATCACTTAAGTGCCATTTGCCCGATAAACAGGTTTGATATCCATTTTCCTTTAATACCTGAGGTAAGATTTTGAATTTTGGGTCTAGGGTTTCGATATTCTTAACAGGCACTAATTTTCTGTCTTTACTCTGCCCACGCTCAGAAGTGCCAACAGTGTATATACCATGGCGCGTTTGCCACAAACCACTTAACATACTTGCTCTACTTGGTGCACAGTTTGATGCCGAAGCATAGCCATTGGTAAAGGTCGTACCTTGTCTTACTAAGCTGTCTATGGTAGGGCTTTCAAAAAATTTAGAACCCATAAAACCTACATCACGCCACCCCATATCGTCGATATTAATGATTAGAATATTTGGCCTCGTTTGACCAAACAAACTTAATGAAACACACAGGAAAAAAAGTAGGATGAAATTCTTCATAAGAAACACTAATTGCTGGTTATTTTTTCTAACAATTTTTTCAATTCCTGAACTTTATCAGGATACTTAGAAGCCAAGTTATTCTTTTCTCCAAGATCTTCCTTTAGGTTATAAAGTTGTGGTTCTTTACTGTTGCCCATTTCGATACCTACCTGACTATTAAAAGCTGCGCCATTATTGGGCGCAATATATTTCCAATCACCTTTCAGTATAGCTGCTTGGTTCTTTGTATTTCCTTCAATAATAACCGATTTGCCAATTTTATCTTTTCCTAATAAAGCATTGATTTGGTTTTCGCTATCTGGGGCTTCGCCAGCGTTAACCTTTTGTTTATAAAAGGCTGCAAAACTAGCAATGAAATCAATCTGAGATAATAAAGCATCAGATTGACCTGCTTTAATTTGATTAGGCCAACTTACAATAAAGGGAACTCTTGTACCACCTTCGAGCGAACTATATTTTCCGCCCCTTAAAGCCCCTAATTGTTCGCCATGGTATCCAGTTGTAGCACCATCTTCATAGCCATCATTTAATACAGGCCCATTATCGCTTGATAAAATAATTATGGTATTTTTTTCAAGACCATTCAATCTTAAGGTTTTCATAATTTCGCCAATGGTCCAGTCGAATTGTAAAATCGCATCTCCACGGTAACCTAAACCACTTTTTCCTTTAAACTGTGTTGCAGGCATACGGGGTACATGTGGCTCGGTCGCGTTGTAACAAAGCATAAATGGTTTATTGGTATGGTCAGCAATAAATTCGTTAACATGATCAATAAAAGTGTATGAGATTTCTTCATCTACCCAACGTGCTTTTTGTCCTCCGCTCATAAATCCTATTCTGCCAATTCCGTTTACAATGGTGTTATCGTGACCATGATTTGGTGAGGCTTTCATTTTTAACAATTCAGGATTTTCTTTTCCAGTAGGGTCATTTCCTACTTTTTGCTGATAATTTACTATTATTGGATCTTTTTCATCAGTAGCAAGTACTTTATGGTTTTCCATAAAAACGGTAGGAACCCTATCGGCTGTTGCCGGAAAAATAAATGAATAATCGAAACCTACTTCATTTGGACTAGGCTTAATTTCTGAATTCCAATTTTTCTCTACTTTATCGCCTAAACCAAGATGCCATTTCCCTATAATTGCAGTTTCGTAACCAGCATTTTTAAAAACCTTTGGTAAGGTAAGTTTATCTGTTGGAATAATCATTTTAGCATCACCAGGTAAGATACCTGTTCCATTTTGGCGCCATGGATACGTGCCCGTCATCATTGCAAAGCGAGAAGGGGTACAGGTTGGTGAAGTGGCATGGCCATTGGTAAATTTAATACCGCTTGCAGCTAATTTATCAATGTTTGGCGTAGGAAGAACTTTAGAGCCATAACAGCTTAAATCTCCATAGCCTAAATCATCGGCTAATATGAATATTACGTTTGGTTTTTGCTGGGCATTTACGGTGGTAAATGTGGTTAATAATACGAGGCAGTAGAAAATTTTTTTGATCATCTTCATTTTTTATAATTAAAGGACCTGGTTTTCAGATCCTTTAATGGTTATGTTTAGTTTTACTTCCAACCAGGGTTTTGAATAATTTTCGGATTAATTGCAGTCTGATTTGAAGGGATTGGATAAAGATAATAATAATCCGGGAAGCTACTTGGGGGTTGCTGTTCATAAGCAATATAGCCTTCTGTAGCCCCATTTAAAATAGGGATAACAGAATTAGCTGGTACATCAACGCCCTTTTTAATCCAGCGGCCTAATTTACGTTCTGTAGCATAGCTCATTTTTTTCCATCTTCTCAAATCGTCAAATCTAAAGCCATCTCCCATTAATTCAACCGCTCTTTCTCTCCGTATCTCCCATAATATTGGATCTACCGTAACATCTCTAGTTGGGTCGTTGGGAATATTTGTAATAATAAGTCCTTGAACGCCACCACGTGCTCTGAGTTTATTTATGGTTTGATCAGTTATGGTTTGATTAAATTCGCTCAATTCGTACTTCGCTTCTGCATAATTTAATAATACTTCACCCATTCTAAATATCGGACAATCACTAATGTCTTGACCCTGTTGTCCAGTAATGAGTTGATTATAGTACTTTGTAAACCGATATCCGGTATAGGTTACCGAAAAAGGTTGACCAAGGTTGTTATCTTGAAAATGAGGTTCTTGAATAACTACAAATCCATTCCAGTTCCTGTTTGGTAAAGTTTTGGTTTGTGAAGTAGATATGGCCTGCATTACAGCAAAGTATGAACTTTCTACCGCATTTGCGGTAAGGGTATAAGTTTGACTTTGCGTATTAGGTGTAGTTACTTTATATGGAGGTGGTACAGTGAGTAAGAAGCGTCTGTCTCTATTTTTGAATTCTGTATAAGGAGATTGATCGCCTTCAAATTGAGGGCTAGTGAAGCGGGTCTGCCCATCAGCCATCAGATACATATCTGCGGCTTTCTTAGTTAAATCATAACGGCCGGCAGAGTTACGTGTATTGCTCGAAAAAGCATGGGTAATTTGTGTGGCAACATACTGCTTGCACAAGATAATACCAGGGGCAAGGGTTGTACCTGTTATTAAATTTTCGCTGTTAAAGTCTTGTTCATAACTAGGCAATAGTGTTGGCAATGCTGTCATTAACTTTTCAGAGGCTGTTGCGCTTGCCCGCAGGTAAATATCGGCATTCTGCAAGCTATGATATTTGCGCCAAGTACCTTCACGCAGACCAAACCGAGAGATTAATGCTCTTACCACATTTGTATTAATGGTATTTACGCCATCCCCAGCTGGTTTGATATTGGTTTCTGCATATTGCAGATCGCTTAGTATATTCTGCGCTACTTGATCTCGAGGTGTTCTTGCACTTAGTAATTCTTCGGTGTCCCCATCTGTTAATGCGCGATTTACATACGATACATCCCCATATAAATTTATAAGTTCGGCATAGTTAAAAGCCCTAAAAAAATAACCCACACTTCGCCAATGTTTTTTATCTACATCGCTCATGGTCGAGCCATCAATGTGGTCGAGCATAATGTTTATGGCACGAATACGTGAATAGGCGCCCGAATAATCGTCTGAGGTGGCTGGGATTACATAGGTTTGCCAAATAAAATTAGGACGGTTATTCGGTTGCGAAATAGAAATCAGGTCGCTATTGTTGTCTTTATCTACTATGGTGTTCGAATAACCCGGAAAAGCTCCATAAAATTGCCATGAATAGGCTAAAAAACCATCGTATTGAACAAATGTCGTTGGGATTGTTAAAGCGTCCTTACGTTCTACATCCAGAAAATCGCGTTTGCAGGCATTGCTAAATAATAAAATTACAATGCATAAAGAATGTATATATTTCATCTTAATCGGATTTTAAAAGGTTAAATTAATACCAAAACTATATTTACGGATAAGTGGATAAATACCACCGGTGCCAAGATTAGTAGCGTCAGGATCGAGCCCGTCTGGAAGTTTATCTAGCGTAAAAAGGTTTTCGCCCGAAACAAATATTCTTGCTTTACTAGCACTAATTTTGCTAGCAATGTTTTTTGGCAAAGCGTAGCCCAACGTAATGTTTTTCATTCTAAAATAAGCCCCGTTAGCTAAGTATTTAGTTTGTACTTGTCTACTGGTACCTGTATTACCCGTTGCACTTGCATAGGAACGAGGAAAATATCCATTGGTATTGGTGGCAGTCCAATAATCGAGATTGTTTTTAAACAGATTAGCGAATTGATCAATATAAGGGAAATAGACTTGATTGTTGATCCATAGGTCGCGTTTGCCTACCCCTGAGGCAAAAAATGATAAATCGACGTCTTTGTAAGACATACTACCATTTATCCCAAATTGATAACGACGATTGCTATTGCCAATAATGGAAAGGTCGCCATGATCGGCGATTGTATTTGTGCCGTTCGATATTTTTCCATCACCATTACTGTCTACGTAACGGATATCCCCGGGGTTTTGTAGTACACCTTGGAATGGCGCAATGCCCGGTTTAAGTGTTCCGTTCATTAAATTGGTATTTAAAGAGCCATCAACAAAATCGGCTGCTGTAAAATAGCCCTGCGTGGTATAACCCCATATATCGCCTAAACGCCTGCCAACAAAATATTGACCAGGTACGCCTCCAGAGATATTTAGCACACCACCAATATTATTGAAACGAGTTATATAAGCTTGATTATCTGAGAGTACAAAATTTACATTGTATTTAAAATTATTGATACGGTCGGCCCAACCAACTTGCAAATCCCAGCCAGTAGATTTTAAATCGGCAACATTTTGAAGTGGTGCTGCTGCTCCCAGAATTGCAGGAAGCTCAGAACCTGCGGCTAACATATCCAAGGTTCGGCGACGAAATATTTCTAAAGAGGCGGTGAGTTTGTTTTCAAATAAACCTAAATCAATTCCAAAATTTAGGGATTGAACACGCTCCCAAGTAAAGTTACTGCTTACTAGTCCTGGAGGAACCAAGTTGGTATACCTTAAACTTGTAGCAGGATTAATCCATGGACTGTTGCTGTTCACATCTATACTAGGGATATAAGCATAGTTTCCGATGGCTTGATTTCCGATTTCGCCATAAGAGGCTCTTAATTTTAAAAGTGGAATAATGGCAGAAATAGATTTCATAAAGGGCTCTTCACTTGCTACCCATCCGGCAGAGAAGGAAGGGAAAAAACCAAAACGCGATCCTTTTGGAAAACGTGAAGATCCATCATACCGAGCCGAACCTTCCAGTAGATAACGATTTTTATAATCATAATTTATTCTGCCGAAATAGCCTGATATTTTAAAATCACTAAAACTATCGTTCCCACTAACTGTGCCCGAACTTGTTGAAATTGATGGTACTGTGGAGGTAATCAGATCCAAACGATTAATATTGAACATTTGTGCCTGACTACTTTCTTGATTAGTACCTATTAATGCTGAAATGTGATGGGTATCATTGATAGCAGCCGTATAATTGGCATAGATATTTACTGCATGGTAATTGCTAAGGCTATCCGCTCGGCTATATTGAGATACACTGTTACTAAACTCTGGATTTGACGTAGAGATATTTATATAACGGTTCTTTAACAATGCGGCCTGTGTATTCGCAGTTGTTCGATTAAAAGTATATTCACCGTTTATTTTAAGCCCTTTAACAGGGGTGTATTCCAATTTTCCAAACATCCGCAAGTTATCACCAAAGTTTTTACTTGCGGGTTCATTCCTTACTTGGTTTGCAGCAGTAGCATAGGGTAGTACTAGTCCGTCTAGCGTAGTTCCCTCTCCTGAAGGTGCAAATGAGCCAGGTTGGATAAGTCGGTTAAATAATGCACCATAATTCCATGGTACGTATCTTACATCGTTTTTATAAAGGATATTAGCAATGAAATTTACTTTAGAAGAAATGGCTGTATTTATACTCGAGTTAAAGTTGATTTTAGAATAATTGTCGGCCTTAGAAACAATAATCCCATCTTCATTATTATAGCCTAATGATACACGAAAGGAGGTTTTATCACTACCTCCACTTACCGAAAGGTTGTGTAGCTGTTCAAAGCTGTTTTCGAAAAAATCTGCATAATGATTATTCTCTTTCAAGAAATATTTTATCCCCCCAACAACAGAAGACCCATCTGGGTAGGTAGAAGGATTTGCGTTGTATTCGTTTAACAGACCTAACCATGTGTCTATATTTTGACCTGTCCACGAACTGGTATTGCCAAAATCTTTCATTGCCGTTACATATTCTAGTGGTGAGGCTTTAACAGGTAAGGTAGTTGCAGCAGTTGTAGAAAGGTTTGTACTGTATTCAAATTTTAGCGGTTGATTGCGGGAACCTGTTTTTGTGGTAATTAATACTACTCCAAAAGCCGCTCTCGCCCCATATATAGCAGAGGCAGAGGCATCTTTTAAAATACTTATCGATGCAATATCTCTAGGGTTAATATCATTCATATCCATTGGAACATTATCTACCAATACCAATGGACTTCCTCCGTTAATTGATGTAGTACCACGGATATTCAAGTCAGAACCCGCTCCTGGTTGACCATTTGAAGTAACGATTTGAAAACCAGGTACCGACCCCTGTAACAATTGTGCCGTGCTGGTTACAGGCCTGTCGCCAATAATTTCATCAATTTTCACTGAGCTTATAGCGCCAGTAAGATTTACTTTTTTCTGGACACCATAACCAATTACAACCATTTCTTTTAAAGAGTTTACAGCACCTTTTAACCTTATATTAAGATTATTGTTGTTTGAATTTACCTTAACCTCTTGCGGCTCATAACCCAAATATGATATGGTTAATATACTGTTTTCGGGAGCGATGATGGTAAATTTCCCGTCCTTATTGGTGGTAATAGCCTTATTGGTCTCTTTAATTTTTACCGTGGCTCCAGGTATAGGTTTGCCTTCCTCATCAAAAACGGCACCCGTTATAGAAATGTCAGCGTAAGCAATTTCGAGATTATGAATAGCAATCAGATTGTTATTTATCATCTTATACGTTAATGACGTTCCAGCTAATAGTTTTTCAAGAATATCGGTCACATACACCTCCTTTACATTGATGTTTATATTTTTCTTTTCTTTTAAAATATCATCATCATATAGAAATCTATACTTACTGTTTTCCTGAATATCGGTTAGGATTTTTTTTAACGAAGCCTTTTCCTGCTTTACAGTAAGTCTATCTTGCGAATAGCTTTTCCCAAAAGATTGTAAGCAAAAACAGAGGGAAAGTAGAATGAACGTTTTTAGCATTATAATAAGCTTTAGGCGCGGAGATATTTTCCACGCAATACTATTTTCTGAGGAAGAATCCATAGTTTTGTTTGGTTTAATTTTAATTGGTTTACTGATCTGTTAAATTGAGCTATACAAGGGGGGATGGGAAGATCCCTCCTTATTTTCAATACGTAATTTTACCTCATAGTTTTTTAGGTTTAATTAATACATTATTCTTAGTTATTTGATAATCAAAAGGGTGTATGTAAGACATCGCTTTTAAAACCTCGTCAATAGGTTCATTGTCGAAAGCTCCTGTAAAGCGTTTTGTTTTTAATGCTTCATTTTCCAATTGGATATTAACACTGTATCTTCGATTTAGCTTAATGATTAAATCCTCAAGTGTTTCTGCATTAAATACAAGTTTATCTTCCATCCAAGCTAGTTCAGGTATTATTTTACTCTGTGGTTCTTCCGTAAGTGTATCTATATAAAAGAACTGCTTCTTTATTTCTTTTTGTTGGTTTTTCTGATCAATAGTAGCTACTCTATCAACCGAATTGTCGATAATCATTTTTTGTTTTGGATAGAGTAGCATTTTGTTTTGAGGGTTGCGTATGGTAGATAATTCTATCAGTCCTCTAACTAAGGAGGTCTCTACTTTTTGATCATCGGTATACGCCGTAACATTGAAAGCGGTACCCTTAACCTTAATGTTCACAAGATAGGTATGAACTGTCATGGGTAATTGCTCGTTTTTTACAACATCAAAATAAGCTTCACCTATTAAAAAAACGTCTCGATTAGATTTTCCATAATTTGTGCTATAACGGATATTGGAATACTTATTCATCAAAATACTACTCCCATCGGGCAATATTATTTTTTTACCTACTGTATTAGAGCTTATCGAAATTAAATTGCTTTGTAAGCTTTTTTGTTTACTCGAAAATAAATCGAAATAATATCCTAAGCCAAGAATTAAAACTACCAGTGTACAAAGTGAAGTATAGATGAATCTCTTTTTTTGTGGTTTATTGTACGTGTCTTTTTGAGTATTTTGGTCAATACTGATCGCTGTTCTTACTTTTTCCCAGCTTTCATCTACCCCTACGTTTGGTTTTGTTGACTGAATATTGTCAAAATAATAACTTAAAATAGCCAAGCGATGCTCTTCACTAGGTAAGTTTTTCATACCTAATTCGAGCTCACGCAATTCTTCTAAGCTTATTTCATTCGCAAATTTTCGAGCAAGTAAATGCCACAATCTTTCTTCAGTCATTTAACCTTTGTATGGTATCTAGTATTAAGATCCAATTTTGGTTAAAACTCCCTATCGCTTATCAAATATTTTTTTTAAATAGTTGATATACAGATTTAAAAAATTAATTTAAACTGGTTTTTGATACTTTTTTAAGGCGCTCATGAAGTCTTTTAATGGCCTTAACGAGTTGCGCATCTACAGTTTTTATAGAGATATCTAAAATATCAGCAGTTTCTTGATAAGTTAACCGATCAAATTTGATTAACCTAAATACAAGTTTACATCGAACGGGTAGTTCTTCAATTGCCATTTCGATGATTGAAATCGTTTCTTGCGAAATGATTAGCGATTCTGGGCAATCATGATTTAGTGGAATGGCACTAAAAGGAATATTATCGATGTTAAATTCTTCATGTTGCCTACTGAGGTATCTTATAGATTGGTTTTTTGCAGCCGTATACAGGTATGTTTTAATATTTTTCACCGCTAATAAATTAGATTTAGTATTCCAGATGCTTATAAAAAGTTCGGTTATTAGATCTTGTGCAGCGTCTTCTTGCTGAATTAAACTGGCAGAGAAATTACATAATGGCTTATAAAAATGGTGAAAAAGCTTTTTAAAGGCACCTTCATCATTAAATAATGCAATTCTTTCAGTCAGATGACGTAAGTAAGCGCTTTCCATTAATAATACTTGGTTCTAATTTTTGCTTAAATTATAAATTTTATATGATTTAGCAAGATTTTGATCAATAGGGAGCAGATCATGTTGATTTTATTTTAAAAGAGAGCTACGAATATCTTAATTACTTTAACATTTTTTTTAGAGCAGTCAGGATTAAACACCTAAGAAATTAAGGTGATTCTTGTTCTGTTTACTAATGGGAAACAGGATTAGTTTATACTTAGACATTTAAAAATTGCTAATCGAAATTATATTCCTTTATATTATTCAAAAGTATCTTCCCCAATTTTTGAAATTCTAGTCAAATCATCAAGCAAATTTCTTGAAAAGTACACAGTCTCGGGAGAAAATAAAGATAAACCTTGTGATCTGATCCTCTCAGAAAAGAAGAAATCCGAAAAGTTATATCCTATGCGGAAATACAATCTTTATCGATGGGGTCTAGTTAATCACAAATGGCATAAACTACAAACTTTAACCTCGAAAATAGATAGCTCGATCACAGCATCTCAAATCGGCCAGAATGGACTGTTCGCACTTATCGAGGACAAGGATGATATTAAAGACGGAAAATTTAGAATTTTTACTATTGACAATAAAAATAGGCAAATATGGTGGTAGTTGTAGATTTCATTGAACGTGAATACGACAAATTATACTTTGTTCACCACTATTATGTGCCAACTAACCACTTTTATTTTATAGTTAAATTTTAACAGCTTTAATTTGGCCTATGAAAAAAATTAAACCTAGCTATTGGCTTCCGTTGCTTGGCAATATGTTGATGATGTGGATCTTGTTTATCAGATAGATAAGCTGAATCGTTTCGCTCATCAAAGCGGTTCGATGTTGTAGGGTTTCAAAATCGAATTTTTCGGGGAACATCGAACAATCAACCTTCTCTTATCATTAATTGCAGATTTGGCGAAAATTGGGAATAATATGGTAAGAACCTGAGTTCGATTATTAAATCTCATTTTGTGGCGTTTTAATCAAGTTTTCTGTTAAGACGGTCGTCACCCTGAATTTATTTCAGGGTCTTTCACGCTAAAAAGATGCTGAAATAAATTCAGCAGGACGATAAAGCGGGATTAGGCGTAAATAAGATATAATTTTCAGC
>NZ_JAUG01000071.1 GCF_000708285.2 Pedobacter borealis DSM 19626
AAAGAAAAATTTTCAGCCGGCATTTTTTGTTTCTTTTTCATGCCAAAAAGAAAGAGCCCTTTGGCGGCGGCGAGCTGAGGCAAGAATGAGCCTCTGGGCAAAAGAAATCAATTAAACGTCACTCATATTGATTTTTATAAAATAAATTACCCCTCGAAATGACGACCTTTTCAGATATCAATGTAATTGTTATTCAAATAATTTCTCCTAAATACCATCCAAGCCACAATAAGATTCAACGGAATAAGGATTAATCCGAAGCCAAACATGATAAATACATAAAAAAGGAAAAACAGGCTAAAAACCCATATCAAAAATCCTTTAATCTGTATTGCATTTAACAAAAGCAGGCTTCTAAATAACAGAATCGCAGAAAAGGTAAATGCGATTAACCCAAACGATGTTAAAACACCAAAGTTGGTAAATATCCAACAGATTTCGGGTAGTAATAAAACGAGATAGTTTAAACAAAAACTAAAAAATACTTTTTCTTTAGTAAAAGGAAAATTTGGCAAGAAAGACAAGTATCTATTATTAAAAACCTTCTCCTGATAAATGAGCACCACATGTGCCACAATAATACAGGAGGTAACGAGCATCAATAATCTTGAATCATCTTTAAGATCAGCAAAAACTACCAACACACTCGAAATCAGCACCCACGAAAGCAGTTTGGTGAGCGCATAAGCCAATTTCGCCTGATTGAAAACCTGAAAACTATATAACAAAAAAACAGGTTTGCTCCATTTTCTGCTAACCCGGAGTAACCAATTTGGCTTGTTAGCTTCTATTAAACGGTTACTTTCTTTAAGGTATATATAAGCGCCTGCTAAAACGAGAAGCAATTGAAAAAATAAAATCCCGATAGAAATAAGATAATATCCAAATACAATTCCAATGCTTATGGCGTATAACGTATAACACAATACAGGTATAAATATGCAGGCCTGCACTACACACCAGGCCATAAACTGCTGTTTTTTGGTTGACGAGGTGAAACTATAATACAGAAACTCTTGCTGGGGCAAAACAAGTTGATTTAAGACGTATTTTAAGCTTTTGTAAGCATATAATGAGCTACCTATAAGATAGAAAATCATCATTAGTGGATTACTCACCAAACTAATGGTAAAGAAAAACTGCCAGAAATCAATCTGGTCGGGCCGAACAGTGCCCAAAGTATTAATAAACAAACAGTAACTGATCAACATCACAAAGATGAATACCAACATAGCTGCATGGGTACGGTAAAAACCATCAACAAATATTTTCTTTAAGGCAGGGTTTGAAAGCAACGACATTAAAAATTCAGTATTATTTTTTTATCTTGAATATTGATCTGTTTAAGTCCAGGCAGTTTTAACTCATCTAATGGCTGATGTGAGGACAGTAAAAAACTGATTTTCTCATTTTGGTACTTTTCATTAATCCAGCGGTATAATATCTCCAAAGATTCTACATCGATCGTATTTAAAGGCTCGTCTAATAAGATCAATTTAGGTTGTCCTAAAAAAGCCAAAACCAACGACAACTTTTTTAACATGCCACTAGAATATGAACCCAATGGATTATGAATGTAAGGCTCCATACCCATTTCAGCAATTAAGATCTTTGCTTGATCAGAAACAGCCCCCTTGGCTTTAGCGAAAAGATCAACCATTTCAAATCCGGTCAAAAATTCGGGGTACAGTGGTTCGGCCTCGGCAAAATTTACAAGCTTTCTATAGGAAACGCCGTGATCTTTTAAATAAATAGTACTTAATGCTATATCACCTTCGAAAGACAATATTCCTGCAATTGCTTTCAAGAGGGTACTTTTCCCTGAGCCGTTATTTCCTTTTATCCAAAAAATACCTTCGGGAATTTTAATATTATCTATCTTTAAAACAAGATGATTGAAGTAAGATTTTTCAAATTGATTGAAGTGTAACATAAAAGCATTTTGTTTCTGACTTTAATTTTAATGAAAAGTTACAAGGCACATTCATCTTGATAAAATCATACACAATGCAATTAATTTTACGCCCTTACCAACCAAGTGATGTTGAAAGTTTGGTTAAACATGCCAACAATTTCAATATTTCGAAATATTTAACCAATAAATTCCCTTTTCCTTATGAGAAAAAAGATGGCGAGGCTTTTATTCAACTCGCACTGAGTCATGATCCCTTACAAATCAAGGCCATTGTGTTAAACGATGAAGTAATTGGATCGATTGGTGTGCATCAACTGGCCGATATTTACAGCAAAAGTGCAGAAATAGGTTATTGGATTGCTGAGGATTTTTGGGGCAAAGGCATTGTTCCGCTTGCCATAAAAGAAATGCTTAAATATGGTTTCGAAACATTTGATATTGAAAGAATTTTCGCACGGACTACACATACGAACCTGGCCTCCCAGCAGGTTTTAAAGAAATCGGGCTTTATTTTCGAGGCTGCGCTAAAAGGTACTATTTTTAAAAATGGCGAATATTTTGATGAATTGATTTTTGGATTTAGGAAACATCAGCTGAGCAAAGGACAGAATTAAAACATTTTGTTAAACTCGAAGCTTATTGCGTAAATTCGTACAAACCAAAAACAACAAAGCAATGAAATTATCGATCAAATCAGTAATGCTGTTTGTTGCACTTTTAGGTGCAGCAGATTTCGCAAATGCCCAGGGAGCCAAGTTTCCACAAGCGAGTAGCGGACAAACCATTATCCAGGATTTTGGATTAGGCAAAATAACTCTAACCTACTCTCGTCCGAATGTTAAAGGCCGCAAAATTTTTGGCGGTATGGAGCCAATGGGCGTAGTTTGGCGTAACGGGGCAAATGCGGCTACACGCATTAAATTTACCGATGCCGTTAAAATTGAAGGCAAAGATCTGCCTGCTGGCGAATATGGCCTGTTCAGCATCCCAGGCAAAAATGAGTGGACGGTTATTTTTAGCAAGACGCCCGATCAATGGGGTGCTTACGCATATAAGGAAAGTGATGATGTGCTTCGTGTAAAAGTAAAAACAACAGCTTTAAAAGATAAAGTAGAAACCCTTAGTATGCAATTTTCGGCTGTTAGCGAAACTTCGGCGCAGTTAAATATGATGTGGGAGAATAGTGCTTATTCAATCAATATCACAACTTCTATTGACGAGAAAGTAATGGCAAATATTGCTGAAGCAATGAAGGGCGAAAAGAAACCTTACTTTAATTCGGCATTGTATTATTATCAAAATGGAAAAGATTTAAAAACAGCTTTAGAATGGATGACGGAAGCAGAAAAATCAGATCCTAAAGCACCCTGGTTTAAATTATGGAAAGGCCGTATCCAATTAAAAATGGGCGATAAAGCGGGAGCATCAGCTACTGCACAACAAGGCATAGATGCTGCAAAGGCACAAAAGATTGATGAATATGTACGCCTCAATTCTGAACTTTTGGCGCAAGCTAAAAAATAAAGAGATTTTATTTCGGTCGGTGTGACACCGACCGATAGCATATCTTAATCAGATCTGGCTTACCTCCTAAGAATTACAGAACCTAAGTAATTTAAACACGATTGAAATGGAAAGCCCGGAACGAGGAACGAGTGAGGACTTGAAATGAAAAGCGGGACCAGCCCCAACCGAAGTACCACAGCAACTGCTTTTCAAATTAATATAAATATTCTTATCCTCAAATGAGCTGTGAACTTAAACATGAGTTTAATGACCAATATTAACTTAAAATTAACTGCTGATTAACTTGAACAGCTATCGTAACATTAACCCTTAAAACGCTTTATTTATTTAAAAATAATACTAACTTTGATGTTGCGCTTAGTAATTGTACTTTATACACTAAGCAGGTTAAAAAATCAATAAAAAATCAAATAAAAATGAGCATAATCGTTAATGTCCATGCCAGACAAATTCTCGATTCGAGAGGCAATCCAACAGTAGAAGTAGAAGTTGTAACAGAAGCAGGTGCTTTTGGCCGTGCAGCTGTACCAAGCGGTGCATCTACTGGACAATATGAGGCTGTTGAATTACGTGATGGAGATAAATCTACATATTTAGGTAAAGGCGTTTTAAAAGCCGTAGAAAATGTAAATACTAAAATTGCTGATGCATTAAGAGGTATTGATGTTTTTGAGCAAAATACAATTGATAAAATCATGTTAGACCTGGATGGTACCGAAAACAAAGGTAACTTAGGTGCTAACGCAATTTTAGGTGTTTCTTTGGCTGCTGCTAAAGCTGCTGCTGATGAAATCGGTCAACCATTATACCGTTACATTGGTGGTGTTAACGCCAACACTTTACCAATTCCGATGATGAACATCATTAACGGTGGTTCACACTCTGATGCGCCTATTGCTTTCCAGGAATTTATGATTATGCCTGTTGGCGCACCTTCTTTCTCTGAGGCTTTACGTTGGGGAACTGAAGTTTTCCATAGCTTGAAAAAAATTCTTCACGATAGAGGTTTATCTACTGCAGTAGGTGACGAAGGTGGTTTTGCACCAACTTTTGATGGTACTGAAGATGCAATTGAAACGGTATTAAAAGCAATTGAAACTGCTGGTTACAAACCAGGTTCTCAAATCTGTTTAGCTTTAGACTGTGCATCATCTGAGTTTTACAAAGATGGCAAATACGACTATACTAAATTTGAAGGCGCTACTGGAGTAATTCGTTCTAGCGAAGAGCAGGCACAATATTTAGCTGATCTTTCTGCAAAATATCCAATTATCTCTATTGAAGATGGTATGGATGAAAACGACTGGACTGGCTGGAAAAGCTTAACCGATAAAATTGGCGACCATGTTCAATTGGTTGGTGATGATTTATTTGTAACTAACGTAACCCGTTTACAACGTGGTATTGATGAGGCTACTGCTAACTCAATCCTGGTAAAAGTAAACCAGATCGGTTCTTTAACTGAAACCATCAATGCGGTAACTTTAGCACAAAACAATGGCTATACTTCGGTAATGAGTCACCGTTCTGGCGAAACTGAAGATGTTACGATTGCTGATTTAGCTGTTGCATTAAACTGCGGACAGATTAAAACTGGTTCTGCATCACGTTCTGACAGGATTGCAAAATACAATCAATTATTACGTATTGAAGAAGAATTAGGTGAAAACGCTCGTTTCATCGGTTCAAAATTCAAATACGCTAAGAAATAATGTATAGTATTGGGTTTAAACCCAAGGCTATAGTGTTAACAAGTTGAAAAACTTATTTGTAAAACATCCGGAGATTTTAAATCTTCGGATGTTTTTATTTTAATACTATATTTGTTTGTTGGATTTGGGCTTACTCAAATCTCACATCTAAAATCTCATATCAATATATGAAACGTTTAATAGATCTTTTCCGAAATAAATATTTCCTTGCTACTGTCGCTTTTGCGATGTGGATGCTATTTTTCGACAAAAACGATATGATGTCGCAATACGAGTACCGCAGTCAGGCCAATAAACTGCAGGAAGAAAAAGAATATTTCGAGAAAGAAACCGCCCAGGTTAAAAAAGATTTAAACGAACTGAATACCAATCTGAATACGGCTGAAAAATTTGCCCGCGAAAAATACTTCATGAAAAAAGATAATGAAGATGTTTTTGTGATTATCCAGGAAGAGAAAAAGGATTAGTGCTCAGTTGGCAGTGCTCAGTTAACAGGTTGAGGTTAGCAATTTCAACAATAGAACAATCCATTTCCAGTTAACCGATTAACCAATTCAAACAGTTAACCTATCTAATGCTTCACATCCTCTACATTATCGCCATAACTGCTGAAGCCATGACCGCCGCACTTTCTGCAGGCAGACGTGATATGGATTGGGTTGGTGTTTGTATTATTGCCTGGGTTACGGCGTTAGGTGGCGGAACGGTTAGAAATGTATTATTTGGCCATTACCCAATGAGCTGGGTAGAACATCCTGAATATTTGATAATTACTGCAGTAGCAGCCTTACTTGCAGCTTTTATTGCCTCGATTATGACTAAACTCAAAAAGCTTTTCCTTTATCTTGATGCTTTAGGTTTGGTGGTTTTCACGATTATCGGCTGCCAGGTTGCACAGGAAATCCATCTACCCCATTTAATTGTACTTTTTAGCGGAATGATTACTGGTTGTGCCGGTGGGGTACTTCGAGATGTACTCTGCAATGAAGTTCCATTTCTTTTTAGAAAAGAGATTTATGCCAGCGCAGCGATAGTTACCGGCGCAGTTTATATCGGTATAGAGCATTTTCATGGAAGCGAGATGCTGGCTACTATTTTCGCAGCTGTAGTTGGATTAACCCTAAGATTACTTTCTATCCGCTTCGAATGGCACATGCCTAAGTTTGTTTACCGTGATGAATGGCATTGATTCAGTTGGGAGTTTTCAATTCGGAGTTGAGAGTTTCTTTCGTGGTGTCAGATGTTACCACCTGGCATTTTCAAATTATTTGAACACCATTCATTATTCTCCAATTTAAGGATTATTTCCGTGGTGTCAGATGTTACCATCTGACACTTTCAAAATTATTCAAAAAGAGAGTTTAACCTCACTTTATATATTCACTCCACAGTCAGATGGTAACATCTGACTGCACAGCTATCAACGGATACAATCAATCAAAAATATTTCTATTTCCGTGGTGTCAGATGTTACCATCTGACACTTTCAAAATTATTCAAAAAGAGAAGTTTAACCTCACTTTATATATTCACTCCACAGTCAGATGGTAACATCTGACTGCACAGCTATCAACGGATACAATCAATCAAAAATATTTCTATAATCAATTATTTAACAACATTATCCGGAGTACCTAAGTAAAAAGCAGCACTGCTGTATCTATAATTTTCGGGATACTCACTCAAATTCCAATGAGATTGCAACGGGTTCTGATGAATATATTCCAATTTAATTTCAAGAAGCTCTTTGTTACCAATCCAGACATCATCAAACCTATCCTCCCAAACTTTAAAAACCTGCTTATCATTTTCAATCCTTATCAAATTTAGCATTGAATTCTTGCTAGATTCCAGGTATTTTCGAATCTCAAAAGCGCAAAACTTCTTCAAATCGCGCATACTATCCGATAATTTATTTTCATCGTTGAAATAGAATAAGACATGAAAGTGATTAGGCATGATTACATAACCAAGAATTGAAATCTTATATTTTAATTAAATGTTTATAACAGCTCGTGGTCACGAAAAAACACTTTTCTTCAAGAAATAAACTTCTGTTTCTTAATCCCATGTAATCTTTTCGTGGTGTCAGGTGTTACCACCTGACATTTTCAAATTAAATTGAATACTGTGGTTTACTCAATTTCAAAACAATCTATCAGTCAGATGGTAACATCTGACTGCACACCCAACTCCAAACTTAAAGTTCTCCGTTCCTTTTTCTTAAAAACCACTCTACTCCCAGCAAAATCAAAATTAAACCAAACAGCCATTTCATGCTAATCAATTCATCATATTTACGGTCTTCGTAGCTGATGGTTTTAATATTTTCGTTTTTGGTAATCTCATCGGCTATTTTAAGCAGGTTTTCGGGCATAAACAGTTTACCATTACTTTGTTTTGAAATGGTATTTAAAAGCTGGTGATTAGCTGTTGTTTGCTGAAATTCTGCAATCAACGCATTTACATAGAAACTACCTGTAGCCGTGAATTTCTTTCCACCCAGCGCTGTATTGGCGAGATAAGAATAATTCCCTGCAGGCATGGTTCCTGCATCTAGCTGATAAGCATTTTCGGTTTTAGAAAAAATATAATTAAATACTTTGCCCGCTTCGTTTTTAACCTGTAGATTAACTTCCGATTCGTTTACAGGCTGATAGCTATCGTTATAAAGGGTGCCGTTAAACTGGATAGTTTCATTTTCATCATAAGCAGACTTTGAAGTAAACACCTTAAACCTTCTCTTATCATCTTTAACAGATAGGTATTGAACCATTTTTGAAATTAGATCGCTTAAAACCGATTGATTGCTTTCATTTTCAGCTTCTGAAAGTTTCCATCTCCATAGCCCCTCTCCCATCAAATAACCTATCTTTAAGCCATTTTCATTGGCAAAGAACAACAATGGCTGTTGTGTGCTTACTTTGCCGATACGCTGATTAAAAACAGGTATTGCGCCAGCATTTACGGTTAACCTTCCAAACGGACTTAACAAAGGATCGAAAGATGAAAACTGCTTCTTGTCATCTTCCGTAAGATTGAAGCTTGTAAATCCATTGGCAAAATCGGCATACACTTCCTGAATGGAACCATTTGCAGCACCTAAGTTGACCTGATTTTGCATTTGATTAAAAGCACTTATATTGCTCTGTGCGCCCAAAATGTACCAGATCGGTTTCTTTAATCCAGTTAATTTCTTTAAAAAAGCTGATGAAATATTCTGCAAATCAGGCAATTGATACAATACGATTAGATCGAATTTAGACGGATCTGTTGTATTTAAGTCATCAGCAAGTGCAAGTTTAGCCTCGTAATGTTTATTGAGCGAAATAGCTTCTTTTAATACGCCTAAATCAGGGTGTGGTGCCACCGCAGCAAGTAATACTTTCTGCCTGCCATCAATAACTTCGACATAAAAAGTTTGAATATTATTCCGGGTAGTAATTTCATTTTTCAATGCCCCGAGCTGAACGGTATATTTCTGAACACCAATTTTACCCGCATGAATCTTAACCGGGATCGTTTTAACAAAGGAACTTCCATTAATCGAAATATTTTGCTGTTCTACCTTAGCACCATTTTGGTTAACCGTTAAAGAAGTACTTTCGCCATCACTTTGAAAAGCTTGAACCTGAACTTCGATCGTAAAATCGTCATCCAGGTACACGATATTATTGTAATTTACGTTCGAAATTAAAACATCGCGCTTTGGGATACTATCACCCAAGGCAATGGTATAAACCGGGGCATTAATCTGATTTACGCTGTACAGCGGATTTCCACCGTGATTAAAAATACCATCGGTGGCTAAAATAATGGCGCCAACATTTCTGTTTGTATACTCATCTTTAACTTTCTGAAAAAAGGCCGAGGCATCTGTTAATTTTCCCTGATTTTTAAAATCGAAACCCTCTGCAACCTGATCGCCAAAGTGAAGCGTTTTTACCTCATACTTGTCTGATAATTTATCCTGTAAAGCTTTAAGGTTATTTTCGTATAATTTTTGGTCGAAACCAACTGCCTTAACCTGACCTACGGAAAGAGAATTATCTTGTCCGATAATGATTACGGGTTTATCTAAAGTATAATTTAATGTTTTGATGAGCGGTGCAAATATTAGCCACGCAATGGTAGTCACTACGATAATCCGTAATGCTGTTAAACCATACTGAAGCTTTTTATCCAAATTTTTGTTGCCGCGATACAGCAACCAGGCATACAACGCGCCTAACGCCAAGCAACCGAGAAAAAACAAAATAGATGTACCCGAAAAAAAACTGTTCATAATTCATAAAGATGGTAATTTTAGGGAAATTTTAAAGATGGTAATTTTAGGGAAATTTTCAAGATTATTGTCCATAAAGAATTTATGCGAGGGTTAAAATACAACTTCATTTAACCATCGAGTTCACTGAGTTTTACACTGAGGATCACAGATTACCTAAACCGTTTTTAAGCACCCAACTCTGTGTACTTCGTGCCTTTTCTCGGTGACCTTTGTGGTAAAAAAAGAGAACGCTATGCGCTCTGTGGTTAAATCCCTATTTTTAAACCAAATCAAAATTTATGAAATTAATCTGTTTAACGTTTCTACTATCTCTAAGCCTTATGGTAAATGCCCAAAATAATTTTAAAGCCACTCAAATTAAATTCGAAAGAGTAGAAAAGGCCTACAATGAAAAATGGGAAACATTGAGAAAATTTGTTCTGGCAGGTGGCTATGGTGATCAGTTTTCGATGTTGATCAATGCCTATAAAACGGAAGGCAAACTAGAGGTTTGGTTAAAGAATAATTTGGCTAAAACCTATTCGTTGTTTAGAACTTACGATTTCTGTGCACATTCTGGCACCATTGGCCCAAAAGTGATTGAAGGAGATGGGCAAACACCGGAAGGTTTTTATTACATTAACGTTTTTAACCCGATGAGTAATTTTCATCTATCATTAGGCGTGAATTATCCAAACGCTGCAGATTATGCCCGAACTGGAAAGGGCAGAAAACCCGGAAGCGATATTTACATCCATGGTAATTGTGTAACCGTAGGCTGCATTCCTTTAACCGACGAAAAAATTAAAGAAGTTTATATTTTAGGGGTTGAGGCCAGAAATGCAGGCCAGGAAAAGATTCCCGTTAACATTTATCCTTTTAAAATGACAGATGGAAATATGAAGAAATATATTGCACAATTTCCTACACAGGCCAGTTTTTGGAAATCATTGCAGCTAGGGTATTCAGCTTTTGAGAAAAATAAAAACCAAGCTAATGTAAGTGAGGTAAAAGGGAAATATGTTGTGAAATAGTTTGAAGGTTAAAAGCTGGAAAGCAGAAATGTTCTGTTTTTAAAAAGGTAAAAGCTAAAAGGCGTAAGGTTTAGGGTTATTACCCGCCTTACGCCTTTACTATTTTATGGTTTTGGAAAAAAAACCTCTACCTTAAACCCTCAATCCTTCTACCTCCTACAGCATCCCGCCGCAAACAGATAAAGTTTGGCCAGTTACGTAAGCGCTCATATCTGAGGCTAAGAACACGCAAACATTGGCAATATCTTCAGTTTCTCCGGCACGTTTTAAGGGAATATCTTTTTCCCACCCTTCAACAACTTTCGGATCAAGAATATCTGTCATCTCGGTACGGATAAAGCCCGGTGCAACTACGTTGGCACGGATATTTCTCGAACCTAATTCTTTAGCAATTGATTTGGTAAAACCGATGATACCAGCTTTAGATGCAGCATAATTTGCTTGTCCGGCATTACCTGTAGTACCCACAATAGACCCCATATTGATAAAAACACCTTTACGGGCTTTCATCATTACTTTAGAAGCTGCTTTGGTTACGTTGAAAATCGATTTTAGGTTAATATTGATCACATCATCCCAGTTTTCTTCGCTCATACGCATCAATAAACCATCTTTGGTAATACCCGCATTGTTTACCACGATATCAATGGTACCAAACTCGGCTACGATATCGCTGATCAATTGCTCAGCTTCAGCAAATTTAGAAGCATCAGAACGATAACCTTTAACCTTTGTTCCAAAGCTTTGTAATTCTTGCTCTAAAGCTTCACCTTTTTCTACTGATGATAAATATGTAAAAGCTACATTAGCGCCTTGTTCGGCAAATTTTTCAGCTATTTTACGGCCGATTCCTTTCGATGCGCCTGTAATTAATGCTGTTTTTCCTTCTAATAATTTCATTTGTTATTTTTATTGTTTGTCAGTCTGAGCCTGTCGAAGACCGAACATGTTATTTATTTTTATAGTTTGATAATCTTACAATTTCATTCCAGTTTTCTTCGAATAAAGCTTCTTTTTTCTTTCTACTCCAGCCCTTAACTTGCTTTTCAAAATCGATTGCATCTTCTATTTGATCAAATCTTTGATAATACCTTAATAGAAAAGGTCGTCTTGAAAAAGTATAAGCAAAAACATTTTCGCCATCATTATGCTGAGAAAGTCTAGCCTCTAAATCATTAGTAACTCCTACATAATAACTTTTATCGGAGCACTCCAAGATATAGACAAAATAGTTATGAACTCTTGCCATAGAATATTTCTTAGCAGCTTAAAGTTACAAAAAAATCTTTCTCTAGGATATCATGTTGAATTTACCGAAACACTTTAAAAAGTCCTTCGACAGGCTCAGGATGACAATCACGCAAATTTGACTAAAGACTCAGGACTAAACAGCTGGTTCCTGCTGACTCAAACAATGAAAACTTCCCAATCCCCAAATAATATCAACCGAATTGATACCAATCACTTTCCGGTCAGGAAAACAGCCTTGAATAATAGCTAAAGCTTTTTGATCGTTTACATCATCAAAAATTGGCACAATTACAGCCGCATTAGCAATGTAAAAATTTGCATAAGATGCTGGTAAACGAGTATCTTCATGAATAACCGGCGATGGCATAGGCAATTGAACAATATTCAATGATCTGCCATCTTTTAGCTTCATGGCTTTTAAGGCCTCTAGATTCTCTTGTAATAAGATATAATTTTCATCCAGCGGATTGCTTTCTACAACTGTTAAAACCGTATCCTCGTTTACAAAACGCGTAATATCATCAATGTGACCGTCTGTATCATCGCCAACAATTCCATCCCCCAACCATAATACCTGATCTTGACCATAATACTCAAGCAAATATTGCTCAATCTGCGCTTTGGTTAAATGCGGGTTGCGGTTTTCGTTCAATAAACAAGCAGTAGTGGTTAAAACTGCTCCAGCGCCATTAAATTCTACTGAACCTCCTTCCATCACAATATCTGGAGTAAACAAAGGTAAATCGAAATGTTTGGCAATTTTTGTCGGAACCACATCATCCAGGTCAAACGGAGGATATTTTCCACCCCAAGCGTTGTATCCCCAATCTACAACAGCTTTTTCATTTCCTTTCAGCAAAAATGCAGGACCGTGATCGCGGCACCAGGCATCGTTGGTTTCATTAAAATAAAATTCGATCTGGCTTAAATCGGCACCCACTTTTGTTAATTCAGAAACAGCAAAAGCTTTCATTTCTTCATCCTTAACATTAATACGCACTTTCTCGCCTTCCGCAATAGCTTTAATAAACTGGCAATATGGCGTATAAATAGTTTCGATTTTCCCAGGCCAGCTCTCCTCTTTATGCGGCCAGCTTAACCAGGTTGCCTCATGTTTTACCCACTCGGCAGGGAAAGCATAACCTTGTTGTTTCGGTGAATAATCGAATTGATTGATATTTAAATCTTTTCTTGGAGGAAAGTTTGACATAGTTTTTAAAGTCCGAAAGTCGGGTGTCCGAAGTCGGAAGTTTTAGTGTGTTATTTGTAAAGTCCGAAAATCGGGCGTCCGAGGTTCGAAGTTTTAGTGTGCTATTTGTAAAGCCTGAAAGCCAGGAGTTTAAAGGTCTATTTTAATAATTAACATCATCTATCTCAGTCTTTAATCACTGACTAAATTAATTTAAAGATTTGATTAAAGCAGAAATCATGATCAAAATTTCTTCGCAAGATTGATAGTGTTTCTGAAATATTTCTTCTTCAATATAACCTCTTCTTATAGCAAGGTGTAAACAATTTACAACTTCTATATCTGACCTTAAAGCATAACCCAAAAATCTTTTAAATTCGGGATTACTTTGGCCAGTGCTTCCTTCGGCAATATTCATTGAAATCGAATCGGCAGCACGCTTAACCTGTGATATTAAAACATAAATCTCTTCTTTCGGAAAAGTTTTTGTCATTTTATCAATCTCGTCAGCTAAGTCTAAAGCTTTTTGCCAAACCTTAAGTTTTTCAAATTTGAAGGCCATAATGAGTCAGGAAGTTTTGGTCCGAGGTCAAAAGATAAAGTGAATTATATTGATAACTAATATAATAATATTTTAAATACTTTAATTTTTTCTGCTCTTTGACCTCCGTCTTCGGACTTCTGACCTCCGACTTTTCTAATCCCCGTCAATATATCTTTTCGTAATCGGCTGGTAAGAATCAATTCTTCTGTCTCTTAAAAAAGGCCAGTGTTTACGGAAGAAATCAGATTCTGATAAATTCAGTTCAACTACCTCGGTTTCTTCCTGATCATGAGAACCTAAATAAAGTATTTTGCCTTGTGCGTTTGTGGCGAAACTTCCACCCCAGAATTTCATGGCACCATCTTGCTCAAAGCCTACTCGGTTTACACTCACTACAGGTACACCGTTTGCAACCGCATGCGAACGTTGAATGGTTTGCCAGGCATTGTATTGATCTTGGTTGGTTTCTTCATCCTGATCGGTAGCCCAGCCAATTGCAGTTGGATAAAACATGATATCTGCACCCATTAACGCTGTAATACGCGAAGCTTCCGGGTACCATTGATCCCAACAGATCAGGATACCAATTTTAGCAAACTTGGTTTGAAAAACCTTGTAGCCTAAATCGCCAGGGGTGAAATAAAACTTTTCATAATAAGCCGGATCATCAGGAATATGCATTTTACGGTATTTACCTAAATATGAACCATCAGCATCTAAAACTGCAGTTGTATTGTGATATAAACCTTCAGCACGTTTCTCAAACAAGGAAGCGATAATTACCACACCCAATTCTTTGGCTACCACTTGTAAAGCATCAGTAGATGGTCCAGGAATAGCTTCAGCTAAATCGAAATTGTTGTAATCTTCAACATCGCAGAAATACAAAGAAGTAAAAAGCTCTTGCAAACACACAATCTGTGCCCCTTTTGCAGCCGCATCCCTTACTTTAGCAATCGCTTTATCTAAATTTTCTTGTTTATCTTTAGTACAACTCATTTGCACTAAGCCAACTTTTACTTTCTTCATGTTTTTTGAAATGAGAGAATGAGAGAATGATTAATTGAGAGAATGTTATTGTACTTTTAACCACATTCACTCATTCAAAAATTCATTCATTCAAAATTAGGCTGCAAAGTTACTATTTTGTTTAAAAGTAGAACGGCATAATGATGTAATTGTTTTTCTGTTTTTAGGAAAAGCAAAGGCAGCATTTCAAACGTTTGTCAGTCGGGCTATCCATTGTAGCTCCGATGAAAAATCGGAGGCTGCCATTCCTATCCCGTTTAGGTGCTATCGTGTGGACACATCTTTTGTTAATTCTATATTTGTTTTTAGTGCACATTCATTAAGGCGGTCGTCATGCTGAATTTTATTCAGCATCTTTTACACAACGAAAGCCAATAGTAGCTGCACGTTCATAACCCGGTGATACTCTTAATTGATTCTGGCGACGTACCAAAGGTTTTGCGCCTCCCTCAACATACCACCAACTTGCTTCTGGTTTAAAATAAGACCCGCCTTTCATAATAAATATTTTTGTGGTCCCTTGGAAATATTCATCATTTGTCATTTGCCAAATACAACCTGTAAGATCTTCAACTCCAAATTGATTTGCTCCTTGGGGATACTTCCCTACTGCTGTAGGAATCCCATTTCCTAAATTGCATTTTTCTCCTTTTTCATCAGGTATATTTCCCCATGGCCATAAACGACCATCAGAACCTTGAGCAGCATACAACCACTCTTTTTCAGTAGGTAAACGTTTTCCAGCCCAAGCTGCATAAGCCTTTGCATCTTCTAAGGCAACATAACATACAGGATAATTCTCTTGCCCTTGAGGTATTTCTCCATTTATCCAATGTTTTAGGTAGCTTTCACCATCTTTTGGTTTATAATTTGAAGCCTTTACAAAAGCTTGATATTGTTTGTTTGTCACAGGTTTTTTATCAATAAAATAACGTGGAAGTGTTACCTTTTTGGCGGTATCCTCAACAGGTTGTTTTGTAAACCAATGAAATTTTTGCTCTGCTTTAAAGACAAATGTACCTGAAGGAATTTCAGCCATTCCTTCAGGAGTTCTGGCTGCTTTTGGCGTTTTGGTTGACTCATGTAATAAACGTAAATACCCATAAGGGATGCCTACAATACAGTTGTCTATCACTTTATTGTTTTTATACAGTTCAATTTTGAAATTGCCCTCATATTGTCCAAAAACATCAAATAATTTTATTCGATTATTACCCGATTTTAATAATAATGGAGCTAAAGCCATTTGATCAACAGCTGTAATTTTAATTTCGCCTTCGCTCGCATTTACAAACAGTAAGTCATTTTGTCTCTCTAGTTTTACGTTCATATTTTGCGATTGATAATCTGTCTTATCAGCGGGTTCGCTAAATGGTCTATAAACTAGAACTGGTTCTTTTTTGGATCCTTTTACAATTAGTTCGTCAAGCAAAATATCATGGTCAAAAAGCTGAACAACAATGTCTCCTTGATAAGAAGCCAAATCTTTTTGTATGTTTAAATTATACTTTCCTACGGGTAGTGTTAAAGGCGTTTTATTATAAGCCGGAGAACCCTTCCATACCTTGATACTGCTTCCTTTTGAAGAATTAACGCTTAAATTATCATTCGTTTTTTTAGATTCAAGGAACTTAGGCAATTTTGCAATACAACCCACTTCCCCTTCAGCATTTGTTCCTTTATAAGCTGCATCAAATGAATCAATAGATGCCGAAATAAGCCATTTTCCACCATTCGAAACGGGTACTAATTCCTGATTATTCCACAAGTCAACAAAATGATATCCAGTTTCTGGAAGCACTTCAAATAATGGACCATTATGCCCTTTTGGATCAACAGAATAAATCGTGTATACTGTCTTATTGTTATTATCCCATTTATTTACCCAAATATCATCAACTGTTGTTGGAATAAGCGGACTGTAGTTTTTATCTTGAAAACAATTGTGATTGTTGCGCAACAACTGTGTCATG
Organism: Pedobacter borealis DSM 19626; assembly: GCF_000708285.2. Taxonomy (GTDB): domain Bacteria; phylum Bacteroidota; class Bacteroidia; order Sphingobacteriales; family Sphingobacteriaceae; genus Pedobacter; species Pedobacter borealis. Next base: position 16,442 of record NZ_JAUG01000071.1, read on the forward strand.
CGACCATAATAACTGTATAAGTCATGTACCCAATCCGTTTTTGGAGAAATATACAAATGCATTTCAGCTCCATACCCACTGAAGAAAGAAATAGACATATCTCTTTTAACTGTTGTAGTATCAAGAACAGCCTGACGCAAAATGGTAAAATCAGGTTTAATCAGTTTATTTAAATTCAGCATTGGAGGGTAAGATAATGCCGCATGTACACGACCTATAATACAATTTTGCATATCTCTAGGCACTGACATTCCTTCCGGAAAAATGACAAACCCTTTGCGCTGTGCATCTACAGCCTGTTGCATCTCTACTTTAGACTCACTTCGAGTGTCAAACATTGTCCCCCATAATTCTGCTTGTTTAACCACTTTGGCCAAACCATCAAATAAAGGTTCAATTCGAGTACTGTTATACATCTGGTTTGTCCCTGCGGGTAAATCCCAAGGCATAAAAGCTGTAAATAATTTGTTGTTGTATTTGTTGAGAGCCATTCGGGACTGATCTCTTACACCATCAATACCTTTTGGCAAACTTTTGAAAACATCAAACTGATTGCGTTGATCCATACCCACCATAGGCCATCCATGCCATAGAATAGTATAATCATCACCACCGTAAAGTTGTTTTATCTGCTTGTTGAAATCTTCGTACTGATAAGCCGTTTTGTCCGCATCGTAGAAATAACTATGCCATGCTGCTAAAAAATGTCCGGCATACACATTGCGAACCCATTTTAAATCCTCACGTTCGTACATCGAATTGTCAAATGTTCCTGGTTCTACATCATATAGCATACGATCTTGAAACATCAACCGTAAACCATCTTGCCAAGTACCAATATAATCCGCAAACCAAAGATTGAAAGTTACATCACCCTCAGGGTTCAATTTGGTTTCAAAACGTCTTACCTCACCATTACTTACACTACTTTTATCACGGCGCGATAATGCACAAAAACTATTTCCGTTATCACAATTGATTGTAGCAAAACCCAACTCCCAAGCATTATCCGGAACAATGACATTAACTGGCTTATAATTAGGCCGAAACAAATGGGTTCGTGACAATCCATCGTTACCAAATGCAGTAATATAGACATGTTTCTCCGACTCACCAAACGGAACGATATTACCTATACGAAGTGTATCCTTCCCTTCATTTACAAAGGTGATTTTAGCTTTAATACCCCATTTATCGGCCTTTTCAAAAGTATAATTGATTCGTAATTTATTACTGAACACCACCGAACCGTTTTCAGCTTTTCCCATAGTGGTACTGAAAGGCTTGTCGTTTACTAAAAATGAAACTAAAGGAATTTCATATCCTGGTGTTTGAAAACGATTCAGACTTTTAATTTCAAGTCCCTTATTTTTATTTTGTCCTAATTCTATTGATTTTAATGATTGTCCTTGTGTTTTTACACAACAAAACACAAACAAAAAGCTTATCGAATGTAGAATGATTTTCTTCATTGTTTATAGATTATTATTTTATTGTAGATCCAAATAAAAGTTGGTCAAAACCAAATTCTACTGCGTTTGTTCTACTTGGCGGAGCATTAATAACCTCAACGACAATCTTGTTTTCTCCTTTATTTAGCTTTATTAAGCCAAGGTTGATAGTCTTTAATCCCGCTTTATCTGATATTAAATCAGCAACAACACTTTTATTATTGAGTGTAAATTTGAATTTTCCAGAGTTGTTTGCAACAGTAAAGACAGCGCTTACTGGTAGCGTATATTTTGCTTTTGAAATAAATACAAGTTCTAATTTGTTACCTATTTTGGCATTGTACCAATCCACTATCATGTTATCTGCCCAACTGGTTTTTACATTATTATCATATGCAAATTCACCACCAGTGGCTTTCTTAAAAATCATACTTTCAGCCTGAATACTAAGTGGTTTAATTTCTTTATTGTACTCAATTTCAGGCGAAATAATGTCGGTACGCTTTATGGCAACAGGTCTTTTTGCACCTTCAACATCCGGTTTACTATTTGGATCTTTACAGTGGTTTTCTAGGTAATAAAAGCAAACAGAGGCATAATCAATTGTTGCACGTGTCCAATGCCACATTTCCATATCGAATTTAAAACTTCTCTCAAAAGGGATAGCATCAAGCGAGCGGTAACGTGAATTAACCGTATATCCAGGCACAAAATTTCCGCTTCCATCCGGTTGTGCAATAAACGGATGATTCACAATTTTTTCAGGACGACACCAAGCATAACCATAATAATCTTCAGTACCCGTACCAATATGTGATGGAAAATTTTCTCCATCTACATATATTTTTTCGTCTCCTTCACCCCACCATGCATAAACAGTATTAAATAGTGTAACAGCATCACCAACAAATACCCCCTTTCCAGAAAGAGTAACGTGATTCATATCGAATGGAGCTCCAGCTGTACCTGAATTGTTTTTCATTTCACCTGTTTTTAGATGATAGAAATCTTTCCAGTATGCCCCAAAATACATACTGTTTTCATCCCATTTCCAAGAACCAACTTCAATTTCTCCCTTGCTCACTTCAACATTTTGGTCTCCCAAGTTTATTACATTCACAGTGCAATTTTTTTCAAACGGCATTACCCACCACGCAGACAAAACGCCATCTTTATTAACCTCGGTATACCAAGTATTTATTTCTCTTATTTGATAACCTGTTCCAAAAAAATCTCCTACCGGACACCAAACAGAAGGAGATGCCTGTTTATTATCAACGCCATCATAAGTAACATTAAGAACTGTACTACGCAATGCTTGTTCTAGATTTTTTGCATTTAATTTAATACAGATTTTACGAATTGCTTTTGAGCCATAAAAAGAAATACTCAATTTATCATTGGGTTTAATTTTACCAATGAACTTATATTTTTCTGTTGGAACAGCAATTGTCTTTTTAAATTGAGACAATGTATTTTCAGTGGCAGTTGTTACTGCTTGCGTTTTATTCTTTTCGGATGGTGAATAGCTTGTTATATCTGTGCCATTCTCATACGTACGGTAATTTATATTATAATAAACGGCTTCACCACCGGTTTTTGCACCAGCATCTTTTATATTATCTGATTGATAGGTTACTTTACAATGTTTAGCATAAGGTATTGGAAAATATAAATTATGTCCTCTCGTTTCATATTTGGATAAATGAGAAACCGAAGTAGCTAACGGACTATTAGCCAACTTGTCCCCACTTAAAATATCCATCGCTCCTCCCTCAATAACAGGAATACTATCATTATCAATATAGATCCGTAGAATACCTTTGCCACAATCTTTTCCTGCAAATGTCATCCAAAACCTAACAATCGATCCCGGACCATCTGTATCCATCATTACATACTCCTTCTTGTTTCCTCGTGACTCCGTACGAATAAACATGGATCGATCCCAGTTCGCAAACCAACCTTCCTGGTTCGGAGAAACTGTAGCCCTGTCATAGCTGCTAAATTGAGCACAAGTATAATTCTGCTCCGGAAAATGCGCCAGATTATCTCTGTCAATCATTTCACCAAGTAAGCTATCAATGCTGATAATTTTATTTTCAGATAATGTTTTAAATGACATCACAACAAATAAAATAATCCCTATGAACAGAAGATATGATTTTTTCATTTAATATATTTTATAAGATGAGGAGCTTCAACCCCTTATTATTAAGTTTAATTATGTGATATATATTAAAAAATGGAATATGGAAATTTTTATTACGACGAAGGGGCAAAATGAAATTGCAATAAATCGTAATTCCCGTACTGAACGCGCTCTACTCTTATTATATGTATACCCTTTGTCAGCGTAATTTTTGCTTCGTGATAGTAATCTGCGTCATTCACTAATTTGGATAAATCATCTACATTAATTACTATTTTGTCGTCTACATAAATCTTTACAGCATAGGCAACCGAAATACCTATGGTATAATCACCCTTATATGATAAATTTATTTTGGTAGTGGCAACATCTACAAGATTATCAGTAGGCAGTTCATTATATGCTTTGTCATTGCGCCATAATCCCGGTTGTAACTCTTTGAATACTCCTGTCTTTATTGGTTTCTGTTGTAATATTTTTCGGTATACTTCCGGTTGTTTAATAGGATCATTAGTAGAATCTATTTTATACCATTGTAATTCCCAAGGAGTTTGCAGTTCAAATTTTTTATACGAAAAAACAACTGGTTTGTCTTCCGCATTCATCTCTCCTAATTCGGATATAAATTTTTCACCTGTATATTCCAAATCAATCATAATATCTGTAATAGGTTCTCCAACATCCGTTTTTTGAACTATAATTTGTGCTGGAATTGAGCCTTTATTTTTTGAAATAATTTTTACTCCTTTTGTATTTTTCAATTTCCATTTCCCTTTGGGGCCCATTACATCAAAATACATTTTGCCATCATTATCTGTCTTTGTCCACCAAAGGATTGGATAATTAAAATTATAAGGTCCCCACTCTGTCATCATCATCCATTTTCTTCCTTGTGGAAAATCTTTAGACAACCTAGCATCAATACCGCCTATCATTGGTTTAGGTGCAAACGATGAGATAATTGCAATATCACTAGTTGGGGCTGCTGATGCATCATTGTTGGTAAAAGTCATTTTTTCAACACCAACTCCAACATTCATCAACTTTTCATTTTCTGAAAAAAAATTATCTGTAACATTTAAGTGTTGTGTATTTCTGACAGAAAATACATTTTTGGAATGCTCAAAACTATTTTTAGTGATTTGATAATTCATACTATGAACATCCCTGTGTTTGTTGTAAGCAAAATTAGTGTCAATTTTTGCACTTGCCCATAAATTAATGGCTAGTCCTTCTCTTTGAAATCTGTTTTGTGAAATACTATTATTTTGACCATGTTCTATAGCAATTCCTTCCAAGTTGTCGGCAAAATTGTTGCCTATTATTTTCGTATCATAACTGTATCCGCCCCATATCCCATGCCAACAACCTTTTATAGTATTATTAATAATATTGTTTCGGCTGAAAGTGACTTCAACTCCATTGGTTGGTGCATAAGAAAAATCATTGCCATACAATAAATTGTCATTGCATCCTCCTGCGCCTGTATCTAAAGTTGTCTTACCAGGCCACATAAAAAATCCATCACCGGAATGCGTAACTGAATTATAAGCAAAAACATTGTTGTTGCACTGTTCAAACACTAAAATTCCTGCTGAATCCTGACCGCGATAATAAAAGCCTTCACTCATTCCCCGCACATTCCAATCTACTTTATTGTGCATTACCTTGTTGTCACTACTGCGGTAAAACCCAATCCCAATTCCTGAATTAAAAGAAAAATTATTATTGTAAATAGTTGCACTGTTACATGAAGTCATCATCAGTCCGCACTGACCGTTTGTGATTGTATTGTTAAAAATGGTTGCGTTATTGCAATTTTTTAAATAAATTCCTGCACCAAAACGGAGCCATTCATTATTTTCATTGTGATGATAACTTTGCCAATCGCTATAATCTTCACGTTCACGGGTGCTTTTCAAATGCTGGCGAAAGTTGTAACTAAAATCATTATGATCAAGCACTAAGACATCCGAATTCCTAGCCATAACTGCCACTTTATACCCTTTAATAATAGCATTTTTTAGCGTAACATGGTTTCCTTTTATGAAAATGGCTACACCTTTAAATTCATCGGGAAGTTCTTTATTATTATTACCGCGCAATTCTGCTCCGTTAAAATCAACAGTAATATTATTACCTTCCACCACAATAACCGAAGTAGACAAGGAAGAACTAGCCTCCAAAGTATAAACTCCCTTTTTAATCGTTATAGACTTTGTGATGTGCATACCCTTTGTCAGCGATAGAACAGTAGCCGATGCTGTAGCAAAAAACAAAGACAATAATGTGGTTACAGCAAAAATTCGACTAATGTATTTCATAAAAACATTAATTTTTATCGGATGATTTTAAAGATGATGGCCAAGATCTAAAAAAGTTAGTTTTTATTTTTGGTGTGCGCCTTTGTCTAGTTTGTTAGCTAATCTTATAGCTCCGTTATAATCCACAACATAATACCACCAGTTGTTTAATTTACCATCTTTTGGACTTACGCCTTTGAAATGAGGGATGTGAGTAAACCACCATTCCATATAACCGATATGACTGCATCCCCATTCACTACAATCAATAGTACGCGGATTTTCATCGGAAATATTTGGGAAAAAAGCCCAATTGTCAGCATAGGTATCCACCTTAGATTTATTAGCCCAATCATAGTCATGTTGCCCATTAGGCGGAAAATGAATGTTTCCAATATGTGCTTTTCCTGAATTGAACTTGTTATAGTTTTTCACATAACCTGCATAACGTTCCCAAGGTGTTAATTCGCTTATATTTGATTTTTTATCATAGTCCCACCAACCATATACTTTCATCATTGTTGATTCAAAACGATGACCATAACTTTCTAATGCACATGCTAAATCTCTTTCATAGTTTAAACCCATTACAGACAATAATTCTTTACAGTTTGTATTAGGAGTTGGCTCCGAATTTATAAAAAAGGCTCCTTCTCCCATCATGTTTGATTCAGCCATACCACCGTAAGGGAAACTCCATACCCATACTTCATTTATTTTTCCTGAATTGCGTTTCTTGTCAAAACCAAAATGTTCAACGAAAGCTTTATAATCAAAACCCGTTTCTTGTTCTTTCAGTGTTTTCCAATTAGGTTCTTGCATCAGTTCAATTACTCTCGCTTCAGTAAGTCTTTCACCTGATTTTTTTAAAAATGTAAAATATTCTTTTGTATCAATTAACTCAACTATTTGATAATCGATAGTTCCGCCACTCGTTTTTTCTAAAGTCGCTTCGTAATCCCTAGTTAATTGAAAAGGATCACTCCAAACACGTTTTTCATTACCAGGCGTTCTAAGCACTTCGTGCATTCTTTTTCCATTTATAATAGGATCTTGGATAACCACTGCAACTTTAACCACTATTTTATTTGCTTTGGGCAATGTTTGTTGATTTTGGGCTTTTAAATTAGATGCAAAAAGAAGTGTAACAAATCCAATTGTATAGATATATTTCATATATATATTAAAGTTTATTTTTTAATCATCACATGGTATTGCTTTTATTTAGCCCAACAGTTAAAAACTGTTGGGCCAAGTAATTACTACATATAATAGTGTACTAGTCTCCCAAAAAAAATCAGGCAGAATGTATTATATGTTTATTGAATATTAACCCATTGCCAAGTTTCGCCATCAGTCATGTTGATATAGGCACTGGTAAGGGTTCCACTTTGCAAGTTATTTGCAGATTTAGCAGAGAAATATAATTTTCCTCCACGTGGTTGACCCGTAGCTGGTACAGGAAAAATCTGTAAAAGTTCAGCATTGGTAAGTTTTAAAGAACCTGAAGCATCAGTTTGCTTGGTGAAATAAGAAGGCGCAATTACAGAACCATCGGCTGGATTTATTTTAGAAATCGCTACCGTTGCATTCGCACTTCGTTGTGCTTGATTTCCATTAATATAGACAATAACGTTCAGCGAAGGAGGAGTAACAGATAGAGTATCAAATTCCATATCTCGAGAACATGAAGATAAAAGCACCAATGTCAACGAAAACAAAATTATGCTATAGATTATTTTTTTCATATCGAATTTATTTAAAAGTGTTTTTATTAAAATAATTACATTGGCTTATTAGCTCCAAATGTGTATACTGGTTGTCCATGTGCAATAAGCTCTGGTGCAGGTATTGGGAATTGGAATACAGTTCCAGGCAATAATGTTCCATTACGACGTTTGTCGAAGAAACCTAATTGTGGCCATACCAGATCGCATTCTACGTAACGCTCGTAAAATATTTTATCTAATAAATCAGGGTCAGCGTCTGTTGCTGCAGGCAAATTACCTATTCCTACTCTTGAATTATTAACGTATCCTGAGGCTCCAGTTTGTCCAAGTCGTAATTTAGCTTCCGCCAAATACAAATCATTCTCTGCTTTTAAGAAATGATCTACAGATCCTGTTTCATTGAATACTACATCAAAATATCGCGTATATCTATATTCAGACATAATCCATGTTCCGAAACCAACACGAGTCGCACGACCAAAACCAAACCATTGTCCTAAATCATCAGAATCTGTAAAATATTTATTTAATCTAGCGTCTGGACAATTAGTGATAGGAGGCAAACGCTTTACACCATTAGGAAAAGGGTAAACTGAGTTTGGATCATTTGGAGCCATTAGGTGTAAAAGCCATTGACTTCCTCTAATATATTGTGCATTATGTAGCCAAAAATAGTTAGATCCTTCATCACGAGTCATTACTTTTCCTCTCCATCCCTGTTTGTATTGAACAGAAAAATTTTGTTGTAATCCATTATGTGCATACTGCGCTACTTTTGCCCAATCAGTTTGTGCATTTTCAGCTGGAGTACGTGCATTGTTTACCAAAAAACGAGCAGCCATAGAATTGGCAAACTGAAGAAGTGTTGCTTTATTAAAAGTCTGACCTGGTATTATTTCGCTATAATCACCATCTAAAGGGTCTCCTTGAATTATTTTAATTGCATTATCAAGTTGCCCCATTGCAAAAGCCATAACCTCTTTATACGATTTTGTATTTGCTTTATAATCAAATGTCAATGCATCATCTTTATCTGTAAACAAGTATGCCTTGTCATAAAGCAATGCAATATTACCATATAATAATGCTTGTATAATTAGATTATGAGCTTTAACGCGTTGTGTATAATCTATCCCATTTAAAATTATCTTATAAGAAGGATCTTTTAGTTTATTTGCCAAAACCATAGTGCTACCCACTGCTGTATAATAATTATACCAAGCGCCATAATTGATGATAATAACCGGGTCTGGTGTTATACCATTAAACAAGTCTCCACGTGGGCGAAACCACATAGTGCCTGATCCCCATGAACTTGTACCTGCCTGAAACAATTCTGCACAAGCAAAACCTATCGTAGGACTTGCAGCTATTGATCCATTATACCATGTATTATAACCATTGCTAAGCAAAGAGTAAGATTCTTTGGGAGCATACATAGCCGAAATATCTGGTAAATTTTCATTTTTTATATCAAGACTTTCAAAATCACGACAAGAAGTGAAATTGAATATGGCAATTATAGCCAATAGTACTGTAAGAATTTTTTTCATAATTATCTAATTTAAAATGTTATAGAAACTGATCCACTTACCAATCTTGGAGAAGGGTAACGATTGTTACTATCAAATCTAAAAGTGCTCGCATCCACACCTCCTTGGCTTGATCCTGTTTCTGGGTCAAATCCTGGATATTTAGTGAATACTAACAGGTTACGACCCACTAGGTTAAAACGAATATTTTTTACAAACTTTAAACTATTTACTTTCAAATCATATGATAAAGACACCTCACGAAGTTTTACAAATGTTCCATCAAATACCAACGCATCATTGTCCCAACCTAACAATCCTGAATATTGACCACCATTGCCATAATATGTTGCCGATTTTTGCTCATTTGGAGCCAAACTTGATTGATCAAATAATTTTGGTTCCGTCATATAACGAACCGAGTGATTATAAACCGCTCCTCCTTGTTGCCAACTCCATAACATATAAAACGTGAATTTTTTGTATGTAAGAGTGGTATTGAAGTTCATTGTAAAATCTGGAGTTGTATTTATTGCAGCAGCCGGTAATGCAACACCATTATTATCGGTCACTTTTATAGGCGTTTCATTTATAGTTCCTATTGCGTCCCGTTTAACCACAAAACCTTGATTATTAACCACAAACACCTCATTAACTGATGTGCCAGCAGGAACCTGGTTTGCAACCTCATTCAAATTATGTGCAAACTTATCTAGTAAAAGTGTTCCGAAAGCGACCTCTTTCTGGATTATAAAACGTGTTCCATCAATAAAATAAGGTGTCGCATTTAATTGAGTTACTTTTTGGGTATACTTGTCGAATGTTGTTTTAAAATCAAGACTCCAATTAGTTTTTTGAAGAATATTAGCGCTCAATGTAGCTTCATATGCATTTGATTTCATAGCAGCTGCATTTTGCCATTGATAAGCAGCACCTGAAAGTGGACTAACAGGAACTTTAAGTATCAAATCCGTGTTATTTGTATATGAATAGTTAAGGTTCAAGGTGAATCTTTTCAAGAAACTAATATCAGTTCCTATTTCCCATTCTTTTGAGAAAGACGGTTTTAATTTTGAATTACCTAAAGTTTCTTGATTTCCGGTAACACCTTGATTAAGTGCGAAGGTCTCATTGATTGCGCCGAAAGGAGGTCTTAAACCAGCCGTTCCTAATGAAGAACGTAATTTCCATTCATCAATACCTTTTATTTTATAATCTTCAGAGATACGCCATGCTCCTGAAACACGGTAGAAATTTTGCCATCTAACGTCTGGACCAAACAATGAAGAAGCATCACGACGTATTAAAGCATCAACTATATATTTAGATTTGTAATCTACGGCAGAAATTAATGAATAATTATAGGCATTCGTTGATATGATAGCAGAGTTTACAGAAGGTATTGCACCTGCATTAAGAGTTGTCAAATCAAAGCCTCCCAGCGCTAATTGGGATGCTGATCCAGATAAGTTATTATAAGTTGAAGATTCATATAAAAACTGGGCTTTGCTAACAGTATTAAAATTACCTATCTTTTTAATATATGATCCTTCAAATGCTATATTTTTATCTTTACTTTCATACATTGACCGGTTAATGCTACCAATCCCTTCATTTAGATAATAGTCTAACATTCCTTTAGGTTGCATATAGAATGATGAGCCTGTATTCTGTATTACCCCATAAGATGCCTTAATGTATAAATCAGGCGTAAAATCGTAGTTAAGACTAGAAAAGGAATTTAATGTTTTACCCGTATTTGTATTTTTAGTATTGTTTATTGTATACAATGGATTTGGTGCAGCATCAGTTAATGTATTAACATTTACTTTATAAGGAGTTCCATCAGCATTTGGAAGGGTTAAATCAGCATTTGGATCTGAACGTAACAATGATCCAAATACATCACCTCCAACGCTTTCATCGTTAAAAGAAGAGTATAAATTTGATGTTTTAAAGGCCAACTTAGGGGTTATTTTATAATCCAAGTTTAACTTAAAGTTATTGCGATCTAATCCTTTAATCATTTTTACAATTCCCTCTTGATGTGAGTTTTGAAATGAGGTATATACAGAAATTTTGTTGTCATTTGAATTTCCTTTCAATCCAACGTAATTCGTTTGATATCCTCCTGGGTTAAAAAATTGTTTTACATGATCGTATGTTGTTGGATAAAGATTCTTGTAAATTTGATCTGGAGATACATCCGAAGTCACTACACCGTTTTGAACGATGCGGTTAGTTGCACTTGATTGTTGTGGTACAAATCCTAAAGAATTTTGTCCATACTCTGATCTAACATCAACCTCAACCTTACCTGCACTCATTGATGATCCTCGTTTTGTCGTGATATTTACAACACCATTTGCAGCACGAGAACCATACAAAGAAGATGCAGCAGCACCTTTTAAAACCTCAATTGAAGCAATGTCATCTGAACTAATATTATTCAAATCGGCACCTAAAACACCGTCGATAATAACTAATGGACTTGACCCGCCTGTAATAGATTTTGCTCCTCGCAATTGAATGTCGAAGCCTGCACCTGGTTCACCACTTCTAGCCACCATTCTCACTCCCGCCATTTTTCCTTGCATTGCAAGGGCAGCGTCATTTGCAGGTACTTGCTTAAGTTGTTTTTCTGTTAGTTTCTCTATTGAAAAACCTAGTTTTTTAACTGCAGTCCCTTTGGCAACCCCAGTAACTATAACCTCATCTAAAGAATTAGACTTGCTAGTCATCACTATCCTACCTAAAGCTTTCCCATCAAATACAACTTCCTTGTTGTCAAAACCAATAGATGAAAAAACCAGCGTTTGCTTATCTTCAACGGAAATTGTAAAATTTCCATCATTATCAGAAATCGTGTAATGGGGAGTACCTTTGACAACAACGTTAACACTAGGAATCGGATTTTTATTTTCGTCAACTACTTTCCCTTTTACACTTGTCTGTTGTGCGTAAATATTCATGTGCACAGCACAAAGTGCAAATAAAATAAATTTAATTTTTTTTAACATAGTTATTTTTTTTATTTATTTAAATAATAATTTCGGCATTTAAGGCACCTTGGCCATACCAATCATAACTGTAAAACATTTCATCTTCAATCATATATATATAATTTTGATTCTAAGGGTATTTCTCCCTTTATTGTCTTTTTCTTCATAATTTTTAATGGTTTTTTTAGTTATTATTATAGTTTAAGGTTTTTATAAAATTTTTAGATAATCTTTTTTTTTAAAGGCCCTGCAATAGTTTTTATTAATTAATCAAAATCAACGGACAGGAAATTCTGTAATTCTCAATTTTGTACAACCAAAAGGAATTAATTTAATAGTTTCCTCTTCATCGGACAACTTGTCGCCCATTTGTGAAAAATATTGAATCGGTCCAGGTGATCCTTTATATTCTCCCCATGGCAATCGTCTTGCTTTAATACTCAGCGTAACAGGTGCGTCTTGTAAAGTCCAAGGATACGGAGCTATCTCTTTCTTTTGAGTTACAGTAACTGATTCTTGAAGCTTTTCGGCTTTCAAGTATTTTCCCATCAAACAATAATTCCAAGGTGAATCCGAAGTTATTTCGTGATAATTACCAAACTTAACCGGGTCGTTTTTTTGCTCCCATTTTTCATTCATTTTCAAACTATACAACAGCGGTCCTCTTTCTATAACTGCAGCTCCGTCATACCAATAACTCACGGATACTTTCATCGGGAAATTCACGGTCAATTCATCCCCGTTATTCCAAACTCTATTTATTTTTAAAATCCTATCGGCTTGAACCAAAGTTTCAAGTTTTTTACCATTCAGGAAAAGCTCAGGATTTTCGCACCAAGCAGGAACTCTAAGGTGAAATGGAAAACTGCTCTGTTTTACTTTTTTATCTACAAATTGAAAGTGAAATTTCATGTTTTCTTTAAATGGATAATCCGTAAATTCAGTGATTTTAACATCCGTTCCGTTTGCTACTTTTGCTATTACTTCAGAAGGTGCATAAAGCAATGCCGCAATGCCATTGTCTGCCGTGGCATACCAAAGATTTTGAGTGAATTTAGGCCAGCCTTGGTGCATATTGGAGGTACAACAAGGGTATCCAGTAAGCAATCCCATCAGGTTATCCGTGTTACTGTGAGAAGTCACAAAATTTCTAGATTCCTTTGTCATCGAAGTTTGATTGATTTGCTGATAATATTGTCTTTCATTAAAATCAGCACTAATTTGAGAAGGTAAAACATTGTACGTGATACGTTCTAATTGATCCGCCCATTGCACATTACCAGTAATTGCAAGCATATTTTCAAGTGAAAACATCATCTCTACTGCCGTACACAATTCAGAGCCCTGTGTTGGATTTCCAAAACGTAACATTTCATCGGCAGCCCATAATCCTGTTGGAAAAGCAATAGTATTTCGCATATCATTTATTGCTTTTTTAGGAGCAAGTGCGTATTTCGGATCTTTATTGGCTTGAGAATAAATCGTTGGTGCTTTAAAACCTTGAGCCAAATTAACACCGTGTGTACTATTCTGACGGGATAGATCATCTCGATTCAAAAATGCATCAGTCCAATCAAACGTCTGTTTATGAACCAATTCCCCTAACTCCAATAAGAATTTATCACCTGTTATAGAATAAAGCCAATACACTACCATCAAATTATCACCTCCCCTTTGTTCTCCCCAAAAGGTCCATTTCCCCAAAGGATCTTTTGGTAATTCTTTCAGTTGGTATTTAAAATAGTTCGTCAAAAATGGGATTACCCGTTTATCGTTAGTTGCCGAATAATATTGTTGCATTATTTTAAGAACCACCATTTTTGGCCACCAATCTTTTGCGTTATCTCGTTGCAATCCTGGTTCTGGGCCACGGTCCGTGTCAGGTCCGAAGTAGCCACTTTCTTTTTGTGAAGCAAGAGTCCATTCAATCCAAGGTTGCACCTTGTTGATTAATTTTTGGTCCTTCATAATATAAGCTAATGGCAAAAGACCATCAACCCAGTAAGGCCCACGTTCCCAGACATCGCCATCGCCACCCAACCAGCCGTTACGAGAACCAACCACTTTTGAATATTGAGCATCTAGATTTCCCGTCATACCATTAGCCATTCGTTTCATCTGTTCGTCTAGCCAGCCTAAAGGCTTAATGGCTCCAAGTGGCAACTCGATATAAGGCTTTGCAATCAACGGAGCTCGATTATTAGTGTAATTATCATTGGTTGCTTCCTTTTGTGCAAATAACAGCGCTGGAAACAACAATAATATGGTCAATGCTTTTTTCATTTTTTTCCTTGATTTTTTTTTAAAAAAGTTAATTATTCTTTGTAATCAATCCATACTTTCATTTTACTTTCCGCTCTGTTATCCCAAGAATAATAAGGAATAAATTTTATGACATTTTTTGGATCAGCTACTGTTTTTATTTCCATAATCCCACCCAGTAAACTAGGATTGAAAGTGGTTTCAAACTTTGTGTTTTTAGAAATAGTTTCGAGGTCAAAATTAGATTTGTTGTCTACTTCTTCCATACAATACACCAAAGGCCCTCTTTGTATAGCTCTTTTTCCAATGTCAGCCTTTACACGATCGTCTGCTTTAACCACTTCAACTGGCATATCCATAGAAATTTTAATTTCATCCCCTTTTCTCCATTCTTTTTTCAATACTGCATATCCATTTTCCACTATTGGGTTATTAATTTTTTTTCCATTTAATGAAAGGGAATATTTTTTGCACCAAGCTGGAATTCGAAATCTAATTTCTTTTTCTAAAGGAAAGGTTAAAGATTTAACTATGAGTTTTACATCTCCATTCCAAGGATAATTGGTCTCTTCTTGTAACTCCAAATTGTTTTTTCCAATGGAAATATTCACCGTACTGCCTATATACAGGTTTACCCAGATCGCATTGTCCGATTGTCCATAAATATAATTACCAATGGAAGGCATAAAACGTGAAATTTGACTTGGACAACAAGCCGTCCCATACCAGGCTTTTCTGTGATGATCTCCTTTGGATTCTAATGGGTTCACGTAGAAAAATTCAGTCCCGCTAAGAGAAACTCCAGACAAAACAGCGTTATACATCGATCGTTCTAAAACATCTATATATTTAGAATCGCCAGATGATTGGTTCATTCGTGAATTCCAATAACACATACCCACAGAAGCGCAAGTTTCACAATATGCAGTTTGATTAGGCAAATCATAATCTTCTGTAAATCCTTCATTTTCCCGTGAAGAACCAACACCTCCAGTAACATACATATTACGTGATACCACATCATCCCATAGCGAATTTAAAGCTTTCGAATATTTTGCTTTTTCATCCATTTTTTGCACGTCGGCCATACCCGAAAAAAGATACATAGCTCTAACTGAATGCCCAGAAACATCAGTCAAGTCTTCTACAGGTTTAACATCTTGGTAATATTTGACATCCCATTTTCCGTTACCTCCTGTCGTTCCGTATTCATGTCCTCTTTCTTCCAGCAGCCATTTCGAAAAATCTAAGTACCTCTTGTTATTGGTAACGTTATATAATTTCACTAAAGCCAATTCAATCTCTTCGTGTCCAGGAACCCAGTGGCGTTTTCCTTCTCCAAAAATGGACATCATGTGCTTTATCATCTTTTCAGAAACACCCAACAATTTTGTTTTTCCAGTTGCCTGATAATATGCCACACCCGCTTCTATAAGATGTCCCGCACAATAGTCCTCGTGCTTGTCCATATTGGTCCATCGCTTATCTAATCCTGTTAAAGTATAATAGGTATTAATATAGCCATCCTTTAATTGGGCACTTGCTATCTTATCAATCCAATCGTCAGCCGTTTTTTCCAATTTTGGATCGGGATTATTTATCAAAGTGTAGGCAATACCTTCCAATGCTTTGTATACATCCGAATCATCATAAAAAATCCCAGAATGTTTTCCTGACCTTTTCCCTGCGTTTACAAAATTAGCAATACGTCCTGTCTGACTTTCAATTTGGGAAATGCAAGTACTTAATATACTTGCTGCATGGTTTTTCAAACGAGGTTCCCAAAAAGAATCGGTAATCTTTACTTTAGAAAAATTGATTGGTTCGATTTGAACTCTTTGCCCCTTGGTTTGTCCAAAACCGCTTAAAGAAAATAGGGCAAAAAGTAATAATAACGTATTTTTCATAATTTAATTTCTGATAAATTGTAATTTGGTTCTTATTCAAATAATATCTTCACTTAAAGCACAGCTCGAAACAATTCCCGTCAATATAAATTGACTCTCTTTCCATCAAATTTTCACTGTCTGCCTTTCTTTTACTAAAAACCAATGTTTGTTTCTGAATCTTTTTAAACTATTTCTGTTTCCTCTTCATATTTTTAACTAAATTGAAAAAGCACCAACTTTATAACTGCAGTTAGCAGATTTTTCATTTTAATATTTTTAGGATAATATTATAAGATTAGTAATGTTTTTTGCTGAAATTTAATTCTATCAATACTTCCTTTTTTAACATCAGAAATACCAGATTCATTTATTTGAAAAGTCAAAATAGATGATTTTAAATCAAAATAAAATGCTTTATTCGTGTCATTTTTAATATAAAATGATTCAAATTGCATAAAAAAGATCAAGCAAATAGCGCCTTGCAACATCCTGTTGAAATTTGACACAATTTGCCCAACATTGATTTCATTACAAAAAATATAACAATGCGTAAATTCTTTCTTTTTTTATCTTCTTTAATTTTTTCTTCAAATTTTATTGAAGCCCAGGACTATTATTTTAACCATTTTCAAGCTGAAGAAGGCCTTTCCCACAACACCGTTTTAACATCATTGCAGGATGAAGATGGATTTATGTGGTTTGGAACTAAAGATGGTTTGAATCGCTTTGATGGTTATCGTTTTAAAACTTATCGAAGCAATGGAGACCCAATTCATAGCCTAGGAAGCAATTTTATAAGATCTTTACATGAATACAAAGGAGTAATTTGGGTTGGTACAGATAAAGGTTTGTATCAATACAATAGAAAAATAGATCGGTTTACGATTTTAAATGAAGCCATAAACAATAGGGTTAATGACATAAATCACGATAAAAAAGGGAATATCTGGTTTCTTTCAGGAAACATTCTGTACAAATATTCAACCCAAAAAAAAGAAACCGAAATTTTTAATCCAGGCAAATATTTTATTGCCACTTCAATTGCACAGGATGCAAACGGAGAAATTTGGGCTTCTTCTTCAAATAAAATATATCATTATTCTGAAGAAAGTCTTTCGTTCGAAAATCTTCCACTTACACCTCCGGCAACTTCAGGCAGCTTTAGTATTTCCGTTATTTATGCTTTGGATAAAAATAATATTCTAATTGGTACACACACTGATGGCGTTTTAGTGTACAATATCCCGACCAAAACAACTTCTAGATTAGAATTTTCGACTAAAAATCCGGTTTATGTACGAAAATTTAATAAAAGGAATAATAACGAACTTTGGATTGCTAGCGAATCTGGAGTTTATGTTTACAACCTGAAGACGAAAACAAGCGTCAATCTCAAAAAAAACTATAATGATCCGTATGCCATTTCAGATAATGCGGCTTATTCAATAACGGTTGATAAAGAAAACGGAATTTGGATTGGAACTTATTTTGGTGGAATCAATTATCTTCAAAAAGAACACACACAATTCAAAAAATATTTCCCTCAAAAAGGGCAAAACTCTATTAGCGGAGGTGCCGTAAGGAAAATTATTAAAGATGACAATGGTGACCTTTGGATTGGTACTGAAGATGCTGGTTTAAACCGGTTGAATCTGAAAACGCAGCAGTTTACGACATATTTACCAAACGGAAGCAAAAGTAGTGTCTCCTACTACAACATTCACGCTTTAATGTCTAGAAAAGACAAAATTTGGGTCGGAACATTTGAGTATGGCTTTGATATTTTAGATAGAAATTCAGGCAAGGTTATAAAACATTATAGTGCTAATGATCCATCTTCGGGATTACACAGTAATTTTATTTTCTCATTTTATGAAACCAAAAAAAAGGAACTGATTGTGATTACCAATTTAGGACTTTATTTGTATAATGAACAAAAAGACAATTTTGAGTCCTTAAAAACATTTCCTGAAACAATATTTTATACCACTTATCTAGAAGATATCGATGGAAATTTCTGGGCTGGGAGTTCTCGTGATGGCTTGTTTTACTACAATCCGAAAACCAAAAAGAAAGAGGTCTTTGTTTATCATTATAAAAACGCAGATGGAATCAGCGATAATTCCATCAATTATATTTTTGAAGACAGTTCTACAAATTTATGGTTTGCCACCGAAAATGGATTGAATTTATTCGATAAAAAAACAAGAACTTTTAAAAGATTTACGACTGAAAACGGATTTCCCAGCAACGTAGTGTATGCAATTTTAGAAGATGATGCTAAAAATTTATGGATAACAACTTCTAAAGGTCTGGTGAAATTTGGTTCAGATCATAAAAGTATTAAGATTTATACAAAACCAAATGGTTTGTTGAGTGATCAGTTTAATTATGCATCTGCTTTTAAAGATACAAACGGTGACATGTATTTTGGAAATCTCAATGGAATGATTAGTTTCAATCCAAATAATTTTACAAAAAATAAATACTCACCTTCAATTTATATTACCAATCTTCAAATCAACAATAAAGATATTGATGCCACTAAAAATGATTCTCCTATAAAACAATCTATTTCACATATTGATGAATTAAAATTAAACAACAATCAATCATCGTTTAATCTTGAATTTGCATCGTTAAATTATACGGCTGCAGAGCTTACGGAATATTGGTACAAGCTTGAAAACGTAAATAATGACTGGGTTTATCTTGGGCACAACAATAAAGTTTTCTTTACAGAACTCAGGCCCGGCAATTATGTTTTTAAAGTAAAATCATTAAATAGTTTTGGTATTTGGAGCAAAGAAGTTGCATTAAAAATTAAAGTTTTACCTCCATTTTGGGCAAGTTCTTACGCATATTTTTTCTATTTTCTCCTAATTTGCGGTTCCCTTTATTACATTATTCGTTATTCGCAAAACCTAACTGAAATTAAAAATAACAGAAAAATAAGACATTTAAACGACGAAAAAGAGAAAGAAATCTATCAGGCAAAAATTGATTTTTTCACGAATGTTGCACACGAAATTAGAACGCCACTAACGCTGATAAAAGGCCCTTTGGAAAAACTTTTGACAATGGAGCACAAATTACCAGAAGTTCCTCAAAATCTTTCCATAATGAAGAAAAATACGTTGCGATTGTTAAAATTAGTCAACGAATTATTAGATTTTAGAAAATCAGAAATCGGCGGACTAAAACTCACTTTTGTACAAACAAATATTTCTTCAATTGTTAGAAAATTACATTTGAGATTCAGCCAATTAATTGAAGAAAGAGGCATTGAATTTGAATTGGAACTGAGCCAAAAGGACATTTATGCCTTTGTTGACAAAGAAGCTTTCGAAAAAATCCTGAGTAATTTGATTAGTAATGCTATTAAATATTCAAAAGACAAAGTTTCAATTATGCTTTTTAGAGATGAATCCAAACTGATTTTAATCGTGAAAAATGATGGAAATTTGATTCCATATCATTTAAAAGATAAAATTTTTGAACCGTTTTTCAGGGTCAATACTATGAGTGCAATTTCGGGAACCGGGATTGGGCTTTCGCTTGCGCATTCGTTAACACAATTACATAACGGAAATCTGCAATTAATTTCAAATTCAACCCTCAATGTTTTTGAACTTGTAGTTCCACTTCATCAGAAAGAAGAATTTATGCTTTACAGCGAATCCGAAAAAGAAGAAAATAAGCGGGAATTAACTATTGCCGAAATTGAAAGCAAACATGAGAAAACACAAATTTTAGTTGTAGAGGACAATGAAGATTTATTGAATTTTATTTCGACAGAATTATCTCAGCTTTACACCGTTTTAAAAGCTGATAATGGGGAAAATGCATTGAAAATAATTCACAACGAAAATATTCAGCTTATAATAAGTGATGTTTCAATGCCAATTATGGATGGAATTACCTTGTGTAAAAAAATTAAAACAAATCTGGAAACAAGCCATATCCCAGTGATCTTACTTACAGCCAAAAGTTCTCTGAAGTCACAAATTAACGGTCTTGGAGCGAGAGCCGATGCCTACATTGCGAAACCTTTTTCGATGGATTATTTGAAAGTCCAGACAGAAAATTTAATCGAAAACAGAAAACAAATTATGAACTACTATGCTAGTTCACCGCTGTCACACATCAAAAGTATTGCAAACAGTAAAATCGATGAAAAGTTCCTAAATAAATTAGACCAAGAAATTCTAAAAAACATTACTGATTCAGATTTAAGCGTTGAATCGCTGGCAGAAATAATGAACATGAGCCGATCGACTTTATATAGAAAAATTAAAGATATTTCGAATTTGAGCCCGAATGAATTGATCAATATTGTGCGCTTAAAAAAAGCCGCAGAATTACTTTTGAATGAAAATTATAAAATGTATGAAATTGCCGAAATGGTAGGTTATAATTCACAAACAAGCTTCGGACGAAATTTTCAAAAGCATTTTAGAATGAGCCCTTCAGAATATATAGCAATGAATAAATAACTATTAATTGATGGGGTGTCTGGATAAAAAAGCTAAAGAGGCTATTTGATTAGGCCTAACTATCCGTTACCCTTATCAAGGTTTCGTCGACCTGCTTTGTATTTCAGTAGCTTTTGGATATTCTGGAGCATGCTGCCCCC
This sequence comes from Pedobacter borealis DSM 19626, assembly GCF_000708285.2. GTDB lineage: Bacteria > Bacteroidota > Bacteroidia > Sphingobacteriales > Sphingobacteriaceae > Pedobacter > Pedobacter borealis. The sequence continues at coordinate 37,399 of NZ_JAUG01000071.1, forward strand.
CCAGTTATGGTTTCCAATTTCGGGTTACAGTAAAATCATTTAAAGCTTTTACTGACATTCCGGCGGATACTGACCCCACCTCGGGTTATTAAAGATTTTGTAATGGAGCATATTGACCCCTCTTGATCTGTGTTAAAGCAGGTTGTAATGGAGCATGTTGCCCCCCTTCTTTAATTTGATTTGGCTTACTTAGGTAAATAATATTTACCTAAAGCAGCGTGTTGATGGCCGGAAAATCGAAAGCTATGAGTCAGATCAAACAATTATTACGTCTTCACAAACAGGGCGATTCCATCAAAAGTATTGCGCGTAATCTAGGGATAAGCAAGAACACCGTAAAAGCATATATTGCCAAACTAGCGGCTGGTGAAATCCCGGTAGCACAACTTCTGGAAATGGAAGACCCATTGTTAATGGGAAAATTCCATGTCGGTAGTCCAGCCTATAAGGATCCGCGGTTTGAATATCTTCGGAATAACCTGACCTATTATGCCAAGGAGCTTGAATCCGTAGGCATGACGCGGCTTCTTCTTTATGAAGAATATGAGGCTGGCTGCAAGCCCGCCTACAGCTACCCCCAGTTCTGCTTCCACCTTCGCCAGCAATTAGTTGCCAGGCGTCCGGGCATGCGCTTAGAGCATCTGGCTGCAGATAAGCTCTTTGTTGACTTTGCAGGCAAGCAAATGCATTACATAAACAGAGAGACCGGTGAAGTGGTGGCCTGCCAGATATTTGTTGCCTCGCTTCCATTCTCTGATTATTGTTTTGTAATGGCCGTTAAAAGCCAGAGAGTGGATGATTTCCTCCATGCACTGGAATGCTGTCTTAGGGAACTTGGAGGTGCTCCGGCAGTCTTGGTACCAGACAATCTCAAATCCGCGGTGATCAAGGCCAATAGATTTGAGCCAGAGATTAACCGGGCACTGGAGGACTTTGCAAACCATTATGGAATCACAGTCATCCCCACAAGATCAAGGAAGCCAAAAGATAAGGCACTGGTAGAGAATCAGGTTAAGTTGGTATACAATCGTGTGTATGCCAGACTCAGAAACCGTCAGTTCTTTGATATCGAGTCCCTTAACCTGGCCATCAGGGAAAAAGTAAAGGCGCATAACCAGACCAGGATGCAGCAAAAGCCCTATTGCAGGGAAGAGCGATTTCTTGCAGCGGAAAAAAGCCTGCTCAAACCGCTGCCGGCCGATGGTTTTGAGGTCAAGTATTATTCAGAACCCAAAGTGGCGCACAATAATCATATCTACCTTGGGAATGACAAACACTATTATAGCGTTCCCTTTGCATACGTAGGGCTTAAGGTCCAAGTGATTTATACCAGGAGCATGGTTAAGATCTATGCAAGGGGCAAGCAGATTGCCGTTCATGTGCGGAATGTGAACCCGGCAGGTTACTCCACACAGAAAGATCACTTAAGCTCACATCACAGGCACTACCTGGAGAGGAGTCCCGATTATTATATTGCCCGGGCAAAGGAGAGATCTCCGGAAATGTATCTTTTGTTCCAGATGGTATTTGAACAGAATACACATCCTGAACAACTTTACCGGACATGTGATGGCTTGTTAAGATTGCAGAAAACTGCAAGTCCCAGCGGATTTGCAGCTGCTTGCGAACTGGCAATGGATGTACGCAACCTTTCGTACCGCTTTGTCGAACGCATCCTCAAGAACAATATGGTCGATCATCAGGATAAGCCAAAACAGGAACAGTCGCTTCCAGAGCACCCGAACATTCGGGGCAAAGAATATTATTCACAATCAACTATCAAATTCTAAAAAATGAACATTGAAACTCAATTAAGGGACTTACGCCTACATGGTATGATCCGGAGCTGGCAAGCGCTTAGCGAAACAAGAAGACTCCATGAACTTACCCTCAGCGAAGGGATGGAAGTGCTTCTCCAGGCAGAAGCTGACGATCGGGATGGAAAGCGGTTTGAACGGCTTCAGCAAAATGCAAACTTCCGTTACAGGGCATCAATAGAGGAACTAAACATGGATGCAAAAAGAGGATTGGACAAGGCCGCTGTCGGTATCTTTGCCACAGGTGAGTATATACCCAAAGGAGAAGCAATATTAGTGTGCGGTTCTACGGGAACAGGAAAATCCTTTCTGGTGTCAGCACTCGGACACCAGGCCTGTACCCAGGGATACAGAGTGGCTTACTTCAATGTTCAGAAATTATTGTTAAAAACAAAGATGAGCAGGATTGATGGAAGTGTATACAAGTTTTTTGAAAAGATATCAAAAGCAGATTTGCTCATTTTGGATGATTTCGGACTGACACATCTTGAACAACAACAGCGTATGGACATGCTAGAGATAATTGAGGATCGGCATGCAAAAAAGGCAACAATAATTGCCAGCCAATTGCCGGTGGATAAATGGTGGGATATCTTTGGGGATTCAACCCTCGCAGATGCATTTTTGGACCGTATGGTGCACACTTCTTACAGAATTGAATTAAAAGGAGAAAGTCTTAGAAAAAAAAGGTAAAATTGTCATGCCGTCAGCTATGACAGGCCAAATCCCCGAAGGGAGGTCAGTATGATGCATTACTGGGGTCAACATTACCAGAATATCCAGAAGTGTTTCTTCCCGACTTTTGGTGGTAATTATGAGAATTGAAGGTGAATGTTCGTTAGAAGTTTATGAATCTTACGAATCTAATTTTCTCTTCTGCTGATGTATTTAAGGTTATTTCGGTAGATAATAATGCTGATCAGATAAATATATACGTGCAAAGCCGACAGAAGGTATGTTTATGTCCGAATTGCAGTCCAACTGCGTATGTGCAGGGAAACGGTTAGAAAATACAGGATCAAGCAAAAAAGTTGGGGAGTATTAAAGTTTGATTATTTTTGTGAAAATACTTTGTTTTGGACACCACACTACTATCTTTCATACTTCCTGAAGGCTTAACCGAATACTTTGAACTTGATAAGTTTGAACTTTCTGAAGGCTCTTATCATATTTATCTTTTAGA
>NZ_JAUG01000072.1 GCF_000708285.2 Pedobacter borealis DSM 19626
CTTTGCTTAACTGGCGTATACTCTGGACACTGTTCCTGAAAAGTATATCCAGATTCTTATTACCCCTGCTAATTAACCTTGAATCGGATAAACTCGTAAAACCTCGTGTTTGCATCCAACAAAGAAACAAATTATTCAGAAATGTGTCCACACGATAGGATTCATCGGGAGGCTCTCCGTAGGAGTCCTTTAGACAGCCTGATAGGTAGAATAACTAGCCTCTTCCACCAAATATCTTGGACAAAATCCAGATCAGTAGTGTAACCACTACTACAACTACAATTACGCCCACCCAAACGCCGGCTTTAAATATACCTTCTACTAGTTCACAACTGCTCAAGGTAGTGCATAAAAATGCGATCAGTGCTAAAGGAAATGCTTTTTTCATATTCATATTATTTGTAATAGCTAACATTGAATACGGGAGAAAGTTTTGGTAAATGACTCATTTGCCTGGAATCGTCCTGGTCGTGGTGTCAGATGTTACCATCTGACACGGTATTTAACATGCTTTTTGAAGGAACTGTTTCAATCCCAATTCAAAAAACAGCCAGATGGTAACATCTGGCTGCACATTTATCTTTTAGCCGTGGTGTCAGATGTTACCATCTGACACGGTATTCAACATACTTTTTGAAAGAACTGTTTCAATCCCAGTTCAAAAAACAGCCAGATGGTAACATCTGGCTGCACATTTATCTTTTAGCCGTGGTGTCAGATGTTACCATCTGACACGGTATTCAACATACTTTTTGAAAGAACTGTTTCAATCCCAGTTCAAAAAAACAGCCAGATGGTAACATCTGGCTGCGTATTTTTCTTTAAAAAATCGTCATTTAATTTCATTAACAGTCAGATGGTAACATCTGACTGCACAAATATAAATTCTTATTTTCCGTTCACTTTCAATAATTCAACCTCGAAGATTAAAGTGCTGTAAGGAGGGATATCCTGTCCTGCACCACGCGCTCCGTAAGCTAAATCATATGGAATGAAAAACTTGTATTTCGAACCGGCAGGCATCAATTGTACTCCTTCTGTCCAGCCTTTAATTACCTGGTTTAGTGGGAAAGAAATCGGTTCGCCTCTATCATAAGAGCTGTCAAATTGTTTTCCGTTCAATAATGTTCCTTTGTAATGAACCAATACCGAATCGGTAGCCTGTGGTTTAACGCCGGTACCAGCAGTTAAAACTTCGTATTGTAAGCCGCTTGCAGTTGTTTGTACACCTGCACGTTTTTTGTTCTGTTCTAAGAAATCTTGTCCTTCTTTCATAATTGGTGCATATTTAATTTTATTTGCTGCTTCTTCAGCTTTGTTTTTTACTGATGATGCCTTGGCTAATGCCTCGTTAATACATTGTTGTGCCTGTTGTTGATTGAGCACAACTTTACCGCCAGTAAATGCATCCTTCAAACCTTTTAGCAATACTTCGTAATTTAAGGTAGGCAGGCCGGTTGTTTTTAAACCTGCACCGATCGAGGTACCAAAAGCATAACTGGTAGAATCTAAAGGAGATTTTAATACGGTAAGCGTTGAAGTTTTACTGACTGGAATAGATTTCTTTGCAGCTGTTTTTTTTGCTGCGGTTTTGGTTTGTGCATAAGATGCAACAGCGATACCTGATAAACATACCGCTAGGAAAATTCTCTTCATTGAATATTTTATTTGTAATTAATTCCAACAGGTTTAAAATGGTGGATTATATTTTAAGGCCGAAAGATACAAAATAGATAAAACAATAAAACCCCGAATGTCCGGGGTTTTATTGTAAGTTTTTTGTGTTGAAAACTAGAAACGTTCATCTGCTTTGAAGAAGAAGTTACCTTCAATTTCTGCATTCTCATCAGAATCTGAACCGTGAACAGCGTTAGCATCGATTGATTTTGCATATTTCTGACGGATAGTTCCTTCTGCAGCCTCAGCTGGGTTAGTAGCACCGATCAATTTTCTGAAATCTTCAATGGCGTTGTCTTTTTCTAAAATAGCAGCAACAATAGGTCCTGAAGACATAAAGCTTACTAAATCTTTGTAAAAAGGACGCTCAGCGTGAACAGCATAGAACTGACCAGCAGTTTCGTCTGTAAGTTTAGTATATTTTAATGCGATGATTTTAAAACCAGCATTTGTAATGTCGTTAATGATCGATCCGATATGGCCGTTTGCTACTGCATCAGGCTTGATCATGGTAAAAGTTCTGTTAGTGCTCATTGTGCTTTTGATATCAATTTTTTGCAAAAATACGTTTTAATTGATGAATAATCAATAAACATTGTTTTTCGGTCGCGAATCAAGGTTAGTAATGGATAATTAGGCTTCAAATGGCTAACTGAGCTTTTTTTATGCTGTATAATCCTGTTAATCTCCATCTCTTTTAAAACTATGATCCTACTAATCCTAAAATCCTTTAATCCTAATCTAAATTTACTTAGCTTTGCAGCGCAAAAAATATATGCTTACACTAACTGAATTAAAAACATTATTGGCTACGCCACAACGAATTGTGATCACTACGCATCACAAACCCGATGGCGATGCGATAGGTTCATCTCTGGGGTTATATGGATATTTAATTCAAAAAGGCCATCATGTTAAGGTAATCACACCAACAGATTATCCTACCTTTCTGCATTGGATGCCAAATAATGGCGATGTAATTATTTTTACAGAGGAGCAAGAGAAGGCCGCCAAGCTAGTGGATGAAGCTTCGCTCATCTTTTGCCTTGATTTTAATGCCCTAAGCCGGATTAATGAATTAGGCGAATTGGTTAGAGCAGCAGGAGCAAAAAAAATCATGATCGATCATCACCTCGAACCTGAAGATTTTGATGATTACCGTCATTGGGATATTAACGCCTGTGCTGCTGCCCAGTTGGTTTACGATTTTATTGTTAACCAATTGGAGGATAAAGCTGGCATCAACAAAGATGTTGCAGCCTGTTTGTACACCGGTATCATGACCGATTCTGGATCTTTCCGTTTTCCTTCAGCTACAGCCGAGGTATACCGTATTGCAGCTGATTTGATAGATCTTGGTGCAGAGCACTGGAAAATCCACCAAATGGTGTACGATAACGCCAGCGAAAATCGCTTACGCTTTTTGGGTTATTGCTTATCAAACAAGTTAGAGGTTATAAGAGAATATAATACGGCCATAATTTCGGTTACAAAAGAAGAATTGGCACAATACCATAGCACAACCGGCGATACAGAGGGTGTGGTAAACTACGCGTTATCGATTAACGGCATCCGTTTAGCCGCATTAATTATTGAACGTCCGGATAAAGTTAAATTATCTGTTAGGTCTACAGGCGATTTTCCGGCCAACGAAATCTGTAAAAAGTATTTTAATGGCGGTGGCCATAGAAATGCGGCAGGTGGTGCAGCAGAAAAACCTTTAGTTGATGTAGTAAACGAATTTAAAACGATATTAGCAGAATATAAAGAACAATTGATTGCTTAAACACAAAAAATAAAACAATAAACTTAAAAAAGTCAAATTAAATAAATGAAAAAGGGAATTATTATTCTAGCAGCAGCCACTTTGGGTTTAGCGGCATGTAACAAAGAGAAAAAGGGAGCCGGTGGGTTATTGTATACCATTCACCACTCGGCAGGTAACGAGAAAATCAAAGAAGGCGATATCGTTAAAATGAATTTTATCCAGAAAAACGATAAAGATTCAGTTTTATCAAGCACTTTTGATAGCGAAACTCCTGCAGTATTTCCTGCACAGAAAAAAATGTATGCTGGTGATATGAACGATGTTTTGACATTGTTTGGAGAAGGCGATAGCGCTACTTTTAAAGTAAACTTAGATACTATGGCAGTTCATAGTAAACAACCTAAGCCGGAGCAGTTCAAAAATGATAAGTACATCACTTTTACAGTGAAAATCGAAAAAGTATTCAAGAAAAAAACTGGTGAAGCTGATTCTACTTTTAACAAAAGAGCACAGGAGTTTTTCCAGGCTGATTACAAAGCTACTTCAGAGAAAAAGAAAGCTGCTGAACCTGCTAAATTAAAAAGCTATTTAGAAGATACTAAATTAGAAACCAAAACTACTGCGAGTGGATTACACTACATTATAGAAAAACCGGGTAGTGCAGAAAAACCAGCTTTAGGCGATACCGTATTAATTGATTATACGGGTAGAGTAACTAAAAAAGGTAAAAATGGTAAATACAAAATCTTCGATACAAGTGATGAGAAATTGGCTAAAGCAGAAAACGAATTTAAACCAGGTAAACCTTACGGTCCTCAAAAAATGCCAGTTGGCGGTACAATCCCAGGATTTACTGAAGCTTTACAGTTAATTGGTAAAGGTGGTAAAATTAAAGTAATTATCCCTTCTAACTTAGGTTATGGCGAGCAAGGTGCACCTCAGGTCGGTATCATGCCTTTCAGCCCAATTGCTTTCGATTTAGAAATCAAAGATATTATTAAAGGAAAACCAGCTGCAGTAGCTCCAGTTCAAATGCCTGCCCCAGTAGTTAAAAAATAATTTCTTAAAAATATTTTAAAATCCTGCTTATTATTTAAGCAGGATTTTTTTGTTTATTATTTTTTAATACTGAGCCAAGAAATAAAACGTTTCAAAGATTTATAAAAACTTATTATAACCTATCTTTGTAGTGATCTAATAAAATAGTAGGCATTTTGAAAAAGATCTAGCTACTGTTTTTTAATAAATAAATTTAAATGAGGAACGGAATTATTATTCTCTTGGCGGCGGCACTAGGCCTGTCTGCCTGTAACAAATTCGAAAAGGGTGAAGGAGATATGACTTACAAGATCTATAAAAGTGACGGTAAGCCGAAAATTCAGGATGGCGATTATGTAAAGTTAAATGGTGTTCAAACGGTAGAAACCAATACCAATCCCGATTCGGTAATGGTAAATACATACGATAATGAGCGTCCGGCTTTCTTTGCCATTAGCAAATCGATGTTTAAAGGCGATTTAGCTTCAGGATTGAAACTGCTTGGTGAAGGAGACAGTGCTGTTTTTAAATTGAACCTGGATTCTATGGAAAAATATTCAGGCCAGCCAAAGCCAAAAGGACTAAAATCAAACATAGCTTCTTTTACGATTAAAATTGAGAAAGTATTGCATAAAGGGAAAGATCCCGATTCTATTTTCGAAGCGAAGAAACGACTTTTCTTTGAATCGGAGTACAAAGCGCTAAATGAAAAAAATAAAGTGGTAGAGCCTGCTAAAATTGCAAAATACGTGGCCGAGAATGATTTAAAGGTAACTACTGCGCCATCTGGATTGCAATATGTAATTTCTGCCCCAGGTAATTCTGAAAGAGCAGCTTTAACTGATACGGTATTAATGGACTACACAGGCCAGTTTACCAATAAAAAATCGAATGGAACATTAAATGTTTTTGATACTTCGAATGCTAAAATCGCAAAAGAAGCGGGAATCTTCTCCGAAAGTGTACAATATGTGCCGCGTAGCCTACCATTAGGGCAATTGCCGCAAGGCGTTATTCAGGGTATCCAACTTATTGGTGTAGGCGGTAAGATCAAAATGATTTTGCCATCGAGATTGGGTTTTGGTGAAAACGGTGGCGGACCAATTAATCCATTTACGCCATTGGTATTTGATGTAGAACTGAAAGGTATTATTAAACCAAATGTGGCAATACCGCTAAGCAAATAAAATACTTATCACAATATAAAAGCGCAAGGATCGGTAAATTTCAATACTGGTTTTGCGCTTTTTTTGTATTAAGAAATTGATAATTGTAGTTGCAAAATGATATTTTTGTTTAAATTAGATTAACAAAACAATTAATCATCCTTATTATCACTATGCGCTCAAGCAGTACTATTATGTTTCTGGGCCCGAAATTGATGCTGTTTAGCATATTTTTCACTCTGTTTATAAAGGATGGATATTATAATCATGTAATGGCTTCGTATGGTTACCCTACGCACAATAAAAACAACCACAGTATTTCCGAATGGCTTCACTTAACCGCTATACAAAAACGGGGCATTAATTTATTTAAAGAAGCTAAAAACAAATTGATACCTACCTTAGTTAAAAACATAAAATTTAAAGCTTTTGATAGAATATTGGGTAGGTTTTGAATAGAGATTAAACCTTTGTTTAAAAATCTCTTCAAACTGTTTTGCCTGAATTTCTGGTGAAAATGGTTAACGTTAAAACTAAACTTTATGGAGAAGATCAAGGTCTTTCTGATCCACGATTATGATGCATTAACAGATAATGTCGAATCCATTCTAAGTGATTCAGAAAGTATTGTTGTTGATGGCGAGGCCAATTCTGCTGCACTTGCCGTACAATTGATCAGGACTAAAACGCCAGATATTGTGTTTGCCGATGTTAGTGTTAGCGAGAAGGTCGGAGCTGATTTAACTAAATTGATTAAAAGAGAATTCCCCAAAATTAAAGTTATTGTACTTTCTATACAGGATGATTTTATCAATATTTCGAAAATGATCAAGTCTGGAGCAAATGGCTATCTTTTAAAAAGTGTAAAGTTTCACGAACTGCATAAAGCAATTAATAAAGTTATGCTTGGCGAAACCTATGTGCAAAATTCCATTACGGCTAAATTTATTAATGGTTACCAGCGCGAAAATCATACAGAAGAGGTAAACAGCTTGTCGCCGCGCGAAGTAGAAATTATTAGGTTGATTGCCAAAGAATACACTTCTGCGGATATTGGCAAGATGTTATTTATTTCGGAACATACAGTAGAAACCCATCGTAAAAATATATGGCGTAAAACTGGCGTTAAATCAATTGTTGGTTTGCTGAATTTTGCGCACGAGCATCAGCTGATTTAATAAAGGCCTGATTTTTAAAGTTACATGGTCTTTTTTTCGACTTTAATAACTATGGATCTGCAAACTATTAGAAGAATTGAAACGATAGATCATTCTGGAAATTAAATCCAATCTTTAAAAGGACTAACTGTTAAATTGGAATTATAATATTGTTCTTCTTCAGTAACTTCTCTGCTTACCCAGTCTGGCAAGTCAAATATTTCGTCTTCACTGTCAAGTTCAATTTCAGCCACAATCAGGCCTTTATTAGCGCCTAAAAATACGTCTACTTCCCAAAGCTTACCGCTAAACGGGATTTCGTAGCGGGTTTTAGAAAGTTCAGATAAAGAGAAATTATCCAATAATTCGGTGGCCTCGGTAACCGGGATCTCATATTCGTATTCCATCCTTGTGGCCCCTATTGTTTGACCTTTTATGGTTAAAAAGCCTTTGGTTTCTGTTGCCCTAACACGTATGGTTTTATCTTTATCTGTAAGCAGATAGCCTTGCCTGAAAAGCATTCCCTTTGGTTTGCTCAGGTTATCCCACTGCTGCTGATCGATCAAAAATTTGCGCTCTATTTCTTTTCCCATGCTGATCTTTATTATCTCGCTCTTTTTTGTAAATCGGCAATAGGCATACTGATCAGTCTTCCGATGGGTTGTTTACCACGATAGGTAATTACACGTAACATACTGGCATCTTTTGGTGCCTGTAATGCGGCTGTGTATTTCGGATAAAAGCGATCGGGAGTAGAGTTGTCGAAGCTATAATAGATATCCAGACCGTCTATTTCTGGCGTTAATTCGATCATTAATTGTTTATCTGCACTGCGTTTCACCGTGAAAATAGGATCGTAAATAGCAGGGGAATACTTAATCTCTGCCAAATCTAATCGTTTGAAATGCTGTTGTGTACGATCAACGAAATTTGCCCAGTTTTTCTTTTCAATCGGACTCCAGATCGATTCGGCAATGGCAAACGCACGTGGCCAAACCATGTATTCTACCTGGCGGAAAGTAAATACCTGCTCCGTCCAAAGGTTGGCCTGGGCCCCAATCACATACTGCGCATTTACGCCCGCCGGAACAGGATTAAACTGATAGGCTTTATTTAACCTTAGCGAAGCATATACTTTTGGCTCTGTAATGGCATCAGCCTGCATGTAATCCAAATATGCAAAATCAGTCGGACTCATTACCACATTGTGTTTTTCGTTCGCCGCCTCAATACCATATTTCATTCCTCTCCAGCTCATTACAGCTGCTGTTGGCGATACACCACCCTCGAGGATTTCGTCCCAGCCCATAAATTTTTTGCCTTTCGAAATTACGATCTGTTCTACACGTTTTTCAAAATATGCCTGAACCTGAGGAATGGTTTTTAAACCTTCGCGAAGCATTAAGGCTTTAACCTGGTCGTTCTTTTCCCAGAAATTATGAGGTGCTTCGTCACCACCCATGTGGATGTACTCGAAAGGAAAAAGTTTCGCTATCTGGGTAAGTACCGAATCTAAGAACACGTAAACTTTTTCGTTTGCCGGGCAAAGCGTATTATCAAGCAAAGCTGTTGGAGGCGCACCACGGCTCCAATCCATTATTTTCTCGCCTGAGCGCACTTTATAATTAACCGCATCGGGTGTACAGGATAATTCAGGATAAGAGGCGATAATGGCTAAACTATGTCCCGGAACATCGATTTCTGGTAATATGTTTACAAAACGTTCTTGTGCATACTGAACAAGTTCTTTAATATCTTCTTGTGTGTAAAAGCCACCGTAAGTACGGGGTTCGTCAGCAGTAGGTGGGATGAAATCGCCGAAAGTTCCGGTTTTTTTAACGCTCCAGGCACCTATTTCGGTTAATTTAGGTAAGCCTTTAATTTCGATCCTCCAACCTTCATCATCTACAAGGTGTAAATGCAAGAGGTTAAATTTATAGCGTACCATATCGTCAATAAACTGTTTTACTTCTTGTTTAGTAAAAAAGTGACGCGCAACATCGAACATTAAGCCTCTCCAGCCCAATTTTGGATAATCTACTACATCAACGCAAGGTGCTTTCCATTTAATGCCGCTTACCTGTTCTTTACTTTCTATTTCGGCCGGGAAAAGTTGAAGCAATGACTGAACACCATAAAAAATTCCTGCAGGCTGATTTGCGGTGATGACAACCTGAGTGGGGTTAACATTTAGTCTATAACCTTCTTTACCGAGTTGCGTATCTTCTTGCGTATTAAGGATCAGTTTGATGGTAGGATGGCTCGAATTACTCACTGTGCTTACAAATTTCCCTGTAGCGGTAGTAATCCGCTCAGAAAGGTAAGCGATAGATTGTTTTAATTCCCCACTTTTAACGGTCTGGATAGTTATATTTTCTGGCAAGGTAAAAGTACCTGCCTTTTTCATTAGGGATACAGGCTCGGGGATGATGGCAATTGGTGTTTGCACAACCGCGCTTTCGGAATCGCCGATTTCAGTTTCTGTAACAATAGATTGAGCGAAGGTATTGGCTGCTAAAAAACAGCAGGAGATAATCAGGAATAATTTTTTCATTAAAATAATTAAAACGGGTTAACCGGATAAGTATAATCCGCAATTTATTAAAAAAGATTTTAATTGAGAGAATTTGAGCAATGGGAAAATGATCAATGGGACAAAGTAAAAAGTTTTGTCATTCTGAACGTAGTGAAGAATCCTTGAGCGATGAAATCTAGGCTCTGATGGCGAATGTTCTTTCTCTAGCGTACAACAACTGAAGTATTAAAGTCAATTCGATCCTTTCCCTGATAAAATCTTCTTACTTAAAAGATTCTTCACTACGTTCAGAATGACACAGTGAAGGAATAGTTGCTGAAGAAGCGAAACTATTAATCAATTTACAAAAATTGCCTTAACCATTCTCTCGCTTTCTCATCATCCGTAAATAATTTAATTGGGATAGGAGGGGTTTGAAACTTAAAGAGGATCTTCATAATTAATTGGGCTAAACCGCGTTTCGAAACCATCGCCATAGCCGTATAAATTTGAGGCAATTGCTCCGTAGAAAATTTTCGTGTTTCTTTGTCTGGAACAGGAGAATTTTTTAAGTAAATTAACAGTGGAACTTTCTTATTCGCAGTAATTTTCTTCACCAGCGCCACATTAGCCGCAATATTTTCTACTGTACGTAAAATGCTTTTACTGTAAGAAATGAGTATTCCATCATCTGTTAACAAATAATCGGCAATTTCGCCTTCAATAAGTTGTTTGTCACTATCGTTTTCCATTTATTATCCCCTTAAATAATAGCCTTTTGGTTTAGTAAAAGCCCTTAATCCCTGATGTGATAGGGTAGCGCCAATACCCGAATATTTTCTTCCGCTCCAGGGCAGTGCTGCACTCACTCTGTCGCAGCAATTCCAATAACCCGAACCCGAGTCAAGCTGTGATAGTATTTTTTCAGCCCTTGCCTGATCGGCTGTATAAACCGATGCAGTTAAGCCATAGTCTGTATCTTTCATCATATTTAAGGCCTCTGCATCGTCTTTCACCTTCATAATTCCGATAATCGGTCCGAAACTTTCTTCCTGCATCACCAGCATATCATTGGTAACATCTGTGAGCACTGTTGGTTCAAAATAATAGCCCTTTCCTGCAATGGCCTTTCCGCCAGTTAATAATGTTGCACCTTTACTTAAGGCATCCTTAATTTGGTTTTCCAATACCAAAATCTGCTCTTTCCGTGTTAAGGCACCAATATATACACCATCGGTTGTCGGTTGGCCCATTTTCCAGCGCTTAACTTCGGTAACAAAGGCATTTAAGTAATTTTCATAATTTTTCTCATGCACATAAATGCGCTCAACTGAACAACAACTTTGTCCGTTATTGTAAAAAGCGCCATCAGCCGTACCAATAGCAGCAGAAGCAACATCGGTTACGTCTTCGGCAATGTACAACGGATCTTTTCCGCCTAACTCCAATTGACAGGGAACCATTTTTGCCGCTACTTTTTCGTAGATAAATTTTCCTGTTTTATAGGAGCCAGTAAAGAAATAACCATCAAAACCCATTTCTAATAATGCTGCTCCCGTTTCTTTTGCGCCAATAGCGATATGGAAAACATCATCGGGGACCCCTGCTTTTTTTAACATTTTTTCAATCTCGATTCCGGTTAAGGTGGCATATTCTGAGGGTTTGTACATTACAGCATTGCCACTCAATAAAGCTGGGATAAATACATTTACCCCAACCAGATAAGGGTAATTCCAGGCTGAGATATTACAAACTACACCGAGCGGTTCGTATTTAATGATTTCTTTGAGTCCTGGTTCATCGGTCATTATTTCATCGGCCAGGTATTTTTCGGCATTGGTCAACATCCATTTGATGCGGGCTCTTGCGCCATTAATTTCGTTGCGCGATTGTTGGAGTGGCTTGCCTACTTCGCTGGTTAATACCGATGCCAATTCTTCTATGCCAGTTTCCAGTAAATCACTAAACCGGGCAATAATCGAAACCCTTTCGCTAAGGGTTTTGTTGGCCCACTGTGGTTGAGCTTTTTTTAAAGTATCTAGTTTAGTTTGAAGCGTAGAAGAGTTATCTTCCGCTAAACTGGTTATAATTTCTTCCGTTGCTGGGTTGATGATCTGCATCTTTCCTATTGATTATTGCCACGGAAACACAGAAATCACGGAAAATAATTGTTACTCCGTGCTAACCATTGTCTCCGAGCGATTATTTATTGTGGTTAACGATTGAATTTATAAATGCACTATGTATGTTTTTGCTGAAGGGCCCTTGCTGGTCTTTTAACCGCTCAGGGTGCCATTGTACAAATAACAAAAAGGATTTCCCTTCAGGTTCCATCCGCTCCATGGCTTCTGTAACACCATCTGGTGATATTGCGCTCACCACCAAACTTTTCCCTGTTTTATCGGTGCTTTGGTGATGGTTACTGTTTACCAAGCCTTTATCTGTATTCACGATCTGGTTGAGCCATGAGGAAGGATTGATGATGATTTCGTGATAACGGTCTGATTTATCGTGCATTTTTGAATGATCGAATTTTCCCCAGGTTGGGATATCAGGAATTAAAGTTCCGCCAAAAAACACATTACCCACCTGCATGCCCCTACAAATGCCTAAAACAGGGATAGAATTGGCTTCGGTATAGGTTAAAACCTTAAATTCAAACTCGTCACGCTTTTCATCAATATCATCATCATAACAGTAAGGATAATATTCAGGCTGATTGTAAAAACGGGGGTGAACGTCTTCTCCTCCTGTTAAAACGATCCCATTGCATTTTCTGACCTCATCGAAGTTGTTGAGCTTGTACCCCAGCTGGATTACCTCCACATTTTTGTTGTAGGATAAAACCCAATCCCGATAGATGTCGAATTTACTACAGTCGGTAACACCAATTATTATTTTATCAGACATATTAATTAATTCACTTATTTTTCCTTCGGGGTGATTACACTCATTTTTCCTTCGGCATGATTACACAGATTTTGGGATTACACTGATTTTATAAGGCGCTATAATCCTAAAATCCTATAATCTTTTCATCCTAATCCTAGCCTATAGTGCACTTAAGTACAATTGTTTAAAATCTTCTCTGCTTACCGGTTTAGGATTGTTTGGATGTGCAAAATCTGCAAAGGCTAAATCGGCAAGTGTTTCTATATGTTCATTTTTAACGCCAATATCACTCAATTTATGCGGAATATTCACTTTTGTATTTAAATCGAACAGATATTTTACAACAGCTTCACCATTTTCATCCTTGAGATCCAACGTACGGGCAATTTTTTTAAAACGATCTTCAAAACCAGCAACATTGAACTGCATACCATAAGGAATATTCACTGCATTAGCCAATCCGTGATGGGTATCTAACAATGAAGAAAGCGGATGCGCAAGTGAATGCACTACACCCAAACCTTTTTGAAAAGCAATTGCGCCCATCATCGAAGCCATTAACATTTTACTGCGGCTTTCTAAATCAGGATTGTTGGTTGCCCGTTCCAAAGCATCTTTGATCAACGAAATTCCCTCCAGTGCAATTCCATCACACATCGGGTGGAAATTTTTAGCCAGATAAGCTTCCATGTTGTGAGTTAGGGCATCCATACCTGTTGCGGCAGTGATAAATGGGGGTAAATCCATAGTTAACCCCGGGTCTGCAAATACAATCTGCGCCATTAATTTTGGCGAGAATAGGATTTTTTTCTGGTGGGTTTCATCGTCGGCAATAATTGCGCTTCGGCCAACCTCACTTCCGGTACCAGATGTGGTTGGGATGGTGATAAAATGTGGAACATCGTTCGTTACGTAGATATCGCCGCCGATTAAATCATCATACTTGAATAAATCCTCGCGGTGATTAACGCGGAGTACAATTGCACGGGCAACATCTAAAGCTGCACCACCACCAATACCAACTATACTGTCGCGATTGGTAGCATCCCAAACATCAGTGCCTTTATAAACATCACTTTTTACCGGGTTTTTGTGGATGTCGCTAAAAACCTCAACAGCAATACCCTTTGCCTTTAAATCTTCAACAATGGTTTTAAAAAAGGGAAGTTGCGCGATGGTGGGATCGGTTACAATTAATGGGGCCTTTAAATTGTTCTTACTTAAGTAGGCGGGCAATTCTTTTACTGCGCCAGCACCAAAACGAATGGTTGTAGGGAAATTAAACTGATGGATTTTATCAAATATCATGACAATTGTTTTTTATGTTTACGTCATGCTGAATTTATTTCAGCATCTATTCTGCAAAAGATTCTGAATCAAGTTCAGAATGACGGCTATTGATGTTTAAAATAACGATTCTACAAACTAAATAATTTCTAAATATCTTTTCAGTTCCCAATCGGTTATTACTTTAGCATATTGTTTACATTCCCATTCGCGGGTCATGGTAAAATGATCAACGAAATCTTCGCCCAACAATGCTGCGACCAGATCAGAATTTTTCATTTTCTGTGTAGCATCAAATAAATTACGCGAGAGTGTTCCATTCGATAAATCGGTATATCCGTTTCCTTTGGTGGCCGGTTGTTCGAGTTTTAATTTATTTTTAACACCGTACATTCCGGCAGCCAAACAGGCCGAAAGTGCTAAATAAGGATTGGTATCTGAACCCACTATGCGGGTTTCTAAACGCGAAGCCTTTTTGCTTCCTGGTAGCGCACGTAATGCCGTTGTACGGTTATCGATTCCCCATGTTACCGTAGTTGGTGCCCATGCGCCTTCAACTAAACGTTTGTAACTGTTTATGGTAGGGGCAATCATTGGTAAAAGGTATGGAAGGCAATGCAATTGACCAGCGATATAACTTTTCATTATTTCGCTCATTTTAGCTGCATCTTTTTCATCATAGAACAAATTGATCTTCTTGTCTGCATCCCAGAGGCTTTGGTGCACATGACCACTGCATCCTGGTAAGTTTTCGCTTATTTTGGCCATAAATGTGGCGAGGATGCCATGTTTATAGGCGATTTCCTTTACGGCTGTTTTAAATAATATGGCCTGGTCGGCAGCTTGCAAGGCAGGAGCATATTTAATGGCAGCTTCGTAAACCCCCGGCCCGGTTTCGGTATGCAAACCTTCAATCGGGATATCGAATTTATTTAGCAGTTCGAACAGATCGCTCATAAACTCGTTTCGGTAGGTGCTCCTTAAAATGGAGTAACCAAACATGCCTGGGCTTAAAGGTTTTAAATTAACGAAACCTTTCTCCTGGATTGTCTCTGGCGTTTCCGAAAAATTGAACCATTCAAATTCTTGTGCAAAAAGAGGTGAAAATCCTTCACTTTCGCACTGGGCAATTATTTTTTTTAATAATTGTCGCGGGCATACAAAATTTGCCTGATCCTGATCGTCAATAAAATCGCCCAAAAAGAACGGCACGTCATTTTCCCAGGGAATTTTCCGAAAGGTACTCAAGTCGATTTTAACCTGTGCATCGGGATAGCCGGTATGCCAACCTGTATATTTTCCATTTTCGTATGCCACATCACCTGCATCCCAACCAAAGGTAACATCACAGAAACCCAATCGGCCTTCAACCAGGGATGCGAATTTTTCGGCAGCTACATATTTCCCCCTTAAAATACCGTCGATATCGGCAACAGCTAATTTTACTTTTCTAGAGGGATGATTTTTAACATAATCCAGAATTTCTTTGCTCGTATTCATTAATCTGCCTTTTTAAATATTTTATATAGAAGAAATATGCCCAAAACAATACCCGAATAAATTAAACCCAATTTAAGATTATAAATCAGCATTGCGATGAAAGAAACGCAGGAAATAATTAAGGCAATAATGGGAAATAAAGGATAAACCGGGGTTTTGAAAGGCCGTGCCATTTCTGGTTGATTTTTCCGCAGTACCATTACCGAAATCATCGAGATGATATATAAAGTTAATGCACCAAATACAGAAATGATAATAATTTCGGCCGTTTTACCTGATAAAAGTGCGATGATCCCAATCACCATATTGCCAATTAATGCATTTGCAGGTGTTTGGAATTTAGGAGAAATTTTTCCGAGGATAGCTGGGATACTTTTTACACGGCCCATCTCGTAAGTAGAACGGCCGGCTGCCAAAACCAAGCCATGAAAGGAGGCTACCAGGCCAAATAACCCAACCGTGATGAGTAAATGATACATCAGGTGGTTATCGCCTGTAATCATCGAAAGGGCAAGTGGTAAAGGCGAATCAGAGGTTTCGCCCGATTTTCCATTTTTATACACAATGGCTTCCCAGCCGCCAATGCCAATAGTGGAGATAAAAACCAGAACACATAAAACAACCAATGTAAATATGCCCCAGCCAAAACCCTTGCTGATATCGCGTTGTGGGTTTTTGGTTTCTTCTGCTACATTTGCAACGCCTTCAATACCCAGAAAAAACCAGATGGCAAAAGGGATGGCAGCAAAAACACCGCTCCAGCCATTCGGGAAATTGTTATGGACCAGGCTTTCTGCATGAAATTTAGGCAATGTAATGCCTGAGAACAATAACAGCTCGCCAACGGCCAAAATGGTAATAATTACTTCGAACGAAGCCGCAGCTTTTACACCGTATATATTTAGGGCAGTAAAGATAAAGTACACCGCAATTGCACTGGTGAGAATGGGTACCTGTGGAAAGAAGGCATTAAAATAAGCGCCAATGGCAAATGCAATGGCGGGTGGTGCAAATATAAATTCAACCATTTGGGCAATGCCAGCAATAAAACCGATGTTTTTGCCTAGTGCGGTATTGGCATAATCGAAAACGCCACCAGCCTTTGGTATAGCACAGGCCAGTTCGGCATAGCTAAAACTAAAGGTAACATACATCACCATAATGGCAACTGTTGCAATGGCCATACCCAGTGTACCACCTTTTTCGAGGCCTAAGTTCCAGCCGAAATACATTCCCGAAATCACATATCCAACGCCAAGTCCCCATAACATAAAAGGGGTAAGTGTTTTTTTTAAGCTATCTTTTTGTTCCATTGGCAGGATGTATAAGATTGAAATAGGTTTATATTATTTGCTCGAAAATGATAAACTATTAGCTTCGGTATCTGATGTTTAAAGTAGTAATTATTTTTTAGTTAAGGAGAGAATATATTTCGTTTTTGGTTAAAAATAAAAAACCAATGCCTGGGCATTGGTTTCAATAAAATTCGTTAAGAATAAGCTGTTTTGGCTATTCCGAATCGCGATTTTTGTTCACGATCTGGCTGTCTCTCGTATTTTTCTGCACCGTAATGGCGCCAAATAGAGAGAGTAAAAAGGCAAAGGCATAAAATCCTTTTTCGCTGGGTAGCAAAGTAGCATTCCATAAACCAATTACCAATAAAGTGATGGTTAAGAGCGTAGAAAACCAACTGATACCGTAATAAATTTCAGTAACCGGAATTCCTTCCAATTTATCGCGAACAGCTTTTTGTAAAGAGATTACGGCGAAAAGGCCAAACATCAATACGGTAAAATAATATCCTTTTTCATTGAGAAGCATATCAGAACGCCACAGGCCTACAATAAAGCCGATCATTCCGATACCTAATGCAATCCAGGCGGCAGCCACGAATGCATTCGATGGTTTTTGATTCATTGTTTTGAGATTTAATTTAATTCAATAGACAACGCTAAAGATTGACAAAAGGTATAAAAATTAAAAGACAGTATCTTAAATTATTTTGGAAGACCAGCAGCTTGGGCAGAAAAAATCAAACAAAATCCTATCTTTTGCATTATAGCTGTATAATCTTATCTTAGTTATATGCGAAAATTGCTTACTTCTGCCCAAATGCGTGGTGCCGATCAGTTTACGATTGCCAATAAGCCAATAGCATCAATCGATCTGATGGAGAAAGCTGCGAGGGCTTTTGTTCAAACTTTTTTAAGAGATGAGTTCGATACCAATAAAAGCGTGGCTATATTCTGCGGAAAGGGAAATAATGGAGGAGACGGACTGGCTATTGCACATTTGCTTATTGCTAACGGATACGAGAATATAAAAGTTTACATTGTCGACTTCAGTAAAAAACAGAGCGACGATTTTGCCATCAACCTACAACGGATTGAAGAAACGAGATGCAAAAAAACGATTGTCAACCAGGTTTCTGACGTAAAGAATCTGAAAGCCGATTTAATTATCGACGCCATTTTAGGCTCTGGTTTAAATAAACCTTTAAGCGGAGAATATGAACAACTGGTTCAGGTCATTAACAAGCTGAATAAAAAAGTGTATGCAGTTGATGTACCCACTGGTTTTTTTGCGGAAGGCAAGCTGCCTAAAGAATACAACGGTATAAAAGCCTATAAAACAATTTGTTTTCAAAGGCCGAAGATTAACTTTTTCTTCCCCGAGTCGGCCATGGCGACTGAAAAATATGAGGTGGTTGATATTGATCTGGATGAGGCTTTTATCCAAAAACAAGAGGCAGATTTTTATTTGGTGGAAGAAAGTGATATTGAAAAGATCCTGAAGCCCCGAAAATTGTTCAGCCATAAAGGTACTTACGGCCACGCACTGATTATCGCGGGAAATACCAATACCATGGGTGCGGCTTTATTGTCTACGATGGCCTGTTTACACACAGGGGCGGGATTAACCACAGCCTGTATCCCACAGAGCGGATTAACCGCCTTAAACACCACTTTACCAGAAGTAATGGCGCTGCCAAGGGACGAATACACGAGGATAGAGAACCCCAAGAAATATCAGGCAATTGCTATTGGCCCGGGTTTAGGTACTGAGGCTGAGAATGAAAAACTGCTCGAAAGCTTGATTATGGCCAACCAAGCAATGATTATTGATGCCGATGCTTTAAATATTCTGGGCGAAAGGCCCGATCTAATCGATAAACTTGCCGCAAATACCATTCTTACCCCACACATGAAAGAGTTCGATCGGTTATTCGGGGAACATGATAACTGGTGGGACAGGGTGCAAAAGGCTATAGAACAGGCCAGACAACAGAAGATTGTTATCGTGCTTAAAAACCAGTATACTTTTATCTGCCTGCCTACAGGTAAAGTCCTCATCAATCCTACGGGCAATGCGGCAATGGCGCAAGGGGGAATGGGCGATATTCTTACGGGCATTATTGCAGGCTTTGTAGCACAGCAATATTCGGCAGCAGATGCCGCTATCTTAGCTTGTTACATTCATGGAAAAGCCGGTGATCATTTAGCGCACGAACACTTTGTAGTTACTGCCTCGCAGGTTGCAACCCGGGTGTCGAAAGAAATTAAAGTGCTCATATCCAATTAGTTTGTTTATCGTTGGTTAGCCACAATTGTGAAGAAAAATCGGTATTAATCTACTATACTTCTAGTTTATAATTTATAGTTTAAGGGAATCTTTAAAATAACAGATATCTTAAAAACGGTTACAGGTAATCAACCGGTATATACCGACCCTAATGCTACAGTAGCCTGGTCTGAAAACTTAACACCAAACATTAAAACCAATTTAACTTTCGGTTCTTTTATCGGAAGAGGAAGTGGCGAATCTTTCCAATTAGAATTTTTTGGCGAGGGGTGGATTTTGGTACAGCCTTACGAAGAGGTGAAATACGCAGCGAAGTCTTAATAGTAGCATCGTCATCTCGACCGCAGCGTTCCAAAGAAACTCCTTTGGAGGAGAGATCTTTATGACAAGGTCTCTCTGCATGCGTTAATCAGGTATTGCACTTCTTTCAGCAGAAATATTTATCCACTTTTTTGGAAAGCACATGCAGAAGCATTTAGGCAACGATAGTCCTGCCATTCGCTTTACCGCTCTGCGTTCGGTGTTCGCTGCTGTCAGGTTTAGGCGGCGCGGCCATTCATCCTATTTAGGGCTGCAGGGCGCAAAACCTATGACTTAATAGGCTATCCTCTTATTTGCAAGAGGGGATTGGTACAGCCTTACGAAGAGGTGAAGTACGCAGCGAAATCTTAATATAGTAGCATCGTCATTCCCAACTTGATTGGGAATCGTAATGCAATAGGCTTTAAGATTCCCGCCTGCGCGGGAATGACGGTGTACTGCTTACAAAAAGCAAAAGTCCCGGCATTTTATCAATGTCGGGATTTTAATATAATTGATTAAATTATTTCTATTTAAACACCGCCCATTACGGTTAATTTATCCATTGTTGGATTAACACTTCCGCCCATAGGCTCTATTGTGACTGCAAAGGCCTGTGCTTCCTGAATGGCCTGCATTTTTACCAATGCTTCGTTATTGGCTGAATCCGTTTTTCCGAATACGCCTAAACTTACTGGTTTGCCGTTTACCAAAGCCCATAACTGATATTGATGTGCTGCATCGGTTTTTGGTAAATCCATTGCTACATAGTTAATCAGCACACTTTTATCTTTTTTGTTCCAGTAAACTTTCATTTTAGCGCTCGGGCTAAAAGCCTGGCCAGCCATTCTGATGGTTGCCCATTCTTTGCTGTCGGCCATGGCAGCCATATTATCTAAACCCTGGTTTTCAAACTCTAACTTGCTTACTACGCCAGCAAATTTTTGTTTATCAAGGTTCAAACTCGCAATTTGGTCGTGTGCGGCATTTAGTTTGTTATAGGTAATAAACAATGCCGCTGTACTTACTACCAATAAAGCTATACAGGCAACTAAGGCGTAACGCAAAGTTCTTACTTTGGCATCACTTCCATCTAAACGTATAATTCTTGGTTCTTCTGTATAAATTGGTTCGGGTTGAACATTCACATTCTCTTCAACTTCACTTAACCCCAACTTTTCGAATAATCTTGTTTCTACATCTGCAGATGGTTCTACAGCATTTTGCATAGCATATTGTTCCATAGCTTGCTCAATGGCAGCTATTTCATCTCTTACCTCAGGGTGTTGAGATGCCATTTCCTCAACCTGCAACGCTTCTTCAGGTGATAAATCACCTAAAACGTACAGCTCAAGTACTCCAGATTCGATATATGCTTTTAAATTTTCCACGCTCAATTAAAATTCCTTCTCAATTCAATAATAGCCAACCGGATCCGGGTTTTCACCGTACCTAATGGCAGATCTAACTTTTCTGCGGCTTCCACATGGGTGAAACCCTTGTAATAAACTAAATCAAGAACTGCTTGTAGATCCGGTTTAAGGTTCTCCACAAGTTGCTTAACTCCAAGAATATCAGGATTAAACGTTACCTTGTTTTGTTCATCAACGAAACTTACGTTATTTTCTATATCTTGGTTTTTGAGTGAATTCTTAAAGTCTTTAGAACGTAGTTTGTCGATTGATAAATTGCGGGCAATGTTCATCATCCACGTAAACAAACGTCCTTTGGTATTGTCATAGTGTGCAGCAGATTGCCAGATTTTTACAAAAGTTTCTTGTAGTACATCTTCAGCAAGCTCTGTATGGGTGATAATGCGCGAAATAACGCCATAAAGCGCTGGCGAATACATGCTGTACAGTGTTTTTAGAACCGCGGGATCTTTCGACTGCAGTGCTTGAACAAGTTCAGGCTCAGTTAGGGTTATTTTTTTTAATGCGGTCACTATTGGTTACTAAGATACAATACACAACAGTAAAAGCAAAAAAATGTTTTAGAAAGGCACTCCAGGAAGGAGTGCAACTTTTAAAGCGTTATTAAACCTGCATTGCCAGTAAATTAAGCAATCCCCTCAATTGGAAAAAGGTGTTTTTCTGCATGATAAGATGAACGTACCAACGGGCCACTTTCTACATACTTTAAACCTTTTGCTAAACCAGCTTCTTTATACATCGCAAAAGTATCCGGATGGATCCAGTCTACAACAGGATGGTGATTACGTGTAGGTTGTAAGTATTGCCCTAAGGTTAAGATATGTACACCATTTGCAACTAAATCGTCCATGGCTTCGAAAATATCTTCTTCGGTTTCGCCTAAGCCGAGCATAATACCTGTTTTTGTTCTTAAACCAAATTCAGAAATTCTTTTTAAAGCCTCTAAACTTCTGTCGTATTTAGCCTGGATCCGCACTTGTTTGGTTAAACGCTTAACCGTTTCCATATTGTGCGAAACCACTTCTGGTCTTTCTTCCAATACGCGGTATAAATTATCCCACTGACCTTTAAAATCGGGGATTAAGGTTTCTAAAGTAGTAATTGGACTTTCTCTGCGGATAGCCTGCAGGGTTTCTGCCCAGATGATTGAGCCTCCATCTTTTAAATCATCGCGATCTACCGAAGTAATTACACAATGTTTAACGCCCATTAATCTTACCGAATCGGCAATGCGGTTAGGCTCGTCAACATCAACTGCTAAAGGGCGGCCTGTGGCTACAGCACAGAAAGAACAGCTACGGGTACAGATATTACCCAAAATCATGAATGTTGCCGTGCCTGCACCCCAACATTCGCCCATATTAGGACAATTTCCGCTTTCGCAGATGGTATGGAGCTTGTGCGTGTCTACTAAACTGCGAACTTGTGCATATTCTTTACCAACGGGTAATTTTACACGCAACCAATCTGGTTTACGTTTTACTTCAGTTACAGCAGGTACTACCGGTAAATCAATCATGGTACAAAGTTAATGAATAGGATTGAAATGTTACAATGCAGAAATGTTTGAAGGTTGTAATAATTGGGGGCTATTGCTTAATTGTTCGAACAGGTTAATCGGTTAATTGTGGGGCGGCTAACTTGCGAAGTCTGGCCGGGCAGGGGCGGAGCTAGACTTCGCAAGTTTAGCAAGGACCTGCCTGTGGTTGTCAGATATTTCTGTCTGACACTATTGAAAAAATTAAACCACATTCATTTCAAACGCGATCTGTCGTTTATTTTCCTTAAAGCCAAGCCGCTCATAAAATTTGTGGCTTTCGGTGCGTTTGATGTTACATCTTACTTTTAGTTTTTTTACCTGATGCGCTTTCGCCCAAAAGCTTACATTTTCGATCAACTGCTTCCCGATTTTTAGGTTTCGGTAATTTTCATCCACAATTAAGCCTCCAATTTCGATAAATGGATCAGATTCTATCCTTAATGTATAAAAACCGTGAATCCAGCCTACTACTTTGCCATTAACTAAAGCAACAAATGCGCAGTTTTCGTTACTATTATGAATGCGTTTAATTCTGGCTGATGTTTGCGTCAGATGGTAACATCTGACAGCACACCGCATGCCAGGCCAACTTGCGAAGTCTCACAAGGGCAGAGGCTGGATAGACTTCGCAAGTTAGCGACGGTTTTTAAAGCCAAAAGCACAGAAATAGCCAAGCTAAACCCTATTGAAGCGGCAGCCTGAGCCCCTTCGGCGCAGCTATAGCGGAAAAGGGACTGCTGTACCAGATAAGCAGTAATGCACCTTTTCTAGTGTTTGAGAAAAATCAACCCTATAAATAAATTTTGTTTTACTGTCAGATGGTAACATCTGATAGCACGGATAAATTTCTCTGATCTGAACCATTTTTTACTGATGTTTTGATAGATGAAGCTAAAATTAAAGATTAAATTTTGTTTTTACCGTCAGATGGTAACATCTGACAGGACACCGCGTGCCAGGCCAACTTGCGAAGTCTCACAAAGCCATAGGCTGGGCAGACTTCGCAAGTTTAGCGACGGTTTTTAAAGCCAAAAGCACAGAAATAGCCAAGCTAAACCCTATTGAAGCGGCAGCCTGAGCCCCTTCGGCGAAGCTACAGCGGAAAGAGGGACTGCTGTACTCCATAAGCAGTAATGCACCTTTTCTAGTGTTTGAGAAAAATCAACCCTATAAATAAATTTTGTTTTACTGTCAGATGGTAACATCTGACAGCACGGATACTGCACGGAACCTGTTTATAAATGTTAGTTAAAAATCATAAGCGAAACATTGCAACTTTTAACGTTTTAACTTTCTAACTTAATCTTACATTTGCAATATGAATACTGGCTTACAGCTTTATAATACGCTTTCGCGCAAAAAAGAACTTTTCCAACCCTTAAATGCACCCAATGTTGGGATGTATGTTTGCGGTCCTACTGTTTATAGTGATGTGCACTTGGGCAATTGCCGCACGTTTATATCTTTCGATTTAATTTTCAGGTACCTTAAATATGCTGGTTATAAGGTGCGTTATGTACGTAATATAACAGATGCAGGTCACTTAGAGGGCGATAGGGACGAGGGCGACGATAAGTTTGCAAAACGTGCAAAATTAGAGCAGCTTGAGCCAATGGAAATTGTACAGAAGTACACTTTAGGTTTCCATGATGTAATGCGCATGTTCAACACGCTGCCGCCAAGTATCGAACCTACCGCTACAGGGCACATTATTGAGCAGATCGAAATGATTAAAGTAATTATAGCTAACGGTTACGGTTATGAGATTGATGGCAATGTGTACTTTGATGTAGAAAAATATAGCAAGGAATATAATTATACCATTTTAACCAACCGCAATCTGGAAGACATGCTGAACAATACCCGCGAACTGGGTGGACAGGATGAGAAACGTGGAAGGTTAGACTTTGCGCTATGGATAAAAGCGAAACCAGAAACCCTGATGCAATGGCAATCGCCATGGGGCATGGGTTTTCCGGGCTGGCATATTGAATGTTCGGCCATGAGTGCTAAATATTTGGGCGCCGAATTTGATATTCATGGTGGTGGAATGGATTTGGCGGCAACACACCATACCAACGAAATTGCACAATCTGAGGCTTGTAGCCATAAACAACCTGCACGCTATTGGATGCATACCAATATGCTTACCGTAAACGGTACGCGGATGTCTAAATCGGCTGGCAATGGTTTTCTTCCTTTAGAGTTATTTACGGGTGATCACGCTTTATTGAAAAAAGGCTTTAGCCCGATGACGGTTAAGTTTTTCATGTTGCAGGCACACTACCGCAGTACATTGGATTTCTCGAATGAAGCTTTAGATGCTTCGGAAAAAGGATTCCGCCGCTTAATGGCTGCTATTGGTTTGTTAGATAAGTTAACAGTTTCTGAACAGAACGATTTTGATATCGATGCATTGAAAGAGAAATGCATCCATGCGATGAATGACGATTTTAACAGTCCGATTTTGATTGCCGAACTGTTTGAAGCGGTAAGGATTATCAATACCGTTTACGATGGTAAGGGCAAAATCTCTGCAGAAGCATTAGAAAAGTTGAAGCAACTGGTTAACGATTTCGTATTCGATATATTAGGACTGAAAGATGAAGATGCCGGAGGTAACGACTTAAATGGCGTTCTGGATATGGTGATTAACTTAAGGACGGAAGCGAAAGCGAATAAAGATTACGCCACTTCCGATCGTATACGTATTGGCTTGCAGGAGTTGGGAATCCAGCTTAAAGACGGCAAAGAGGGAACGACCTGGAGTAAAGCGTAGTTAGTCCTGAGTCTACAGTCCAAAGTCACAACTCGATTTTAATAATGAGAAAAATTGGTTTAGTAGGCGGTATTAGCTGTGTATCTACTATAGATTACTACCGTTTTACAAATGAGGGTGTAAATGAGCGTTTGGGTGGCTTAAATTTCGCCGAATGTTTGATTTACTCCCTTAATTTTGGCGATGTTCAGGACAAAACCTGGGAAGGATCGTTTGATCTTTTGCTCAATGCTTGCGAAAGTTTAAAACGAAGTGGGGCAGAAGCAATTGTACTCTGCGCCAATACCGCCCATATTTTTGCCGATTCAGGATGATTTTGATATTCCCGTTTTTGATACTACTAAAATCCATTGCGAGGCCATTGTGGATTATATGCTTTCGTAACTATTCATTCATTTATTGCGCGTTCAAAGAGCGATGAGTTAAGGGCAGGAAAACAAATCTCATAGGTTTTTAGGCTCATCAAGAAATCCGTCTCCCTTAAAGAGCGACGCGGAATAGGTTAAGTGTAGAAAACAAATCCTACACATTTGGACTCACCAAGAAATTTGTCCACCTTTGAACTATCGTGTGGACACATCTTTTGGTTTGGTTTTTATTCGTTTTGCTAACCAACTCTAATAAAACACAGGTTTAACCGAAGAGCACCGTCAATCCCAAGGGCCGGAGAAATCAAAAAAACAGTTGCAGGAAAGAACAAATAGCATTGCCAAACCTAAAACGCAGTGGTTTTGTGTTCATAGAGGTTGATTAAAGCTTTAATAAGTATTGAACACAAACCCCGGAGGGCTCAATCAGCCCAAAGAAAACACAAACAA
>NZ_JAUG01000073.1 GCF_000708285.2 Pedobacter borealis DSM 19626
ATTTTCAGCAAATAATTATCGAACTCAGGTTAAATGGTATTTCGATGTACTCTAAAGCATTGTTACATCGTAAATAATCACTTTTTTTTGTTGCTTTCTATCTGCAAAACCCAATCATTTCGCCTGTTTAAGTAATGTGAGTTCGGTTTAAGCAGAAGTTCTGCACTATTTGTTCCAAACTTAATGTTAAGCATAGTTTTTCTAGGGAAGAATGCATAAGCTGACTTAAAGAGAAACCGCCAGCAGCATACGCATTGGCATACCAGCTGATAACACCCGATTTCCAGGGGGGGGCTGGCCAGCTGCTTCAAACGATTTCTGATAGATGAGCTGATTTTCCTATCGGGTTTAGTACCTCCACATCTTCGAACCGGCTTTTTTTAAAATATTGGGGCAGATGAAAATTGGGATCAGCGTTATGAATTTCGCTCCAGGCCAGGTAATGAGGCTCTGGTAAATCATCACCGCACTTGAAAAAATTGAGATAGCAGTCCATCCCTTCAAAATCTTCTATTACATGAAATTCAAATACTGTGGCCGGAATGGCTATGGTGAGTTCCCATTCAAATAACTGGTCGTTGTGGTTAAATTTCACCTCAGTCCGGGTACTGATTAGGGCCAGTAACTGTGGATCGAGAAAATGCCTACCTATTTTACTGGCACCATACTGTCCCAGCACGGTACCTGTGCAATTAAACTCCAGGTTATAGTAATCCGGAACGTCACCAAAACCGATAAAAAATTCTACACAACTATCTTTATACACGGGTTCGTTAATCTGGCTATAAAGGGCGGCTATATGTTTTTCTCTTACATAATACTTTAGAAAAATCCTGTCACGACTATGCCCGATGGCAAAACGTACCAAGGGAGGTTCTGCCACATCCCGCCAAAGCGAATACCGGACGGCCTCTTTATTAAGCGCATCCAAACTTTTGCCAATTAAAGAAAGTTCCTCAATCCCGGGTGTATAGGCTATTAAAGGGATGATTAGGTTATCTGTTATGCTCACCTTGCGTATAGTTATTTACCAAATTTCTGTCTTTCAGGTTGAACGCGCTGTCTGGCAGTTTGCACCTGGTTAATCTGCTTAAGCCTATTAAAGGCAAACCTGATTAACAATACCATCATGGCATAAAAGAATGCTAAGCTTGGTTCATTATCGAATGTGTTGTTCAGGAAAAGAAATGCCGATCCACCGATCCCGCACATCAAAAAAAGAATAAAATTTCTCATATATACACTTGGTTTAAATTTGGTTTTATGCTAACTTTTAACGGACTACTATTGTCAAAACTACATAACAAACAGGTTATTAAAGGGGCAGAGATAGGTTTAAATAGGGGGAAGAATTATGTAAACCGCAACAATTATAGCTTATTTGTACTCTTTTAGCAAGTATTTATCTAGTTTCTCCTGAAATGTTTGTTTTGTCATAAATAGGGAACCCCAAAAGTTTTTGTCTAACTTCTGGGGTTCATTTCAATGATGATCAGCCTCTTTTTTCTGTAATTCGGATACCTGAGGAAGTCCATTTTCGTACATGGGGTGTTCATAGGATCACTTTGATTCATGATACGGCCAGCTTTAACTTTAATACTTAATAATCACTTTTTTGAAGGTTTCTTTACCATTTTGGATAACTACATAATAAGTACCTGTTGGCAGGCTTTCAACCGGTACCAACTGCGGCAAACTGTTAAAATGCACATCGCGCACTTTTGTACCCAAAACATTGTAAATGCGGATGTTCGCATTATTCTCCAGCCTGGTTACGGTAATATTCAGGTTGTCGCGAACCGGGTTAGGATACAGTTTAACATTCGATATGTCGGCCATTTCTTTTGAGCCGCTAGCAACTGTGTTACCATTGGTTCCATCTTTTGCCGAATTATTACAAGAACCAAGTTTATCGCCGTGGTCTAAATGCTCCTGAACAGCAGACGGTGCCACGCAGATTACATTATCATTATGACAGATCTTTACTTTATCGTTGTTGTTGCCACACCTTACATCAAGTATACCGATGGTAATGGAAGCGGTAGTTTGACAGCCGCCAGCGTAAGTTACGGTAAGGGTATAAGTACCCGCCTGCGATATCGAAATGGATGGTGTTTGCTCACCAGTGTTCCAGCTGCAGCTATAATTCTCACTACCTTGTACCATCGCGGTTAGGGTAAGCGATGAAGGACCATAGCCTAAGTAGAGCGTATTTTTATTATCAACGGCAGCATTCATGGCATACACATCAGGAATAGTTACCGCTATCGGCGGACAAACCACAGTCGTATTCACTACTGTAGAGGTGGTAACCGTACCATGGTCATCGGTAGCTTTTGCAGTCAGCGCATAAGTACCAGCGCTAACATTATTCCAATTAAAGCTGTAAGGGCTCACGGTGCTTTCCCCCAGTTTGTTAGTGCCTTCAAAAAACTCTATTTTGGCAATGGTACCATCGGTATCTGCCGCATTAACGGTAATTAAAATATTTGCAGGTGCATTATTGTTTGCACCGGCTACCGGCGAGGTAATGGCTACCGTTGGTGCAGCATTTACTGTAATATTTACTACAGCCGAAGTGCTAGCCGCGCCACTGTTGTCGATAGCTTTTGCAGTTAATGCATGCTTACCAGCTACTACATTTGTCCAGTCAAAGACATATGGAGCTGTTGTCGACTCGCCTATCTTAGTCTCTCCATGGAAGAATTCAACCTTGACGATTGTACCATCAGCATCTGCTGCATCTGCAGCAATGTTAATGTTTGCGGGGGCATTATAGCCGGCAGCAGCTATTGGCGAGGTAATGGCAATAGTTGGTAGGGCATTTACATTAACCTTAACCGAGTCAGAGGTAGTAACCATTCCGCTGTCATCGGTAGCTTTTGCCCTTAAAGTATACGAACCGGCTGCAACGTTTGCCCAGTCGAAATTGTAAGGTGCTGCTGTTGCTTCGCCCAATTTGTTAGTTCCCTGAAAAAATTCAACTTTGCTCACGCTCCCATCGGAATCGGATGCGTTCGCTGAAAGGGTTATAGTTGCCGGGGCATTAAAGTTTGCATTTGCAACAGGTGAAGTAAATGACACTATTGGCGGTTTTGCGGCTACCAACTTTAGCTCAACGGGAAATCCATCGGCAAGCTTGAAGCTGATTGTTGTGGTAGTATCGGTTGCTGAGGCAACATTGGCATCTGGATTGGCCTGCGATACATTCCACTTACCGTTTAAAGTTAAGGTAATTACCTTTGGTGTAGAAGGTGCAGCACCCATATCAGGATTACAAACTGAAAGCACAATTTCTGAAGAGTTTTCATTTAAACCTTTATACAACACCAGGCAAGGCATATCGTTTGCTTTAACCAATCCATCGTTAATTGCTGCATTAGCAGCAGGTAAAGCATATGCCCATGTTTTTGAAGCTTTATGTTCAATGATTTGCTGATTAACGGTATTCTGATAAACAACATATGGCTTGTTTTGAACCGATTGCATTTGTTGCGCAAATGCTGTCATTTGAGTGGTGTTTGCAGCGGGAATACAAACAAACTCGTACGAATTGTTTACTGGTGCAGTTCCATGGTCCAGATAGGCAAGATGATAATTGTTACCAGTATTACCAGCAATGGTAGCCTCCGATGGAGCGACCTGCGTTTCATAGGGTGTAATTTGGTTGGAATTCCTGATTTTTAAGGTTCCAGAGTTGGGTAAAACGTAGTAACCCGTGTTGTAATTATCAATAATCCAGTTAGCTGAAGTTCCTGCGAATGATTCCGTATTCTGGTTGGTTTTTGCCTCACCATTTACCCAAACATCAGCGGTATTGTTATTAAGCCTTTGGAACAAGGTAGTTACGGTGGGATTTACAGCATCATTGTTTTTAATACCGCTTCCCAAACAGACTATAATATCATCTATTGCAAAATAAGCTTTGGTAAATTCAAAAGTTCCATTATGGGTATTGGTTCCAAAGCTAGCTCCCCATCCTAAATCTGTACGCTCTTTAAATTTCATACCAAACAATCCCGATTGCCCGAAAGTTTTAGACAAAACTGATTTATTGGCCTGATTTAATGCTAAGGAACCCGCAAAACCATAGGTGTTTTTTTCTTCAATACTTTCTTTTTCGCCATGCAGCTTACTCCAGGGCAATACTATCGTGGTGGTACCAGGATTGTAATTCCAGTCCCAGCCAAACATGTCGTATCCGGTTCCCGTTGCGGCATTGCCGGGATACACAATTTCTAAAGATCCATAGCCCTGGTATCTTCCAAATCTATTTTCGGCAGCATAAATTTCAGCACCCCATAACTGATTGGATTGTCCCCTCATCGAGGCAACCCAATTGTTTTTTCTATATATCCCAAAATTCCCATAGTTAAACTGGATGTAACCTTCTTCAAATGGGGTTATTGTGCTGTTGTTAAATTGGCTGTTTACTCCATATTTTCTATTGTAAATTCCAGCTAAAACCGGATCGGCACCACTTAACCCTAAAATCTTACCCCCTGATATCGCAATATTTGATAAGGTTCCCTGCGATAGTGTAGTATTCCTGATTGTCGGATTTCTTCCGATCATCGAGTAAGGAATTACACCAGCATCATTGGAATAAATGGTTTGTGCATAAATTGCATCTCTAAATCTGAGATATGAGGATTGGTCAATCTGAAAACCAGTCCCTTCTAAAGATTTTATAACATTGGCAACTGTACTAAAAGCATACATATAACCATCGTAACTGTTATTGTGATGGTACGATAAACCATCTTTCTTCAGACCTTCTGCGGTATTACCACTGTAGGTCAAGAAACGGTCGAGATATCTTTTAACCGTTTTTAAATAGCGTATTTTCTCATCATCCGTCTTAAACCAATCGGCATAAGCAAACAAAATATCTAAATGCAAATACATTATATCTGTACTTACGGCTCCATTAGTGAGCGTGGTATTAAAGTCGTAATTAGCATCAAAAAAATGCCTGAACAAACTTGTCTCATTATAAAGCGTATTACCAAATAAAGCTTTCACATTATCGGGAAGGTAATTGTTTAGAAAGATTACTGTACGGGCAAATGTTGGATAATTATAAAATGTTAAATTACTATTGGTCTTCGGACTACAATTCAGGCTTGATAAATACCAAACGGCTTTCACCGCCTTATTACTTATACTGGTATCAGCTGGGTTAAATTTCAAACGCTGTGCAAAGGTTTTTAAGAAACCGATTTGATTGGTAGAAGTTATGGCATTACCACTTATGTTAGTTCCTACAACTGTAATATTCAAAGCATTATATTGGGTGACGGCATTGTTTAATGCAGTTGCTGAGGGAGCTGTTGTTCCCAATAATTGATTTGACAAATTGGTACGAATGGTGTTTAAATCGTTAAGTTCAGCCGTAGCAGCAGTTGTAAGCGGCAGATCAAAATTAAATACCGGTCTGCATAATCTCCGCATGTTGATAAATTGTCCGTTTACCTTTAAATAGTCAATAGCGATTTGACGGACCGGGTTTAAATCATCAGCCCTAACAAATCGTATAGCAATCTGATCGCCAGCACTCGCAGCGGTAAAAGTATAAGATAAGGTACCTGAAGCTGGAACTGTGGCAGTACCCAACACCGTAATATTTGCTGTTTGCGCCAGAATAATATTATCGGTTACATTATAGATCTGTATTTTGAAAGTTAGATAGGAAGTACTGGCCTGATAATATTTTGCCTCAAGATCAATTTGTTCTCCGGTAAGCGGGCTTCCTGTCAGTAAACATTGTAAACCTTGTAAAGCGGGTGTATTTGCAGTTCCCTTTAACAGCATTGCGCCGTCATTTGCGCCATCGCCATTATCGGCATCGGTAG
Organism: Pedobacter borealis DSM 19626; assembly: GCF_000708285.2. GTDB lineage: Bacteria > Bacteroidota > Bacteroidia > Sphingobacteriales > Sphingobacteriaceae > Pedobacter > Pedobacter borealis. The sequence continues at coordinate 5,856 of NZ_JAUG01000073.1, forward strand.
TAACTACGGTTGGCGGTGTAGTGTTTTCAATTTTTGACCAATTAACGTAATCAACATCAGCAGTCGTAATTTGAGCGCTGATGCTGTTTGCAAAAAGGAAGGTCAGGCAAACAAGCAGACTATAATGCCTGCAGTATTTCTGCCAGCCAGAAATTGAACTGCAAAATAGGTTCTGTAGTGATGTGAAGTAAAATTTTTTCATATATGTTATTTTGGTTAGAAAATCTCATTGAGGGTTAAACTGCAAGCCTAAGTTATCTTCTGGCAAAAGCCAAGAAAATAAAGTAATACGATTCACCTGAAAATCTATCAGGCAATCATATTATTGTCTTATCGTCAACGGCCACATCCTTGCACTGATAGTGTAGATGAGTAAATACCAGGGCCGCAGCTTTTCTTTAAGAGGAATCTGAATTGCATGGTGACCGTAGTTACTGGCAGAAGCTCCGCTTGTTGCCCTCATCACCAACGCGCTCAGCCCAACCAGCGGATTAGCCCTGCCTGGTCAGCTACCATACCTTCAACCCCAAGGTTTTGAGAGAAGGCATTTAAGGCACTGGCCATGCGCATCAAAAAAACAGATCTTCCCATAACTATAATAGTTTAAATTTGGTTAACCATAATACTAACCGTGTATTACTGTACTCAAACTTACATAGTAAGTAGCCATCTATGGGGGTAATGATTGCCTTAAATAGGGGTAAAAATCAACTAAAAGCGTATTATAGCAGCATTTTTTCCTTATTCACTAAAAAAGTAAACAAGGTGATGCAATAATTCTACAGGTAAAATTTTAGTGCTAAAGCAATAATTGAATTTTTAGAGTACGGGTTGCCTATTTGCTCTTTCAAAATCTGCTCACTACAGCATTTAACAGTAACATTTTCTTTTATAAGTTAATTTCTTGCGCTCGTTTTACCCCATGAAGTATTGGGTTTGGCTCCTAACCATAACTCCAATACACCTCCTTTTGCAAAATCGGCATGAGAAAAAGTAAAGGCATTGTGTTTTTTTCCATTCAGGGAAGCTTTTTGGATATAGTAATTCTCTTTAGCATTGTTATTGGTTTTAATAATGAATTCCTTTCCTGGATAGTAATTAGGATTGAGCTTAATGGTCACTTCATCAAATACCGGACTTGTAATATCATATACCGGATCGATTGAACAAGTTCCGTTAATATTAAATAAGCCGATAGCCATTAAGGCACTAACACCCCCCATTTGCCCCTGATCTTCGTCATGCCCGCCATATCCTTTATCTGGGGTAACTCCGCCATAGGCTTGCTCACTTACTTTTCGTACCCAATACTGGCTCAAATCCGGGCGGCCTGCATAGTTAAAGACATGTGCGTTCGAACAACCCGGTTGATTGGCATAACTTACATATCCTGCCCCGTATCCAAATACGAAGTCCTGACTTTGTGCTTTTTCGAATGCAAAGTTCAACTTTTTGCATAGCGTATCCGCTCCTCCCATCAATTTTGCCAATTGATCAATTCCATGAGAAACAGACCATGTTGCCTGCCAGGCATTGGCCTCAACCCAACCTTTTCCGCTCAAAGGGTCTCGATGTACCCACTCTCCTTCTTTATTTTTCGGAAAGATCAGTTTTTGCGCAGGGTCGAAAAGTTTTGTCCAACCCTGAGAACGGTTGAAGAAATAATTATAATCGCTCATATTCCCCATTTTTTTTGCCATCTGTGCCAAAGCCCAATCCTGAAAAGCTATTTCAAGTGTAATTCCGGCATTTGATGGATAATATCCGTTCTTGATGTAAAAATCCATTTCTTTATCACCCCCCATCATTCCTCCTATTTCGTGATTTTGTTTCATCATTTGAAAAGCTGTCAACGGACTTTTCTTAGTTAAAATACCTTTCTGATAGGCAGAGGTGATCAAATTTGTTGCTGGGCAACCCGTCATAATATAGGAATAGCCTCCTGCATTCGGGCCTCTTGGAAGTAACCTGCCATTTTCGGCATATTGCACCAAACATGCAGAAAAGTCATCGGCTACTTCTGGCCAGGCTAATCCCCATAACACATTCAAATTCCACTGCGTTAACCAAAATGCATCAGAATTGTACATATGAAACTTCACTTTACCATCCTCATTTTTTGGTAACGTTCGTACTTTAAAATTCAAATTCACCGTAGCATTTCCTACTCGTTGCCCCTCTGTATTATCAGGATAATCACCCGATACATCATCCAGTTTATGACGACCGAGCAAGGCATGCCACAGGTCTGTGTATAATTTTGTTTTTTGATTAGCACTACCGCCTTTTACAGCAATCCGCCCTAACATTTCGTTCCACTCCTTTTGAGAATTTTCACGAAGTGTATCAAAACTCCAATGGTTGCTTTCTGATGTTAAATTCTTCCGTGCATTTTCAATACTTGTATAAGAAACCGCAACTTTTAACTGAATAGATTCTCCAGCTTTTACATTATACTGAGCGGATACTCCAGTAGTAGCCGCATCAAAATAGCTCATTCCCTTATTTCGAGCTGTTTTTTCCGGACTACCTTTCAATGTTCCTATATCTGATAATTCATGCTTTCCATCCCAGCTGTTCAGTTTTGCGAACGGTTTTTCGAAGTCTATTGCAAAATAAATACGAACGTTTTCTGGTCCTCCCCACAACCTTCCAGTGGTATTCACAGAACCTTCTATACGGGTATTGCTTATTTTTTCTACCTGGGCATCTGTCATTGTAGTTTCGCCCAAATAGCCACCCAGGTTCACTAAAATATTGGTTAGCTCATTTTTTGTATACGTATAACGATAAAAACTTACCCTGTCGCCCGCCGTTTGCTCTACCCACATATCGTAATCATCGAGATATAGACGATGATAACCTGGCTGAACGATTTCACTTTCATGAGAAAACTTTGATTTCCAGCCTTGCTCTCCTTTATTGGGGTCAATTGTACCAGTTGTAGGCATCAGCGTAATCCCAGAAAGCATCCAGCAATGAATTTGAGGAAATCCCAGTATTTCTGTTGAATTGTAGTTATACCCGCCACCAAATTGGTTTTTATTACGGGTTAATGGTGCCGCACTGATCATCCCAAAGGGCTGGCTTCCCGTTACAAAGTAAAAATAACGCCCTCTAGTGGTCTCAATATAGGGATCAACCCAAGAAACCGGGTCGGCACACTGTACTTTCGAAGGAAAAACCTCAATCTCCGACAAGCCCAAATGAGCTCCATCGCCATCCGTTGTTTCAAAACGTACCCAACTGATTGTTCGCTCGGTAAAATCAATTACCCTCGGTGCACCATTATTCGCCAATGCAAAAACAGGTATCCTGGTTCCGTCGCTAAAAATTAAAATACCCCCACCAGTATGTGCAGACAGTGTTGCCCGATCATACAGAATAATTTTATTTATGGCCTGTGGTCTTTCCCAATCCAATTGTATCCAGGGATAATCAATACCTCCCCAAAATACCACCTCGCTTTTTGATGCCCATTCACCAACACCGTCGGTCCTAATAATTCCATCAATAACATTAGTTGCCCTGTTCTTTGTATCAAGTTCGGAGGAAGCGGTCACTTTTGCCTTGCTCGCAATACTCCCCGGCCCTGCATACATTGATAGGGTACAAAGCATCAGTAAACAAAATGTACCAATCTGTATTTTTTTCATAACGGTATTTTCTTGAGTCATTACATCAAAATAAAACTCACCGGTGCATATGCATTCAGTGAAAAAGTAAATTTATTGTTAGAAATAGTAAATTGTTTCCCTGTTACCTCACCTCGAAGGTTAACTGTGATTGCTTTAGTATAAACTGTTCCTTTAGGTAATGTAACCGTGACATTTCCTGAAACACCTCCTTGCTCCCACAAACGCAGCAGGGTTGACTTTGAATTGGTTTTATCTGATGCAAAAACAGGATTATCAGGACTATCATGGCGAAAGGCAGTAACCTGTACCCCCTTTCTTGAAATAGAAACCCCGGCTTGTTCAATAGGAAGATTACCTGCCTTACCTTCGGCTTCAGCGATCAATAAAGGAGTACGGGCCTCGAGAGAGGGTGTAACCAAGCCCGATTCTACCGTACTGTTTTTATCAAACGTCCAAATTCTAACTTTTGAACTCCAAGTCCCAGGATACCAATAACGATAATTTGTATTCCATTGATTATTGTAAAGATTAAGATAGATAACCGGTCTTTTAGGCACAAAATCTAATGAAAACTGCCAAATCCCTGGTCTGTCCAAACTCACAAGGGAATGATCGAAAGGCGAAAAAGCAATACCGGATCCATCTTTATCAGTCATCGTAACTCCGGTTCCCACAGCATATATATCTTTATCAGATCCTTCTATAATATCTTTGGAAGGATCCATCATCCCCAAAGAACGGCCTACCGTAAATTTAGGCGAATTGACTTTAAACGGAAAACAGAACCAGTCTGCTTCTGGCCAATTATCTTTTGCTTTGTCCTTGATGGTCATTTCCATATCTAAAAATGGCCTGTCATTTTGTAAGGTTACCCGCAACGAAGAAGCAGGAAAATGATTCGCTGTATCTGCTGGCATGTCAATCATTGCTATTTGCTGATAGCCATCTCGAGTAATTTTTAAGTTGCCATTTTTGGATAATGCCGCCCGGTATGGAACCTCTTTTTCAGAAATCATTCCCGGCTTGTACAAGCCAGGATGCTTCCACACCCCTTTTGTATTGAAAATATCCACTGCTCGCCCCTGTTGATAGTCAACAACATACTTTTCGGTTTGTTCTAAAGTAAAACGCTCATTCATATACTGACCAAGGCCTTGTTCAGCCTTACTATCAACCCATTCTCTTCCGGTGCGTTTGTCAATCAATGAGGAAACAATACCACGGGCAGGATCAAATTTAATTGCAAAGTACTTGTTTTCTATCGAATTGCTACTTGAGCTTGTTGAAGTGTTTTCTACCAAATCCTTTTCACTAAAGGTTTTATAACCACTAGCTGGGATATCCTTAGCATAGAGAAATTGGTGTCTGTCCCCTAATTCCACCCATTCAGATCTGCTATATGGTAGCGGATTATACACTACAAAACGTTTGCCTTCTAGATTTACACTTTTAGCAAGAGCAGTTAGATTGTTCGCCAACAGTGGTTTTATAATATTCTCGGTTGCGCGGACATAATCGGTCTTGTCTTCCCACGATGCTTCCAGATTTTTATACTTTTCGGGTGACAGTGCTTTAAATGCTTTCCCATACTTATCGATGGATGCCGAACCACCCCAGGTATGTTCGGCATAAAGCAAAACATTTTCATAGGCTTTCGAAATATCCTTGGTGATATCCGCAACCGCTATATTCCAATTTTTGAGTTGCGTATTTAGCCCTTCCAGCGCCGGAATAAATGGGTTAATATTTCGGGAGATTTTCATTCCACCAGGGTCGCTCATATTGCCATGTATCCATGTATCAGGGGCTTCGGCTTTGATGACAGGCAATTTAGGATTTGTAGGTAAAATGGCATCCGCAAAATCTTCTAAACGTCCAACCCTTATCTTTACTCCCGGCATCTTTTTGGCCGCTTCATCAAATAATGCTTTTACCTCGTTGGCCTTAGGAGGACCAGAATTGTCCATGGTAACAAAAATAGCAGGCCATACTTTATAAGGCCAGTCAGCAGGAGGAATCAAGTTCCTACCAACTCCCTTATCGCCAATAGACCATTGTACAGGCCAACCTAACCCTGTTGTTGTTCCGTAATCAGGTGTATAATATGTCAAAATACGGCTTCCATCGGGGCCTTCCCACCAAAAAAGGGGAGGATATTTCACACCACCACTAGGCCAATTGCCGCCTATGTGCATAAATTTTACGCCTCCTTTTGCCAGTCCGGTAGCCAAAACGCCTGCCTGAGAAGGCACATCGGTCATTTTTGCGCCTCGGGGTAACGGTAGACCGTATTTTCTGGAAACGAAGGATGAAGGTTCAAAAGCTCTTGCAACATCTTCAGGGAATAGAATTTGCGACTGTACGGAGAAAGGCATCGCGTGGCTTACAAAACGTCCGGATTTAAAAGCTTCTTCCAGTCGCTTACGGCGTTCGGGAGTTTGACCAGGCCAATCTTCGAGTACCTTAGCCATTACCCAGGCGGGTGCCGTCCATGCAAATTGTTGCTCTTTTGGTATATCCTTGGTTTTATCCATTAAATCCAGGGCTTTGTCTATCATATCTGTACGGTAATACTGAACAATATCTTTTACCCGATGGGTATAACCAATATCAAAATGCGTTTTGAATATGACAATGATCTCTTTGATCTTCGGATTTATATAAGTGGCATCCGGTTGCTTACCCTGTCCAAAAACCGTTGTGCTGATAAACAAAAAGAAAATTAATTTTAGCGCTTTCATAATGCTATTTTAGATTGTTACAAGTTTTTCAGTAAGGTTTATAAATGATTCAGGATGACATAATATGTTGTATTGTATAAACATATAACTAAAATAGCATTCTTACAACTCAATTACCTTCTATGAAGGCATATTATGTATCTACATGAAACAATACCAGATATCGTTTCATGGCCGCTGAAGATCTATTTTGAAAAATTTGAATACAATTGCCAAAACATGTCCATATAAATTAACTTATGTGCAAAAATGCTTAACATTGCGAATAATATTTAGATAATGAAGTACGCTATAGATCATAATAGCCTGATCCCATTACATGCTCAGGCAGAAATGCTGCTGAGAAAACTGACCGAGGAGGAAGAATACAAAAATGGAAAAACCCTGCCCAATGAAATTGAACTGGCGAAAATGCTTGCAATTTCACGAAGCACACTCAGACAGGCAATAGGTAAACTGGTGTTTGAAGGGATTTTGATACGAAAAAAAAGAATAGGCACCAAAGTTGCAAATTCTGTTGTTAGCTCCAAATCAAATAACTGGTTAAGCTTTTCACAGGAAATGGCGTTAAGGGGAATTCCCATCAGGAATTTTGAACTTCACATTACCTGGACTAACCCGGATGAAACGATAGCCAACTTTTTCGACATCAAAACCGATCAGAAAGTATTAAAAATGGAAAAGGTCCGCGGAAGGCCGGAAGAACCTTTTGTGTATTTCGCATCTTATTTTCATCCCCGCATCGGGTTAACGGGCGATGAGGACTTTAAAGCTCCCCTTTATGAAATGCTGGAAAAAGATCACCTGATAGTTGCTACGCTTTCTAAAGAGGAGATCAGTGCGAGATCTGCTGATGCATTTATTTCTCAAAAGTTAAAAGTAGCTATTGGTAGCCCTATTCTTTCCCGTAAAAGATTTGTATTTGATCAGGGAGGAAGGCCCATTGAATATAATATAGGTCATTATAAGGCCGATAGTTTTGTTTATACCACAGAAAGCTCACGATAACAAACTGAGATAATCCGCTTAAAAACATAGAGCGGATTCACTGTTAAACCCGCTCTATATAATCTTTGTACCATTAGCCTAAATCCAGGCAATTATCAGTTTAAATTGCTTTACCTTCGATATTCTTTTTAGAGCTCCTGCTGCCAGGGTTAAGCGCAAGAATTATTGGTGCTCTACCAGTTTGCTTAACTCGGTACCGGCAAGCAAAAATGCACCTACCCCATAAACGGCAGTCATGTTTTCGGTGACTTTCTGTGGATCGGCACCAACAGGCTGCACCCATCCCAGTTTACCGTTTGGAAACACCGATTTCACCATTGATTGCCATCCCTTTTCAACTATCGGTTGATATTTTGCTTTATTCAGATAACCATGATTGATACCCCAGGCCAAAGCGTAGGTATAAAAACCCGTACAGCTCATTTCAGGGTTTGGGTAACTGTCCGGATCCAATAAACTGGCATGCCAAAAGCCTTTTTCATCCTGTAGACCAGCTATTTTTTCTGCCATTTCCACAAATAACCTTTCGTAGAACTTCCTGTTTTTGAAATTGGACGGAAGCTCCTGGATAATGATGGGCAATCCTGCTAAGACCCAACCGTTTCCCCGTCCCCAAAATACCGGCTGACCGTTTTTTTCTTTCTTATCGAAAAAGGAATCGTCCCTGAAAAACAAATCATTTTCCTTGCTGTAGAGATACCTATAAGTAAAACGGTACTCCTTGTCCATAAATTTAAGGTATTCTTTCTTTCCCGTAATATTGGCCATTTTTGCCCATACTGTTGGCCCCATAAACAGGGCATCACACCAGCTCCAACGCTCAGTACAGTAATTACCCGGTTCGAAAGTATGTTTCAGGTTCCGTTTTGAAGGATGTTTTAAAATGAAATCGAAATAACGTTCCATTGGACTGTACATCTTTTTATCTTTAAAAACACGGAACATCTCGGCATACATCATGCCTACTGCGTAATCATCTGCGTGGTAACGCAGGCTGGGGTCCGCTTCCAGTTTTTGTGTCCATTTTAATTTCGCACCTACCGATTTAAGCCAATTGAAACATGTTGTATCATTTGTTGATTTCGCATATTCAACCATCCCGGCATAAAGTGCACCAAATGTCCAATCGGCAGTTTCCTTTCCTTCAGTTTCCTTCATCTGCCAATGCGCAACGCGGTTCATTATGTCATTAATAGCCTGTTTTGTTAAGTCTGCGGAAGGTTGTTTGATTTCGCCGTTAATCGCCTGTGGATGTAAAAACCAGCACCAGGCATTATTGTTTAAATGGTTCGTACTGAAATCGTGTGGTTTGCGGGCAAATGCATTTGTTACCGTGAGCAAAGCAAAAATTATTAGAATATTTTTTTTCGTCAGCATTTAATTGTTTTTAAGTATTTTTTATTTTTTTCTCAACGATCAGCGTCAGCTTTTCCATTCTTTTGATTACCGCCCCGTTCATGATTTGGCGTAGATCGATCGTGATCACATTCTTTTCATCCTTTCCCATGTTCGATCAGCATTTGGGCAGAAAGCGGACTATTTTGCCTGTACAGCTATTGTTAGCTGACGATCAGATATCAGTTCGCCATTTTTCCATTCATGTGCTTTATCGATCGAGTTTAACACCAGCATGTCTGTGAAACGCGAACGGTCGACCAGTTTTGCAATCTTATATGAAATGACCGATGGTCTGTCCAGTTCAAAAAGCATATTATCTATGGAAGCAGCTTTTGCACTGAGTGAATATTCTAAACCGCTAGCCGCTTTGGCTACAAAAGACTTATCCCCGATTCTGAGATTTCTTTTACCCGTTTCGTACACCCAGTTGGGATTATTTAAAATGCCAAAACTCAATGTCTCAATAGCACTTGTATTACACGGCTTTACTGCAGTAAGCACTTCCTTTATTGTAAGGCTTCCATTGGCATTTGTTTCACAGCTAATATCACTTTGGATCAGATCACCGTGGCGCAGTACCATTTTTACCGAAAAACCATTTTTGTTCGGCTTCACCTCTATTTGCTTTAAAGTAACTGCCAATGTAGAATCTTTATCTTTCGAATTTTTTACAACTACTCTGCCTATGCCATTTCTCTGGTCTGGAGAAATAACATGGTCTTTAGCCATTGGCATCATCTGTATCATAATCATTTCGCCCCACGAAACTGTCTGAATGGATTTACTATCCCGATGTAGAATTATTTTTCCATCCTGAAGATAATTTATCCCGGCGACAGGAGTCGTTTCAACCAGCTCTTTTTTTGCAAAATGCAGAACAAGCCACGCCTGTGTCAGCCAATATCCCAGATGTGGCTGTGAAGATGGAAAAAAATTCTCTCCAGGTGCATAAATCGCTCCATCTAGATTCCGGGCCTGCATTTTTTCTGCAGTGGCAATCCCATCATGCAGGTGGTACAATGCCTCAGGGTCGTTAAAACGGGCCACAGCAGTTGCATGACAAGTTATCCAGTCTGCATTTCTGAAAAGTGCCCAGTCCTGACCATTGGGGTAGCAATAACCACCATCAGGTAACAAAAATCTTTTCTGCATATCGTAAACATGATTAAGATTGTACAAAAATGCTTCATATGTTTTTCGTCCGGTCAAAAGGAAATCCAGATCATTGCCAGCATTCATAATCCAGGCGCCCATATAATCGGGGTGAACAATATCATGGTTCTCCAGGCTGAAATCATTGTAAATATTGGCACCTGTAAATTGCTTAGAAATGGGAATATTGTCGACAAGATTTGCCGAAGCAGCATCAGATTGCCGCAAATATGATGAAAGGCTCCACTTTTTCACAGCCGATTCCCATTGCAGTTGGCGCGGATCATCCGGCATCAATAAAATTGCTGCTGAAAGTACCTGGCTATTCCATGCATTTTCTTCAGATTTGCTATCTAATTTGATCTGGTGCGGCGGGACTGTTTTCTCTATTCTATCCGCTTCATGTGCCACGACGCGGCAGACTCCTTTCTTTATATCCACAGGGAGCCCACTCCAGCTCCACCATGCGGCATTGCCCAATGTAGCTGCCCAATGTGCCGATTGCCAGGCATCACCCCATGATTTCCCGTCATCTGTTTTAAGATCACCGGTACGGTGTGTGCGCATCAGATAGCGGAGCAAAGGGATCAGTTCTTTCGACAATAGCAGTTCTCTGGAGGTTCCAACCACTTTTGCATCAAAATCACCAAACCTGTATAGAAATGCCAGGTCGGCAGCAAAAGTAGTATTAGGCCTGATGTGATGTTCTCCTGATCCACTTTTTGTAATCAGTAACATAGACGGATCATTTTTCCATGGATAAAGCAATCCCCGTAAATGATGGGCCTGTCCTTCAATTAATCTGTATATCCGTTCCTGTTCTTTTCTATATAGTTTGCTATCAGGAAGCTTGATGCTCATTGCACTTTGAACATTTTCATTTACCCCGCCATTCTGCTGTATATTCTGGCTTTGTACGTGAGATATGGAGATAAAACCTAAAAAGATCATGAGGACAAATAACTTAGTCCCAGATTGGATTTTATCTACAATTATCCTGAAAAAAGTTGTAGGTGTAAACTTGATTTTGTGCATTTTAATAATATTATTGTTTTGTAAAAGTTGAATCATTTATAATATTGATTAGGTCCTTCGAACTGGTTATCTGTAAAAAACAATGAGATTTGTTAAAAACATTTGAGCATTACCATATATCTTCTCCTTTCTATTTTAAACCCTTTTTTGGAAAATTGCAGAATGCAGCATAGCTCAGTTTAGATTACAGGACTTTATATCGTAATAACCCAAATATAATAATTATGTACATACATAACATACATATATTATCAACAAGTCTTCAATACTGGCTGTCGGCAACTTTAAAACGTCCTCCGGGTTTAGGTGATAAATACCGAAATGGCACCAAACCGCATCAATATCCGCATTGCCTTTTTAACTTGATAATAAAGGTATACAGCCATAAACTATGGAAACAGCGTCGTTCAGGAAACTCGCAGATGTACTCACTCTGGCTATTGAGATCGAAGCTATCTTGATCGAAAAAAAGATATCCGGGCCTCTCTGTCCTTGGCCTTCATATTATTGCAGTTTAATATTCAGCAAGATTCAGATTGGTCTATTACCAGGATATGCTTAATTTTGAATAATGACCAATCAAGAAATAAATTATTATAGAATTGAAAAAGCCATTGGTTATTTAACTGAAAATTTCAAGGGGCAGCCCAGCCTGGAAGAAATTGCAGACAAAGTGAACATGAGCCCCTTTCACTTCCAACGAATTTTTACGGATTGGGTAGGCATTAGCCCAAAGAAATTCATACAGCATCTTACTTTAGACTATCTCCGCAATAAGATAAGTGAAACCGAAAACATGATTGATGCAGCCGACCTTGCCGGTTTATCAAGCCAATCAAGGGTGCATGATTTATTTATAAGCATAGAAGGCGTTAGCCCTCAACAATACAAAACATCAGGCAAAGGACTGGAGATTTTCTATGGCTATCATGCCTCACCATTTGGTCTATGCTTTATTGCGGTTTCAGAAAAAGGAATCTGTACATTAAAATTTATTGATGAAGAAAAAAGCAGAAATGAATTTGAATTATTTTCACAGCAATGGCAGTTTGCTTCTTTGATACACAGGCCTGATTACACCCAGGAATACCTCAGGAAAATATTTCAACCAGACAAGACAAATCCAGAAAAACTTAATTTACTGACACAGGGAACTGACTTTCAGATAAAAGTTTGGGAAGCATTACTTAAGATACCGTTTGGCGCTGTAAGCTCATTTCAACAAATTGCTCAAATAATAGAGCAACCAAACGCCACCCGGTCTGTGGCTTCAGCTATTGGGAAAAATTCTATTCTTTATCTGATTCCCTGCCACCGCATTATTTCTAAAAATGGCACGATGGGGAATTATCACTATGGCAAAGTCCGTAAACAAACCATGATCGGATGGGAAATGAGCAAAACTCAACCTTAGCAGCGACTGGATGAACTCCGCAAGATTCGGATTGCTAAAGCCTGAGAATGAATCTACATTTATGCTTATAAAATTAAATTTATGCAAGCACTTATTGTAATTGATGCCCAAAACGAATTTTCTAAAGATGGTAAAAGACCTGTACCAAACCATTTGGCCGCCATCGATGTAATCAGTAAAAGAGTTGAAGAGGCTAGGCTGGAAAACCGTCCTATTGCCTGGGTAAGGCATTTTAACAAACCTACAGAATCACCTGCCTTTATGCATGGTACATGGGGGAGCGAATATGTTTCTGGATTTGGCCCCAAGGAAGGATTCGGCATTGAGGCAGAATTTAAAAAAAATGTTTATGGTGCCTTCACAGGAACCGATATTGGAGCGTGGCTGAAAAGAATTGGCACGGGTGAGGTATTGATTGTTGGTTTTTATACGCACGGTTGTGTTGCCACAACTGCCCGGGAAGCTATTATGGCTGACCTTGATGTTTCACTTGACCCTGATGCGACAGGTGCCTGCGATATAGCCAATGAAATACTTGGAACACTTTCGGCAGATGAAGTTCGCCGTTCTGCTTTATTGCACCTGTCAAGCATGGGTGCCTCAATAACCCCATTGTAACATCTTTTTGAAGATGATAAATAAAATATAAAATGAAACGAAGGGAATTATTAAAATATACGGCATCAGCTATTTCATTAACTGCTTTGCCTGTCATATTAAAATCACAGCAGAATGATAGAGAAAATAAATCACTGCAAAACCACGATGTTATGAAAATACAACGGCTTGCCTGGGCAGGAATTAAGATTGAGCTCGGTGAAACAACTTTATATATTGATGCTACTTCTTATGACGAACAAAAGGACATGAAATTAACTGCCGAAACTGAATACAGGCATGCCCTTATCACGCATCACCATCCTGACCATTATGACCCTGCTGCACTTAAAACAGTTTTTGATAAAAGGAGCCGTTTATATTGTTATGAGGATGTATCGCCCTGGCTGGACACAAGAGATTTTCGAATCCAGCCTGTAAAATTACATCAGCCAATAGATGCTTCGAGATGGACGGGAGATTTGGTGGCCATACCTGTGCCTGCGGTAGATGGTTTTGGTCATCCTCAGGTATCCTGGGTAGTACAGGGAGGTGGAAAAAAAATAATTCATTGCGGGGATACATTATGGCATGGCTACTGGCGGGATATTGCAATTGCATACGGACCTTTTGATATTGCTTTTATGCCTATAAATGCGGCTCGTTTAACGCAGGGAAAAGTGGAAGATACCGGGATACCTGCGGTGATGAACCCCGAGCAGGCTGTTGTAGCTTCAAAGCTTTTAAATGCAAAATCGGTTTGTCCGATACATTACGGTCGTCCTTCAGAAAATTATTTTGAAACGCCTGATCCTGAAAAAAATTTTTTACGCTTCGCAAAGGAAAGAAATGCTAAACCACTTTTATTGAATGAGGGAGAATATATAATTTTATCTTAATCGTTAGCTCGCCCCCTAGCTGTCCCATAGTTTTTATCGCGAAAATGATTTAAAAACGCTTAAACTCAGTTGTAGTTGGATTGGGACCAGGCCGTAACTTTTAATGTTAAGTGAATAAGGTATCGACATTATCTGTGCTTCTTCTGTAGCAGTTCTTTTCTGACATTTTATTACAAATGCACTAATTTCCAGGTCTTTCATTGAGAGGTGTCATATAGACACCTCTTAATGAAAGGGTTTCAGATTACCTAAAATCAATTTCTCATTATCAAACTGACCGATTACCCATCAAGAATTTCTGGATGGCTATTACTACCAAACGAATATTAACCTCAACTGAATGCCTATCTCCGCTATCCCTAGATAAACGAGGCAAGCAGAAAAAATCTCTTCATCTTTTGTTATTGGGCTATAATTTATCCTGAGGAATTACCGTCTTTATACCTGTAAAGTACCTGACTATAACACCTTTATTATTTTCGCCGTTCCTATTGTTTTATTGCTTCCTAATATTTTAACCAGATATAAACCTGTACTCAATCCAGAAACATTTAGCTCAACACTATTATCAACAAGATTTTGGTGCAATAACAGACGGCCAAATATATCGAACAGCCGTGCCTCCGTCGGACCACTATATCCTTTAAGATTAATATGCAGCCTTTCGACTACAGGATTGGGATACGCCTGTACCACAACATTTTTGTTCTCAGATATTAAATTTTTATTTTCCAATTCAATACTGCTGATCTTATCTGACGCGGCTAATGACATTAGCAAATTTTGCCCCCCAGCTCCCGGTGATAACAGAAGTTGTGGACGAAGCGATGCATTGATGTTCTCCTTTGAATTGAAAGATACATCGGAGGCAGAATTGCTGACAGTTGAAACGATGCGAAGTGATAATATCCTATCTCCCGAAAACTCTGTCAATGCCTGGCTGGTGATGTTCCATTCAGCCCATCCTGAGCTTTGGCCATTGATCGTTGCCAACAAGGTACTGGATGCAGGCTTGTTGTTCCAAGTAATTCCTGTTTCTGACCAGGCATCTGTCGGCACATAATATACCTGCCAAGTAGTAGCTGCTACGCTGGTACCAGCTGAAGCAATATTCAATCGCAACGTCGCACTGTCAAAATTGGTAACATTGTTCAGGTCGAATTTCAGATATACTTCTCTGTTATACGAAGTGCCATCTTTTTTTACCGTTAATGTAGTGGCTGTTCCAAAATTGGAAGCAGCATAGCTACCATCTCTTACATAAGCATCTGCCATTGAGGAAACCACTTTATTAACTTTTAAAAGTTGGTCTACTGCCGGTGCGGCTTCATAAATGTCATTACCTGCTTGTGACGCGGTAATGGTACTGGTTCCTTCCCCAACAATGGTTACCGTACTACCACTTATTGTAGCTACAGCAGTATTTGAACTGGTATAACCAACAGCGAGACCAGATGAGGCAGTTGCTGTTAAATTAAATGCCGGATCGCCCATGTTTTTTGTTGGCATTGCATTAAAGGTAATGGTTTGTGGGGTTAAAACACGAGCCAATGTAATTTCTACTGGCAACCCATCCACGGTTGTGAATTGAATTGTAGTTTCTCCATTTGCCGTACCTGTTATGTTAGCATTAGCATTGGGCTGGGAAATTTGCCAGTTTGTTCCTTTTATGGTAATGTTTATCTGTTTGCTTATAGATGGAGTATATTCTCTATAAGCAAATCCCAAATCAGGATTATTTACTGCTATTTTAAGGGTTTTCTGTACCGAATCATATTGCGACATTGTTAAACAAGGATAGTCAGCACCAGTTAATAATCCCGTATTGTTTATTCCTGAAAGGGCAGCAAAAAAAGCATATCCAAAAATAGGGCTTCCATTTGTTGGTTTATATTCCACGATGTGGGCAACATTATCTTTACGATGTACGGTATAAGGTTTGGTGCCAGCACTTATTTGGCTGTCTAAATTAGTCATGTCTGTGGTGGTGGCCTGAGGCATGCAAATGTATTCGTAGCCTTGATTTGATGGAGCAGTTCCATGATCGATATAACCTATGGCATAGTTTCCTATCGGATTATTGGCAACATTTTGGCTGGCTATTGGAATTGCGTGCTGTGGTGTTTGTTGATCGGCTCTTGTCAGTTTGATCGTACCACTTCCAGCAAATACATAAAAGCCGGTACCGAAATTATCTACTAGCCAGTGGTTATTATTATTTGTATAGCTGTTGCTGTAAGTACTTGTTTGCAATAAATTACCGTCTACATTTACCTGGTCTTTACCTGTTATTGCTTTACGTTGATACAAGGTTGTTAGTGTAGTATTTGTTGCATCATTGTTGCCAATATTGGAACCAAGGCAAATCAACATATTGTCGAACGTAAAAACAGATTTCTTGAAAATAAATGTTGAATTATGGTTTTCTGAAGAATAGGTTGTTCCCCATCCTCTGCCTGTTGCTTCCTGAAAATCCATGGCAAACATACCATAAGTACCATGAATCGCTTTTAGGTAATTACTGTTTTTATTTACAAAACTTAAAGAACCTGCAAACTTTTTCTGTTGTCTTTCATCCAGATTGCTTTTTTCGGCATGAAGCTTATCCCATGGAAGTCGGATAACCGTAGTTCCCGGATTGTAATTCCAATTCCAGGTGGTAAAGTCAAATCCATTTCCAGTTGGGGCATCTCCAGGATAAACGATATTAATAGCGCCATAACTTTGATAACGGCCGAAACGGTTGGCATCTGGATAAGTTTCTGTGCCAAACATATTGTCATTGAATCCTTTACATACCACCAGCCAATTGTTTTTACGATAAATGCCCGCCATACTATGATTGAACTGGAAATAACCTTCGTTGTAAGGTGCTATAGTGTTGTCACCAAATGCTGCATAAGTACCCCATAAACGCGTGTAAATGTTAGCCATAACCGGATCTGAGGCCCCTGTACCTAAGATACTTCCTCCAGTCACTGCCATACTACGGAAATCGTATCTGCTAATGGTAGTAGCTACTTCTTCGGGTTTTCTTCCTGTCATGGTCAAGAATCTCGTAGTTGCATCATTGGTAAACATCAATTGTGTCATAAGTGCATCTCTAAAACGAAGATACCCTGCACTGCTTATCTCAAAGGAAGTTTGCCGTAAACATGAAAAAATACTCGTTGCATAGCTTAAATCATACATATATGATGGATAGGCTGCCCAGTGATGAAATCCTGAACCGTCTGGTTTTAAACCGTCCTTGGTACCTTCCGAATAGGCGGCAAATGCTTCCATTTCACGCTTGAAAGCAGTCATATAACGATAACGTTCATCGGCAGCGTCAATCCATTTTACATAGGCCATGGTAACAACTCCTGAGTTTCCAACATGGTCTACATTAATGCCAGAAACTGTAGGATTCCATATATAGTCGAAATTATTCTGTTGATACAGTACATTTTCGAACAAGCTTTTTACATACGAGTTGTCTTTAATGCTGGGTATTAGTATTGCTGGTTTTGCAAAATCTCTATAAGAGTATTGATTATAGTCTAAAGCCAATGTTCCTTTACATACGAGATCTGATACCAACCACACCGTGTTAAGGGCTTTGGTATAGGTGTCAGTATCCTCGGGATGAAATTTGAGTTGTTGGGCAAAAGTTTTTAGAAACGTCGTTTGACCATAGCTGGTAATATTTCCAGTGATATTATATCCGTTTACCACAATATTAAGTGCATTATAACTAGTGACCGCCGCAGCAAGTGCTGTAGTGGTTGGTTCGGTTGTGCCTAAATAAGAGTCAGAAAAACGCTGATATATGGTTTCTATCTCTGCTTCTATCGTTGCATTTGATGTCACTAAAGGTAAATCTGGATTTGGCGTGTAAGAGCAGGCTGGTGTTGGTGGTGGAGATGTTAATACCTGATACTGTACTTTTCCGGCAGGGTAGCTAACAGAAGCGGTATAGCCACTCGGATTTTGAATGGTTCCAAAGCTTCCTGTAATAGTTCCTCCAGTAGTTTTTGCAAAATCAAATGTTGTTCCAGCTGGAGCTAAATATGAATTAGTTGTGCTAGTCTTAAAAATTGTCGAGGTTCCTATTGTAATATTTCCAGTTACTGATAATTGATCATACTCAGTGCCGGGCGTTGTAGCTCCTTTGGCTTGCACACGCATAGTACCGTTGTTATTCAATGCAAAATTACCGTTTACCTGTAAAATTCTCGTACCATTATCTCCAGTGGCAGTGCCAAAAGTTAATGCATTTACCGTAAGATTTCCATTGACAGTAACTGTTGTTTGTGCTGCAGTAACATTGTAAGCATTATCAATATTAAAACCATTAAGCACTGCCGCTGTAGGATCAAAATTAATTACACTTGCACTTGTTGAAGTACCTGTACTTCCGGAAAGTGTAAGGGTTGAAGAGGCGTTACCTTTGATTAAATTGCTAGCAGATCCTTGTTTAATGGCAGATACCTGTAGGTTGTACCCCGCAAGGTCAAGTGTAGAGGCTACGTTGTATAGAATTGGATCGTATAACTTGCAATTTCCGGATAATGTATGGTTCGTTTTAAGTAATAGACCGAAAGTAAGATTTTGTGGGATGCTGCCAGTTCCGGGAGACTGAATTAAGTTAATCGTTTTTGCTGTACCCCCTAAGTAGATCCCCCTATTGCTACTGTAGTCGTGTATGCCTGTGGTGCCAACAACGTCTCCATTGGTGTTAAAAAAATTACTTCCTGAGGCTGCTTGTAACGTTTTTATAATGCCATTCCAGGTAAGAATACCATTAATGTTAAATGTACTGGCAGAAGCATTATTGTTATGGATAATTTTCCCTCCAGTATTAATAGTTAAGGCTCCAATACTCATTCCTGAGGTAATGGTGGCTATACCTCCATTCAAAATAATAAGGTTATCAGTTGCAACTATAGTGGCTGTAGTTAAACCGGTAAGTCCATCCGGATTGGTGGTCCAGTTGGCGTTAACTGCACCGCTATTCCCCGCTAAGGTAGCAGTGGGCGAGGCGGTATAGTAATCTGTAGCAAGAAGTTTGCCCGAAAAGCTACAAATTACCAGCAGTAATAGAAAAGTAGTTTTTAGTCTCATACATTTTGGTTTATTGGTTAGAAAATAAGGATGATTAGGAGGCTACTCGATAGTATTGATCTGTGTTCTTTAGGTTTTTGTTTGTCTATTGGTTAGTTTGGTTAGTTCATAAAGGAAAGCTGTGCCAAGTAGCTTATTTGCTCAAGCCTGTGCAATCCTGTTATATCAAATATTGGATTTCTATTTCAATACAAAAGGGCATGAATCGGTTAGATTGAGGGTGAAGATCAACTTACTTGTGTATTAAAGCCCCGTTGTTCTATCCTTGCCGCAGCAGAAGCTCTTTTTCTGATCACTGGGATATTGGAAATAATATCTTTCAGGATTATGCTTTAAATTAAACCGAAGTGTGCATAGTGCTTAAATCATTCCTGTTTTATGAAGACACCAGTAACCTGAGTTCGATTATTAAATCTCATTTTGTGGCGTTTTAATCAAGTTTTCTGTTAAGACGGTCGTCACCCTGAATTTATTTCAGGGTCTTTCACGCTAAAAAGATGCTGAAATAAATTCAGCAGGACGATAAAGCGGGATTAGGCGTAAATAAGATATAATTTTC
>NZ_JAUG01000074.1 GCF_000708285.2 Pedobacter borealis DSM 19626
TCTACCATAAACTTCCTGTTTCCTTTGCCATTTCAACATTTGGTCCTTCCTGCATCTGTGATACAGTACTACGACCGCTGCTGACTTCTAAATGAGCCATTGAACGTCCCCGCTAAATGTTTCCTCTCCTGTAATCGCGCTTACACTTGACAGAGCTCATTCAGATCTCCCGGGGTAAGACAATCTACTTCCTATGGATGTGGCCCCTGTATCTACGTAATAGTCTCCGTGCAGTATTGGGCTTCTGTTTGTATGGCAACATCACCCGGACTAAATCCGCCTCGTATACAGTTTCTGTTCGTAAGCCCCCATATTTGCCTCGGACTTCCTTCAGATTCGCAGTCGCCCACGACACCCTTGTCTTAAGCTAACACTTCCTACTGCAAAGCGTGTTCGGGACTTGAACCCTATAGTCGATTGCCATGCCCGGCGCACCACAAAAAAAAGGCCTTGCAACTAGATGCAGAGCCTTTAATTGTTAATTTTGAGGGGTAAGATTTTATTTACCAGCTAACTTATCGGCAAGCATTTTCATGTAAAAACCGCCTACTACGCTCCGGGCTTTAAAGTTATCACGGATACCCGTGTTCGAATCATAAAAATCGTTCAAAGGCACTCTCGACTCGGTTTCGATAGCGTGTTTGTAAACTGGGTGAACCAGAGCTTCGAATTCTCTTTGTGTAGGTGCAAAAGTAGCGGTCCACAAGATCCAGTCATTTTTAGTATAGGCCTTTCTGCTATCCAACGGAATACCATATCTATTTTGTTTAGTCAGGTAATATTTGGTTTCGGTTTCGTATATCTTTTGCGGAAACAAGTTTAACTTCAGCACCTTATCCCAAACCAGGTTATACTTCTGGCTCCATGTATTTTTATTATCAAAAGTTAAGGCGTAGTGATCGCCAGCATCGGCCATTTCTATCCATTTTGGCACCATACTTTCGGCAATAGCCCTATATTTTTGGGCTACATCATCATAACCTAATGTTTGGGCCATCTGCGCATAACAGGCTATACCTACAATCGCTTTTACCGATAAGTTGGCATTACGGGCCAGGTGACCTGCAAAATCATCGGTACATAACTGCGTTTTAGGATCTAATCCCTCTTTGGTTAAATAATCAACCCAGGTGGTTAAGGTTTTCCAATGCGTTTTGGCATAATCGGCATTTCCCTGTGCTTTGGCAATCGCAGCCGTTAAAATAATCATGTTACCCGATTCTTCAACAGGCATTGGCTCGCCATAAGTTTGTCCGTTTGCTAACGGATAGGTTCCCAGATCGTGAGCTGCCCAAGGGTGAGGATATTTTCCGCTTTCGCTGAAATAGAAAATACCATTCAACATGCCCTGTAACAGTTCAGGATTATAAATCAGGTACAATGGTGCCGAAGGGTAAGTTACATCAACTGTATTGATAAAACCACCACTGTTGTTTTCCTTAGATAACCATAAAATTTCACCTTGCGGGCTCTTTACCAAAGTATGTGCCGCAATACTCTGGCGATAACCTAAAACACATAAATCGGCATACTCTTTACCACCTGATTTTAAGGCATCGGCATACAAAGTTTTGTTAAAAGCTTCACACTTCTGAATTACGTTTTTGTACTCATCAGCCGCAGCGGTTAGTTGTGCTTCGATGGTTTCTTTACCTGAGGTATTCCACCATGGCCTTAAATTTTTATTGAAATATTGAACAGCATAAATTTCATCATAGCCCAGTTCAACATATTTTTCTACCGCAGCTTTACCCACTGTTCCAAACGGGATAACAGTATTTAATGCGAGCATTTTGCCCTGCTTAGCAGTTGAAGCTGAATTTCCTTTTCTAAAAGCATCGGCAGCATCTTTTTCGGCCGTGACAAACTGGATGGCGTTGCTGGCTTTTGGTGCAGCTACGTAAAAGTAACCCCAATCGATCCGCATATCGTCACTTGCTTTTTGAAGAACTGGCTGCTCAACCGTTCCTGTTTTTAATACCGATAATTTAGCCGTGCTGTATTTGCTTGCTGTAACTTCTTGAGTAGGACGATAAACCGCAATGTTTGACGATGCACTGAGGTATACTTTTACCTGGTGGGTTTTACCATCATTTGCTTTTACCTGATAGGAAACATAAGAAACCGGACGTGCAAACAACCCCAAATCGTTCATTAACAATGGCGAGGTAAAAGTTAATTTTAAATCGATCTTACCACAGGTAAAGTTATAAATGGTTTGTGTGGCATTAATATCAACGCTTTTTTGTTTGGCTATCTGCACTTTTTCGGCATTGTCTTTTAGCTTTTCTACTAAACCAAAATCGAGAAAACGGCCACCTGCAGTATTAATGAGGTGGATGGCAATTACATTCGATCCGGATTTTAAAGCACTTTTATCACTATTAGTTAAGGCAATATATTGGAAATTATTGGTCCAGCCTTCTTTGGTATAGATTTTCTTCCCATTTAGGTAAACCTCAATATTATCATCGTGGTTTATCTTTAAAAACAGTTCGTTTATTGATGCGGGATTAGCTACGTTAAAGGTTCTTCTTACCCAGATATCATGCGATTTCCATAATGTTTTCACATTTTTAGCGTCATCTCCTATTGGTGCATTACCTGTTTGCCAGTTGCCTACCGCATAGTTTGCTGCTTTCCAATCGCCCTGAGGCTCGGTTTCTGTATAGTTAACTTCGTACCCTTTCTCATCAGAAGTAGGCACAACTGTTTTATAACTGGTACTCTCTTTACCTAAAAAACGATAGATACCACCATCAACATTAATCATTCCTAAAAGAGAATTATCGGCTCCCGTCCAATGTTGGGTAGCAGATTCGTTTAATTTATCGGTGGTAGACCAGATACTGAAATAGGTATTGTGTGTAATTAAGGGATAGGCAGGTGCCTTCCGCTCCTGTGCCTTTAGCAAACCGCCTACAAACATGCAGCCCAGTATGCCTAAGAATTTTAAAATGTTGGTTTTGTTCATAATTGTGTGTGTTGAAATCTGATCGTATATTTTGGTTAGATTTAATGTTTAGTTAAACGTTTTACTAAAGTATAAAATATAATTTGCTTTTTGCAAGAGAAGCCGATTTTTTAATTGTCTAAGTGACATTTAAAATCAATTCTCAAAAAAATACATGGAATGATTAGCTCCATGTATTTTCAAATGGTGTATAAGATATATAAACTAAGGCTGTTTTTTGTTGATGGTCCACTCAGATAATTGGAAAACCCTGCTTCCTCTGTTTGCTTTAATATAAAGACGATAGAATTTATAGGCTACAAAGTTGTCAAAATAATACCTTTTGGTCACTCGTCTTTCATTTGAGTTTGCCCATGGGCAAGTGGTTACAGTATGTAAATCAGTATACTGAATACCATCTACCGATCCCTGTAAAATCCAGTACCTAGGATCTCTATCCTCAGCGTCGTTTCCTGAAGTTAAGGTATAGGCGCCAACTACCTGTGGAGTGGCGAGTTCGAAAGTACATCGCTGCGTACCATCAAAACCTGCCTGCAAAAATTTGGTGGTAATATCGCCATCAACCAGCTTTTTCGATCCTTCATCAGAGTTAGGCCCAGCGCCTGCTTCCAAATTTACAGAGAATATGCCACCAATAGTTTGCATATAATTCTCTCCAATTTTGGTTGGGTCAAAATTAGGATCTACAATATTTAACAAGACTTCTTTTGCAGCAGAATAGCCCTGCCCATTTCTGGTTGTTAAAGTAACTTTATATTTACCTGGAAAACGATACACGTGTTTTGGATTAACCGCTACGGATGTACTGTCATCGCCAAATTGCCATAACAAAGTTTTATAGTTTGTTGAAGTACCCGTAAACTGGTATTCTAAAAACTTTACCGTATCCGGCCTTGCAAATGAAAAACCTGCAGTTGGTTTAGGTTCGTCTACCACAGGAACAATCTCTTCTGCATCTTTCTTACACTTTACTGTTGTAATTACAATAAGTATTAAAAGAGATAGAATACTGAATAATCTTTTTGTGTTATTTTTCATATCTTATTAATATTTAAGGTGTTGGAAATAATTGAGATTTTGGTATTACTCTTTTTGATAAAATATTTGGCACTTCAATTTCCAGATAGGCTTGTTGCCCACCTACGTTTTCACGATGATGTGCTTCAATGGTATAACGTTTTCCGCGTTCTAAAAATATGGTACCCTTACGCGTATCCTTATCCCACTGGGTGGTATAATCGTTCACCAAAGGAACTCCGTTTACATATAATCTTGATCCATCATCCCAACGGGTTTGGTAGAAAGTATATGTGCCGCGTACCGGAGCTAAAAATTCGCCTTTCCATCTACTTGCAAAGTTATCCCTACTTAACTTAGTTCCGCTTGCATTTATTACATTGTCTGGCCATCCATCGCCACTAAAGTTTATGGTTTCATCAACCCTTGTCACAAATGGAGCACGTCCGTCGTCCGGATCTAATTGCGTATCGGTATAGTATCTTGCTGTTAAGCCAGTACCGTTCCCGGTGATGTAAGAGTTATTATCCAAATTTACATTAGGATCTACAACCACTATTAATTTACTCTTAGTTGGGTGAATAACATGATTGCTTGCCTCACTAATACTGAAGGCGAATGCAAATTTCTTATTTGCAACAATATTGGCATCAAAAACCGGCCATGGGATCTGAAGTCTGACAATTGCACTCGAAGCTCCGGTTGCAAACCGAACCAAAGTATCAATGCTATAATCTTTAGCAGCCAAATGTATTGCATCTGCAGGCAAAGTTCCGTTGCCAACTAAAGTAGCAATGGTATCTATGTTCTCTTTGATTTTAATATTGAAAGCTGTTGATGGTTGGTTTTCTAACCTTACAATAAGTGGAATCGTTACCCCGGCAGGGCCCACAATGTAATCGCCCTGGTACACTACATTATAGGTACCACCGCCATTTAAAGTTAAATAGTGTAGATCGGTAGGTTTTAACAGATCGGCAGTATTAATAATAACCATAATGGTAGATTTGCCAGCAGCAATTTTATTTCCTTTACCAGGAGCTGAAAGCTTTAAGGCAAAAACAACTTTTTTACCATAATTACGCTCCAATACTGACCGGCGAACAATAGCGATACCTTCGCTGTTATCGGTTCCATAAGCCACGTTGATTACGTTTGGATATTCTACTCCTGCAGATGGCATTAGTATCGCGTTTGCTATTGTTCCATTATTAATTAATTGCGTAACCGTATCGTTGTTTAAAGTTAAGCCTACTTGAAAGGCTTCTTCTGCAACACCTGTTAAAGAAATTTTAAAAGGAACCTTAATGTATTCGTTATCTATAGAAACATTTCCGACAACAATGCCCTCTCCGGAGATACTCCTGGTATTAGGATCTGGCAATTTCAAATCATCCACTTGTGATTTGCGACATGAATAAACACCAATGATGCTTAAACCTATCAATGCGATATATATAATTTTTTTCATTTTATGATATTTTAAATGATCAGCAAATCTGTTATTGATCTAACCAAACCCGGCCATCAAGTCTCCATGCCTGTTTATTGGCAATCTTTAACCAGTTTATAATCTGTGCAGGTATATCTGATGTTTGAGGAACAAATATGGCCAGTGTTTCTGGTGCCGGAGGGCAGATTAAATCGTTAAAACTCTCCCAGGTATAAGTTCCCTGGAATTTAAAGTCGTGTGCCTGAGAACTTAAATCTGCCATAATATTACCATTACCATCTGTTGCAGGCCAGTAACCCACTAAAAAATTAAAGTATGGATGACTTTGATCGATTGAAGTTTGACAGGCATAATTACCGATCATTCCATCGGGAACAGAGAATTTAAAAAAGCGGATATCACTTACATATACATCTGGTACTCCGTGTCCATTCCCATTTAGAAATCCTAATTTTAAAGGGTTCGAATTTGCTAATGAACCTGATCCCGTAATGTCGAACTCATTATTAAAAGTACCATTGGTGTATGTGCGAACAAATCTTTGGCCATTACGCACCTCTATTTTTGCAGTTAAATTCGTCCATTTCCCCTTACCGAAGCTTCCACCTCTACATTGATGATAATCTCCGTCCTTAGTACCTCTCCATTCAAAATACCAGTAATCTTCTTCTAAATAAATAACCCAGCCAACACTTGGATGACCGCTAGACCACTCGTTACGTTTACCTAAAACACTCGGCCAGAAAAATTTGTCTTCGTTCTTTTTAACCTTTAGTTCTATGGTCACTTTTGTGGTGTCGTCTATATTGTAAACATTTGCGTCAACAGCATCAATCTGTGCCCTAATATCTTCACCTTGGAAGCGGATCGCTTTACCTAAATACCGATTACCAGTAAATGGCTTTGTAAGAATTCGTTTGCTGTATGTTGGCGCATAATAAATTACAAATGAATTCGCTTTGGGTTGACTAAAAATGGTTTGGTCATCGGCGTTTGCAGGTAAAGTATACGGGCCACCTGCACTTGATGCGATAACAACCAACCATTGCTCATTATTGTAGTTTGGACGTTTTTTTAATGCTGTTAAGATTTCACCCACTGAGGTATCAAATTTTTCGATCGCTGATTTATAAGCTGGAAAAGAAACGTCATAACCAGATGCTGCACCTGCTGAGTTAACCCCTGTAAAATGACCTACAACAAGAGCTGCTGTATCGCTTCCTAAATTACTTATTAATCCAGCTTTAACAGCATCATCGTCTGCAACCAATGTACTCACGTCAGCTCCTGTGGTTAGCGATTTAAAAACGGTGGACGAGGTATAGGTAACAATTTTAGATTTTACACTGGTTTCCTTAATTCTTTTAAAAATAATTGGATAATTCTGCAGATCGTTATTGGTTAATTCATCTGTAGTAACCTTATGTTTATCTTTTTTAACACCAGTTAACATATTTGCCCAATTGGCTGCATTTGCAGTTGCCTCAGGATCACTTAAACCAACCCAACTATAAATGGCGTGTGGTAAAATCGCGTCTATGTTCGGTGTATTGGCATCTAATACCGATTGGCCTCTTGCTCCATCAACAATTAAATAAAGAATTTTGCGGTTTCCATATTTTACTGTTGTTGTATCGCTGGCATTCTTGTCTCCAATTGTTCTGTCGAATTCTTTATTACAAGAAAATATGGCCGTGGTAATTATTGTTGCGATTAAGCCAATCAATAATTTATATTTTTTCATCATACTCATCCTAATTTATATTTTGGTTAGCTCAATCAATTATTCGATGGTTACTCTAATAATGTTGTATAATGGTAAATTATCAAAACGACTAAAGCCACCGATTAACAATAATGCTTTTTTACCATCTGCCGATTTGGTTTCAATAATATCAGATAAACCACCACTAAAAGGGCCAGTTGAATTATATCCTTTCGCCAATGTTCCTGTTGGGTTTAACACCATAAATCCATTTCTGGTAACATTATTGTATTTGATAAAATCACCACTAACCACAATCAATCCGTTACTAAGCTGTTTGGAAAAACTAGGGAAACCGCCTTCAAATGATTTAGAAACAAATGTTTCATCTAAAGTTCCATTATCGTTTAATACTGCAACGCCTATTGCCGATTTGCCATTATATTGTGTAAAGCTTCCTGTAATTATATATTTTTTGGTTGTTGTATTGTAGGTACACGAGGTGATATAATTATCTGCGCCTGAGCCTGGCGTAAAAGAAGGATCGATGCTTCCGTCGGGATTTAACCTAATAATACGGTTAGCAGGTTGCCCATCAAAAGTACTAAAGTTACCAAACACCACCAATTTTTCTAACTTTTCAGCATCGGTATGCATATAACTATCGATAGGTCCATTTGCACTCTCCTTTCCTTTGTTTGTAGTGGTATTAAAACGGAATGTTTTATCAAGACTACCATCTAAATTAAAGCGTAACACTTGGCGAATTTCAGTACTATCCAATATTACGGTATCCCTAGAGAAATCGTAGTTAAACTTATCATAGGTTCTATGTACATAATACCTAAAATTGCCTGTTGCTAAAATTTTTCCTTGGTGTGAATACACGCGGTTAATATAAGCATTGGTACCACCATTAAATTTCGGAAACCACTTTTGAGTAACGGTATCGGTTAACGTTGGCTTTCTTTTAGTTTGAATTTTTATGGTGTCGATTGCTCCTGTAGTGAATAAACTGGTAATGTTGCTGATGTTTTCGGTGCGCTGATTAAACCCACTAAAGCCACCAGCAATGATAAATCGACCACCAATTTCTACAACCCTAGATAAACCGCCATTAGCCCCTTTTCCAGTACGGAAAGTACGATCATATTCGCCATCACTAGATGTTCTGGCGATTCTATTAATTGAAACCACCCCACCTTTATTATCAAAATTTGTAAAGTTACCTACTACGATATCTCTTCCATCAAGCATTTCATACACCTGACTTACATAATCGTTAGTTCCGGCTGTTGCTTTGAAAGTAGGATCGATCTGGATAAGCCCCGTTACGGTAAAAGTAGGGCCAATAAATAATTGATCACCAATGGCGATCGATGTTACACCTGTACTACCAAATTCTGGCACCTTAACCGTAATCTCAGTAGCAGTTACATTAACCACCTCGGCTTTTTCGCCATTAAACATAAAGCTCAACTGATCTTTATACTTATCAAACCCAGAGGCTTTGACGGTTACAGTTGTACCAACAAGTCCGATAGCGGGAACAGGTACATCAGTTTGCGAAATGGCAACACCCAAGGATGCTTTTGCATCTGCATAAGGATCGGGGAGTACTTCTTCTGCCTTTTTGCAACCTTGAAAGCCAATGGCAATCAAAGCGATTATTGCTAATATAAATTTAATTTTTTTCATTATTTAATTTCTTGAGGTTAACCGAATATGATTTTATTTTGTTGCATCAGAAGCAGTTAAACCAGTGTAATACACGTCATTAAAAAAATCGTATCTCTGAAATCCAAAAAAGGAACCATTATAGGCCAAAGTGTGTACTACTCCATTGGTTGGTTTGATATCAGACGACGCTACCTGATTACTAAACCAATTATCATTTGGTTTTGAGGCATCTGGTATATAAGTTAATACCAATTGGCGGTACCCAATGTATTTGATATTATTTGCTGTATTGAAAACTGCCCCAATATTAGATATGTTTCCAGCTAATGAATAATATAAACCTCCTGGATAAACACTTTTAACATCGAAATCTATTTGTTGATAGTCCTTTAATCTATTTACGCCTTTAAACATGTAACGTTGCAAATATTTTCTCCAGATTATGGGACTAATCTGATCTAAAGTTTTAACGGTATCCTTATTGGCATGAAACAATAATTCGTTTAAAGAATGATACCTGGAGTCTCCTTTATTATCATCATACGTATGGATATCTCCAATTGTCCTTCTAATAACATCATCATCAATAGCAAAAAAAGTAAAGTCATCATTAGAAAATGTACTTTCTAAACCCGCAAGCTTCACAATTTTAGCTAAGGTATCAAAGGGAACTTTTTTAGCCTGTAAATATTGGAGCATATTGCCCTTAAAGTTAGGATCGGCTAAACCCCCATCACGATAATATTCATCACGTTTACAAGCATTTAATATAAGCAGTACAGCAGCACAAGCAAAAATTAGCTTTTTCATATATCTTTTCATTACAATAAATTAATTACCACCATTAACCCAATAGTCATTCAGTTTCATAAAGGGATTGTTATTGAGTGCTCCTGAGTTAATAGGCCAGGTCCAGCCTCCACGACTAAATTTATCTGATGTTAGCACATTGTAAGTAAACTGACTGTTTAAAATTCTTTTTGTTCTAACCAAATCGAAGTAATGATGACCTTCTCCAATAAGTTCTCTTGATCTTTCGTAGAAGATGAAATCTTTTAATTCTGAGCCTCCGCCACCACTGTATTTTGCCGCCTGTGCACGATCTCTTACTTTGTTAACCATCACAATTGCGTCGGCATCCTCTCCTAAATTTGCCAGTGCTTCTGCATACAACAGCAACTCACCGCCATACCTAAAAATCATAAATGTATTATCCGGGTTGGCATCTTCCTCTCCAACAATAAAAGAGTTCTTGGCATATTTTAACAACATGAACTTACCATTGTCGGCAAAAATATCTTCATTAAACCAGGTTGTGATCCTTTTATCACTCCCATCCAAAAAAATTTTCTGCATGTACTCTCCTCTGTAATAAGCAAAACTTACTCGGTGAGTATATTCTGGTCTTTTGTACGGGTAATGCAAAAACATATCGGCAATAGGCGCAACATTGAGTACCGCATCACCATAGTTTATACTTTGATAAAATTCAAACAAACTTTCATCAGAACGGCCTTTGATAACTGTTGACCATTCTGAAAGCGGTAACAATCGATAGGCATTGCTGGCAACCAGTTCCTTACCTAAATCAGCAGTAGCTTGATAGTATTTCCTTGCATTATTCGTGTCAAAACCCGCATTCCACATATTCATTTCCATCATTAAAGCAATAATACTTCCTCTGCTTGCCCGTACACCTTTCAAGGCAGGGTCGCTATAGGTAAATGGAATTTCATTTTTGTGACTATTTAAATCGGCAATACATTTATTAAGTACCGAAACAAAATTTTCACGTGGCAATGATGTGAAATGAAATGCATCTGTATAATACACTACATCGCCAAACAACCTCACCATGGTAAAGTAGCAAAGTGACCGAATAAATGCAGCTTCCGCTTTGAACTGTCCTTTTTCAGTGTCAGTAACGCCTGGAATACCCTCATCTAATTTTGCGATCAAGATATTGGCACCTTGAATTGCCCTATAGTAACCCGTCCAATCTGTAATTCTATTGAAATTATAAAGACCACTCCATGGTCGATCTGTCCTAATGATGGTAAGCAGATCGTTTCTTCCTAAATATTCAACAAACTCGCGAGCATCTGGACTATCAGATTGACTTTCGTGCAGTACTTCGCCAGATCTATATTCTCCAACTGCACCTATGTAATGGGTTTCGTTTATTTTGCTGAAAACAATCCTAGATAAATCATAGATATTGGCCACAACATCTTCTTTAGATTGAAAATAGTTGTTCCCTGTTAATTTATCTAATGGCTGTATATTTAAAAACTTTTTACATGAAGGCAAGCAAAAAGATGCTGCAATAACTAAAGTGTAAATAATAACTTTTTTCATAATAAATATTTTTAGTTGCCTGTATTAAGTTCTAAGTTTAAACCAATGTTATACGTACGTGGCACAGGATAACCGTTAGAAATATCGCGACCTAATGTGGTCACGTTTTCAGGATTTGGACCACTGTACTTAGAAAATGTAATTAAGTTATTGGTTGAACCAAACACCCTTAAATTGGCAAGTCCGAATCTGCGTATCAACTTCTTGTCGAACATATAAGAAAGTGTTAAATTATTGATTTTCAGATACGAACCACTTTCCTGCCACAAGGTTTGATCGGCTCTTAACGGTTGAATATTTCCATAGCGACTATAGTCATATGGGTAAGGATATTTAGCCACATCGCCAGGTCCCTGCCAAATATTCAAATCACCTAAAGGCACTACTGCATTTAAGGCATAAGGATCCCTCATAATGGCAATACGATCGGCAAGGGCATTATTTAAGATTGTTCTATCGGCTGTATAACTGGCGTACATATTTAGGCCCCAGTTTTTATATCTCATGGTAAATGATAACCCACCGGTAAACAATGGCTGTGAATTTCCTGTAATTTCGTAATCTCTGCCATCCAGGATATAATCTCCATTCACATCTTTCAAGATTGGGTCTCCTCCTAAAAAGAATGTATTATTGCTTTGATATCTTTTTCCGGTAACTGGATCTACTGGTACATCGGCATCAGTGCTGTAAACGCCCTGATTAATCCTTAAATAGTTTGATAAGGTATTTCTGCCTACACGGAAAACATTGTGCTGTAGATAACTAGAACCATCGAAGCGGATATATTGCCCGTTATACTCTTCTGGTAATTTCAATAACACATCACGGTTATATGCTCCGTTTATTGAAAACGATAAATCAAAATCCTTACTGGTAATGGCCTTTATATTTAAGCTGATTTCGGTACCGTAATTGGCGATACCCAGATCGTTACTTGATAGTTTATTAAAACCTGTAGTATTTGATAAAATACGATCGAATAATAAATTATCTACTTTTTTAAAATAAGTATCCACAACAATTGAGAACCTGTTCAGGAATCCTATATCCAAACCAAGGTTGTATTGGCTGGTAGTTGTTGGTTTTAATGACGGGTTTGGAATTAAATCATAATCGATACCAATGGTTTGTGTATTGTTATAATTTCCATTAAGGTTATATTTACCGTAAATGCTTTGCAGGTTACCGGTTGGTGCAATATTTTGTCCCCATGTTAATCTTAAACTACCATAATCTAACCATTTCTTATCCGTTAACCAGTTTTCTTTGTTGAAATTCCACCTTAAACCAACTGAAGAGTTTTTAGAATATGGATTTTCCAAACCGCTTGAGGATGTACCGTCTAAACGGTAAGAGAATTCAGCGACATATTTTTTGTCGTAATCGTAAGATAATGATCCTGCGAAAGATGCAATTGTTGCATTTTTGTAGCTACTTAAAACTCCACCCCCCCTCGAATAATAACCATCGTAACCGAGTGGCCCCTGAAGCTGGTCGTTTGGAATTCTTTCCTGCCGGCTTATTGATGATTGGGAACCTTGTTTATAAATTTCGTTAAATGTATTGATAAAGAAATTATGCTTTTCACCTAATGTTTTGGCGTAGGTGATTGCATTTCTATTGTATAACTGGAAGTTTCTTCCATTATAATCATAAAGTTTGGCAAACTGTCCGTTGGCTGCAGCAGGCGTAAATGTTGTTTCGGTATCCGATGTATAATCATAACTTAAGGTTGAAGATGCCGCTAAGCCAGGTATAAATTCGTAACGGGCATCGATATTTGTTCTTAAGTTTCTCGAATTATTATCATTCAAAGTTCGCAAGGCCGACAATACTCCGCCAGATGCCTGATAAAAAGATGGAGGCGGTAAAAGTGTTGATGCCTGTCCATTGTCAGCTACCCCCGATTGAAGTAAGCCGGCACCGTTACCTTTGTTTTGTTTACCCACCGAACCGTTAACAAAACCGAAAAATCTAAATTTATCATTCGGTTTAAACTCCATATTCATATTCAAATTGTAACGGTTATAACCTGTGTTTTTAATTACACCTTTTTCAGCATAGTATCCCATGTTGGCTTTGTAATTAAATTTTTGATCGCCACCATCTAAGGCCAGGTTATGACTTTGGTTAAAGGTTGTTTGATAAAACACATCCTGCCAATCTGTAGAGTTATTCCAATATGCGTTTAAACTATCGGCTAGGAAAGGTGTATTACTAATCCTTCTAATCTGATCGATGTTTTCGGCATTTAAAATAATCTGCTGAATCTTCAATAAACGTTCTGAATTACCACCTAATGTTTCGCGTAATTTAGGCGGAGCATTAACGAAAAAGTTCGATACATATTTAATACGGGGCACTTTAGAATTACCTCTTTTTGTGGTGATGATGATTACCCCATAAGCACCTCTGGATCCATACATGGAAGTTGCCTGCGCATCTTTCAGGATTTGGATATTTTCGATATCCTCCTGAGGGATTAGCGAAAGTGGGCTCACCCCAGGACCTTGCGTTTGAAAACCAAACTCAGCGGCTTTATCTGCATCTAAAGGCACACCATCGATAATGTATAATGGTGATGTAGGTTGCAGAAATGAATCATTACCACTGCCGGAAATACTTAAGCTAGATAAACCACGAATCTGTACCGATCCCCTAAAACCAGGGGCACCAGTATTGTTTTGGATATTTAACCCTGGTACCTTACCCTGTAAAAGGGTTTCAATATTCGATACCGGGATATCGGATACATCCTTACCGCTAAGCACCGTTACCGATCCTGCAGTTGTCTCTTTTGGTCTGTTTTGGTAAGCCACAATAATAACATCATTCAGATCTTTACGATCCTCGCTAATGGTTACTGTGATATTGGTTTGATTGGTAATTTTAACTGATGAAGTATTGTAACCTAAGAATTTAAATAAAAGCGTTCCTCCAACCGGTACGTTAACAGAAAACTTTCCATCGCCATTGGTTTGCGTTAAGCCTTTATTGGTGGCTTGCAAAACAACTGATACTCCCGGAACGCCTTGTTTTGTGTCTTTATCTAAAACCCTACCATTTACAATGATATTTTTTTCTTGCGAATAGGCATTCGTACAACATATTATACATACAATAAGTAATGTATATAAAAGTATATTTCTTTTCATAATATTAGCTCTATTGATTAACTATTCGTTAGCAAATTTTGGGTTCTCATTTTTGAAATAAAAGACGATTTCCCAGTCGCCAGCTTTATAGATAGCGAAATCGACACCGAAATTGGCCACCGTGCGCGCACCCCCAAAACCGATCCGGGAGTAACTCAATTGTGCTTTTGCTCTTGATCCGCCAATAGCGTATGAAGTTGGGATTTCTACCAATGGAATTGGATAAGCAACATCATACTGAACATACTTATCTGTTTTTTGCACATTAAACCCATGGATCATTTTATCCCAAACCGTTTCATTGAAAAACTTAGGATCGATCGGTAAAGAATCTTTACCCAAAACCACAATGCGTAACGAATGGCCATTACCGCCTGATGTTAGTGGACGGATGTAAACAATTGCATCCTTTTTATCATTGTTGCTCACTAGGTTTAAATTAGAAGTAGCACCGATAACATTATTCAGATAAGGACGGATGTAATCTCTCAGATTTTTATCTAACGGAAATTTTGGATCAGGGGCAGGCAAACCAGTATAAGCATTAAAATCATTCGATGGCTCGTAAGGGCGCTCTCTAAAAGGTCTGATCTGAAAATCTTTAATCAACCTTTCGCCACCAGTATTTTTAACCTTTACATCGAAAAAGCGCGTATCCTGAGAATAGTTGGTACTATCTGTTGGACGGGGTTTCAATATCTGGTTGGTTGCTGAAGGCCATAAAATGAACTCACCTGACGAACGCATTTCAAATATAGGATGCGTTTCGATTTTTCTTTTGGCCTCAATTTCAGCCAGGCTTTTTTCCAAACCCGTGTAAGGGGCTATCCATACATAAGTTGGTGCTGTTGTAAAAAGATCGCTTACAGGTTTTCCATCACCATACCTTACGTTTACAATTTCAAACGTGATTGGATTGGTTGAATTATCACTGTTAAAGCCCCCGATGAGATTAGTTCTTCCAATTATTGGCTCCAGAATTTTATTGGTAAAATTCACATTATTGCTGATGTAATCTTTCTCATCAGGTAAATCGAAAATCTTTTTACAGCTACTACAAACGGTTACAGCAAGTAAAAGGAGCGCAAAATATTTATTTATGATAGATTTCATTGGAGTATTTATTTTAATGTTTCTATTTCGCATCACTATTTCGTTTTGTTTATGGTAAACTCAGCCAATTGGAATGTTCCACTATTTCTGAGTTCGGTAATAACAACGCGGTAAAATTTGTAGGCAACCGTATTTGTACACCTAAATACTTTTTGCTGATATCTTTCTTCAAAGAAAAAGTTAGACCTTCTATCCAATTCTACCCAGTTTGAACCATCCATCGAGCCTTCATAAGTCCATGCTTTTGGATCTCTTTCGTTGGCATCATTTGCAGATGTTAAGGTATATACGGATGAAACAGCAGGTGTTTTAAGTTCAAACCTCATCCATAGTTCTCCTTGTAAATCGGCAAGGAATTTAGTGTGATCATCTCCATCGATTACTTTTCTCGAATTTTCTCCGCTGGTTATACCTCCCCCATTCTCACGGTTTGATGAAAATATACCGCCAATTTCAAGGTAAAGGTTTGGTGGTGGTGGTACAAAAGTTAATCGGGTAACGAATTCGTTAAAGCCAAATACATGATCGGCACTGATAACGTGTACGACCCCATTTTTGGTTTTAATGTTATTTGATGATGTTGTACTGGTTGCCCAGTTCCGAATGAATTTGCTTTTTTTGGTATTATCGAAATTAATAACCTCCGGTCCGGCACCAACCTGACCAGAAGCCGATATTTTGGTTATACTCGCATGCATTGGATAACCAATATGTACACTTTTCAAGTCTAAACCATCCTGAAGTTTTAATGAATCGGTTGTTTTCTTACCTCTAATAATGTAATACGAGGTCATCGTATCTAACTGAACGGCATCAATATTGGCCAAAAAAAGTGGATCTTTATCAGATAGTTTTCTTAACGTATTTAAGTTTCGTAAAGCCAATTGGAAGCTTGGATTGCTTACTGCAAATAGCGTAACATTACTATCGGTTAATGTTTTTTTCAAACCCATCCTGTCAATCGCTACAATAAGCGAATCGAAAACACCTGGTTTGCTTTTCAAATAATCGTAAGTATTGCCGGCAAAGATTACATTCTGATCTGGTGCATCGTAAAACCCTCCATTCTTCTTGCAGGCAGAATTAATTAGCGTTAGCAAAGATAAAATTGCTAAAGCGCTCATGTATTTTATTGAATTTTTCATATCCGTTATCATTAGCGCCAGTAAGCATTTTGGGTTAATAAACTATTTTGAGCAATAAGCTTTCTTGATATTGGCCAGTAAATTCCACCAGAGTTGATGAGATTCATAAATTTGGCATCGTTCTGTTTGATCTTGTTGTAACGGATCAAATCGTACCATCTTGAACCCTCACCCAATAATTCGCGATGACGCTCTTCGAAAATAGCCTTAATAATATCATTTGTATTCAACGAGTTAAGCAACTCTATAGGGTCTTCAAATCTTCTGCTCTGAACAACAAGTAATTCATTTAAGGCACCATTTTGATCACCCAAAACAGATAATGCCTCTGCTCTTAAGAGTACAATATCTTCTAACCTGGTAAAAATTAAAGCGCTTGTAAAATACCTGAAGTTTGGATCGGTACCTCCGCCCTGAATCACTTTGATTTTGCTGAAAATGGGATACTTACCATTTAGGTTCGTAAAATATCTACCATCGTATTTTGCCTGTCCTAAAGTATCAACCGCAAACCTTTGATCTTTTGAAATATTGAAATATTTTAAGATCGAATCTTTTGGAAGATAAATATCTGGAACTGACTTGGTCATAACCGGCTCAGCCAAAGTTAATTCTTCAATATGCCCGGTTGATGAACCATCCACGTGGCCATAATCGGAGTTAAAACCGAACATCTGCCTGGTGTTCTTATTGTAGAAAAATCCGTTAGAGTTTGATAAATCAGTACTTGAAGTAAAATCACCTGCACTTCTGCCATAGTTATCTTCAACAAACCTGGCATATTTAGAAACGTTGGTATAATCGCCATTCCAAGCTGCTAAATGGGCCAATACAGCATAGGCGGTAACTTTTGTTGCCAAAGCGCCACCCCATCTTCCCGAATTTTCATTGTAGTAATCAGTTGGCTGCTGTACATCACCGGCACTGTAAATAAATGGCATATCAGCTGCTGCTTTTAGTATCTCCTGTTCAGCCCATGCTAAAATTCTAGCCTGGCTTTCGCGGGGTTTATTGGTAAATTTGCCTTCGTCTGAAGAGGTAATAAATGGTACATCGCCCCAGATTCTCACCATGTAGAAATAGGCAAAAGCCCTTAAAAACCTGGCTTGCGCAATATCTACTGTCATGTTATTGCTCGTGTAACGCTTATCTGTTTCTTTAACATGTGCAATATTTTCTAAGAAAACATTAGCGCCATTTACAATGGCATAAAATCTTGTCCAATCAGATAACGCCTCCATTACAGGATAGGAAGCATTTAAGTTATTGCCAATAACTGCTTTTAAGTCCTGCCTTTTGGGGCTTAAGAACTCTCCGGTTCTTACATCACCATAAATCCAGTGACCATTATTGTCTGATAAAGCAGCTCGTGTTAAAGCATAAACACCTAAGATTCCAGAGCGGGCATCCTCTACCGTATTCCAGGCATTTTTTTCACCCACAACCCTGGTCGAATCTGTTTCTAAAGCTTTATTACAGCTCGAAAAGGCTACCACAGAAATCAGAAGTATGTATAATATATTTTTCATCTCGCTTGATGTTTTATTAGTTCTTGTTTTCATCTTATAGCTCCATTTTAACACCTAGGGTATAGGTTCTCGGTATAGGTTGGCCATAGCCTGTATCAATGCCATCATAGCTAACCAGTTCAGGATCCTGACCTGTATAAGGTGTAATGGTGAAAATATTACTCACGGAACCATATATAAAGAATTTGCTAATTTTGATGTTCCTCTTATTGAGCAGGTTACCCAGTTCGTAACCCAGCGATACTTGTCTTAATTTTAAGAATGAAGCATTTTCTAAGAAAAGATCTTGGTCTGCACGATATGGAATTACTGTACTCCAAGGATTGTAAAGTGGGTATTTTGAGTAATCGCCACGTTTTTCCCAGAAAGTGATTTCTTTAACAGAATTGATATCCGTATTCCCCTCCCGGTTCACAAAATCGAAACGGTTAGCCATTTCCTGGTTGATTAGCTTTCTGCCTAAATTAAAGTAGAAGCTTGTACCTAAACTCCAATTGCCATATTTAAAGTTGTTATCAAAACCACCGGCAATGGTTGGTAAAGAGTGTCCTTTTAATACTTTATCATTATCATCAATGGTATTATCGCCATTTTGATCTTGCCAACGCGGATCACCAGCTTTTAAAGCAATTCCTTTGTACTTTAACTTTTGCCCGTTAACTACCGGAACCTCAGCATCTGAAGTATAAATGCCATTATTCTCCAATAACCAATATTGATCTACCGGTTGGCCAACTTTTAAGAATCTGTTACCCACAACCAACTGATCCAGTCCTCTTGGCAATGCTTTCAATTCGTTAGCGTTGTGATTAAAGTTTAAGGCCGAATTCCAGGAGAATTTACTTCTGGCAATTACCTGGCCGCTGATTGTAACATCAACACCCATATTGTTTACAGACATACCACTTTCGATAGATTGTTTATAACCATATTCAGCATATGCTGGGATACCGATTAATTGGTTTTTATCGGTTTTGCTATAAAGTTCAACAGAAACGTGAAGACGGTTTTTCAACATCGCCACATCGGCACCAACATTAAGTTGATCAGAGTACGACCAAGGCACACCATAACCTACCCAACCAAATTGATATGTTCGCGTTAATACGCCGAATGCATTATATCCAGGAACGGTTAAATTACCTGTATACCCTACTGAAGCTGTATATTGTGGACCCTGGGCATAATTATCGTAACTAAATGTACGCCCCATTCTACCAACACTTGCACGCAAGACCAAATCATCAACCAGCCTGTTATCTTTTAAGAATTCATTTTTGATATTCCAGGCGGCAGAAATAGTTGGCGAATAAAACCAGCGGCTTGTTGGTTGTGCATTTGAAGAACCATCTAAACGTAATATGGCTGATAAGAAATATTTTTCGTTAAATGAATAATCTGCCTTCCCGTAAAAAGACAATAGGTTATCTTCTGTTTTATCTAAAAAACGGTATGTCAGTTCTCTTGGGAAAGCAACCGGAGTTAAATAATTGCCGTTATCAGAACCGTCGTCATTTTTAGGCTTAGAATCTAGCAAATTGATTTTAATATAGTCGTTAACACCTTTATAGGCATAAGCGTTACTATATTTATAAATATCCCATTGCATGGATTGTCCTAATGCAAAATGAAAATCATGAACCTTATTCAGATTCAAATCGTAAGTCACTTTGTTATCCATCATTAATCTTTGGCTAAAGCCATAATAATTGGATGCATAACTGTTTCCCTGCAAAAGCGTTCTGGCATAGAAAACATCTCTATAGCCCTCACTATAATCGGCATTAAAAGATGATACCACTTTAAATTTGCCAAAAGTTCCTTCTAATTTTGCGTATCCCTGGATACTGTTTGTTTTATTATCATCAAAGCCTTTGGTATATTGCTGTAAATAAGAACCGTAAAAATCCTTATTTGGCGGAAGTGGTGCACTTAAATCAGGAAAATAATTAAGTTGTGCAAATCGGTCGCGCAAGGTTTTATTTCTGTCGCGGTTTAAACGGTTTGCATTAATCGTAGTCGAAAACAACAACCATTTGGTTGGCTTCATATTGATATTGAAAGTGGCGCTATAACGGTCGATACCCGTTTGATCTGCTACACCTTCACTTTTGGTATTACCTAATGCAAACCTAAAGTTCGCCCTGTCAGTACCGCCAGCAAGTGAGAAATTAATGCCATATACCAGTGCATTTTTGTAGTATAAATCTGTCCAGTCTGATTTTCCACTATACACATTATTTAGCGAATCGCTTAAATATACCGGATACTCTTCATCATCAGAATATCTGCCATTTGTGGTATATACATCATAAAACCGCTGTCTGAAATCATTTTCGTATTTACCATTGATGGTATTTACAAATGGTTTTTGCACCATGCCTATATACGAATTGAAAGATATAGCGCGGTATTTACCAACTGCTGTTTTTGAGGTTAAAACAATTACCCCATTAACACCTCTTGGCCCGTAAACAGAAGTAGAGCCTAAATCTTTAAGTACCTCTACCGATGCAATATTATTCAGATCGATACCGGCCAATAAATTAGTTGCAGGACCGATTCTATTAAAATCGAATTGCTGTATATCAAAAGCAAAAGGATGCTCCCGTACCAAGGGGATTCCGTCGAGAACCACCAGAGGCTGAGCATCGTACAAATCCTTTTTAGATAATAGTGGCATTGCAGCCCCTCTAACAAACATGCTCTGAATTGACCCAGGCTCACCAGATGGCTCCTGAATATACAGACCAGCAAAATTGCCCTTTAAGTTTTGTTGTAATGAAATGGCAGGGAATAGTGATAGATCTCTGGTGTCTTTTTTTACACCGCCAGATAACTTATCGTAAAGTGTTTTCTTTTTAATCTGGTCTAAACTGTCTTTCCTCAGAGAGTCTTTTGGCGATACATACTTAATTTTAGTTGTATCCTGCAGAACAAAAAGGTTGGTTGTTAAGCCTTTATGAGTTTTCTCGCCTGCCGAAAAAACAGGTAAAACGTTTAATGTAAACGCGGCAAAAAAAACAAGGCACGCCCATAAGTATCGCATAGTTAATGGATCTTTTAATTGGTAAAAAAATGATTTCTAAAGCTTATTTTTTCGGAAACGGCATAGTATGTCCCAGGTTAAAGAGACAGGTACTTCGGTAGTAATAGTTAGGGGTTCTCATAAAATTTAGTATTTGGTTAACTCAAATATATACTATACTAAAACGTTTTAATAAAAAATTATCATTTTTATTAAATTTTTATAAAAAGCCACAATAACATTTAATTCTATTAAAATAATTATCAAATAGACAGGTAAAAAATAAATATTATCAGAATATCTTAAAAAATTAGCATCCTACAAAACAGTCTATAAGGTTATTTTTAACCAACAATAACAATAAATCGAACAATTTTATGTTGCTATTTTCCTAAAGTACTTAAACGTTTTAGTAAAAACATAAAATATAGATCAGGAAGTAAAGATTAAACCGACAATAATTGTTTAGGGGTGAGGGTAGCCTTTTACCATATTAACATTATAACATCAGCTTCGATATAGTGGTATTTTACATCATAAAACAGAAAGGTTAAAATCAATTATTTTTCGGTGGCCACCCGATAAGTAGGATCTTCTATCATGTTTACGGCTATAATCTGGTCTGCATTTTTCAGCAAGCGTTTGCAATCGTCGCTCAGGTGCTTTAACTGGAGTTTCTTATCAACCGACCGATAGCGTTCGGTAAGTTTATTCAGGGCGTCAATACCCGACATATCAAAAACACGGCTATGCTTAAAATCAATTACGATATGCTGGGGATCATAAGCCACATCAAACAGCTCATTAAAATTGGCGATAGATCCAAAAAACAAGGGACCGAATATTTCGTAGGTTTTTACACCACTGGCATCGATATGTTTAGTAGCACGTATTCGTTTAGAGCTTTCCCAGGCGAAAACAAGCGCCGAAACAATCACACCTATTAATACCGCAAGGGCCAGGTTATGCAGCCAAACTGTAATTACAGCCACCAGTATCCCGATGATAATATCCTGCGCAGGCATTTTATTAATCACTTTAAAGCTCATCCATTCAAAAGTGCCAATGGCTACCATCATCATTACACCAACCAGGGCCGCCATGGGTACACGATCTATTACCGGAGCGCCTACCAAAATAATAACCAATATAGTTAAGGCGGCAATAATACCCGATAGCCTTGCCCTGGCACCCGCCGAAAGGTTAACCAGTGTTTGGGCAATCATTGGACAACCGCCCATACCCGTAAAAAAGCCGTTTGCAATATTGGCAATTCCTTGCGCAATACTCTCCCTGTTCCTATCGCCTTTGGTTTCTGTAATTTCATCAACCAGATTCAAGGTAAGCAGGCCCTCCGTTAAGCCCACACCTGCCATAATGAGTGAATAAGGAAAAATGATCTTCAGCATATCCAGATTCAATGGCACTTTTGGAATATGAAATGGAGGAAACCCGCCATTTACTGAAGCAATATGTTTAACCAGTTTGGTATCAATTCCAAAACATAAAACGATAAGAAAAACCACAATAATAGCCACCAATGATGATGGAATGGCCTTGGTTATTTTAGGGAGAATGATCACTATTACAACGGTGAGTAATACCAAAGCCAACATGATATATAAAGGAGTACCACTCAACCATTCTATTCTGCCATTAACAAGGGTTTTGAACTGTTCTAACTGCGACATGAAAATAATAACAGCTAAACCATTAACAAAGCCAAACATTACGGGCTGGGGAACCAGTCTGACAAATTTCCCAAGTTTAAACAACCCCACTACAATCTGAATTACGCCTGCTAAAGCAACTGCCGCAAAAACATATTCTATACCCTGGGTTTTCATTAAGGCAATGAGCACAATTACTGTTGCACCTGCCCCACCAGAAACCAAACCTGGCCTGCCACCTAAAACAGCCGTAACCAACCCCATAATGAAGGCAGCGTATAAACCTGTTAAAGGAGGGAAACCTGCAAGAATAGCAAATGACAACGATTCGGGAATCATCGTCATGGCCACCGTTAAACCTGCAAGAATTTCAGTTTTATAATTTATTTTCTTAGAAAAATCAAAAAGTTGCAGGTAAGGTTTCATCAGTTAAATTATTAGCAACTGCAAATATCTAAATTATGAGAACATTAGTGCTTAATTAAATATCGGCGCTGAATAAGTTCTGTAATTTGCGATTCATCTTTAAAAGAGTAACAGTACCTCGTAGTTCACGATAAGAAATGTAAGATGGAAATAGTCGGAAGTCCGGGGCTTAATGTACGAAAAAACAAACACGCCTTTGTTTGCTTTATACATTAGTTGTTAAACGATGGAAAACGTAAGGTAGATGATGGAATTGATTCTGCGCTCATTTTTTAGATCTGCAGGATAAATAATTAAAAACGAATTGCAAATCCATAGTGCTTTGGGCTGTACCATAAATATAGAGTTGTCATCCTGAGCCTGTTGAAGGACCTGTCTAAATATCTAGAAACGCGTTTCGGCAAGCGCTCCGTAGGAGTCCTTTGGACAACGTGACAAATTCGAATGGAATTACAAATATGATACATCCTCCAACAAGCGGTAATATTTATTTAAAACAAACCTTTAACATCTACCGATAAACCAAGTTCGATAAAGCTTTCTGTCGACCATTTAATTTTGAGTGGAGTACCTGCATCTTTTATGGTTTCTTTACTCACATCCTTACCGGTTCCATAATTGATCTGTGCAAAAGGATTTTTATCAATATTGAGCACCCTACAGGAGGAACTGCAGC
This sequence comes from Pedobacter borealis DSM 19626, assembly GCF_000708285.2. Lineage (GTDB taxonomy): Bacteria > Bacteroidota > Bacteroidia > Sphingobacteriales > Sphingobacteriaceae > Pedobacter > Pedobacter borealis. Next base: position 23,933 of record NZ_JAUG01000074.1, read on the forward strand.
TAGAAGCGGATTACCTAGCGCTCGAGCTGGAGCGAGTGTCATTTTCTTATTCGATTAATGTTGCTTCAGAAATTTCACCAGCAATGATCGATTTTCCTCCCTTACTGTTGCAGCCTATATTGGAGAATTCTATCCGTCATGCCTTTAACAGTGAACTCACATCTCCTACCATTAACATCAACGTGTTTGACCGTGAAAACACACTTCAAATTGAAATTACCGACAATGGTTGCAAGAGTTGGGATAGCATCACCGCAAGCGAAGGCCATGGTTTATCCCTGATCAGAAAACGCATCGCAATTTATAATCAAAGGCTCGAGAATATGCCTATCCAGATGAAGACAAACTTTCGGGAAGGGACCGGAACAATTACTATTTTTACGTTCCAAAACTGGCTTGTATGAACGACCTTAGCTGCTTTCTCGTAGATGATGAACAAAGTGCTGTTGAAACGCTATCGCTGCTGTTGAATAATTATTGCCCGCACCTAAACATAGCGGGGAGTGCTAATTCTGTAAAAAAAGCTTTGGAATTTCTGAGCGATCATGCCGTGGATGTCCTATTTCTGGATATTAAAATGCAGGGAGAATCAGGATTTGATCTTTTAGAACAACTTCCATTGCACAAAGCGCATGTTATATTTGTTACAGCACACGACGAGTATGGTATCCAGGCAATTAAATTCTCTGCTACAGATTATTTGTTAAAGCCCGTTATGCCTCAGGAACTGATTGCTGCGGTACACAAAGTTGGCCAACAGAAAAATTCACAACGCGAGCAGCTTGAGATGCTTTTGCAGTCCTATCAGCGCCAACGGGACAATACACAGAAAAGAATTGCCCTACCCGACCAACATGAGATTAGGTACATACTTATAGAAAATATTATTTGCTGTGGCGCTGATAATACCTACACCAGTTTTTACATCAGGGGTGAGAACAAGCCCGTTATAGTTTCAAAACCTATTTCTGAGTACGAGCAGATCCTATCCATTTACGGTTTTATCCGCATCCACCAATCCTGGCTAATCAACAGGAACCATATTGATTCCTTCAAAAAAGCAGACGGCGGCTATCTGATTATGAACAACAGAATGAGCATCCCGGTAAGCAGGCAGCGTAAACATCTTTTGAAAGAACTATAACTAAAAACTCAAATTTACATACGCTAATATTTAGCCAAATAAATCTACTTTTACTATCATAAATTAATGACTAATTTGGAAACCAAAGTCTATCACATTTGGAAAGGAGTCGCTGTAGCCGGTTTAGCCTATCTATTGGTTGCAGCAGCAGGAATAATTTTCGGTAGGGCATTTAATTTGCCAGTTTTTGCAGCAGTCCTGATATTAGGTTTATGGATTTTGCCG
>NZ_JAUG01000075.1 GCF_000708285.2 Pedobacter borealis DSM 19626
CTGAAAAATGTTTTTTCCGAAGGACTTACAATCCAGTATTCTTTAACACCGGCTTCTTCATAAACCTCGTATTTATTGATCAATTCTTTTTTATTGTTGCCAGGTGATAAAATCTCGACAACGATATCGGGCGCACCAATGCATCCACGTTTATCCAGTTTGGATGGATCGCAAACTACCACAATATCGGGTTGCACTACGGTAAAAACTTCTTTGTCATCTTGAGTTTTCTTAGCTAAACGGACATCAAAAGGTGCTGAATAAACTTCACATTTATGGCCGTTTAGTGCATTATAAATTGGTACGTAAATTCTTCCCGATATTTTTTGATGAATCCTGGAAGGAGCAGGGCTCATCTTGAAAATGTAGCCTTTGATAATTTCTAGGCGCTCTTCAAATTCGAAGCGCATATAATCTGCATAACTGTATACGGCAGAAAAATCGACCTCGTTAAGGGTTTTAATAGGAGGTTGCTCCTCTTCAGTAGGATATGGCTTGATATTCTTCATATTAGGTATTTAACCAAATATACTAAATATCTTAGTTTTTTTTCTAAAAATCAATCTTCAAACGCAGTCCGCCGTTGGTGAGGTTAAGGTTCTCCTTAGAGAAAGTTTTCATTGGCAACCTTAAAAAAGGTTCTATAGCAATATTGTTCTTTTTTGATATTTTTTGCTTATAGCCCAGAGAAAAATTGTAGAATCCGATGTATTTATCAGGATCTATATTGGCTTCGGGTTGTGGTTCAGTAGTTTTTTCTTTCACAATCATGGTCTTCGAATCAGCAAAGCCATTCGCTGTTGTGGAAGAAAAATTCTGCACCTGGTTTACAATGTAGTTGTTCTGCTGTGAGTTGTTTAAAACAGCCAGTGCAGAAACCCCTATATTGGTGTAGAGTTTATCACTTATGTTATATTTTAATTCTAAAGGAACATTAATTCCACGCACTTTAGCATCAACCGACTCGAGGTTTTTGCCCGATAAGGTTTGTGGCGCAGAAGCGTTTAACGATTCTGTAGTGCTAATAGAAGCATATGAAACGCCAGAACTTATTGATAATTTATTGGCAATGGCATACGATAAAGAAAACCCATAGTTCATGGTCACTTTATTATCATTACTCATTGCTGGCGCAATATACACATCAGGCTGCCATTTAGAATTCCCGTTTGTTTTTGATGGCGATTTTTGTTGATTCGCATAACTATCCTGGGCAAGTAGTTTTTCAAAACTTGTTTGCGCAATGGGTTGAGGTTTTTTCTTTTCCGTTAAAATATCAAACTGTTTTGATTTCAGGTTTGAAAGATTAGCACCCGAAAGTTTACTATCCAAAAGATTATTGTTTACAGGGGCTAATTGCGCTGATGTATTAATAAATGTATAACTGGTCTGTTCTGTTGATAATGGTTTTGTACTTTCAGTAATTTTAGCTGGACCATTGGCCGCTAGGTTATTTACAGGTTTTGTACCGTTATTTAATGAAGTAAGATTGGTTTTAGTCTCAATATTTGCATTCCCATTGGCTGTAGCATTTTGCTGAGCTTTAGGTTTAGTTATTGCAATATCTTTTTTCTGATCTATATTGTTTTGCGCAAAAAATACACCTCCAAAGACTAAAATTAAGGCAGCAGCCGCCCACAAAGGCCAAAAAGCGATGCCTCGTCTCTTATTTTTTTTCTCCGAAAAGCGCTCCCAAGCACCATCAGGGTATGTTTCCTCATGGTTTTGGAGTTGTGCGGTGATATGCTCAATTAATTCCTTATCCATTTTTTTCGTATGAATTAACCATGGTATTTAGGTAAAGGGTACGTAACTTATTTTTAGAACGTGTAAGGTAAACACGACTGGAACTTTCAGGAATGTTTAACATCTTCGAAATTTCATCGTGGGCAAAGCCCTCAATTTCATATAAGTTAAATACCAGTCTCTGCGTATCTGGTAAGTGATTTAGTAAATTCAAAATATCATTAACGTGTAGTTCCGAAGCGACCGAAACCTGGGTAACCGGATGTTCACTTTCTGCTAAATCATCAACATAAAACTGAATTTTCGAACTCCGTATCTTGTCTATTGCCGTCCGCGAAGCAATCTGGGCAATCCAGCCTTTAAACGATCGCTGTAATTCTTCCGGATTCTTAGGTGCTTTGAAGCCACCAACATGTTTGAAAATCTTGATAAAACTGTCATTTACAAGCTCTTCACTGTCAGAAGGGTTCTTAGTATACCTTAAAATAATGGCCATTAAATAGCCATAAAATGATTTATACATCATTTCTTTATAGCTATTGTCGTTTTTTACACAGCCTTTTAAAATTTCCTCAAAACTGAGTATTTTTTTTATCACCCTGTAAAGGACTATTTATTAAAGGTTTATCATGATTAATTATTGCAAATTTAAGAAAAATAACACCACCCAATTTTTGGAGCGGTGTCAGTTTTCGTTTCCACAGGTAGCGTGAAATATTTTTATTTGTTCGTCATCACTGATAAGCCAACGCCAGTACTATCGGTTTTGCTCGATAAGCCTTTAGCCCAGATGGTATAAATTTTACCTTTTTCGATTTTAACAGCCGGTAAGCTAACTTTAACTGTTCCGCTTTGCTTTAATTGGAAAGTATAGCTGTCGTTCGGTGCAATATTGCTAAAAGTGGTGAACTCTTTAAAAGCTTTTGCAGTAAATAAAGGTGCATCTGTACCTGCAATAGCTAAATCAAATGGGGCAGAACCCGGACTTAAGTTTACAAAACGAACTTTAGCCTTATCAGTTTCAGGTGCTTTTAAATCATCTTCAAGGATTAAAAGTTTTGTTGATTTTAAAGTATCTACTACGAAAACCGAATAAAATGATCCTTCTTTTAATATGGCTTGAGCTGTGGTTAAATATTTTAAAGAATCTTTTTTAGCAACCCCCACCAATCTTGTTCCCGGATAAGCGGCATAGTATCCTAAATCTTTAGTGTAGGTAAAGCTATTTATTTTTTGGTTATCCAATATAAAATCTAAGGCAGCAGTTCCTGGTGATGCATGAACGAAGCCAATACCGGCCGCTTCTATCGGATCGTTGTTAAAATCTTTTTTACAAGCCGTAATGGTTAAAGCTATTGCTAAGAGAGAGAGTATAATTTTTGTAGTGCTAAAATTTTTCAAATTCGTTTTCATTTTAATGTTTTAAATCAATTTTTTGAACAAAATTGGTTAATGGCCATTAACGCTTTTTTCTTGTAAAACGATTAATGGAATGAAAACGCTACAGCAGATGCGTTTTTTTATAAAGAAAAAGCCACATGGAGTGCATGTGGCTTTTAAATCAATATTTTAATTGAAGAATTAAGAATACATTTCTTCTCTTAGTTTCGCAACGTCGCTGCTGTTAATGTATTCATCGTAAGTCATCAGCTTATCTATAGTGCCTTTTGGCGTAATTTCGATAATGCGGTTGGCAACAGTTTCGGTTAACTGGTGATCTCGTGAGGTAAACAATATCGCTCCTTTAAAATCTTTCATGCCATTGTTCAGTGCCTCAATAGATTCCAGATCAAGGTGATTGGTTGGCTCATCAAACATTAACAGGTTGGCTTGTTGTAGCATCATCCTCGAGAACATACAACGCATTTTTTCGCCCCCCGAAAGGACTTTTACGTTTTTAAGTACCTCTTCGCCCGAGAATAACATACGGCCTAAAAAGCTACGTACAAATTGCTCATCCGCATCGGTACCAGAGTACTCACGTAACCAATCTACCAGGTTTTCATCTTTACCGGCAAAATACTCAGAGTTATCATTTGGGATATCTGCAGTGCTAATGGTAACACCCCATTTAAATTCACCTCTATGATCTGCATCTCTGCCCGTTAAAACATCATAAAATGCTGCGGTAGCTAAACTGTTCTGAGATAATACAGCAATTTTATCACCCTTATTTACCATGAAGGTAATTTTGTCGAACAAAACACCATCGTTTCCATTTTTGCCCAGGTTTTCTACCTGTAAAATCTGGTCACCAGCCTCACGACCGGTATTATTGAAGATAATGGCTGGATATTTTCTGCTTGATGCTTTAATTTCGGTGATATCAATCTTATCTAAAGCTTTCTTACGAGAAGTTGCCTGCTTTGATTTAGATGCATTTGCACTAAACCTGCGGATAAATTCCTGTAGCTCCTTCACCTTATCTTCCATTTTTTTGTTCTGGTCGCTGCGCTGTTTTAATGCCAGCTGACTAGATTCGTACCAGAAGGTATAGTTACCGGTGTAAATGCTCATTTTAGCGAAATCGATATCCACAATGTGCGTACATACTGCGTCTAAAAAGTGCCTATCGTGCGATACAACCAATACAATATTCTGGTAATCGGCCAAAAAGTTTTCTAACCAGGCAATGGTTTCGATGTCCAAATCGTTGGTAGGCTCATCCAGTAATAAAATATCGGGATTACCAAATAAGGCCTGTGCCAATAACACACGTACTTTCTGCGTATTGTCTAGCTCTTTTAGTAATTTATAATGGTTATCTTCGGTAATGCCCAAATTGCTCAACATGGTTGCAGCATTGCTTTCCATATTCCAGCCATCCATTTCGGCAAAAAGATTTTCAAGCTCTCCGGCACGTTCGCCATCTTTCTCAGAAAAATCTTCCTTCATATAAATGGCATCTTTCTCTTTCATGATGGCATAAAGTTCTTTATGGCCAATCATTACGGTTTCTAATACCGAAAACTCATCAAATTCGTAGTGGTTTTGTTTTAAAACCGCCATTCTTTCGCCTGGAGTAAAAGCCACACTACCAGAAGTTTGGTTTACCTCTCCCGATAAAATTTTTAGAAAAGTAGATTTACCTGCGCCGTTAGCCCCAATTACGCCATAGCAGTTGCCCTGGGTAAACTTTAGGTTAACATCTTCAAATAATGTGCGTTTGCCGTATCGTAACGATAAATTAGAAACTGAAATCATGCTATAATTGAAATAAGCCGCAAAGATACGCAAAAAGGTTGAGGGTAAAAAGGCAGAAGAAGGAAAGGTTTGGGATTAATATCTGAAAAGAAAGTTGAAGGCGGGAAGGTGAGGGTAGAAAGGTTGGGATCGGGAATTTGAAAATGAAGGGCTCGGTACTTTGTGGCTCAGGTAGTCCCGTTATCCGCTTTACTTCGTTGCACTCCGTGTTCGCTACTACCGGGTTTATTTTACAAAGGGGAGAAGCAGTTGGCTAGTGGCTTAAGATCTAATCGTCATTAACAATTTTTGAAAATAAAGGTTAAGATGGGAAGACGTTTGATTGTTGGAAGGACTGGGAAATGGAAGGTTCTGTTCTTTTTTTTGTAAGCAGTCCCGTTATCCGCTTTACTTCGTTGCACTCCGTGTTCGCTACTACCGGGTTTATTTTACAGAGAAGAGAAGCTTTTGGCAAGTTTGTTAAAACCCACAGCTTAATAATAATCAAACCTCGCAGGTTTTTAAAACCTGCGAGGTTTAGTCTGCTAAAATATTTATTTTAGTCTCATGCTAAACCATTCCTTGCTCGATACCATAAAAACAACACTTCAAAAAAGTAAAGTAGAAAAGTTAGCCGCAATTGCCTCAGAAGACACCTTTTCGGTGAAAGATCTGATCGATTTAAGTTTTTATCATGACGAACAGATTGGCTTTAGGGCCGCATGGATTTTAGAAAATGTATTTGCTCAACATCAGGAAAGATTTTTACCTCATGTGTTTTATTTTCTGGAGAAATTTCCGCAACAACACAATTTATCGGCATTGAGGCATTATGTTAAAATCCTGGCCTTTATGACGAAGAAAAATGCCGCTATGGAAATTAAAAAGATTCTTGCCGGTTATGATACCGATCATTTGGTAGCGGTTGTTTTTGCCTGGTTAATTGATGAGAAGATTCCAGTAGCTGTAAAATCACATTGTTTAAACATCTTAGCTAATTTAAATGCCAAGCACAACTGGATTAAAGAGGAATTACTACAAACCATGGATTTTCTGGTAGATAAAGAAAGTATTGGCTTTTTTGCAAAGGTTAAACAGATCAGGAAGCAGTTATCAGTTCGCAGTTGACAGTTTGCAATTCACAGTTTGAAGTTTTCAGTTAGCATAGCGTCAGATCTTTTATTAGAGGTCGAATTTCTCTCTCTCTTTCAGCTTTAGTCTTTCAGCTTTTAGCTATTTTTACCAAATGAGTACAACATACGATATTGTTTCAAAAGTTATAAAAGAACGTCGCAGTATTTTCCCTGCAAGCTATATAAAAAAAGAAATTCCGGTTGAGGTAATCAACCAGATTTTAGAAACAGCCAATTATGCACCAACACATAAATTAACCCAGCCCTGGCGCTTTGTTGTGATCAGAAAAGCGGGATTAACAAAACTTGGTGAAGAACTGGGTAAATTATATAAGGAATTGGTTAGTCCGCAACAGTTTTTGCAGAAAAAATACGACAGCTTTGCCGAAAAAACGAGTCAGGCCGATTGCATCATTGCCATCAATATGCAGGTGAGTGGTAAAATACCCGAATGGGAAGAGCTGGCATCCGTTTCGTGTGCTGTTCAAAATATGGCCTTAACTGCCGAAAGCCTGCAGGTAGGTGCCTATTGGAGCTCTCCACCTTTAATTGATAATTTAGGTGATTTCTTAAGTCTGGGTGAAAATGAAAAGTGCATCGGCTTATTTTACATGGGTTATCATAACGAAAAGCCCTGGGCGCCAAACCGGACTTCGATGGAAGAAAAGGTGAGGTGGATAGAGGGGTAGTTCATTAGTAGATACTGTTAATCGGTTAATTGACTCCAGACTACGGACTGAAGACTATGGACTATACATCATCTCATATTATGCTAAGTCCGTTGGATAATTATTTCGAACAAAAAGATGAGCCGATTAAAAGTTGCCTTCAATATTTAAGGTCGCTTTTAACGGGCTATGCTGATATTACTGAGCATTGGAAATACGGAATGCCTTTTTATTACCATAAAGGAAAAATGTTCTGCTATCTTTGGACACATAAAAAACTCCATCAGCCTTACATCGGTTTAGTTGATGGAAATAAAATTGAACACGATGATTTGTTGCAGGAGAAAAGAGCCAGAATGAAAATTTTATTGATCAACCACCTCGAAGATATCCCCAAAAAGAAAATCGAATCTATTTTAAAACAGGCCTTTGCCTTAAGGAAATAGTCTATCTTCCATTTAATACCATCCATTTTACATTCTCTATTACCCATTATTATATGTCTGCATTAAAATCTAAACTTTATCAGCTTTGCTTAACTTTTATTCAAAATAGGATAGAAAATATTGAATATTCTCTGCAACAGGCCAGGCAAGCTTCGAACGATGATACAAAAAGTAGTGCAGGCGATAAATACGAAACTACGCGCGAAATGATGCAGCAGGAGATGGACCGCAACAGTAAATTACTGTACGAAGCCGGACAACAGAAAATCGCATTACAACAGATCGAAAATGTCGAATCAGATCGCCTGGTTAAAAACGGAAGTTTGGTTTTAACCTCAGAAAGTAATTTTTATATTAGCATCAGCGCTGGTGAACTTAATACCGATGGACAAAAATTCTTTGCCGTATCGCAGGCTTCGCCAATCGGAAGGTTTTTGATTGGAAAAGCTAAAAACGAAAGTTTTAAGTTTAATGGTAAAGATTATATCATAAAAGAGATACTGTAAAGTTTTCAGTTGGCAGTTTACAATTTGCACTAGGTAGTTGAGTTAAAAGTCTGCGTAATCTGTGTAATCTGCGGGGACAATTTTATCTATAGTTATTCCCGCTGATTTAAGATGATAAACGCAGATGATAAGTTTTCAGTTGGCAGTTTTCAATTAACCGATTAATCAATAATCAACTCTAATTTATTTAATTCCCATCCGCTGTGCAAAAGCCGGCACCAAATAGGTCTTTAAATCCGAATAAGGAATAAATATTACAATTTGCCCTTGTGCGTAACTCGCTACTTCATATGGGTTATACATAAAAGCAATCCCATTCGCATTGAAATAAAAGTTATTGTTCGGTTTTATAAAGTCATCAAAAAGAACAGTGCTCAGTGCATTTTTAGCTTTAATGTTATATTCTTTACGAAGATTACGTTCTAAAACACCCTGTAAGGTATTCGAATCTATTTTGATGATATCGCTAAGCACCATTTGTTTTTTGTTTTTCACATCTAAACAAAACATTAAGCTGCTGTAATTGCCATGTGCACCACCAGTATAAGCATCAGCAAGGAACTCGATTACTACATAACCATTATCGTTATAATTAACCGATTGCTGGCTGTTGTTGGTATAATTCATCCAGGCCTGAAAATCGTCGCCGCGGCTATTTTTTGATTGCTCCGTAACCTGCGTTTTATAATCTTTGAAATAAGCAGCAGCTATATTTTTGAAGCCGATTGAGCGGTCGACGGTTAATTTTAGTCCTGAAATTTTTTTAAGTTCCGAATTTAACCAGTTGCCGTATTCATCATTATTTTTGCTTTCTAAGTATTCAAAACTGATTTCAGCTGCAGGCGATTTTGGCTGATTGGCAAATGCCTTAACCGAGTCTTTGTAAATTCCGGTGCTGAATGGATAACTGCCCTCAGGATATTTTTCTGTTAAAACAATCGGGTATTTTTTGATTTTATCGCCACTTTCCCAATTCCCGTTAAAACCATACCCATTCCATTTTAAAGCTAAATGTGGCGATTTAAAATCCTGTGTGAAGTATGATTCATAAAAACTGTATTCAGTAAGTACAAGGCTATCTTTCCCGATTAAAGTATCGGTTGATAGGTTAAGCCATGAGCCGTCATAGTAATAGGTACCACTTACATCATCATCAACTTTTTGCAGGTGCATCACTACTTTTTTGCCTGCAATGGTACCTTCCAATCTCTTGTAAAAACTTTCTGTAAGTTCGGCCTTTGCATTCGCCGTACTATCATTTGTAGTTTCAGTGGTATTGCCTCCATTTTTAGGGTTGTTACAGGCAGATATAATGAGTAATCCGAAAAGGAAACAATGCAAATAATATTTCATAGGGAGGCTATAAAGTTTAATGATGTAAAGTTTAATGATGTAAAGTTTGAATGTTGAAAGGTTGTGTTTAACCTTTCAACATTCAAACTCACTATGTTTTAAACCACTTTGCTATGATTTTGTTTTATTAAAACTCTTGTTTATGCTGTAATATAAATTTTTTGCAGTGTATCTTCCAGGATCAATTATTCGCCTGATGGTGTAAAGTGGAAAGTTTTCATCCCGTGCCGTTGAAAGTATAAATGCCGCTTTAAACCCGTGTTCTTTCAGCTTGTGTAAAGTTGAAGCTTTAAAAACACCGTAGGGATAGGCGAAATACGCTACTTTTTTACCTGTAATCTCTTCCAGTTTTTTAGTTGGTGCATCAATTTGGGTTGTCCAGTCCTCGTCGGTAAACTGTACAAAGTTTTTATGATCGTAGGTATGGCTGGCAATCGTATTTCCCTCGTCTGATAACTGTTTAATCTGTTCTTTAGTCATGTAATTGATCCGCCCTTTTCTGCCGATGGATACCGTCATAATAAAATAAACGCCTTTAAAGCCGTGTTTTTTTAACGTGGTATTCCCAATGGTAAACTGATCTTCATCCGTATCATCGAAAGTGATCATAATAGGCTTTTCTGGCAGCTCAACTCCGTATACCAGATAATTGTATAGCTGATCGGGTAAAATAGAATGATAACCGCTATCGGCCAGCATTTTCATGTGGCCTTTAAATTTGTCAGGGGCAATAATGTCGTCGTGTACTCTTTTGTTATCGCTGGCAATGTTGTTTCTAATCTGGTGGTAACACAGAACGGGCACCTCTCTGCGGGCCAGAATGGTTTTATTATCGGCAGGTTTCGTATTTGGCGAATCTGTTTTAACCGTTTCAGTAGTGTTTGCAACAGCTGCTTTTTCTTTTGAAGCCTTGGAAGACAGGCACGAGGTTAAAAGTAGTGTAGAAACCACACCGTAGAGCAGAAAACTTTTCATGAAGCAATGATCTTATTTAAAAGCTGTTTTTAATGCTGTTGCTTAATGTTTTAGGCGACCAGTAACCGCTGGCAATAATCCTGCGGATCGTAAACAATGGGTCTTTTTCATCGCGTTTGGTTGATAATTGATAAGCCATTCTAAAGCCACGTTTTTTAAGCTCAGGAATGCCTTCTGCATTCCATAAACCGAAAGGATAGGCAAATTCTGTCATCTTTTTACCTGTAATTTCTTCCAGTTTTTTGGTTGGTTTATCTAATTGCTCTTCCCAATCTTTACCTGCATATTTTTTAAAGTTTTTATGATCATAAGTGTGGCTGCCGATCACATTTCCTTCGTCAGCAAGTTGTTTAATCTGCTCTTTGCTCATGTAATCTACAAATTTGCCTTTTTTGCCGATCGAAACGGTCATGATGAAATAAACGGCTTTATACCCCAGTTTATCTAAAGTAGGGCGTACAATGGTAAACTGATCCAGGTCAGTATCATCAAAAGTTAACATAATGGGTTTGCTCGGTAGGGCAGCACCAGTGTTCAGGTAGGCATAAAGCTGATCGGGTAAAATGGTATGGTAGCCACTATCGGCCAGCATTTTCATCTGGTCTTTAAAATTCTGGATTTCTACAATATAATCTTTACCTACTTTTCCGTCGGTTGGCTTCCAGTTTCTTACCTGGTGATAACATAAAATAGGTACCTGTTTTCGGGCTAAAATGGTTTTGGCATCAGCAACTTTTATTTTCGAAACGTCAACAGGTGTTCCCGCACTTGTAGCAGTTTTGGAAGTTTGCGTGCTAGAATCTTTAGCCGTGGTATTTTCTGTTTGAGATTTAGATTGGCAGCTGGCAAATAAGATTACTCCGGCTGTTATTAGGGTTAAAAAGCTGTATTTCATTATGAGGATATATAGCTACAAAACTATAAAATCTGTCAATTATTTAACCATCAAAATAAATTGTGTTAATAATTAATTTCTGGTGCATAAAATTGAGCTAACTATCGCTTTTATTACACATTAAAGCCTGCTTAATATGCTTTAATTAAATAATTTAGCGGCTCAAACAAATTTTGATGAATAAACTTTATAAACTCCTGCTGTGTGCGCAGTTTTTATCTTTAACTGTAGCTGGACAAAACAAAACATTTACCCTAACCGAAAATATTCAGTCACAGCCTAAAGCAAATTATCAGCTTGCATCGCGTTTTTCGCCAAATAAGTTGAAGAAAATGGTTTATTCTACCGCTGTAGATCCACATTGGCTAAAGTTGAGCAACCGTTTTTGGTACACTTTCGAAAGCCCGAAAGGAAAATTCTGGTACCTGGTAGATCCTGCATTAAAAAGCAAAAAGCTGATATTTGACAATGCTAAACTGGCAGCAGATATTACCCTGATTGTTCGCGATCCATTCGATGCCGAGCATTTGCCGCTGGAAAACCTGAAATTTGCTGCCGATGAAAAAAGTATTTCTTTCGAAATCAAAAGCACGGTCGATGAATTGAAAAAAGACAGAAAAGATAAAAAAGCTGCAGATTCTATGCAGAAGAAAATATTTTCTTTCAAATACGAACTGGCCAGCGCGAAGTTAACTGAGGTGCCAAATTTCAGTAAGCCAAAACCAAAACCATCATGGGGATCGGTAGCACCCGATTCGTCGGCCATTATCTTCTCCCGTAATTACAACCTGTATTGGATGGATAAAGACAACTACAAAAAAGCAGTCAAAAATGAAGATGACAGCACAATTGTAGAACATCAGCTCACTAAAGACGGTGTTAAATTCTATTCGTACGGAAGTGATGGCGATGGTGAAAACAATGTAGAGATCGAAAAAAATAATAAAAAACGCCGTGGTGCTTATGTGCTTTGGTCGCCGAATTCAAAATATTTCGTATTGGATAGAACCGATTCGCGTAAGGTTAAAGATCTTTGGGTAATTAATAGTGTTACACCTGGCCGTCCGACGTTAGAAACCTATAAATATCAAATGCCGGGAGAGGCTGAAGCCCCTCAGGATGAAGTTTTGCTATTCGATTTTGCTGCAAAATCTTATAAAAAACTGAGTGTTGCCGCATTTAAAGATCAAAGTGTTTCGGTTTGGAGCAAACCATCATTAAATAAAGACCGTGATAACGAATTCCGCCCATCTATTTGGTTGGGCAACGATAGCAGGTTCTATTTTTCACGCACCAGTCGCGATTTAAAACGTATCGACATCGGTACGGTTGATATTGCAACCGGAAAAGTTACGCCTTTAATCGACGAACGTTTTAATACCTATGTTGAAGTTAACCGCCCAGGTTTGGTAAATGATGGCAACGAACTGATTCATTGGAGTGAGCGCGATGGTTGGGCACATTTTTATCTTTTTGATGGAAATGGGAAGCTGAAAAACCAGATTACCAAAGGTGCTTTCCACTGTGAGAGTATCGTAAATATCGACGAGAAAAAACGTATCCTTTATTTTACGGCAAATGGCAGGGAAGGTAAAGAAGATCCTTACTACTTACATTTATACAGTATCAATTTTGATGGTTCGAACATGAAACTGTTAAATGCAGGTGATTTTGACCATGTGGCGAATATGAATGACAACAATACTTTCTTTGTTGATAATTATTCGAGGGTAAATACTGCACCAAAAGCCACGCTTTACGATGGATCAGGCAAAAAAGTGATGGAACTTGAAACTACAGATCTTTCATTATTAATAACAGCTGGTTACAAATTCCCTGAACCTTTCAAAGTAAAAGCAGATGATGGAATTACCGATCTGTACGGCGTAATGTATAAACCTTTCGATTTCGACCCGAATAAAAAGTATCCGATTATCGAATATGTTTACCCAGGCCCACAAACAGAAGCGGTAAACAAAGCTTTTAGCAAAAGTATGGACCGTACTGAGCGTTTAGCACAATTTGGTTATATCGTAATTACGGTAGGTAACCGTGGCGGAAACCCTTCGCGGTCTAAATGGTACCATACCTATGGTTATGGCAATCTGCGCGATTACGGTTTAGCGGATAAGAAAACAGCTATTGAGCAACTTGCAGCCAAATATTCTTACATCGACGAATCGAAAGTGGGTATTACAGGTCACTCTGGCGGTGGCTTTATGTCAACCGCTGCTATGTTGGTTTATCCTGATTTCTTTAAAGCTGCGGTTTCGAACGCAGGAAACCACGATAATAGCATTTACAACCGCTGGTGGAGCGAAAAACACCATGGGGTAAAAGAAACCATTTCTTTAAAAGGCGATACCTCATTTAAATACAGCATTGATAAAAACCCTGACCTGGCCAAAAACTTAAAGGGACATTTGTTATTGATGCACGGCGATGTAGATAATAATGTGCATCCGGCAAACTCTATCCGCGTGGCCAATGCACTAATGAAAGCAGGTAAACGTTTCGATTTCTTGATTATTCCTGGTCAGCGCCATGGTTTTGGAGATATGACGGAGTATGCATTCTGGAAGCTGGCAGATCACTTTAACAAATATTTAATCGGCGATTTTTCTGAACCGAGCGATGTTGATTTAGTAGAAATGGACAGAGATATCGAACAGAACGGAAAATAGTTTTTAATGTAATAATGATTACAATGGCCTGTGGAAACGCAGGCCATTTTTTATAGCGATAAGCCCTCATTCCGAGGCTAATTTTAATCGCAGCGTCACCCTGACCTGTAGCGCAGCGGAAAGCTACGAAGTAAACCGAGCCTTAAGCGAGCTCACCGAAGGTAATTTATTTCAGGGTCTATTTTTCTAGATAGGTCGTCATTGCGAGGCTAATTTTTCATTAGCCGTGGCAATCTTTTTTGTTAGTGATTGTTTTTGATAATTGCCGTTTTTTGGAAAGCAGGTTTCGGTAGTTCTTCGGTTATTTCAGCCCTGCTATTGCCGATAGTCCCGATTTGAATTTCTTGAATACAAATATTTGCTTAAATCGGGAGCTATTAGGCGCTATCAGGTTTGGTTATTTAGGGTTGTGTTCCAAATTTAATCCTTTCTATCGCAAAATTTTCCCCTTTCGCCATGCTTTGTGTCCTCACAAACCATTTCGTTATTTATTTAACCAGAGATAAAAAGGATAGCCACAGATTCAATCCGTGTTTATCAGTGTGCATCTGTGGTTAATAAACAAAAAAGCCCCGAAAATTTCGGGGCTTCTGATCTGTTAAGGTAATCCGTTAGTGTTTTTTTATTTGTAAAGGTAATTTACCGCAATCACATCATTTGCATTAAAAGTACGGTTGCCGCCATTAGAACAGGCCAACATAAATGAGCCTGCATCAGGAGTGGAAGGCGTTCCCGGGATCCTAATTGCCCCCACATTCGATGCGCCTTCGTTACCTGCACCACTTGCGCCACAGCTAAAGGCACGGTTCATATAATCCGTATGGCGGAAACCGATACAATGGCCTACTTCGTGCTGGATCACAGAAGCAAGGTACAATAAATCAGGATTGGTTCCATAAGCAGCTGCATTGGTGTTCATTTTAATCTGATTGTATGGCTTTCCTGATGCTGTAGGGAAGCCCGCAGAACCCAAAGTAATAAAACCGCCACTTGGAGCTTCGTTAAAACCCACAACGTTAATGTTTCCGGTTGTACCTGCGCTTGCCCTTTGGAAAGTAATGCGTAAACCCAACGAGTTGTATCTCGAAATCATGGTATTTACAGCGTCACTATATACCTGAGGTAGGTTCGTTACCGACATGGTAATTACACGTGGTAAAGATTTAACCAGGTTTGTGGTTCGGTACTGTTCCGTTTCGGCAATGTTTAAATTTGCACCAGAAGAAGGTTCAGTTAGATTGTCATCGGTTAAAAGAATATCTCCCTCTACCAAATAACCTTCATCTGTTTTGCGGATATTGTTGGTACTAAAGCCTAGGGATTTGATCTGTGATAATTTGTCAGCTGAAATATCAGTTTTGTTTTCTACTGCGTTTTCAGTATTGTTACTCTTACATGAGTATAGGTTAGTGAGTAAAAGGCATGCTGTTGCAATCGATAAAAATTTTGTTGTTTTCATCTTAGTTAGAATAAATTAGTTTAGGTTGAATAAGTTAGTTAATAAAATTTGTGGATTACCTTATTAATCCTAATTTAGAGAAGATAAACGATGTAAACAAAATTTTATAATAAAATAATTTTTGAAAGTCAATACTGTATTTTTAGTTGTGTGTTTTTGTCTGTCTGTGCTTGGTTTAAACGCACAAGTACAACCTGCTGGAATAGAAAAATATTTTGAAAAATATATTTCCAAAACTGGCAATTCGCAAAAATTAAGTGCCGAAAGCCTCATTTTGGTTCGGTTCAATCGTACGTTGACGGCTACGGAAATTCAGTTATTGCATCCTAAAAAGAAACTTGCTGGCGATTATTTTATTGTCGAAAAACCGGCTGTCTCCAGCCTCTCTAATCATGTAATTTATCAAGAAAAAGCTAATGGACTATGGAAGGCCAGCGATCGGTTAATCAAAGTGCTTGCCAAGTCAACAAAAAAGAACGATTCCATTCTGGTTAGGCTATCCTTCAAAAATATAAATGCTTTACCTGGTTCAGCTAAAAACTTAAGCATAAAATCAATAGATCATATCAACAACATGATTATGGTTAATATTCTGCCAGCTGATTTAATGTTGATATTGGAGCTGGATGATGTTTTATACGCTGATGTTTTGCCTGTTGCTAAAGAGGAGGTGGTCATTAATGGACTCGATCTGGGCTTAAACCAAATTTCTAATGCCCATCGTCTTTTTCCAGGTATTGATGGTGCGGGGATAAATGTTTCCTTTAAAGAAGGGATGTATGATGCAGCCGACCTTGATCTGTTAGGTAAAACTCTACCTGGTGCTACTATTGGTACAACACCAACTACCCATGCTACCATTATGGCCACTTTGGCTTTGGGAAACGGCAATTCCTTTATCCGTGGTTTAGGTGCGGCGCCTAAATCCAAATTGGCATATTCTGATTTTTCTAACCTCATGCCAGATTTGGTTACTGATTTAAATAGGCTTCAGATTAAAGTTCAAAATCATTCGTATGGCACCGATATCGATAACGATTATGGAATGGAGGCTGCGGCATACGATAAGCAGATTTACGAAACCGATACTTTGATCCATGTTTTTTCTGCCGGAAATAAAGGAACAACAACGCCATCAGTTGGTTTTTATCAAGGGGTAACCGCCAGAGCCAATTTAACAGGCAATTTTAAGCAGGCTAAAAATTTATTGGTGATAGGAGGGATTAGCAGAGAAAATATTTCTGAAAATCTGAGCAGTAAAGGTCCTGCCTATGATGGGCGCGTAAAACCGGAACTTGTTGCCTTGGGCGAAGACGGAACATCGGGCTCTGCTGCAATTACCAGTGGATCAATCGCTTTGTTAGAACAATTTTATCAGCAGAAATATAAAAAAGCGGCCTCTGCTTCATTAATTAGAGCAACAGTAATTAATTCGGCTGATGATTTGGGAACACCACAGCTAGATTTTTTATATGGCTATGGAAAATTGAATGTGGCCCAATCGTTAAAAACTTTAGATGACAACAGGGCGTCTTTGTACGAAGTGGCCAAAAATCAGGATTTGCTTATTCCCTTGGCTATTCCGGCTAATGTAGCTGAAGTGAAACTAACCATTACCTGGAACGATCCTCCTGCTGTTGTAAATGCAGCACAAAGTTTGGTTAATGGATTGGATTTAAGTCTAGAAAATCCTGCTGGAAATTTAACACTGCCCTGGGTGTTAAGCAGCTTTCCGCATTTAGATTCCCTCTCAAAGCCAGCTGTGCGTAAGGCCGACGTTATCAATACCATTCAGCAGGTTAGCCTCGATAATCCCTCGGCTGGTGCTTATAAGATTCATGTTAATGGTAACAGGATCACACAGGGCAATAACCAGCGCTTTGCGATGGCTTATCGTTATACATTCAAAAACACTTTTTCTTTCATCAATCCCGAAAAAAACGAACAGTTTTTTGCTAATGAACAAAACTACATCAGGTGGGAGAATACTTACACCAGTAAAACCGGAAACTTATCGGTGAGCTATGATGAGGGGGCTACATGGAAATCAATTGCTTCGGGGATCGATTTAAGTAAAGGTTTTTACAATTGGGATACGCCAGATTTGTTTGCTAAAGCAATGATAAAAATGGAAGTGGATGGAAATGTAATATTGAGTCAATCATTTACGATTTCTAGTCCAAGGGCATTGAAAGTTGGTTATGTGTGTAAAGACGGGGCTATGCTCAACTGGAATCCACAGCCTGGGGCAAAAGATTATACTTTGTACAATATCGTAGATAATATTCTTTCTCCAGTGTTAACCCTCACTGATACCATAGTTAAGCTTGATGCAAGCAAGATTAATAGTAAATATTTTGCGGTAGCAGCTAACGGAGTAGGTTTTACAGGTTTAAAAAGTTATACCATCGATTATACGCAGCAGGGAATTGCCTGTTATGTAAGGAATTTATCGGCATCTGTAAGTGAGGATAAAGTAAAACTAGATCTCAGTATTGGAAGTACCTTGGATTTAAAGAATATCATTTGGGAAAAACAGACCGGGCCAAATACTTTTAGTGTTTTACAGCAGACGAAGCCAGTTTCAAATCAACTCGATTATACCATATTTGATGAAAAGCCAAAAGCTGGAATCCAGTTTTACCGCGTTACTTTCGAAACTGCCAACGGCCAGGTGCAGAGCGATCTGGTTTCGGCAGTGTTTCTTAAAGACAATGAATTTTCTTTCTTTCCCAATCCAGTTGCCGATTATTTAACCATCCTGAGCGGATCATTCGAAGATTATAGTCTATCTATTTTTAACATATTAGGACAGAAGGTTTTTGAGGAAAAGGCCACAAGTTCGAACCGTTTTTTGCTAAACGCATTATCAACAGGTGTTTATGTAGGTGTGATCAATAAAAACGGGCAGCAGTTGAGGAAATTTAAGCTGATTAAGAAATAACTATACAGTTTTGAGTAAGTCTTTGTGATTAGCGGGAGGCACATGTTGGTTCCCGCAGATTTAAGATGATAAACGCAGAAATTTGGAATTAAGGATGTTTGAGCTTTGTCTGCGTCGATCTGCGAGATCCGCGGGAGATGTATTTGTTTCTGCAGATTTAAGATGATAAACGCCGAAATTTGGAATTAAGGATGTTTGAACTTTGTCTGCGTCGATCTGCGAGATCCGCGGGAGATGTATTTGTTTCTGCAGATTTAAGATGATAAGCGCCGAAATTTGGAATTAAGGATGTTTGAACTTTGTCTGCGTCGATCTGCGAGATCCGCGGGAGATGTATTTGGTGTTTAAGCTTTGTCTGTGTAAATCTGGGAGATCCGCGGGAGACATAATTTTGTTCCCGCAGATTTAAGATGATAAACGCAGAAATATCGAACTAAAGATTTTAAGCCCTATCAGCGTAATTTGTGAAATCCGCGGGAGACTACTTTGCACGTTTTATACCCACATATTTAAGATGATAAAGACGAAACTCCTAATTTCTTCGTATTTTTCAGCAAATGCGATTAATTATCTAAAAACAATCCTTTACAAATGAAAAAACTCCTTCTACTTTCCAGTTGTGCGCTCCTTTTCTTTGCTTCCTGCAAGCAAGGCACAAAAAGCACTGATATTGGTGCCGATTCTTTAGCCATTAAAGCCATTAACGATTCGAGTTTAACCCAATATTTATCGGTAATTGCGGCTGATAGTTTAGAAGGACGAAAACCTTTCACCAATGGAGAAACCAAAACCATTAATTATCTAAAAACCCAGTTCGAAAAATTGGGCTTGCAGCCAGGGAATGGAGATAGTTTCTTTCAGGAGGTACCCATGGTAGAAATTAAATCTGTGCCGGAAGATAAAATGGTTCTCAAAGGAAAAACAGCATCCTTAACACTCAATTATTTAACCGATTTTGTGGCAGGTACGCGCCGTGTGCGAGATGAAGTAAGCATGAGTAACTCGCCACTGGTTTTTGCAGGGTATGGCATTGTTGCCCCCGAGTATGGCTGGAACGATTATGCGAACCTTGATGTAAAAGGAAAAACAGTGGTGGTATTGATTAACGATCCGGGTTTTGCCGATTCTACCTTGTTTAAAGGGAAAAATATGACTTACTATGGGAGATGGACTTATAAATTTGAAGAAGCAGCAAGGCAAGGGGCTACGGGGATTATTATTGTTCATGATACCGAGCCGGCAGCCTATCCCTGGACAGTTGTGCGCAGTGGCTGGTCGAAATCTAAACTTACCCTGCAAAGCGAAGACAATGGAATGAGTAGGGCTGTATTAGAAGGCTGGATTACTTTAGATAAGGCGAAACAATTATTTGCACTGGATGGTAAATCATTCGATCAACTGGCTTTGAGTGCCCGAAAAAAAGGATTTAATGCTGTTGATTTAAATATCACCACCTCACTAAAGGTTAAAAATACCATCAAAAAATCGGTTACTTATAACGTTTTGGCTAAAATACCAGGCGATAAACGTAAAGATGAAGCGATTATTTATTCGGCACATTGGGATCATTTAGGGGTAGGAGAGAAAATACAGGGCGATTCGATTTACAACGGAGCGGTTGATAATGCAACAGGTGTAGCCGCTTTATTCGAAATTGCTTCGGCCTTTAAAAAGTTGCCTAAAGCACCTGGACGTACCATTTTGTTTATTTCTTATACGGCTGAAGAACAGGGTCTTTTAGGTTCTGAGTATTATGCCAAACATCCTGTTTTTCCATTAGCCAAAACCGTTGCCAATATCAATATGGATATGATGGGTATAGCTGGTAAAACCAAAGATATTGTGGTGTATGGCTTTGGCCAGTCAGAACTCGAAGATTATGCTGCAGCGGCGGCTAAAAAGCAGGGGCGGGTAATTGTACCAGATCCTGTTCCGTCATCGGGATTATACTATCGTTCAGATCATTTTAATCTGGCAAAGGTTGGTGTACCCTCATTGTTTACAGGTTCTGGCGTAGATAATATCAAAAACGGCAGGGCATGGGGATTGAAGCAGGTAGCCGATTTTACTAAATTCCGTTATCATTCGCCACAGGATAATTTCGATGTAAAAACTTGGGATTTATCAGGTATTGTAGAAGATGTAAGAATGCTCTTTGATATGGGGTATCACATCAGTAATGAAGATTCGTATCCGAAATGGAAAGACGGCTCTGAATTTAAAGCCATCAGAGAAAAGAAGTAAACAAAAAGCGTCCCGATGGTAAACCGGGACGCTCTTCGAAAAAAAAGTCATTTATTAAATTTCCCTTAAGGGAGAATTAATTAAAAGTAGAACTGTACACCTAATCTTGGTGCGAAAGTATCAGCGTTTAAACCGAAAGTGTTTGTTTTTAATTTAGCACCTGTACCTTCTGCTTTCAAAGTATAGTTTTCATAACTTAAACCTTTAACCGAAAGTTCGATACCGATTCTTTTTGTTGGGAAAAACGCAAATCCTGGAGCAAGTTCTACACCGATTTTAGTGGTGGTACCCAATTTAACTGCGTTATCGCCGTTAGCATCAGTTGCTTTTAACTCACCAAATGCCAATGGCACTGATAATTGTCCGAAGAATTTAAATTGATCAGATAAACCAACATAGTAACGACCGAAAGGGGCAACTTTAAAAGCGCCATCCTGAGTTTTGTTGCTTACTTCTTTATTGTATTCGTAACCAACACCCGTACCGATTGCAAAATTGTTGCTGATAAAATAACCAACACTTGGTAATACACTAAAGCTAAAATCTGCTTTTGGAGCACCGTCTACTTTTGTAGAGTTTACACCTACGTTACCGCCTAACATAAAATTTCCTTTTTCAGTTTGTGCTTGTGCACCATAAACTAAACCTGCTACTGCTACTAAAGATAATAATAGTTTTTTCATCTTTTTTATTATTTATTTGTTATAAAAATATAGTCAATTTTACTTTTTTAATTTCTGACTATATTTGAATAAAAGTCAACACTTGTGCCAAAAAACTTTGTCAGCGTCATCAAAAAATCAGTTTTTTGGCAACTGTCTAATTGATAAACAGATATAAAATTAGTGTTAAGTCAATATTATTTTCGTGTGACTAAAAATTAATCGACTGATTAATTTTTTAGGCATGACAGATTGACAATCTGACTTTTTTTGTATAAATGTCAGATTGTAAAACGCCGAAAATGTCAGGTTTTTGGGAAGGGCCTGTCGCTGTTTTGGATTAAACCCTACAAGCAGAAATTAAATTCTCTATTTTCTTTTTAATAATACCGATGGTTTTCTCGTCGGTTAGATTTCCTTCAGCATCGAATTTATTTTGAGCCTGGGCAACTAAAACTTCTGGTTGTAAAACCGGGTTCATATTAAGGAATGTAAAAACAGGTAAAAATGCTGTTTGCATTCTAACCGTTCCCCACATACCCTGTGTTGCGCCCATCACAGCAACTGGTTTATGCATTAAAGGCGAATCTTTTCCACGGCTGGCCCAGTCGATGACATTTTTTAATCCACCAGGAATAGAATAATTATATTCAGGAGACACAATAATAAAAGCATCTGCAGTGGCAAGGGCATCTCTGAATTTTACTACACTTGCAGGCCTTTCTTCAGCTTCGGGTAAATCATGATCTGCATTATAAACAGGAATATCATCAAAAGTCACTGTTTCGAACTGGATACCTTCGGGGATTAAACCGCCTGCCACCTTTAATAGCATGGCATTGTATGATCCTTTTCTTAAACTTCCGCATAAGCCGACAATTTTTCTGTTCTTTTCCATAGCTATAAAACCAGAACTTTATAAAAATGTTTGGTTTTTGCAAGGACAAACGGTATAGTTTAAAAAATTATAATCACTATTTTTGGAGGTATAATTTACCGATATGACTGAGAATGGCACGACCACTTCCATTATTGAAAAAACCGTTTTCCCAATACTTTTCGCTTTAAGTTTTTCGCATTTACTTAATGATACCATACAATCGTTAATTCCTGCAATTTATCCCATTATTAAAACCAGTTATCATTTAAGCTTTTCGCAAATTGGTTTAATTACTTTAACCTTTCAATTGGCCGCATCATTATTACAGCCATTTGTGGGTTTGTATACAGATAAAAAGCCACAACCATACTCGTTGGCTACAGGCATGGGCTTTACCCTGATCGGTTTAATTTCGCTTTCACAATCGACCCATTTTTACACCATATTATTATCTGTTTGTTTTATTGGGATAGGTTCTTCCATTTTTCATCCAGAAGCCTCCAGAATGGCGCATGCTGCATCAGGCGGGAAGAGGGGATTGGCCCAGTCTGTTTTTCAATTAGGAGGTAATGCAGGGAGTTCTTTAGGTCCGTTGTTGGCTGCCTGGATCATTGTTCCCTACGGGCAGTTCAGTGTGATTTGGTTTTCGGTAATTGCACTTTTAGCTATTATTATTTTAACCTACGTAGGTAATTGGTATAAGGGATTTGTGCTTTCGAGAAGTAAAAAGATCAATATTCAAACTGTAGTGAATCAATTTTCGAGAACTAAGGTGATTTTTTCTGTGTGTATTTTGCTCTTGTTGATTTTTTCCAAATATTTCTACATGGCGAGTTTGACCAATTATTTTACTTTTTATCTGATCGATAAATTTCATGTTTCAGTACAAACCTCGCAGATCTATTTATTTGTATTCTTATTCTCGGTAGCTGCGGGAACTTTATTGGGTGGACCAATAGGAGATAAAATAGGGCGGAAATATGTAATCTGGGCTTCAATATTAGGAACTGCTCCATTTGCATTATTACTGCCACATGCCAACCTGTTTTGGGTAGGTGTACTTATTGTTCCCATCGGGATGATTTTGGCATCAGCATTTTCGGCAATTTTAGTTTATGCACAGGAACTGATCCCCGGTAAAGTTGGTTTGGTTGCAGGTTTATTTTTTGGCTTTGCCTTTGGCATGGGTGGCATCGGATCGGCGCTATTGGGGAAACTTGCCGATTCTACGAGTATTGAATACGTATTTAGTGTTTGTGCATTTCTGCCTTTAATCGGTTTACTAACCGGATTCTTACCGAATATTGAAACCAAAAAGAAATAAAAAAGCCCATCCTCTTTTATAAAGGATGATAAAAAACACACCGATCTGATTTATTAGATCGGTGTTCGATGATAAGAATGAATGGATTGTATTTACTTCGAATTTGCATTCAGGATAAAATAATAAAGTTCAGTAGGGGATAAATTGAAATCGCTACCTGTTTCACCTGTAATTGATTTGATTTTTCCATCTTCTTCGGGGAATATGCTTCGATAATATTCGATAGGCATATCCCCGATTGATTTTACCTTTCCATTTTCTTCCGGGAAGATGCTTCGATAATATTCTATTTTTTTATTGCCAATAGACTCTGGCTTCCCATTTTCTTCGGGGAAAATACTTTTATAATATTTTATTTCAGTGCTTTCTGTTGTCTGGGCTTTCACATTACATACGTAAGTTAAAAGTAGCACTAAGCTTAAAACCTTTAAGCTTAGTAGGTTGAATATGTTTCTCATTTGATGAGAGATTAAAAATGATAATTGAACGTAAATGTTGGGGTAAAATTCTGCAGCGCCAATTTCAGGTTATTGGTTTTGTCGTAATTGTAGAGCGATCCTTCCGAATAATAATTTTGGTGAAAGAAGTTTACGATTGGAAACGAAAACTCGATTGCAGAATGGTCTGACACGAAATAGGTGAAACCAGGACTTATACTGGCTCCATATCCCTTTACTCTGGCATCGGTACGGATGAGGTAACCATCCTCATCAATACGGTTAAAGGTGTTTAATTGGAGCAGGAGATTGGCCTGCATAAAGAATTTAAAACGGTCTTTAACGTCAATGTATTTACGCACGAAGGGGGAGAAGCCAATACTAAATTCCTTTACGCCATGGCGGTCTTCGTATCTGCCATCTTCTTCGTCCCATACAATATAATCTTCTCTTCTAAGTTTAGAAAGATTTAAGGGGATTTCTAAACCTATGGCAAAATTATTGGCCAAAAAATAACCTCCGCGAGGCGTTAGGGTAAAAGTGTTAAGGCTTGGTGAAGAACTGTTTTGTTTGGATGTTCCAAAACTGGCGCTCATGCCAACAAAGCCCGAGCCCTTTTCAGTTTGGGCATAACAGCGCCAACTGACGGCGCATAGCAGCGCCATGATGATTAATTTAGGTTTCATTTTATTTGTGTTTTTGTGTGTAATCAATAATAATCATTATTGAATTAAAAAACAAGAAAACGAACTATTATGTTAGTTACGTTTTAAATAAAAAAATCCTGTAGACTTAGCCTGTTTAAATTTGATAACCTGAGTTCGATAATTATTTGCTGAAAATTATATCTTATTTACGCCTAATCCCGCTTTATCGTCCTGCTGAATTTATTTCAGCATCTTTTTAGCGTGAAAGACCCTGAAATAAATTCAGGGTGACGACCGTCTTAACAGAAAACTTGATTAAAACGCCACAAAA
>NZ_JAUG01000076.1 GCF_000708285.2 Pedobacter borealis DSM 19626
TATGTTTGCCACGGAAGCACGAAAACACGGAAAAATTTACTTCTTCTCCGTGATTTCTGTGTTTCCGTGGCTAATTAATTTTTGCACATGTTTTAAAAGCGATTTCCCTGCTATTTCTGATAATAATTCAGAATTATTTCTACTTTTACAACATCCTATTATCACATTTATTATTATGAAGAGAACTTTACTGTTTTTATCTTTATTATCAATTTCTGCTGCACTTAAAGCGCAAAGCGCAGCTGATTATAATTATTCAGTTGGGATAAAAGCATTCAGCATGATGCAAATGCCCAAAATTCTTAACCAGACTAATGCACAAGATTATATCAATACTTACGGTAATTGTATCATGTTTAAATTTAATGACAATCAGATCAGTTACCGTATAAGCGGAAATTATTATAGAAACGACATCAAATTTGACAATAATTATGAGACGGCCAATGGTACTGTTACCGATTATGGCTTTAAAATCGGTTTTGCAAAAACCTTTACCTACTCCAGGGTCCAACCTTATTTCGCTTTCGATTTAGGTTATCGTTCCAATCGATTTACAGGTCAATTACAACCGAATGGAGCTACGATAATTAACAGAAATGCCGATGTCTCCAAGAACGGCTTAGTGGTATCTCCAGTAATTGGACTAAAAGTAAGTATCATTCCACAATTACTTTTATTTGCAGAAAGCAATTTAGACTTTTATTTTTCATATGAAAGACAGGATATTTCTGAACCAAACGGCACATCTAGAAACGTAAACACCTATAATAAACTAGAAAGTTTACTTAACCCCATCTCAGCCGGATTACAATTTCAAATCAGTAGAAGAAACTAGTGTTATGTTCAGCATAAAAAGACGCATATAATCTCCCGCAAATTTCGCAGAAAAGCGCTGATTTATAATTTACGCTGCGTTAATCTGTGTGATCAGCGGGAAATTAATAACCATTATACAATTAACTTATCACTAGCTAAATCAGTAATTAATTAAAAGCGGCGTAATAAATATAATGCGTTAAATTAAATTCCTAAAGTCTCGCATCAACCAGATCGCGATCAATAAAAGATTTGGTATCAAAAATAATAGCTCCGCTTTCTCTAAACCCAGCATAATCAAGTTTTAAAAATCGTTGATGAGCGACAGCCAAAATGATCACATCATAATGCTTAAATCCGTTGTCTTTAATCATCTGGATACCGTATTCAGTGCGCACATCTTCCGGATTTGCCCAGGGATCGCATACATCGACCTGCATACTAAAAGATTTAAGTTCTTTATAGATGTCGATCACCCTTGTGTTTCGTGTATCTGGGCAATTTTCTTTAAAGGCAAAACCTAAAATCAAAGCTTTAGCGCCATTAATTACTTTATCTCGGGCTACCAACATTTTAATCACCTTATTGGCCACAAACATCCCCATATTGTCATTTATCCTTCGGCCTGACAGAATTACTTCAGGTTTATAGCCTAAAGACTCTGATTTATGCGCCAAATAATAGGGATCTACACCTATACAGTGTCCGCCAACCAGGCCGGGTTTATAGTTTAGAAAATTCCATTTGGTTGCAGCAGCAGCCAACACATCTGTTGTATCAATGTCCATGCGATCGAAAATTAAGGCCAGTTCGTTTACAAAAGAGATATTTACATCCCGCTGCGCATTTTCTATTGCTTTCGAGGCCTCAGCTACTTTAATACTGGGTGCGAGATGCGTGCCAGCCGTGATAATGGATGCATAAAGTTGATCGATCTCAGTGGCAATAGCGGGGGTAGAGCCTGATGTTACTTTTTTAATTTTAGTAAGGGTATTAATTTTATCTCCAGGATTAATCCGTTCTGGGGAATAACCACAGAAAAAATCAACATTATATTTTAAACCTGAAATTTTTTCTAAAACAGGTACACAATCTTCTTCGGTACAGCCAGGATAAACAGTCGATTCATAAATAACGATATCATCTGCTTTTAATACGATACCTAACATTTTACTGGCCGCAAGTAAAGGTTGCAGATCTGGCCGTTTGAGCTGGTCGATAGGAGTAGGTACGGTAACGATATAGATGGTGCAAGTGGCCAGGTCGGCTAAATTGGCACTAAGGGTTAATCCCATCTCCGATGCCGAAATTACAGTTTTCAGATCATCCAGATTGGCTTCATTTGTTCGATCCTTTAACTGATTTAACTCTGCTACCCGCTCCTCATTCGTATCAAAACCAATTACTTTATATTTCTTAGCAAATTCGATAGCTAGTGGTAGTCCAACATAACCTAAACCAATAATGGCTAGCTGCTTTTTCATATTCATTTTTTCTTTCGGTAATTGGGCAAATATAAGATAAATGTAGAATGCTTAATTCTTTTAACCACAAAGGACACAAAGAGAAAGCGCGAAGTACGCAGAGTTGGATGGAGCGTAATGCTTAAATGCACTTGCATCTCTTATATGGTAAAGATTGCATATTATTTTAGAGATCCTTCGCTGCGCTCAGGATGACAAAATTCCAAATAAAAGAAAGTCACCAATCGATACATGGCATCAATTGGTAATTTAGAATTACGCGTATATTAAACTATACTAAAATTTCTTATTTAATCTGCTTCAACAGATAACTTCCATAACCACTTTTAACCAATGGCGCAGCGATAGCCTTAAGCTGTTCTGCATTGATAAAGCCCATACGATAAGCAATTTCTTCAATACAGCCTATCTTTAAACCTTGTCTTTCTTCAATAATCTGTACAAATTGTCCGGCTTGCATTAATGAAGTAAAAGTTCCGGTATCTAACCAAGCCGTACCACGGCTTAATACAGCTACTTTTAATTTACCCCGTTCTAGGTACACGCGATTTATATCAGTAATTTCGTATTCTCCACGTGGAGAAGGTTTAATATTTTTCGCTATCTCTACCACCTCATTATCATAAAAATATAAACCTGGTACCGCGTAGTCTGATTTGGGTTGAACAGGTTTTTCTTCAATCGAAATGGCCTTCTTATCCGCATCAAACTCAACCACACCATAACGTTCAGGATCAGCAACCTGGTAAGCAAATACCACACCGCCATCGGGATCGGAGCTCGCCTGTAGTAATTTGGCCATGCCATCGCCATGGAAGATGTTATCGCCCAATACCAAAGCCACTTTATCTTTGCCAATAAATTCTTCACCAATCACAAAAGCCTGTGCTAAACCATTTGGCTCTGCCTGCACGGCATAACTAAATTTACAGCCTAAAGACGCTCCATCGCCCAGTAATTTCTCGAAATTCGGAAGGTCATGAGGAGTAGAGATAATCAGAATCTCCTTTATTCCGGCCAACATTAAGGTAGATAAGGGATAATAGATCATCGGTTTATCATAAACCGGCATCATTTGTTTACTACAAGCCAAAGTTAAAGGATGCAAACGGGTTCCACTGCCACCAGCTAAGATTATACCTTTCATATTAGGATTAGATTTGAGATTTGAGACATTAGATTTGAGACGAAATGGCTCTATCTTAACATCTGTATGACTTCTATTTATTAATTTGTTTTATACACTCCACCAAACTATCTCTCCAGTAAGGAATTTCGATATTAAATGTTGCTTTGATTTTGCTTTTATCCATCACCGAAAATGCTGGCCGGATAGCTTTGGTCGGATAAGCAGCCCCTTGAATAGGGTTCACTTTAACCGCTGTTTTGCTGATATCAAAAATGGCCTTTGCAAAATCGAACCATGAGGTTACTCCTTCATTGCTATAATGGTATATTCCGTACGAGGTAGATGAAGATGCGATAATATCAAAAATGGCATTTGCCAGATCGATTGCATAAGTAGGCGTACCTACCTGATCGGCAATGATATTCAGTTCATCACGCTCGGCACCAAGTTTAAGCATCGTTTTTACAAAGTTGTTGGCATACTCAGAATACAACCAGCTCGTGCGGATAATGAAGTGGGCAGGCAGTTTAGCTGCAACCGCTAGCTCACCATCCAGTTTTGTTACGCCATACACATTGATTGGTTCAGCTTGATCATCTTCTTTTAGCAATTTAACTTCATTTCCTTCGAAAACGAAATCGGTGGAAACATGTATAAGCGTTGCCCCATTTACTAAACAAGCTGAGGCTAAGTAAGCTGCGCCTGTTTCATTAATAGATTTAGCCAGCTCAACTTCATCCTCTGCTTTATCTACAGCAGTATAAGCGGCACAGTTAATTACAAAAGCAGGTTGTTCTCTGGCCAACAGATCGTTCAAACCAGACTCATTTAGGATATCGGCATCCTGCTCCGCTGGAAAAACAATTTCTGTAATTCCTCTTCGCTCCGCAACCACCTTCAAACACTGGCCTAACTGTCCGCCGGCACCAATTACTAATATTTTGCTCATATGTGCTGTAAAGCTGAAAATGGTTTTAAAAGAAGGTCTTTATCTGAAATGGCCTGATCTTCTTCTGGAATTAACCAATCGATATTCAGGTCTGCATCGTTATAAATTACCCCAGTTTCTGAAGCTTTATTAAAAAAATTATCACATTTATATAAAAATTCTGCCGTTTCGCTCAATACCGAAAAGCCATGTATAAAACCTCTTGGTATATAAAGCTGTAATTTATTCTCTGCACTTAAGCGTATGGCAAAATGTTTACCATAGGTTGGTGAGCTTGGACGCACATCTACCGCAACATCCAATACTTCTCCCCTGGTTACACGCACCAACTTTGCCTGTGCAAATTCTCCGGTTTGGGCATGTAAACCTCTAATTACACCGTAAGAAGAATAAGATTCGTTATCCTGAACAAACCTGCCTGATAAACCCGTTTTTTCTTCGAATGTATTTTGGTTAAAACTTTCAAAAAAATAACCTCTGGGATCTTCAAACACCCTTGGCTTTATAATCAGACAGTCTTTTAATCCTGTTTGTTCAATTTCCATTATTTACTGCTGTACTGTTGTTCGTAATAAGATTGATAATTCCCTGAGGTTACATTGTTCAACCAGTCTTCGTTTTGTAAATACCAGTCTACCGTTTTGGCCAAACCTTCTTCAAATTGTAAGCTTGGTACCCAATCCAATTGATTTTGCAATTTGCTTGAATCAATGGCATAGCGTAAATCATGTCCCGCGCGGTCGGTTACATAGGTGATTAGTTTAGCTGATTCTCCCGCTTCGCGACCTAATTTTTGATCCATAATGGTGCAAAGCAAATTGATCAGATCAATATTTTTCCATTCGTTATGTCCACCAATGTTGTAAGTATCTCCTGTTTTCGAATTGTGGAAAATCACATCAATTGCCCTGGCATGGTCTTCTACCCATAACCAATCGCGTACATTTTCACCTTTACCATATACCGGTACAGGTTTGTTATTTTTGATATTATTAATGGCCAATGGAATCAATTTCTCAGGGAAATGATGAGAACCATAGTTGTTAGAGCAATTAGAAATTACGCAATCCATGCCATAAGTATCATGGTAAGCCCTTACAAAGTGATCTGAACTCGCTTTTGATGCCGAATAGGGGCTATGCGGATCATAAGCAGTGGTTTCAGTAAACATCCCTGTTTCACCTAAAGCACCATAAACCTCATCGGTACTTACATGATAGAAACGTTTTTTATCGTAATCACCTTTCCAGTATTCGCGGGCCGCATTTAATAAATTTACGGTCCCGATTACATTGGTAATAACAAAAGCTGTTGGATCAGAAATAGAACGATCTACATGGCTTTCTGCCGCTAAGTGAATAACTGCATCGAAGTTTTCTGTTTTAAACAGATCAAACATCGCGTTCGCATCTGTGATATCTTCTTTTACAAATCTATAATTTGGCTTATTTTCAACATCGGTTAAATTAGCCAGATTACCTGCGTAGGTAAGTTTATCTAAGTTTACAATTTCGTACCCAGGATAGTTGTTAACAAAGCGGCGAACTACATGAGAGCCAATAAAGCCCGCACCACCAGTGATTAAGATTTTTTTCACAGTTATTAAATGATTTTCAATTCCGCTAAAGTAAGTTAGATTTCGGCAAAAAACAACTTAATTTTGACATAGGCCCCAAACTGAACGAAATAATTTAGAAGCAATTAGCTCGTTTTTAGCTCCTTCTTCAGTATAGATAGATAAATTTATGTACGCAATAGATAAGCATCACGAAAGTATAGACAAAACATTTATTATGCTTCATCATACATAAATTAATCAAAAGATTTACGAAAAGAATAAAATTACATCGCCGCCACAGAACTTTCCAGTTCTTTATACCACGCTTCACCGTATTTACGGATTAGTGGTCCCTTTAAAAAGCTGTATACCGGAACTTTAAGTTCTCGGCCAAAGGTACAGGCATCATGGCAGATGTGCCAGCGGTCGTAATTTAGCACGTCGAATTCTGGATATTTCGTGATCCGGATAGGGTAAAGGTGACAAGAAATCGGCTTCTGCCAATCTACAATACCTTGCTCATACGCTTTTTCAATGGCACATTTGGTAATACCTCCCTCAAAAAGCACATAAGCACATTCTTTATTTTTATCTACACAAGGGGTGGTTAAATCGCCATCTTCATCAACTACGTAAACACCTTGTTCTTCAATGGCTTTAATGCCCTTTTCATTTAACAGGTGTTTTATTTTCGGATAAATCTCTTCCAAAATGGCTTTTTCGTCATTATCCAATGGTGCACCCGAATCACCTTCCACACAACAGATGCCCTTACATTTGCTTAAATTACAAACAAAATTTTCTTTCAATACGTCTTCGTGCACCAGCACCTGTTCAACTTCTATCATCATTATTCTTTTGCTAAAGCATATTTTAGGCCACTGGCCGATTTTAATTCCATGGTAACTGCACCCACCAATATCTCTACCTGGGCTTTTACCGGCACGCGGTTTCCATCATCGGTTACCCAAAGGTATAACCTGCTATCTTTTTTAAATATCCTTCCTGGCTTAATAGATGGACTAAATTTTAAGCAGCGGATGTTCCCCAACTTACTTTTAATCGTTTCTTTGCCAATGTATTCAACCTCTAAGGCAGAGATCTCATCTCCCAAAAAATAGTTCAGCTTAAACTTATCACCAACTTTGATTTTACCGATATCCAAGCTTCTGGCAAAATAATAAGCTGAAACCAGATCAAAAGTTTGATCGGTTGGGGTGCTGAATGTTCCCCTGTTCGAAACCACTTTTTTGGCTCCTTGCGTAAAACGGGCCTTATCCTGGCGTCTGTAACTGGCCTCCCTTATATTTTCCTGATAGAAATATGGCAAGAGGGTAGTTTTATCGATATACGAATCATAATGGTCCCTAATCTTATAAAAAACATCAAAAGTTCCAGAGGTCTGTGCATCAACGGTAAGTTTATAGGTAGGCCTGTTATCAAACTTTAAATCAGAATTCGCTACCTTAATGGTAGCCTCTGCCGCCGTGATAAAGCCGTACCTTAATTTATACTGTAAAACTTCTCCTTCCTGAAATACGGCTTCTTTCTTCAGGGGAAGTTCCTGAGCTACCACGAAAAGACTGCATAAGCCTGCCGTGACGGTTATAAATAATTTCTTCATTGCTTTTGTACTCATTTGTGTGTTCATTTTCAGCATGACAGATCCTGAAATAAATTTACTTCGTAGCTTTCCGCTGCGCTACAAGTCAGGATGACGAACTGAAAAGGGAAGTATTGTCTTTAAAAACTGCTTTCCTTTATGAAGATATACAAAAAGCAAACCAAAATTTAATCTTTTCTTTTATATACAGGAACTGTAGAGCAGGGTTCGCCAAACATAATGCTTTTAACTACCGGGGTAAGCAGGTTGGTTACTTCAACATAGGCTGAAACCGGAACATCGATATCGCCACATCCTTTTACCACCACACGCTCGTTGGCATAATCTTGAGGATTAATTTTAGCCAATGCCTTGGTAAATAAAACGGCTTCCAATGTATTTAAATCGCCAAATACCACTTCATTGGCATATGGTTTTAGTTTATTAGCAAGCAACATATAAGCCCAGGTAGGTACAATTGCATCAGCCGAACAGATAATGGCTACATTCTTATCTTGATATTGCGCCCAATCGTGATTTTTGATAAACTCTCTAAAATCCTTTTCTCTTAACATTAAACCATGAAATAGATTATCCACAATATCATAAACCACTCTTTCGCCTTTATGATAAAAATCTTCGAGATTTAAGGTTATTAAACCGCTATTGGCTACTTTATTAATAATGTTTTCCTGAATTTCCATGTCCTTAAATAAAAAAACCGTTCCAACTAATCATCGGAACGGTTACAAAATTACGTATTTTCTATTTAATAGAATTTCACACGATTGTCTTTTATCTGCGCATTTTCCTGTAACGCCTGGAAAGCAGATCCTAATGAACGCTGTCCTAAACTCAACATCATGCTTTCTTTTTGTTTAAACATATTTGCAATTGGTGCAGGACTGGTAAATCCATCAACTGAAAATACATAAACACCACGCTCGCCTTGAACAGGAGCAGACACTTTACCTGGCTGTGAACCAAAAACGCTTCCTACTAAAGCATTTTCCTGCGCTACGCCTGGGATTACCGGATTAGCAAATACCACGTTCTGTACTGGATTAACCGGACGTGCAACTTTAGCTGCAACCTGATCGATACTTCCTTTACCTGCGTTGGTTAGTTTTTCTTTTAATTGTTTTGCTTTAACGGCATTGATTACCATTGGCTCAATTTCTTTCTTTACATCAGCTAATGATAAAATACCTTTTGGACTGATTGTAGTTAAACGGGCCACAACATAAGCATTGCTCATGGTATAAATTTCAGGTAATACATCACCTTTATCTGCTACATAAGCAGCTTGGATTAATTTACGTGGGTTATCCAATCCAGCTGCAAATCCTTGTGTTGATGCCACCTTATCAGCGACAGCAACTTTTAATCCTTTTTGTGCAGCAAATTTGCTAAAGTCGTTACCTTTCACATCCGTTAAGAAATTGCTGGCTGCTTTGTAAGCAGCCGCCTGGGTTTTACTACTTGCATTTAATGCTTTTTCTACATAAGCTAATTTAGCCACTTTAGATGAGCCAATCTGTTTTTCTATTTTAAGAATGTGATAGCCAAACTGAGATTTCACTACTTTAAGATCACCAGCTTTACCATCAAATGCAGCATTCTCAAACTCAGGTACCATAGCACCGCGGGCAAAAGTTGGCAATTCGCCACCTTTATCTTTCGAACCATCTACACTGTAGTTTTTAGCCAATTCTCCAAAGTTAGCACCTTTTAAAATCAATCCTTTTAACGAATCAGCTAGTTTTGCTGCTTTATCATCGCCACCCACTTTAGCCGGATCGATTAAGATGTGGCTTGCCTTTACCGAATCAGGAGAGATACGGGTAGAAACTACCTTTACAATTTTGTATGAGTTACCACTTAATTTAGGGCCATAAAAACTGCCTGCTGGTAAAGCAAACACAGCTGAATCAACTGCTGGATCTAATTTACCTTTTGTGATATAAGTAAACGGAACTTTTACGTCTGAATTGATTGCAGCGAAAAGTGAGTCGTTTTTAGCCACCTGGAAATCAGCAGCAATTTTGTCTACCTGAGTTTTGATTGCCAATGAATCTGCTTTGGTTGGACTAATACTGAAAGTAACGTATTCGAAAGCACGTGTTTCTTGTGGATTGTTGAAACGTGCTTTGTTCTGATCATAATATTCCGAATAATCGCCGTCTGTTAACTTAACAGAAGCATCGGGAATAGAAGTATAATCTAAACTTACGTATTTAAAATTAGCCAGTTTATTGCGGTTGGTATATTCATCAATAGCTTCTAAAGAAGTTACATAAACCGAATTACGGATTAAGTTCGAATATTTTGTTTGCAGGGCCTGATTTTTAATCTCTTCCTGTAACATGGTAGATTGTTGCAAAGCCTGAGGTTCTTTCGATTTTAGAAAGTTCATCAAAGTAGCGCGGTCTAACTGTCCGGTCTGAGGATTAGAGAAATATTGTTTAATTAGGGGGCTAGGGTTTTGACCTTGTAATAAATCTACTAGTTCATCTTCAGAAACGGTTAAACCTAAACGATCATATTCTTTAGTTAACAAAACTTTTGCTAACTCTGCATTCCATGCCTGATCAACAGCCATAGCGGTCATCTGTGCATTTGCACTACCACCATATTGTTGTTTCATTTGGTTTACACCTTGATCAACCTTTGGTCCGAATTCATCAATATTGATATCCTTACCATCAATTGATCCTACAACTTTTTGATTTGCCGACCAAAAAGGTTTACCCACGTTAATTGCATCACCTACTAAAAATGCAACAATTGCAAAACCGATGGCAAAAACTAGAATATAGCCTGCACGGTTACGCAAAAATGTCATTAATCCCATATTGTAATTATAAATTTATTTAGTTCTTTTTTAAGAGGGCGCAAGATACAAATTTGCCTCAAAAAAGAAAACACAAAATTTTATTTATCAAGTGTTTAATTTTTAAGTAAATACAAGCCCTATTTTAATGATTGAATGACCAGAATTATTGAATGGCGAAATTAGTGAATGATGGAGTTATTGAAAGATGATTTGAATAAATCCATTTAAACATTCAATAATTCACTCATTCCATCATTTATACATTGCGACTAAGGCGCTACACCTTCCTTCATATTCAGTTCACCGTTTCCACTATCCATTTCATAGGTACTAAAATCCTGCGGAGCTTTAAAGTTGATGCCTTCACCTATGCTTCCATCTACCCCTTTCACATATACCCTTTGATTGGAATAAAAAATCTTTTTCGATTCATCCCAGATCAGTTCCTGCGAAGAGAAAGTATCGCCCTTACTGTTTTTTACCACCACATTCTTTCTGAATTCGGTTTTAAGCTCATTATCTTTCCTAATGGCGTAATCGCAAACCAGGTTTCCATCAATGGTTCCGTTAGGGTTATAAAAATCGATATTTACACCCTTAATCATTTCCTGATAAGTGCTTCCGTTTGAAGGCGTAACCTTATCCATTATTGGGGCATAACCTTTAGCCTTAATTCTGGCCGAATCGCTGTAAGTGATATCGACACCAATGGTCCGATCCCTGGACAGGATTACTTTATTTGCTGAGACTGAATTGGCATTTTTTAGATCATCGTCTCCACAGGAAGCCAGAAAAAAAGGCAACACCAGAAACAGACCATATAAAAATGTCCTTAAATTCATTAGTCTACACGGTACTTACGGAACCAGGAATCGTTCAAGGTAAAGCCCAAGCGGAAATTAATAAATTGCTCTTTAACAAGATTATCGCTTAATGTTCCCCTTTGTCCGAACTCGGTCGTAAAGTTGATTTTATAAAATGCTGAACCACCGTTAGCAGTAGGCAACGGGAAGCCAAAACCTAACGATGCACCCATTTGTTTGATATCCTGATTACCGATTTTGATATAAGTTTTATCGTAATTAAAACCAAGGCGGTAATCTACACGTTTCATATAACTGTTGTAAGAAAATGCATCTGGTGTCCACTGGCCACCCAAAGAAGCACCCCAGCTATCTTGCAAACCTTGGTTTACATTATTGATACTTGTTGCAGACCATTTACTCATTCTAAAATCGGCACCGATCATCCACTTATCATTTTGCTGGATAGAGATCCCAAAATTGTGTGTTAATGGTAAGGTAAGGTTAGATTTCCCGTTATTCGCGATATTTAACGTATCAGCTGCAGGGTTTTCATTACCACTTTGATCTCTGGTGTAGAACGTAGCAAAAGAAGTTTGCGTTGAATTTATTTTCCCAGAAGTACTTCCAGAATAACCCAGGGTCATAATTGTTTTCTTACCGATATTAAAATCGTACTGTATGCCATAAGAGTAATTTATACCGCCAACACTGTTTTTATTTTGAAGTTTAGCATTATAAGACCCTGCCGATTGAAATTCGGTAGCCCTGGTAGTTTGGAGGTTACCAAAAATATATTCTAAGTTACCCCCAATTCTTAAATGATCGCCAAAACGATAACCATAACCTAAATAAGCCTTTGATAAGCCGCCTTCGCCTTCATAAAGCTGGTCTAAAGTGGTTGTATCAACTTTGGTCGTGTTTCTGTAAGAATAACCCAAATCTGAGTAAGGCAAAATACCAAAACTCAAGGCCGATCTTTTGGTAACCGGAGCGGCAAATGCCAAATGACTAAAAGTAGAATTGAAACTCGTTTCGCTTAAATTGTTTCGCGAAAGATTGGTTAAACCAGCACTCATTCCCACATCAATGGTGGTTAAAGTTATTCCAGCATAAGATGCAGGGTTTTGCATATTAATATAATTGAACCCTGTAACTTTACCTACTGCGGTAGAAATTCCACCCATTGCCCTAAGCTGGGGCAACAAAGATCCCTTTATATTTCCAAGTCCATATCTTGAATATGGTGATGAAGTGGTAACCTGTGCCTGAGCACTTAAACCACAAACTAGAACGAGTATGGCTGCAATATAATTTATTCTTTTGTACATTTTAATCTGCAATAGCTTCATTTAATCCTTTTAACACTAAGTAAGGATCTTTTATAATTTGAGGCGCAAAGATGCTGTTTTGTAATTGTTTATACAAAAAATTAGCATCACCCCCCGTTATAATTACCTTCAGAGCACTTTCTTTTTTATTATTTAGGGCAATAAAGCCTTCAATTTCGTTTATTATCCCTTGTAAAACACCGTTTTTGATTGCCGATTGAGTATCCGTACCTTCCACAATAGCCTCATTTGCATCCCACTCCACCAAAGGCAAACGGCCAGTAAATTCGTGTACAGCTTTAAAACGCATGCTAATACCAGGGCTTATACTTCCGCCAAAATATTCCTTCGTGCTACTTAAAACATCGTAAGTAATACAGGTACCTGCATCAACCACTAAACTTGCGTTTGTTGGATGTAAGCCATTTGCACCTAAAATAGCAGCCCATCTATCTAATCCTAAAGTAACGGGCGTTTTATATCTATTTTGTACGCCGTTCGTCAACATGGTTGAAAAACGGATATACTCGGTATGCTTTTTTAAAAATACTTCTAATGGTCCAACTTCCTGGTTAACACTACTGATGATGGATTTCGCTGGCGAAAACTTCTCAATCAATTGAGCCAGATCAAGTATCCCAATTTTATTGAAACGCTGATGGTGAATAATTTCCTTATCTGCAAAAACGGCAACCTTAACAGCAGAATTTCCAATATCAATGCTTAGCCTACGCATTTAAAATCTCCCACTGCAAATAAGTTCTTAGAAATTCCAATGACTCCATTTTTTATCCATCTTGATTAAAACTAAAAAGCTTTAATTCTAAAATCATGCACAAAGCTATTAATCTTTGTCAAGTTTCGCTCTAGTTATTTGTTAAAAAAGGTTAAACAAACAGAAAATACTGTATCGAAAGCACAAATAAAACGAACAATGTTTCGTAAAACCAACGTTTTTTGGCATTGCTGAAATAATACGCCAACAGTACCGATCCTGGCGGTACACACAGCAAAAAATGCCAGGTCCTGAAATCCGGTTTGAGGTAAAAACTTGCTGCAGAAATAATAAACATGAAAAACAACAGCTGAAAACTTTTCCGTGTACTGATAAAACTCCTGAAGAAATTTTCCCGAAGCTGTAGTGATGCCAGTATGATAATTACCGTTACCGGGATCAGCACCAGGTAATCGTTATAGTTGATTTTAAAAACCGAAGGAAACTTATTGCCCAATGGTTTCCATATCTGATAAAACGAGCTTAAATTATCATTCCAATAATAAAATACGGCCAGAAAAAAGAAAACTGTAATAAAGCCAATCAAGCCAGCTACCCATTCGCGCCAATTAAATGATCTAAAAAGCAACAGCGCTAAAAAGATCATAAGCAACATGGCCATAAACGGAAAATAGATCAATGTTCCAATCCCAATAATCATCCCGATATCGAACACAGTGGTAATGGAGTTCGCACTTTTACCCAGTTTTAAAAACTTATCTATAATCCAAATCAACAGAAAGTTACATAACAATGCCGGACTTAGGATCATAAAAGGCATGAACAAACTTGTTCCTGTTATAAACATCAGCCCAGGAAGGAAACTGGGTTTTGCCAATAAATTATGATTGTTTACAACCCGATTGAAAATTAAAGCCTGTACATAAACCAAAAGTGCCGCGATAAAAATATTGGTATACGGCGTAAAGGCATTGTCTAAATCTATATTGATCAATAACCGAGCAAATGGCTCCAAAAAATCAAAGTTCAGCTTATCGTGCGTTTCATGAAAAATGGCAATACGCAAAAAGAATGTGTACGCCAGCAAGAATACGAGGTTAATTGGATTTAGCTTTCTAAACTGATTAATCATGCCTTTTTAAAGAGTAGGCAAAGTAAAGAAAATAATTTAATAGTAGCAGAAGAAAGACTAAAGCTTAAAGACTAAAGACCAAAGCGGAGAGCGGAGTCGAAGACCGGTTGATGGATAAAAAGTAGAAGGTTGATGAGAGAAGTTCTGCTATTTTTAGAAAAGCAGGTTCCTGTTTGTA
The DNA here is from genome assembly GCF_000708285.2 of Pedobacter borealis DSM 19626. Classification (GTDB taxonomy): domain Bacteria; phylum Bacteroidota; class Bacteroidia; order Sphingobacteriales; family Sphingobacteriaceae; genus Pedobacter; species Pedobacter borealis. The sequence continues at coordinate 14,559 of NZ_JAUG01000076.1, forward strand.
TCGGTTCCGATAGTCCTGCCATACGCTTTACCTCTCTACGTTCGGTGTCCGCTCCTGTCAGGTTTAGATTGCGCAGTACAATGCTACCAACTGAGCCTAAGCCAAAAAACCAAAGCATAAAGACTAAAGACCAAAGCGGAGAGCGATAAGCGTTAAATTTGTCAGTCTGTCCAAAGGACTCCTACGGAGAGCGGAGTCGAAGACCTATTAATAAAAAATTAGTTTTACCATGCAAGTAGTCGACTAAAAGCGCTCCCACCTAGATTTAATGACTAAATTCATCACAAAGATCCTTGGACTACATTATCAATGATATATTCCAAAAGAAAGGTCGTCATTGCGAGGAGGAACGACGAAGCAATCTTAATGCGCACGCTGGTGGCGATCGTTGTAAGATTGCTTCGTCGGCTGAAAAAGCCTTCTCGCAATGACGATAATCTGAGGAGATTTATTTTTTAATTCAACTGTCATTTATTGAATTTTATAAAATAAATTACCTCTCAGGATGACAATCCGAGGGTGATCGACTTTGGACTCAGGACTGAAGACTCAGGACTAAACCCTCGCGTATTTCTTCACCATATCGTCAATGATCTGCGCTGTTTCATCCGGAAAATTAAACTCATGCTGTTGAGGATTTTCTACCCAGTTTTTAATAATCGGCAACCAGTTTCTGGTACTTCCCCAAATTACAGGTAAACCAAACTGTTTTAAGGCATAGGCATTACATTGTTGTTCAAACTGGAAACGCATAGGCGCCACCAGCAGTTTTTTCTTTAGATAAAGCGCTTCAGCAGGTCCTTCGAAACCGCCACCGGTAAACAAACCTTCGCAGGTGGCCAGGCTTTTATTAAATTTTTCGTTGTTAACAGGCGCTACAAAAACATTCCCTTCCTGGTAGGCAACTTTACTGTGTTTAGAAAAAACCTGCCAGGTAACCTCAGGGAGCTGAGTAAAAAGCTTTACCAAACGTTTATCGTCAATGGCTGGAAGATATACCGTATAATGTCCTAAATTTTCACTTTTCAGATTTCGGATCTCTGCCCTGATTACCGGGGTATGGATAAAAGTATCGTAACGGTCGAAATGAAAGCCAATGTGATATTTGGTAGGCGCATAACGGCTCAAAATCAACTTCCCCCAATCTAAAGTTCTAGGACGGGGTACTTTTTTAGATTTAAAGGCAGCCTGATGACTCAATGATACACATTCTATGCCCTGCAGTTTACATGCCCAGGCGCTTACAGGTTCAAAATCGTTAACAATTAAGTTGTACTCCTTCAGTGGCAGCTGCTTCATATCTTTTCTAAATCGGAAAAGATTCATGTTCAGCCATGTTTTAAAATGGTCTACACCGCCTTTTTTTCCGAAAATAAAACTGAAACCATGCAGTTGAAATTTTACCGGCTGACTGAGTTTTACATCGGCCTGTGTTCCACTAACTAAAATATCCAATTCGCCATACTGCTGAAGCAAAGGAATAATTTCCCTCGCCCTACTGATATGACCATTACCTGTTCCCTGTATTGCGTAAAGTATCTTCATTTATGCCCGAATATCTAAAATTATTGGGCAATTTCATATTTTATATTCTGTAAAAGAATATTTATGTCAAGTTTACTTTTTAAATCCTCCGCATCAGAAAGGATTCCTTCATCCAATTCGTCTTTCGTAAAATGTTGATGTTCGTACTTAAAAACCGTCCAGTTTTTATTTTCGTACTCTAAAGCGGTTAAACTTTCTACCCAATCTCCACTGTTCAGGTAAAGCACTTTTCCATCTTCTGTGGCAATTTCACGTTGCTCAGCCTGGTGGATATGACCACAAACTACATATTGATAACCTTTTTCGATGGCCAGTTCTGCCGCGGTTTGCTCAAAACTATTGATGAACTTAACGGCGTCTTTAAACTTTGATTTTATTTTTTTCGAAAAGCTCATCTTCTCCCGCCTAAACGCGGTAAGTACCCAGTTTACAAAACTATTAATGAGGATCAGTGTATCGTAGCCAACCGCACCAAGTTTAGCCAGCCATTTAGAGTGCTGCATGGTAACATCAAAAACATCGCCATGAAAAAACCATGCCTTTTTACCGTCCAACTCTAAAATTAATTTATTCTGGAGATGGAAAGTACCCATTTCCATGCCATCAAATTTGCGGAGCATTTCATCATGATTTCCCGTTAGGTAGTGAACCTGAACACCCTCCGATACGAATTTCATCAGTTTACGGATCACCTTCATGTGCGATTCGGGCCAATAACTTTTGCTAAACTGCCAGATATCGATGATATCGCCATTTAAGATCAGCGTTTTGGGTTTTATGCTCTTAAGGTATTTTAAAAGTTCTTTTGCATGGCAACCATAGGTACCTAAATGTACATCGGATATTACGACTACATCGACATTTCTTTTATCCATAAACGGGAAATTTTAGGGGGAAGAGTCTTATTACCGCTCGATTAAAGCAGTTCAGAGATAGATTAGCTGTGTTACCACTCCTCTTCCTCATCGAGTTTTACCTCAAAGGGGCTAAAGAAATAAAGTACAACAATTAATAAGCATACGGCAAAGAATGATTCTAACATATCATCTGATTTACATTACAAAGGTAAGACTCTGTATATCAAACAAATGTTACGACATTGTTAAATTATTATTCTATTCCGTTTATTGTTCATTAGCGCAGGTATGGCTAATCGGTTAATGACGGATTCCAAAAATCGGGCGTCATTGCGAGAAGGCTTTTTCAGCCGACGAAGCAATCTTTATGGCAAGAATCACTAGCATGAAAGATTGCTTCGTCGTTCCTCCTCGCAATGACGATTCTTCCCACCCTATCACTGCAAAAAAAGCCTCTGTTATCTATTTTTGATTTTATACAATAAATTATCCCACAGGATGACGCGTGGCGTGAGATCAACTTTGGGTTTTGAATGATAAACTTTGGGCTGATTGAGCTTTATAGATCCTGAAACAAGTTCAGGAGGACGATCGCAAGTGTGAATGCTCAGAATCTCAAGGTGTGCAATGAATTCATGTTAAAGGTCCTTCGACTACGCTCAGGATGACAAACCGAGGGAGATATTCCGTGCTTTCTGTGTTTCCGTGGCAAGAAGAAAATCAGCAAAAAACATGTAAAACAAAAAACCCCGCAAGATTATAATCCTGCGGGGCGTAAATCTATTTAAAGAAATATTAAGCTTTAACTGCTTTCTTTTTCTTCTTTTCTTCTGAATAAAACCCAAAACCTAATCCGGCCAATAGCAAGATTGATCCTGCTAAAGAGATTTTCTCTCCAGTGTAATACGATGTTGGGTGGAAAATAAACTCAAGTTTATGGTTACCTGCCTCTAACTGCGCTGCACGTAAAACGTAATCAGCCCTGAAGTATGGCTTTTCAACACCATCGATATACATTTTCCAGCCTTTATCATAATAAATCTCTGAAAATACTGCAATTACATCTTTAGCGGTTGAGTATTCGTAAGTTAAATGATCAGGGTTATAGTTGGTTAATTTAATAAAACCTTCCTGACCCGTTCCTAAACGTTTGGTATCGATCGAATTTTTGAAACTTTCATCAACAATGGCTTCTTTTTTAGCATCAAAACTGCTAATGGCCTTCATTTCTTCATCAGCATTTTTAGCAAACTGAACACTTTGTACAAACCAGGCATTACCCGCAGCCGTTGCATTACGCTGCATTTTATACGATCCGTTCTGAGGATCTTGTGTAATGATGTACTTGGTATTTAACATATCCAACACATCCTGGTTAATGCTTTTTGTTAACTGGTTATCTACCAACTCCTGAAAACGTTTTAACCTCGCGGAGTGGAAACCACCAACGGTTTTATGAAAATAAGACGTTTCAGCACTTTTAAATGGATCGCCTAACGACATATCGAAAACCCTGAAGTTTGGATCCTTATCGGCTGAGATAAAATTATCTACATCCCTAGGTTGATAATGGTTATCTAAATCAGATTTATTTACAAAATTTTGATTGTTTAAATAACGGCGGTCTACCTGCCACAAATCAATTAAAACAAATAATGCCAATAAACCAAAAGCCAATTGCATGTTCAATTTTTTGGTAATGAAAGCCCAGGTAATTCCAAAACCAATAGCGACGAACAATAAAGAACGTAAAGCATCAGCACGTGCTAAAGCCACACGGTCTGCAACAATGCCATTTAAAATTTCCATTGCAGCACCGCGGTTATTCTGCAAGGTTTGTGTTAAAGCATCTAAAACCTGTGCCTGGTTGGCCTGCGTAAAGCTGAAGAACGCCGTAGGGATCACGGCAATGATTAAAGCAAAACCACCGGTAATACCTGCTGACCACGTTAATCGCTGCACTAAATATTTTTGATCGTATTTTCCTTCTTGTGCTTCTTTAATGGCCAATATAGCCAGCAACGGTACCAATAAACCTACAACGGCCAATATCGATTCAACAGCCCTGAATTTGTTATAACCGGGAAGGTAATTAAAGAATATATCCGAGATAAACGGTAAGTTACTTCCAAAGGAAAGGAACAGCAATAAGACACTCGATCCTAAGATCCACCATTTCCAGCGGTGTTTTACAATAAACAAACCAAAAACAAATAAGAAGCAGATAATTGCGCCAAAATAATACGGACCGGAAGTACCCGGTTTATTGCCCCAATACTGGTTGGTACCCAAATTTTGGGCCACATAACCAATAGCTTGTCTTGGATCTACACCAGAAAGATTTTTTTCAACTGCTTTATAGGTATTGCTTTCAGGTTTAATAATTTCGTCGATACTACTTGCCCCGCCATAAATATTTGGAATCAGGAAAGAGAAACTCTCTCCAACACCCTGGCTCCATTGATAAGCATATTCTTTATCCAAACCATTTGCAGGTTCAGCTTTATCGGTGGTTAAATTAGATTTTCCACGAATGGTTTCTTTACTATACTCGTAGGTTGTCCACAGGGTACCTGCATTTACCAAAACTGATAGGAGAATACCTGCAACAATATAAGCAACAGATTTACCAAATGCCGGAAGCTGTTTTGCTTTAAAGGCGTGATAAAGCTCTATACAGCCTAGAATAAACAACGCTATAAATAAATAGTAGGTCATTTGGATGTGGTTCGAACGAATCTCCAAAGCCATAAATAAGGCCAATAAACTACAGCCAACTAGGTACCTTCCTCTTAAAATAAGGATGATGGTTGCCAAAATAGGTGCAAAAAAGCCGATAGCCAAAGCCTGATTACTATGCCCTGCCGCTATAATGATAAAATTATAGGAGGTAAATGCAAAAGCTATTGCCCCCGCCGCAGCAAGCCAAGGATTTATTTTTAATACACAGAATAATAAGTATGCGCCTAAAAGGTATAACAAAACTGTTCCAACAGGATCTGGGAAAATACCTTTAATTACATCGATACCATACGTTGTAATATTTAGGGGATACTGTACCCAAATTTGATAAGCTGGCATACCACCGAACATCTGGTTGGTCCAAAGTGGGCCTTTACCATCTTTCGCCTTAATATCCATAATTTCTTTTTGCATGGCCTTAGCCTGCAAAACATCGCCCTGTTGTGGTGCTTTACCCTGCAAAACAGGACTGAAGTAGGCAAAAGTGATGACTACAAAAAATGCAATAATGGCTAAGTGAATGCCATTTTTATTAAACCAGTTATTCATTAAGGTTTGTTTAAGTTTAAACGAACGTCAAAAATAAAAAATTGGGCGGTATAAAAAAGTAATAAATTAAATGCATGCTGAATAAAAAATTAGATTTGTAGCAAAGAATAAAAATTCAACCTATTTATTATGAGAAAGTTTGTCGTTACAATCGCTCTGGCTTTATTATCTTTTTCTTCGTTTTCGCAAATTGTAAGTTTAAATACCAATGAAATTAAAAAGCTGAAAACTCAGATCAAAAATGATGAGGAAACCAAAAAACTATACCTGGGCTTTGAAAAATCGGCATTAAATTATCTAAACGAAAACCCGAATCCAATTGATACCATCAGAACTGAAGGATTATTAAGGGGAAATCCAAAAAAAGAAAAAACCAGATTAGCCCTGGCAGACATGAACAAAATGTTTGCACTGGCTTTACAATACCAGATTACCGATGATCGAAAATATTTAAACAAATGTGTAGAATTTCTTGGTGCATGGGCCAAAATCAATAAACCAAATGGCGATCCTATTGACGATACCAATTTGGATAAAGCCATTGAAGCTTACGACCTGATTAAAAAAGACATCCCAACAGCTGATAAAAAACAGATTGAACAATGGCTTACTGAAACGGCTTTAGCAGAAATTAACAGCAAACGCATGAAAGCGGGGAGAGCTACCGCCATTAATAACTGGAATGCTCACCGGCTAAAAGAAGTTGGCGAAATTGGTTACACCTTAAACAATCAGGATTTTATTAAATGGACTATCGACAATTTAAAAAGCCACATCAATATCAATTTATATGCTGACGGAACAAGTTTGGATTTTAAAGAGCGCGATGCCATGCATTACCACATTTACGACCTGGAACCTATGTTAAAGTTGGCCATTATGATCGACAGAGCGAAAGGCACCAATTTTTATACCTACGAGTCGCCTAAAGGATCTTCGATCAAAAAATCTGTAGAATGGATGATCCCATACATTAATGGAGAAAAACAGCACGAAGAATATGTAAATACGACCGTTAAATTTGATCGCGACCGGGCAAAGAACAATGAACCTGGATTTGCTGCCGGAACAATGTTTAAACCAGATCTGGCATTACCGGTATTGACACTATCTGTCTATTTCGATAAGGCACAGACTGAGCTGTTAAAAAAAGTAAATAACAATGATACCAGCTGGCAGATGGTATTGGATAAACTACAGCAAGAAAGCAAATAGCTTCCAAAACAAATAAACTTTCAATAATTATTGAAAGTTTAAAAATAAGTTTATATTTGTGTATGGAATTAGCAGCAGCAAAATTAAAATTTATAGAAGCCTGGGGCAAATTAGGCTCCGAATGGGGAATTAACCGCACCATGGCCCAGGTACATGCGCTATTACTCATTTCTCCTGAAGCGCTTACCACCGAAGAAATTATGGAGGCGTTGAGTATCTCCAGGGGAAATGCCAACATGACCCTGCGCGATTTAATTGGATGGGGCTTAATTGAAAAACAGCACAAAGCAGGCGAGCGCAAAGAATACTTTTTTGCCGATAAGGATGTTTGGAATATTTCTCGTCAGGTAGCTAAAGAGCGTAAAAAAAGAGAGTTAGAGCCTGTTTTAAAAGTTTTAAATGAACTGTCAACGGTAGTGGGCGATGAAAAAGATCCTGAATTTAAAACCTTTAAAAAATCGGTAAGCGATATTAACAAACTTGCCCTCAACGTAGATAAAACTTTAGAAACGATGCTTAAAGCAGAAGAAAGTTGGTTCTGGGGTTCGGTATTGAAAGTGTTTAAATAGAGATAAGAGACCGGAGATTTGAGCTATGAGAGGGAGGTATTGAGCAGCAGGGTTTGAGTATCAAGTAGTAAGTATCGAGTATCAAGACATATTACCCCTAAACGCTATCTACCAAACTAACCCCTAAAAAGCCTTACCCTTAAGTTCGGCTTAATTTTTTAACCACAACTTTCATTTTTTACTAAGAACAGTAGGGTTAATCGAACAGATTTAAGCAGAAAGCATAGAAAAAACGACCAAAGCTAAGTGTATGCCCACAATTATCTTAAAAACATCGATTAATGCGCCGATTGAACGCTGTTTCGATCTGGCTAGAAGTATCGACCTTCATGTACAGTCGATGCAAAGTTCCGGGGAGAAAGCCATCGCTGGGAAGAGAGATGGTTTGACCAATTTACATGAATCGGTTACCTGGCGGGCCAAACATTTTGGCATTCCATTCGAAATGACAAATAGGATTTGTAAAATGGAATACCCAACGCTCTTTGTAGATGAGATGGTTAAAGGCCCTTTTAAAAAACTCCACCACCAACACCAGTTTAAAATAATTGGTTCTCAGACAGAAATGACTGATGTTTTTGAGTTTCAGGCACCATTTGGCTTATTAGGCCGACTTGTAGAAAAAATATTTCTTAAAAATTATATGTTGAAACTAATTGAGAAAAGAAATGAGGTAATCAAATTTCAAGCTGAATGGTAATATGCGCTATTTGTGCCTTGCACTATCATTAAATTGCCATAGCACATTAATAATTTTCCAGGCCCCATTTAATTTAACAAGGTGCATATAATCTATCCATTCATCTGCAATTAGTTTAACTGAGGCCGTTTTCTCTGAAATATCAAGCATTTTAACTTCCTTTTTAGGAACTGCAGGAAATTTATCTTTTTTGCGGTTATAACTTTCAGCTAAGATAACCATCGATTCTGCAGAGGTTTCACGAACATAATCCTTGTTTGTTTCCTTATCCGTCCAAAACGTGCGTTTAACCAGCCTTGGGTGCAAAGCCTGCTCCATTTGTTTAGGGTTTGAGGTATGCTGCGATTCTATATAATCAAGGACTGCACGTTTGATTTCTAAGCTATCCTGTTTTGTTTGGCTAAAGCATTTCGCACTTATCATCCACAAGGAGATAAAAACAATAAAATATTTCATAGTTGCCAGTATAGTTTTGGTTTTCGGGTTGAGGGCTAAAAGTATTAAACTTAGACTATATATTTTAAATTATTGCTTTTTGAATTCAAACAAAAAAGAGTCTGTATCCTAAATATAGAATTGTCATCCTGAGGGGTGATTTATTGTATAAAAATCAATATTAAAGACGCATATAATTTATTATTTTTTACCCTGCAGCTCGTGCTTTCCTCGGCTCACCGCCGCCGATGGGCTCTTTCTTTTTGGTGTCAAAAAGAAACAAAAAACACCGGCTGAAAATTTTTCTTCTAAGGCAGTGGTTTGGCCTGGTCAGTACTACCCGAAAAATTTGTTAGGCCGGATTTAAGTAGAACGGGGATAATGTGCTATGGCCTAGCTGGATGGAAATGCGAAAACGAATTAAATTCCTCACTAATTAATCGATTACAAAATACGTCGATGGTAGCTTGGCGAAGGACCCGTTTTAAATGCCTTACAAGGCATTTCGACAGGCTCTCCGTAGGAGTCCTTTGGACAACGTGACAAATTCGATTGAATTACAATATGATATAGCCTTTTTAAACAAAAAGAGCTTGTATCATAAAGATAGATTTGTCATCCTGAGCCTGTCGAAGGACCCGCTTAAATACCCTCTAAGGTGTTTCGACAGGCTCTCCGTAGGAGTCCTTTGGACAACATGACAGCATCTGAGGTGAAATCGCCTTTATGATACACCCTCTTAGTTTTATTTCACTTCTTCGTAATCTACGAAGTCGCCGAGTTTATCTGTTTTACTTTGATCGGGTTTTGGAGGCATATAATCTATCGAAATAGAACCTTCAGGTTTTGATCGTCTTTGTTGTTGCTGTCCTGTAGCCTGACTCTGCATTTTGCTGGCCAGGTTATTAAACAGCATTGGCAGAATTAACCTAATCAACATTCTGATCAGCCAAAGTACCAATATTGTGATGAAAATGAATTTTACTAATGCCATTTTTTAAATTACTGTTGTTACAAATATAGACGTCATAAAATTTATTTTGTTACTTACTGAGCCTTTAATTGCATTTTGATTACAAATATAATAACCTGAGTTCGATAATTATTTGCTGAAAATTATATCTTATTTACGCCTAATCCCGCTTTATCGTCCTGCTGAATTTATTTCAGCATCTTTTTAGCGTGAAAGACCCTGAAATAAATTCAGGGTGACGACCGTCTTAACAGAAAACTTGATTAAAACGCCACAAAA
>NZ_JAUG01000077.1 GCF_000708285.2 Pedobacter borealis DSM 19626
AGGTTTCTACTTAAATCCGGCCTAACAAATTTTTCGGGCTACACCGAGACAGCCACCCCACTAACTGCTAAAGAAAAATTTTCAGCCGGTGTTTTTTGTTTCTTTTTGACACCAAAAAGAAAGAGCCCATCGGCGGCGGTGAGCCGAGGAAAGCATGAGCTGTAGGCCAAAAAAATAATCAATTATTTACGTCATTTATATTGACTTTTATGCTATAAATTATCCCTCAAACATGACATAGATCATAAATTAGTTTTTAATTTTAGCCTTACCTTTGTTCTATTAAATTAGAAGATTATGGCTGAGTTATCTAAATTTCAAGCATTTTTACAGTGTAAATGCCCACGCTGCCGCAAAGGAGATATCTTTACCGGAAGTGCTTATTCTTTCAGATTACAAAAAACCAATATTACCTGTCCGCATTGCAATTTAAAATTTGAACGTGAACCCGGATTTTTCTACGTAGCGATGTTTGTAAGTTATGCCATGAATGTTGCAGAAATCATTACCATTGGCGTAGCATCGTATGTTTTAGGCTTACCTTTAATTTATGAAAACCTGTGGTATTATGTAAGTTTAATCTTAGCGGGTGTTTTATTGTTATCTCCAATTAATTACCGCTATTCGAGAGTTATTTTGCTTCATTACCTTACACCAGGATTGCATTATGTTCCCGGAAGTGGGGATTAGTGTTGAAAAACTAATCCAAAAAGGTCTTCCAGCGGGTAGAGGTCTAAAAAGCAAGCGGTAAGATTAAAGAAAAAGTGAATAAAAACACCATACCACAATGTTTTAGTTCTAATTCTGAGCCAACCAAGAAATAAAGCAAAAGGCAGCAACCAGAATACCGAAATCAGGCTGAAATGAATGATGAAAAATAAAATAGAGGAAATATAAATAGCTTCTTTTTCGTCAACCACACTTAATAACTTCTGCATTAAATAGCCTCTGTAAGCCAATTCTTCGAATATAGCAGGGTAGAGGGCTATAGAAGCAAACATTAACCAGGTACCATATTTATGAAATGCGAATATGGAATAATATTCCATTTCCTTTTTAAAAACAAGCTCGTTTAAATGGTCAACCACAAATGTAACCATAATGGAAGCCAGAATAGTTGCTGTTATTAAGCCCATCAGTTTCCAAACGGAAAAACCCGGCCATTTTAATATATTTTTAGTTTCCGACCAGCTATTAAAAAAGAACAAAAGGGCAGCGATACCCATTATGCCATCGATACAAAAAAGCGTAGTTAAAGAATGTTCTTCTATGAGCAATGAAGTTGCACAGCACAATATCTCTATCATAAAGAACAGGCCGATTTGTTGTATGTTTGGCCACTTCTTACTGTGAATTACAACTTCCTTATAATTTTGGGCGCTACCGCAATGGCTACAGAATTTATGGCCTACAGAAACTTTGTTTTGGCAATGATCACATAAGTTATCAGAAATCTGCAGCTCCTCCAAGTTATTCGATATTAAGCTCTTTTTTTATTTTATCGGCCTCAAGAACTGCTCTTATACCTTTAATTAGGTAAACGATGATCGCAACTTTGAAAATAATGCCTTTAAAAATAGTAGTCGGATCGGCGATTAGATTTAAGATTTGAATAATTACATAAAGTGATAGGCCAGAAACCATGGCCGTAATAGGTTTGGTTTTGCCTAAAACACCAAAAGCCACAAATGCTCCTACAAGGATTACATTCATAATTAATAATGTAAACTGATCTTCTGGTGCTGCAGTAAAGAATATGAAAACAGCTGATATGGCATTGATACCAGCAATCCAATAGAGCGAATTACAGGCGCTCTCTACCGATCTATTCAAATCGCTAAGATCTATCTCCTTAACGGTTCTGTTCGCAATGTGATGGTCTTTTTCTTCTTTGGTTCCTTGAAAAGGGAAGCCGCAATTGTTGCAATAGGTGTCTGAAGGAACAAATGGTCTGTAGCAGCTACTACATAAGCTTTCGCTTTGGTTTTCCATAATATGAGCGTTAATATTTTTTGTAAATATAGAATTGAAAAAAAACAATCCAAAAAAAACGAGGAAATATTTCCCCGTTTTGTTGTAATTTCTAAAAAAATCTATTTCTTCATTGGGTGCTGAACATATTCAGACAGCCTCACAACCTTTCCATTTTTCAATTTAATATCATTAAATAAAGCCACTGTATCGGTTTTGCCTTCTTTTGTCGAAGACACCTGGTTGTACCACAGGCTTACCCATTCTTCACTTTTATCTTTGTTCACAACCGATTCCATGTCTTGCATGTCGATTTTAAAGGCCTTCATTTTGTCGAATTCGCCCTGTAATTCTTTCAAGAGCTGAGATTTTGTCCCCTTAAATTTGTAACCATCCAGGTCTAAGGCCACACTGTCGGCAAGCACCATGCTCATACTGGCTGTATCTAAACTTTCGAATGTTTTAATAAGGGTCATTGCGATTACCGCATTTTTTGTATCGGGGTTCATTTCCCAGTTTTGTACCTGTTTAATGGTATACGGGTACTTTGTACTATCTGTAGCTGCTGCCATATCAGTAGTTTTAGCTTCCTTATTTTCACATGCTGCAAAAAGTAAGGTAGCCATAATCAGGGATGATAATTTTTTCATGATAATTAGTTTGATTAAATATAACTAATTATCTGAATATTAAATAGATGTATGTTTAGATTGTAAACCGCTTTACATCCCCTTGCTAAATTGTAAATTACAGTTCTTTTAAATGGCAGATCGTTTGCGTTTAATCAAGCCAAGAATTAAATTAATAACGGGTAGCAATTGAACAAATATAAATCCTAGCCCAAAGGCAGCAAGTTGAGTATTGAATCGTTTGAAATATGCCAATGAACCTTCATTGGTTAACTCAACTACGGCAAGCGACTTTGTGAAACTATACTGGGTATACAAATAAGCAAGAAGCAACAAGATAGACAATAGGATGTGAAGCCAACTCAAAATATCCCAGGCCAGGTACGAGGACAATAATCTATAAAATAATGCTAAAATGAATAAAAGTATGCCCCAGAATCTAATAAACTGAATATTTGTCATCAGATAATAGGTGTCGTGAAAATTGATATCCAGGTTTGATACGGGGATAAAAAATGAAACTATCAGAATAAGGGTAGCAAGTAAAACCAGGAAGTTATAGGTTTTGAAAATTATTTTCATTTTGTTAGCGCATTAATTTAAAACTGTAATATCGTAAAAATTGGTCGTCATTGCGAGGAGGAACGACAAAGCAATCTTTCCTGTTTGAGATAAGATTGCTTCATCCGATGAAAAATCGGCTTCGCAATGACGATACCTCGCAGCCAGTAATTTCAGGTATTTCGCTACTGATATGAAATCAAGACAGCTTGTGCTTTAAATAAAGGATGGTTTGAAATTAATGATTTATAAAACTATTTATACCATCTATCAAAGCCTTTACTTTTATTTCGGAAGTGAGTTCGTATCGATATTCGTCCTCAATACTACCCATTTTGGTTTCCGTATTTCTGAATTCCATTTTACTTGGCACAAATTCCTTTGCTGAAGCATGAAATTGCGTGGCACCTGTTTGATTAATAAGGTTTTTGATATTGTTTTCATTTATACCTGCACCAGGCATGATCGTAATCCTGCCATTGGCCTTTTTTACAAGCTGTGCTAGTTTTTCTGCTCCCAGAATCGCAGAAGAAGCACCTCCAGAGGTAAGTACCCTTTTTATGTTGAGCCCGATTAAATCTTCCAATGCCTGATCCATATCGTTGCTCATATCAAATGCCCTGTGGAAAGCTACCTCCATAGGTTTAGCCAGTTCAATTAATTCAGCACACCTTTCTTTATCGATAGTGCCATCTGCTTTAAGTATTCCGGTAACTACACCTTCACAATTTAATGATCTGCAGATTTTTATATCTTCTTTCATTAACTCAAATTCGATTTCCGAATACAGAAAATCGCCTCCACGCGGACGGATAATTGGCCAAACTTCGATGGATAGGTTTTTCTTAGCCAGGGCAATTTGAGCATAACTTGGTGTTGTACCACCTTCTGCCAGGTTATCACAAAGCTCCACTCTTTTTGCTCCACCATTTTGCGCAGCCAATGCCGATTGATAGGAATTAGCACATACTTCTAAGCAACCAATTGCCACTTCACTCATGATATTAGATTTATTAATTTAAATTATTCCTGTGGCCCTGCTGGCCCTAAAACCACCCATCCCTTTGGCGATTTGTAGGTGTTAAGTAACTGCACTGATTTTCCGCCATCCGGATACCAGCATACCTCTGTAATTACCCAATGGGTTTCGTCAACTTTTTTACGTTCCGGAAAAGCATTTTGGATAGTGGAAAAATCAGGAAAACCATGTTCTTCTATATTGTTGATAAAAGATAGTTTAAGCACTTCGGCAGTTTCGTTGATGATATCCTGATCAATCTCCATTTTCATCACAGAAAGTAAGGATTTGGCTTCTTCAAAAAAATCCTTACAGGCTATGGCAGCATCAATATCTTTATTGTTGTAGGCTTTTTCAATCGCCAGAATCGCACCTTCTGGTGTTTCGAGATTGGCTTTAAAATGATCAACGCCCTCATCAATATATAAACCTATGCTGTTGTCAAATGCTGCTTTCTCTTTTTCTGCAACGCCATCCCTAATGGCCCGTATGGTATAACCGCCAATTAATCTGCCGTTTTCAATAGTCATCCAATCAGAGATTAAATCGTGCTTTATGCCGATTTTTTGATTAAATTTTACGGAACGAATATTTACCGGTTCGTTTCCAACGGTACCAAATAAGTTTCCTTCGTCGTCAAAATGTGGGTCTGTTAACCAAATATGTTCGCCTTCATCACCATCGGTAATGAGTACTTTAATCGAAAAATAATTTTGGTAAGGTTGTTTGTTTTTTAAACTTTCTTCGAAATACCAAAGGGTTAAATTGGCTTTTTCGATCGCCCATTTCATGCGTTCATCTTCGCTCGGCACATAAACCATATCTGGCTCACCCTCTCGCTCGGCAACATTTTTCTTTCCGAAAATTTTGGATAATAATCCCATTTACCGTTTCATTTTTGTTAATCGTTTGGGAAAATTCAACATATTAATAATAGCTTTTGCCTTTGATTAAAAGATCTTGTTTTTCTGCATTGCAAACGGCATAGCTAAAACCTTTCTGGATGGCATAGGCACCATACTCGCCTTTTTTGTTGATGGCTAAAAATCCTACCTGTATGTTTTTGGCAGTTTCGGGTTTCTTTTTAATGATACGCATTACCGCTTCTTTACAGGCGGCTTCGGGAGTATAACCCTGACGCATTAATTCTACCACCAAAAATGATCCAACGTTTCTTACCACCTCTTCACCTACACCTGTTGAAGTTGCACCACCAACTTCATTGTCTACGTAAAGGCCAGCGCCTATAATCGGGCTATCACCAATTCTTCCATGTAATTTATAGGCCATGCCACTGGTTGTACAGGCACCAGAAATGTTTCCTTTAGTATCAATTGCGAGCATGCCAATGGTATCGTGATTATATTGGTTTCCAGGAAGTTTTTGCGGCGCAGCTTTTTGGTAGAGCTTATTTTCGATGTTCATTACAGGCGCATATTTCGCTGTTTTTAACCATTCTTTCCAAGCTTTTTCGCTGGCAGGAGTAAGTAAATTTTCTTTTTTAAAACCCTGTTCTAACGCAAACTGCAAAGCACCATCGCCGGCCAACATTACGTGCGGTGTTTTTTCCATCACTTTACGCGCAACCGAGATAGGGTGTTTAATATGTTCGAGCGCTAAAACGGCGCCGCAGTTACCGAGTTCATCCATAATACAGGCATCGAGGGTAACATGTCCATCGCGATCTGGCAAACCACCATATCCAACAGATTGGTTGTTCTCATCAGCCTCGGGTACCCAAACGCCTTGTTCTACAGCATCTAAGGCACGTCCACCGGTTGATAATACCTTCCATGCATCAGCATTAGCCGCAATTCCAAAGTCCCAGGTAGAAATTACAATCGGGAAATTTTCTGCTTTTGTTTCTTTATGCGGAATTACATTAGCGATACTACTTTTATCAATAGCCAGCAATCCGGCCGATAGGGCAGATGCTTTTATAAATTTGCGGCGGTTAAACATGTGTGTGGTTATTGTTTGTGATGGTTAATTGTTTAAATCGTTTAACTAGGTAATTGATGTATCGATCACTATTTTTCAATTGTTGTGATTGCTAAATTGTTGAACCGATCGTTCCAGTTTGATTATTGTGATTTGAATATTGGTTATTAATTTAACTAATGGTAAACCGATCTGCATCCTTTAAAAATGGAAATTGTCTTCTGATTTTAACCAGTTCTTCGTAATTGATACTGAATGTATATAAATCTTCGTCTTCCGGTTTATAATAAACGGTATTACCGTAAGGATCTAAGCACATGGATAATCCACTGTGGTAAATCTGATTTCCATCATGCCCAACGCGGTTTACAGCAATAACATAACTTTGGTTTTCTATTGCCCTGGCCGGAATTAATGCTTTCCAATGTGCCGATCGTTTATCAGGCCAGTTGGCAACTAAGAGTAAGATATCGTATTCCTGATCTACATTGCGTAACCAAACCGGAAAACGCAAATCGTAACAAATGGCCAATCTGATTTTCCATCCTTTAAGTTCGACAATAAGTTTTTCTTTACCCGGACTAAAGTGGTGATCTTCATCACCCATGCCAAACAAATGGCGTTTATCGTAATGCTGGTTTTTACCATCTGGCTCCATCCAGATCAAACGGTTAAAATATTGATTGTTTTCTTTTATGATGATGCTTCCCGCAACTACGCAGTTGTACTGATGTGCCATTTTTTGCATCCACTGCATCGTTTTTCCACCCATTTCTTCGGCTAAGGCTTCAGAGTTCATGCTAAAACCTGTGTTAAACATTTCGGGTAAAATAATAATATCGGTTTTCTCCCTTACACCCATCGATAATCTAAGTGCCAGATTCAAAAGGTTTTTCTCAATGTTTTCCCAAAAAAGATAGGCCTGAAAGACAGTTACTTTCAGATTTTCTATTTGAGTGTACACAGGTGTTTCCATTGTATATAGGTTTTTCTGGTTAAACGTTTTTTAATTTCTCTGCCGCTAAGGCAAGTGTAGCGTTTTCTTTAGCAAAGCAAAACCTGATAATTTTATGATCGGTTGCTTTTTGGTAAAATGCAGAAACCGGAATGGTGGCCACGCCAAATTCCTTGATCAGCCTCATGCTAAAATCGGTGTCTTTTTCATCGCTGATACTGCTGTAGCTTGCGCATTGAAAATACGAACCGTTGCAAGGTAAAAGCTTAAAACGGCTTTCAGCCAAAAGGCCTCTGAAATAATCTCTTTTTTGTTGAAAGAAGGTTCCTATTTCAGTATAATTTTTAGGCTCTTTAATATAATCGGCAATAGCTTGCTGCATGGGACTATTAACGCTGAAAACATTAAATTGGTGTACCTTCCTAAATTCTTTGGTTAGTTTCTCTGGAGCCAAACAGTAACCCAGTTTCCATCCAGTAGCATGTAAGAGCTTACCAAAGGAGGCTACAATAAAACTTCTTTGCTTTAATTCAGGGTAAAGCATTACACTTTGGTGTTTTTGTTCATCGTAAATTAGATGTTCATAAACTTCGTCACTCAAGATTAAAATATCGGTTCCTGTAATCAGTTTAATAAGCGATTTCATATCATCTGACGATAAAATACTACCCGTTGGGTTTTGTGGCGTATTTAAGATGATCATTCTGGTTTTGGCCGTAAACAATTTCTTAACCATATCCCAGTCAATTGAATAACTCGGCGGGGCAAGTTCGTAGGTTTTAACCAGGCCTCCTAAAAGTTTAATGGTAGGTGCATAACTATCATAGGCTGGCTCGAAAATGATAACTTCATCACCTGCATTGATAATGGCGGCCAATGCTGTAAAAATAGCTTGCGTTCCACCTGCTGTAATCGTAATTTCTGTTTCAGGATTATATTTTATGTTATATAGTTTTTCTACTTTTTCTGCAATAGTTTCTTTTAAAAAACTAGAACCAGGCATTGGAGCATATTGATTAAAACCATCTTGCATGGCTTTATTTACCAATTCAACTAATTTTGGATCGCAGGCATAGTCTGGAAATCCCTGAGAAAGATTAATGGCATTGTGTTCTGCGGCAAGTTTACTCATCACCGAGAAAATGGTGGTACTTACACCAGGAAGTTTAGATTGTATATTAAGCATCTTATAAGCGAAAATAGGAAAAAAAAGCTTAAAGCGTAAAACCCCATGCCAAAAGCCCCGCTACTTGATCGTGCGATTGCAATTCTGCACAAAGAGAAAATTTTAAGAATCATTAAACCCTCGTGTTAAATTAACGTCAATAACCAGGCCGATTCCTTTATTGATCGTGAAACCGGTAAATACGAATTAACCACAACCAGATTTGGCGCTGTGGCTGTGATTAATGACTTGCATAAAGGAAGAGATTCTGGTAAGGCCTGGTCGTGGATTATCGATATTTCGGCAGTGCTGATGACGTTGGTTTCTATCTCCGGAATTATCTTAATCTGTTTTATCAAAAAGAAACGATTAAGTGGCTTCATCATCGCAGCAGTAGGCACAATTGCTTGCTATTTGATTTACAAGTTATTTGTACCATAAGTTACCCACAAAGACACTGGGAGATTGTTTCATAAGTTATGATTCCATTCGAACTTGTCACGTTGTCCAAAGGACTCCTACGGAGAGCTTCCGGATGAATCGGAACCGGTAGTCGAAACGCTTTGTGAGGTGTTTAAATAAGTCTTTTAACAGGCTATTGTTGATAGATTCCGTAGATAAATCGTCATTGCGAGGCACGAAGATAACCGAACGAAGCGAGCTCATGAATGCCTTTAAAAACAACTGCAAAAATGAATAATCTTAAAGCGCTCGCTACTAGCGATCGTTGTAAGATTGCTTCGTCGGCTGAAAGAGCCTTCTCGCAATGACGATTCCTCGCCGGCACATAGCACTAAAAACCTCTTGGTGTCTTTGTGGTATAATATTAATGCGCTATAACTGCCGAATCAGGCGATGCCTCCACTTCAGTGGTAATAAACCTTCTGCCGATTAACAAACAGCCTAAAGCAATAAAGGCAGCTGCTGTCATGACCAAAGGCATAGGCACAACCGAGTGTTCGCTAAATAAACTTACCATTACCGAGGCCAGCGCGCCTAATCCCATTTGTAAGGCACCCATTAGAGCCGATGCACTACCCGCATTTTTGGTAAATGGAGCGAGCGACAAGGCAGCCGCATTTGGGTTAATTAAACCTAAGCAGGCCAAAAATAAGGCGATAAAGCCTATGGTAGAATATAAATTTAACCAGTTATTTAAGGCGAAAACCAAAAATATTAAGCTGAAAATGCATTGTGCAATAAGTGCATAGGTCACAATATTTTTACTGGTAAACCATTTTAATATCAGGCTGTTTATCTGACTCGATCCAATAAATGATACAGAAAGTAGTGCGAAAATCCAGCCATAACCAGTTTTGCTCACCTCATAAATCTTCATAAATACCTGAGGCGACGAAGATACGTAAGCGAATAATCCCGAAAAGGTAATTGAACTGATCAACGCATAGGTGTAAAATTGAGGCTCTTTTAAAACGGTAAGGAAATTGGTTAAAATCGGCTTTGGTTTTAAAGAGTAATTCGGATCGGGTTTATAACTCTCCGGTAGCTTGAAAATTGAAGCCAGGAGCATTAAAACTGCCATCAATCCTAAAAATACAAACACATATTTCCAGCCAAGGGCTGAAATTAAGTAGCCCCCTGCAGTTGGGGCAAGCATAGGCGAAACCGCGATCACCAGCATTAAGGAAGCAAATACTTTCGGGCTTTCTTCTACCGAAAACAGATCCCGTACCATGGCAACAGAGGCTACAGCTGTGGCACAACTTCCAATGGCCTGCACAAAGCGTAAAACAATTAGTTGATTAACATCAGTTACAGCCAAACAAAGAAAAGAGGCAAGGATATAAAGTGCTAAACCAAAATATAACGGTTTCTTTCTCCCAAATTTATCTAAGAGTGGTCCATACAATAACTGACCAGCAGAAATCCCGATAAAAAAGCTTGACAGTGATAGCGCTACAGTTGATTCATTACTTCTTAAATCCTTTGCAATATCAACAAAACCAGGTAGGTACATGTCGATAGAGAAGGGGCCAAGTGCTGCCAAAGAACCTAAAATTAGGATGAGATAGAAGTGTTGTTTTTTAGCCATGAAGATTACCAGATTTTGATGGCGCAAAGATTGGGAGATTTAAGTTGTTAACCTATTTTTACCGTCGAACGATTGTAAAAATCATATTTTATTATTAAACGATTAAAGCGAGTGGCTGCATAATCTTTGTGTAAGCGCTGTTAAAAATACGATGATTGTTATACTAAATCTGCTATTTATTTATAGATTTATAGTCTATGACTTTTAAGACAAAAGAAAGCCGTTTACTACTCATTCTGGGTAGCTTTTTTGTAGCAAACGCTATATTATCAGAGTTTATTGGGGTTAAATTGTTCAGTGTTGAAGAAACGTTGGGCTTTAAAAAGTTCGATATAAACCTATTGGATGTTCCGCACCTATCCTTTGTAATGTCGGCAGGAGTATTAACCTGGCCGATTATTTTCATCATGACGGATATTATAAATGAATATTTTGGTGTTAAACAAGTTCGGTTCTTATCTATTCTTACCGCCATATTAATTGCATTTGCCTTTCTTGTGGTTTGGGGATCGATGCATTTAACTGCCGCTGATTTCTGGGTGCATCAAAATATAAATGGAGAAGACCTCAATATGAATAATGCATTTGCAGGGATATTCGGGCAAGGGATGTGGATTATTGTAGGATCGATTACGGCCTTTATTATTGGGCAAATGGTTGATGTATTGATCTTCCATAAGATTAAAAAAATAACAGGGGAGCGGGCACTTTGGTTACGTGCTACTGGCTCTACATTGGTTTCTCAGTTTATTGATAGTTTTGTGGTGATTTTTATCGCATTTTATATAAATCCTCAATACCATTACAGCTGGCAGCAGGTTTTTGCCATTGGCCTTGTAGGATATACCTATAAATTTGTTGTAGCCATTTTAATGACACCTATTTTATATATCGTACATGCCATAATTGATGGTTACTTAGGGAAAGACCTCGCACATAAATTGATCAAAATGGCTGGTAGGGGATAAATATTTAAAACAAATAATAACCAAATTAATCATACCATTTATGAGAAACATTTTAATGCTATTGGCAGTGCTTTCATTATTTTCTTGCGTTAACAAAGAGGCAAGCAAATAAGGTTCAGATCTTGATATTCAGGGTACCTGGCAGTTATTATCGGCTACAACCATCGAAAATGGAACTAGCCAAACAGCAGATTATTCTGGCAAGCTGAAAATGATCAAGATGTTTAACAACACACATTTTGCATTTTTAAAATATAGCCTTAATCCTAAAGATACCAGCAGTTTTGATGCTGGTGGAGGAAGTTATGTATTGGATAAAGATGATTATACCGATCATTTAGAATATTATAAAAACAAAGATTGGGAAGACAAGACTTTTAAGTTTAAACTCGCCATCCATAAAGACACTTTGATTCAGAAAGGCATTGAGAAGGTAGAAAAAGCAGGGGTAGATCGGGTGATTATCGAAAAATACATTAAGGTAAAGTATTAAGCTTATATAAATTTAAGTCTCAGCAATTGTGATGTATGTTTATTAAAGATCTTGTTCTTAAATAGATCATGTTATTGTTTTATTTTAAAACAATACGTACCTTTGCTTTATGAGATACGAACTATCTAAAAAGGAAATTGGTGAAAGAATAGCTAAACTACGTTTAAAAAAAAGTTTCTCTCAAGAAGATCTAGCAAAAAACATTGCGATTTCAAGGCCTTCCTTGACACAAATAGAACTGGGAAACAGGAGTGTTAGCTTAAGCGAAATGCAAAAGCTATCCGTAGCTCTAGGTTTTTCTCTGGATGATTTTATGACTAAAGATTTCCTAGCCAATCAAAGCTTAAAACTACCTGATGAAATAAACGATGAGATTGTAGAGGAACGAATTTCAGTTCCAACCTTAAATGTAAATAAGTTCAAGAATGTTTTGCTTTATATTTTAGAACACTGTGCAGGTAAGCCCAATGTTGGCGAAACCGTATTGTATAAATTGCTTTATTTTTCTGATTTTAATTACTATGAGTTATATGAGGAGCATTTAACAGGTGCGAAGTATAAAAAGTTGCCTTATGGCCCTGTCCCTCAAAAATTAGATGCTATTATCAATCAAATGGTTGAAATGAATCAATTGCAAAAAATTAAAACGACTTACAAGGGCTATCCACAGAAACGTTATTTGCCTTTAGAGAAAGCTGATTTAACGCTGCTTAAGGCAAGTGAAAAGGATGTTATAGATAAAGTTATAGAACAAATGAGCAATTGGTCGGCCACAGCTATAAGTGATTATTCGCATAAGGATTTACCTTGGGAGGTTACTGAAGAAGGAAAGGACATAAGTTATAATTTAGCTTTTTATCGGGAACTACCTTATTCTGTTCGGGTTTATGACGAAGATGATAATGATTAACTATGCTTTTTAAATCACTAAATGAATTTGATAAGGATCTAAAAAAACTTTTGAAGCGATATCGTAGTCTGCAATCTGATTTGGAAGATGTAAAGATAATTTTAAGGGTAAAGCCTGATGAGCGCAATCCTTTTAGTTTTCGAATTGATAATTTAGGCATTACCACCTGTGTAATAAAGGTTAAGAAAATCTCTTGCGATAGTTTAAAAGGCCGTGGGGTAAACTCTGGTTTGAGATTAATTTATGCTTACTTTGAAAAAGAAGAAAAGATAGTTTTTATTGAACTTTATCATAAAAATGATAAAGAAAATGAAGATAAACAAAGGATCTTGGAAAATTTTAAATAAACGCAAAAGGTCGGACTCGCTCCGACCTTTGTGCTTAACAACAAAACAAATAAAAAAATTAACCTTAAAAATTAATTATAGGCTTGCCAATTCCTGGGCAAAAACATTTTCACTCAATTGCTCTTGTTTGTATATCTGTCTGCCTGTGTAAGCCACAAAAACAGATTCATCCAAAAGCAAGTCGCGGTTTTTAATTAAACGCTCTAGCTTAACTGTTCCAACCACATATTTATAACTGCTTGCAGCATAACGCTCGCTGATGTTGTCAAATTCCAACAGTGTAATCAGATCTTCATCCGCATAACGTAGGTAAATTTCCAATAAAATTTCTTCGGTATGTTTTACGCCATTTTCCGAGTGGTATTTTTTATACTCGTAACGGTAATCGTAACGCAAAGCGGCAATGTCAGAAAGTACAGCAGCGCCAGTAGGGTGGCCTCCAGCACCTTTACCATAGAAAAATTGTTTATCAGCAAAAGCCGCCTGAACTGCAACTGCATTGTACTCATTTTCTACGTTGTAAAGGAAATCATCTTTAGCTACCAGTTTTGGTAGTACATAAGTCACGATATCTTTTGTATTCACTTTTCGTGCCGTAGGAACCAATTTAATTTTAAAGTTTTTCTCACGCGCATATTTAATGTCGTGGTTAGAAAGGTTCTGTATACCGATGTTTAAAATGGCATCTGGATTTACAAATAAACCATATGCGTGTGCTGTAGCAATGGCCAGTTTATATTTCGGATCGTAGCCTCCCACATCCAAAATCGGGTCGGTTTCTGCGAAGCCTAAATCTTGTGCTTCTTTTAAAGCCGAGTCGTAACTTTGGTTCTCATTAAATATTTTCGACAAAATGTAATTAGATGAGCCATTAAAAATCCCACTCAAAGCATGGAATAATTCATTGTCGTAATATTCTTCCAGGTTACGGATAATTGGAATACTGCCGCAAACGGCCCCTTCGTACAATAAAGAAGTACCATACTCTTGTTGTAAATCAACCAGCTCTTTTAAGTGTGTAGCGATCATTTTTTTATTGGCAGATACTACATTTTTACCGTTTTTTAATGCAGTAGTTACAATTTCGTAAGCAGCATCGGCATCATTAATTAATTCTACAATTGTATTGATCTCTGTATTGTTCAGTATTTCGTTGCGATCAGTGGTGAACAGATCTTTATTAAGGGTACGCTTCTTTCTTGGGTCTTTTATTGCAATTTTAATGATCTCCAGGTTTAGGTTCTGGCTTTGGATAATATCCAATAAACCTTGTCCTACAACACCGAAACCAAATAAACCGATTTTTAAATTCTTACTCATTTTTTTAGACTTGATTTCACAGATAAACAGATTACACTGATTTACTGTATTTATTTTATATTATTTTTTTGTTGAATTTGATGGTACAGATATTAGTTGTTCTCTTTATTTTAACCCTAAACCCTCTACCTTATACCTTTCTAAGCAGTATGCTGTAGTTTGATTATTTTTTTATTCCGGCTTTCCTTGATAAAGTTTCCAATTACATTAGTCAAGGCATCTGTTTCGATTAAGAACCCATCGTGACCATAATCTGAGTGCAAGGCACTAAATTCTGCTCCTGGGATATGATCGGCCAGGTATTTTTGCTCCGATAAAGGAAACAAAACATCATTTTCTATCCCGATTACCAAAGTATTTGCCGTAATTAGTTTTAGTGCATCGGCAATACTTTTGCGGTTACGGCCCACATTGTGGCTGTCCATGGCTTTGGTTAAATAATAATAACTGTAAGCGTTAAAACGGTTAATCAGTTTTTCTCCCTGATAATTCTGATAAGAAGAGGATCTGAAATTGTCGGTTTTATCGTTTACGCTTTCTACCTGTGTATTGCCATAAGCACTATAGGTTCTATAACTTAAAAGTGCGATGCTACGGGCTGTTTTTAAACCTTTGCTGCCACCGTTGGGCTGGTTGGCATAAAAAGTTCTATCGGTAGTAATGGCCAAACGCTGACTTTCGTTAAAAGCAATTCCCCATGGAGAATGTGCTGCATTAGTCGCAATCAAGATCAGGTTTTCAATTTTATTCGGCTCCGAAATGCTCCACTCAACAGCTTGCTGCCCGCCTAAAGAACCTCCGATCAATAATTTAATATAATCAACGCCTAAATGCGAAGCCAATAACTGGTGTGCCGATACTAAATCGCGGATAGTAAACTGCGGAAACGAAAGGTAATAAGGTAAGCCTGTTACGGGGTTAGTACTTAATGGATTTGTGCTGCCGTAATGCGAGCCTAAAACATTAGCGCAAACGATATAATGCTCTTCGGGATTGAACAAAGCATTTTCGCCGAACAAACCTTCCCACCATTCAAAAACGTCAGCATTGGCGGTAAGTGCATGGCAAACCCAAATCACATTATCTTTATTTGCATTTAATTTGCCATAAGTTTGATAAGCAACTTGCAGGTTACGGATCTTTTTTCCGTTCTCTAATTTAAACTGTTTGTTATAACTATATGTTGATGCAAAATTCCCTGAAGTGGATTTTACATTATCGTTTTTACTGTTATGCATTTTGTAATGTTGTTGTTGTTAAAAAGCCCCTAAGGGGTTTGGGTTTAGGCTTGTAAATTCTCTGCCGGAACTGTAGCATTAATGGTTGCAAATGCCTGTTCGAAATCGGCTTTAATATCATCGATATGCTCAATGCCTACCGAAACCCTCAGTGCATTCGGTTTTACACCAGATGCTAATTGTTCTGTTTCGCTTAATTGCTGGTGTGTTGTGGCAGAAGGCTGAATGATCAGTGTTTTTGCATCACCCACATTGGCCAGGTGCGACACCAGTTTTAAGTTATCAATTACCTGTGTTGCATTTTCTTTGCTTCCAGCTAACTCAAAAGATAAAACTGCACCAAAACCATTGCTTAAATATTTTTTAGCCAGGTTGTTATATTTACTGCTGGCTAAGCCAGGGTACTTAACTTCTTTAACTAATGGATGGTTTTCTAACCAGGTTGCTAATGCTAATGCATTATCTACATGGCGTTGAACGCGGAGTGATAAAGTTTCTAATCCTTGTAATAAAAGAAAAGAATTGAAAGGCGATAGGGCAGGTCCCAGATCTCTTAATCCCTCTACACGGGCACGAATAATAAACTGGATGTTCCCAAATGGTCCGCCGATACCAAAAACATCGCTGAAAACCAGACCATGATAACCTTCTGAAGGCTCAGAGAATTGAGGGAATTTCCCATTGCCCCAGTTGTAATTTCCACCGTCAACGATAACGCCGCCAATACTTGTTCCATGCCCGCCGATCCATTTTGTTGCAGATTCTACAACAATGTTGGCGCCATGTTCCAATGGTTTAAACAAATAGCCTCCTGCACCAAAAGTATTGTCGACCACTAAAGGTAGATCGTATTTTTTTGCAATTGCGGCAATTTTTTCGAAATCAGGCACACTAAACGCCGGGTTGCCGATGGTTTCCAAAAAGATTGCTTTTGTTTTATCGGTTATTTTGCTTTCAAATTCTTCAGGTACATCTGGATTTGCAAAATCGACATGAATACCCAAGCGCTTAAAAGCTACTTTGAATTGATTATAAGTTCCGCCGTAAATGTGAGATGAAGAAACGATGCTATCGCCAGCCTCCAATATGTTATTTAGCGCTATAAATTGAGCGGCTTGCCCCGATGCCACTGCCAAAGCAGCTACACCACCCTCTAAAGCGGCAATGCGTTTTTCGAAAACATCGCTGGTTGGATTCATAATCCTGGTGTAGATATTGCCAAACTCTTTTAAGGCAAATAAATTGGCGCCATGTTCTGCGTTTTTAAATCCATAAGAAGTGGTTTGGTAAATGGGAACAGCTCTTGATCCTGTTGTTGGATCTATTTCCTGGCCAGCGTGTAATTGTAAAGTTTCAAATTTATATGATGTTGACATAATTTCTATTTTTTTAGTTGATGTGATTAGATAGCAGAAATCAGGATAATCCTAAAACCTAGCAGGGCGTATCCCGATTTCCCGGGACCTTCCAATTTGAAAGAAACAAAAAAGGAAGATTTTTAAATTACTGTATGCAACAGCACATACAAGTAAACGCACGCATATCACAACAAATAAAAGAAATAGAAGTTTGTTCTACCTTTTTAAGGTTTGCACTGGGCTCGCTTAGCGATTGAAGATTTAATGTTTTCATCAGTTCTAATTTATATCTCCAAATAACACCATGTTATCCGGTCAGGAATTGGCACCTTCTCTTTCTGAGGGTTGCCAGTGGGTCATCGAGCCAGTCTCTCGCCACTTCTTTATAAATCAACCCGTGAAGATTGACTTTTATTTAGCTATCTGCCAAATAATATTCCAAATGTCTGAATTTAATTTTAATCCACAAAATAAAATTTTGAAATTACATTAACTCATTGAAAATGAATTGCGTATTTTTATGATGCAATGACAATCTGAAACTTTAATACTGAATTAACGCTTAAAATTCTAAGTTTGTGGTACCTATCTAAATTAATTATGATGAAAAATACAAAATCACTATGTTTAGGCCTGTTGTTTACTATCGCTTGTTTAAATAATGTAAACGCTCAGTTCGGAGGATTAAAAGATAAATTATTAAAAGTGGGCACTGCCCAGGGCGCTAAAGCTTTAGGCGTAGACAAGTTTTTAAAACAACCTGCTGCCATTACCACTAATTTTGAAGACGTAAATAGGGAAGGCGAAAAGCTGCCTGATTTTATTAATTCATTAAACTTAAAAGCCCAGCCCTTGTATTTACTGTCTAAAAATCCAGAGGGTGGTTTTGTGCTTTGCGAGGGGCTTTACGAAATGACCAATAAAAGTTATTGCCTAAAAGCCGGAACTTTTGCCCCATCAAAGGGTGATGGTTACATGTTTGCACCCGTTTTGGGCCCTAAAGAAGAAATTGTGGTTTCTATACTGAAAAGCGCTGAGAAGCACCCTGATGTAGACCAACACGACATTCAGGCATTATTATGGACCATTATTGCAAGAACAAAATTTGCCGATTTTAATGGACAGGTTAAAGTAACTGCCATTAAATTGTTAACACCAAAACAACTTACACAATTGGAAGGTGGTGCTTTAGGTGTTTTGCCTTTCGATGTAATGGAGAAGGCTAAAGATCAGTTACCATCAGGGGTGAAGGCTGTTTTTGAGGCAGAAAATAATATCCGTCAACTAGTGTCGTCTGGAAATTACACTTATGCCGATATGGAAAAATATGCGATTATAGCGGGTATGGCACCACCAAGAAGCGATGTGCCAAGTGGTATCTGGACCAAACACCCTGACGGTTATTATGTACGTTATTTCCCATCTGGTTATTCGATTACCAAGGTACAGGTTTATGTACCTAAAGAATTATTGGCTGGTGGTATAAAATTAATATATGATGCTGCTGGTGACATTGCCTGCCCGGCTAATACAGGTTCGCAACGTTTAGCGCAGACTAATGAGCCACTGGAGGCAAATTATTCGTTGAAGTTGACCACGATTTGCAATCCTAAATAGATTTCAAAACAAATATTCGTCATTGCAAGGAGGAACGACGCAGCAATCTTAAAGCGCACGCTAGTAGCGATCGTTGTAAGATTGCTTCGTCGGCTGAAAAAGCTTTCTCGCAATGACGATTCTTTTTAACCCAACGCCTGCGCTAGATCAGCGATAATATCATCCACATGCTCTAAGCCTACAGAGATGCGGAGTAAATTTTTTGGCGTTTTACTATCAGGGCCTTCAACCGAATAACGGTGCTCGATTAAACTTTCTACACCTCCTAAACTGGTAGCCTGCGCAAATAGTTGAACCTTATTTACTATTTTGTGGGCCGCTTCAACACCTCCTTTAACCAAAAACGACATCATCCCACCAAAATCCTTCATTTGTTTCTTTGCAATTTCGTGTTGTGGGTGACTTTCCAAACCTGGGTAAAAAACAGCTTCAACATTTGGATGTCCGTTTAAATAGTCAGCTATGATTTTTCCATTTTCGCAGTGGCCTTTCATGCGATAAGCTAAGGTTTTAATGCTTCTGGTTAACAGAAAACAATCGAAGGGAGAAGGAACCGCACCACCCGTTTGCTGTATGTTTTTGATTTTCTCCCACAACTCGTCTTTTTTTGCTGTTACCAGAATCCCGCCAAGTACATCGCTATGGCCACCCAGGTATTTGGTGCTGCTATGCATTACAATATCAGCACCCAGTAAAATTGGGTTTTGTAAAATAGGAGAAGCAAAGGTGCTGTCGCAGGCCATTGTAATGTTTTTAGCTTTAGCTATTTTGGCAATTTGTTCGATGTCGGTAATCTTTAATAATGGATTAGATGGGGTTTCGATCCAGATCAATTTGGTGTTAGGTTTGATGCTCGATTGGATCAGATTTAAATCAGTCTGATCTATAAAATCAAATTCCAAACTATCGTTAAAAATCGTAAGAAGCTGTTTTTTAATACCCCAATACATATCATCAGGAGCAATAATGTGGCTGCCAGGTTTCAAAGCCTGGAACAAAACCATACCACAGGTATTGCCCGAAGAAAAAGCAGCAGCATCTTCGCCATATTCTAATTTGGCTACAGTGTTTTCTAAAGCAGACCGGTTTGGATTGCTTACCCTGCTATATATATGTCCTCCGGGATAACCTCCATCTTCGTCGCGAAAAAAAGTTGTCGATAGATTAATAGGTAGGGTAACATCGCCAGTAATGCTTTTTACAAGATTAGAAGCGTGAATAGCAAGGGTTTCGGGTTTCATGATAATTGATTTTGATCGAAGTGATATGGTGATGCAAATTTAATAATTTGGCGCTAATTTAAGGTTTATAATGGTTTTGGCAAGATTTATGTTACAAGTTTGACGAAATTAAATTAAACGAAAATGAAAAGATTATTTATAGCTATCGCAATAGCATGTTCTACTTTAGTAATGTTACAAAGTTGTAACACTGCAAAAAGAGTAACTGCAGGTGTAACAGGTAGCAGAGGTATGGTTGTTCGCGAATGGGTAGTGAGTAATGTAGCATTAGAAGGATTACCTGATGGCGCTGTTCAAGGCTTATTTGGAGAGAAATCTTACAAATGTTTCCAGGGAAGTACATGGAACTTAACCAATAGTGGTAATGGCTCTTACACTTTGCCAGCATCAAGTACTTGTGGTTCGGTAATGCAGACTATTTTCTGGTCGGCAGCACCTAAAGATCAAACTTTCCAGTTTAAGAAAATATTCGAAGGTGATAAAGCTAAAAACGTAACAGAAGGTTATCGTTTGATATTAACTGACCTTTCTAGTACACAAATGATCTTGAAATCGCCAATTGAATTTGGTGGCAAAACTGCAAACATCGTTTTAACGTTTGTACCTGCAGCAAGATAGTTAGATAAAAAATATCAACCTGTGAAAAACATATGAAGCACTTCTGAAAAGAGGTGCTTTTTTTGTAATTGTCTTTTAGGATTGCCACGGAAACACGGATTTACTTAGACTCTTTTATCGTAGGTTTTTAACCACAGATTAACACAGATATAGATTAGAATCAGGTTTTGTCTTACATACCTGGCCGTCAAGCGGGGAAACATCAATTTATACTGAAGTTTGACAGTTATTTTTCTGTGACTTCCGTGGCTAATATTAACGTCTACAGCTAAGCTCACATTAAAAAGCAATCAATATCAGTGTTCATCTGTGGTTAATAATCGAGGACAACATTCAAAAATCGCGGTTTGTTACAAGAAAATGATTTTCAAATCGCCTCATTATTGTATTTTTGTTCAAAATAAATCAGGAATGAATACAACTGAGCAAGTTGAAAAAATATTAGCTGATACCAATTTATCAACTGAATTACAAAACATAGCACACAAAGTCCTTCACGGAGAACGGATTACCTTTGATGAAGGCGTTCACTTGTACGAACATGCAGAACTGGGTTACCTTGGTGTTCTGGCAAATTTTATCCGCGAACAGAAACATGGTGATAAAACTTATTTCAACCGGAACTTCCATTTAGAACCTACCAATCTTTGCGTTTACGACTGCAAATTTTGCTCGTATTCCCGTTTAATCAAACAAAAAGAAGAAGGCTGGGCGTTAACGATGGAGCAAATGCTCGATATCGTTAAAAAATATGATGGCGAACCTGTAACGGAGGTGCATATTGTAGGTGGGGTACTTCCTCAATACGATGTTGCCTTTTATTCTGCTTTATTTTCGGCTATTAAACGGCATCGCCCTGATTTACATGTGAAAGCATTAACGCCTGTTGAGTACCATTATATTTTTAAGAAAGCCAAAATCGATTATGCAACAGGTATGCGTTTGATGAAAGAGGCCGGATTAGAATCAATACCAGGTGGGGGGGCAGAGATTTTTCACCCTGAAATCAGAGAACAAATTGCTAAAGATAAATGTACTGGTCAGCAATGGCTTGATATTCATGAAGAATGGCACAAACTCGGTATGCGTAGTAATGCCACCATGCTTTATGGTCATATTGAAAAATATTGGCACCGGGTAGATCATATGGAGAAATTACGTGAATTGCAGGATCGTACTGGTGGTTTCCAGACTTTTATTCCCCTAAAATTCAGAAATCAACATAACCAGATGAGTAATGTACCTGAATCGTCAGTAATTGAAGACTTAAGGAATTACGCCATCGCCCGTATTTATATGGATAACTTCGACCATATCAAGGCTTATTGGGCCATGATTAGTCGCGAAACGGCTCAGTTATCGTTAAATTATGGCGTTGACGATATAGATGGTACTTTGGATGATACCACCAAAATATATTCAATGGCTGGTGCTGAAGAGCAAACACCTGCAATGAGCACCAAAGAACTTGTAAATCTGATTAAACAAGTGGGGAGAAAAGCAATAGAGCGCGATACTTTATATAATGTGGTTACCGATTTCGAGCACGTAGTTTTCGAAGAAGAAAAGAAACCTCAATATTATAAGCTACCAGTAGTAAATTAATGATTGAATGACTTTATGATAAAATGATAGAATGAGATGTTGAGCGTTAAATTTAACATTCAATCACTCAAAAATCTCTCATTCAATAATTAATTAGATGAAAGAAATATACATCATACGCCACGGCGAAACGGAACTTAACAGACAAGGCATAGTACAGGGCAGAGGTATAAATTCTGACTTAAATGATTTAGGTAGGGCGCAGGCAGAAGCTTTTTACCAAACCTATAAAAATGTATCCTTTGATAAGATTTACACTTCGGATTTAAAACGTACCTGGCAAACCGTCCAGAAGTTTATTGATTCGGGATTACCCTGGGAAAAACTTTCGGGTTTAGACGAATTGGCCTGGGGCATTTGGGAAGGGAAACCTAATACAGAAGATGCACGTGATGCTTTTCGTGAGATGTTGCAAAGCTGGCAGGATGGCGATTATACGGCTCATTTTGAAGGTGGCGAAAGTGTTCAGGATGTTTACGAACGTTTAAAACAGCCGATGGAAGTTTTAATGAGCAGACCTGAAGAAAAAACAGTTTTACTTTGCATGCACGGTAGAGCGATGCGCGTTTTCTTGTGTTTATTGTTAGGCAAACCCTTGAGCGAAATGACCGAGTTTCCACATCAAAATACGGTGCTTTATAAAATGGGATTCGAAGATGGAAAATTTACTGTTCTTGAATTTAATAGTGCCGTTCATTTAGACGGTTTAGTAATTGGATAATCCCAAGATAATTCGTCATCCTGATCCGATAGCTATCGGATTTGTTTCAGGATCTGATAGAACGGATAATAAATAGGGATTTATATAATGGTCCGTGAGGACACGAACCATGGCGAGTGAATTTATGCTGAGGAGCGAAGCATCTGTCTGTTTGCAACAGAAACTTAATTAAAGCAGTAATAAAACGTGATTATGTAATCAATAGGCTGTAGATTCTTCCTATCGTCAGAATGACATAAAATAAAATAACACCTTGAATAAGATTAAAATATCGGCTGTTGCCTATACCAATACCAAAGCTTTTATATACGGATTAGAACATTCGGACATTATAAATAAAATTGATTTAAGTTTAGATATTCCTTCAGATTGCGCAGCTAAAGTAATTAACGGTCAGGTTGATATCGGTTTAATGCCTGTAGCAGCTATTCCCTTGGTTCCAAATGCCAATATTGTAGCCGATTATTGTATTGGAAGTGATGGAGCTGTAAATTCTGTATTCATTTTTAGTGAAGTTCCTGCCCAGGAAATTAAAACGGTAAGACTGGATACCCACTCGCGCACCTCGAATAATTTAGCCAAAGTATTGCTGAAGTTCCATTGGAAAAAAGAAGTGGGGTTTACTACCGACCCTGCTGCAAAAACCGATGCTTTTGTTTTAATCGGCGATAGAACCTTTGGTAAAAAAGAAGACTTTGCTTACGCTTACGATATGGGTGAGGAGTGGAAAAACTTTACCGGATTACCCTTTATGTATGCAGCCTGGGTGGCGAATAAAGAAATCTCACAAGAATTTAAAGCTGAATTTAATGCCGCTTTAAAATTTGGTTTAGCCCATAGAAAAGAAGTTTTACAGGAATTACCTGAAGTTCCGAATTTCGACCTGGAAGATTACCTGTACCACAAACTTCAATTTGATGTTACCGATGATAGAAAGAAAGCTTTAAATCTATTTTTGGGATATATTGAAGAACTGAAAAAAGTAAGTATATAAATAAAATCGTCATTCCCAACTTGATTGGGAATCTTAATGCATTGCTATGACTGCTTTAAGATTCCCGCCTACGCGGGAATGACGCCCGCGCCAAAGAAATCTAGTGTGCTTTCATCTTTCCAGCCACTTTTTCGAGTGTACTTTTTAATTTTGTTAAAGCACCTGTAATAGCCAAATCGTAGGTATTACCCATATTGGTAACGGCTATAGGATCTTTTCCGGTTATTCTGGCCTCTAATAAACATCTTTTGTCTTCTAAGCCATCTTTACTGCCGTTTTCATCAGATAGATGAACTTCTAAGCGCGTAATTAGATCGCTATATCTGCTCAAACCTTCATTTAACTGTGTCTGGATTTTTTCGTCGTATTCTTGGTGTATGGTTAAGTTTTTGTCGGTATTCAATTGGATAGTCATAATTAAGGTATTAACCTGAGTTCGATAATTATTTGCTGAAAATTATATCTTATTTACGCCTAATCCCGCTTTATCGTCCTGCTGAATTTATTTCAGCATCTTTTTAGCGTGAAAGACCCTGAAATAAATTCAGGGTGACGACCGTCTTAACAGAAAACTTGATTAAAACGCCACAAAA
>NZ_JAUG01000078.1 GCF_000708285.2 Pedobacter borealis DSM 19626
AAAATTATATCTTATTTACGCCTAATCCCGCTTTATCGTCCTGCTGAATTTATTTCAGCATCTTTTTAGCGTGAAAGACCCTGAAATAAATTCAGGGTGACGACCGTCTTAACAGAAAACTTGATTAAAACGCCACAAAATGAGATTTAATAATCGAACTCAGGTTAATAATAAATTGAAAAAATTATACAGATGGAAAAAGGAGAACGCAAAAATGTTTATAAGGCTTACAACAAGATGGGTAAATGGTTTGCCGAAAACCGCTATGCTGGTTTAGAAGAGAAAACTTATTTGGACGATTTACTTAAGCGAGTGCCTCTAAATGCAAGTATTTTAGATTTGGGCTGCGGCAGCGGAAAACCTATATTGGAATATCTGATCAGCCAAAATGTAAACATTCTCGGAATCGATGCCAGTACACAGATGCTAGAATTGGCCAGACTAAATTTTCCAGACACAAAGTTTATGCTGAAAGATATGCGTAAACTTGATTTAGATGAAAAATTCGATGCAATAATTGCCTGGCACAGTTTTTTTCATCTCCCGGCAGCCGATCAGCCTGGTATGTTCAGTATTTTTAGGCGTCACCTTAAACCAAATGGCATTTTGTTGTTTACTTCGGGAACGGATAGAGGAGAGGTTTGGGGATTGAACGGCGGCGAAAACTTATTCCATGCTTCTTTAGATACAGATGAATATCGATCATTGCTTGAATCCAATCACTTTGAAGTGCTCAGCCATATCATAAACGACCCTGATTGTGGCGGTGCAAATGTTTGGATGACACAATATAAACCCCGATAATTTTGCCTTAACTTTGCAGCATGGCCGAACAGCAAAAAAACAATCCCTTACACGGTATCACCTTAGAAAAAATTATAACCGATCTTCAGCTACACTACGGCTGGGAAAAACTGGGATCACTGATCAGGATCGATTGTTTTAACAACAACCAAACGATAAAATCGAGCTTAAAATTTTTAAGAAGAATGCCCTGGGCCCGTAAAAAGGTAGAAGAATTATATCTTGATACGTTTCATAAATGAGATCTAACGGTTGAATAAGTGAATGATTGAATGTGCTAGTGATCAAACTCAACATTTGTTCAGTTCATTCTAACATTCAATCATCCTGTCATTCGCTCATTCAATAATTATCTCACCTTGCAACCTTTCCTTTAAAACGCTCAATAATCAAAGCCCTCAGACTTCCGAAGTTTCAAAGGTCGGTGTAGGAGCGAACTTCGGAAGTCGGCCTGCCTAAGGGTTATTTAGAAAAAAATATATTTTTTCTGTCACACTTTTCAGTTTTTGGTGTCTTATAGTTGAAACCTTAAAAAAGGGTTAATCAAACAAACCAACAGAAAAGACAATTTTAACTATGAAAACCTTTTTATGGATATTGCTGTGCGTATTATCTACGAAAGTATTCGCACAACAGACGGGTAATATAAATGGAAAAATCATTGATGCGAAAACCAATCAACCTATTGAATATGTGGGTATTATTTTATCCGGTAAAACTGATTCGACCAAAAAAGTAGGCGTAGTAACCAACAAAGCCGGAGAATTTTCTTTTAATGCGGTTGCCAATGGCGACTATAAAATCAGGATTTCGGCCTTAGGATATAATTCCATCACCAAAAACATCAATTTGAACGGAAAGGCTGTTAACATTGGCACTTTAAAATTGGTAGAAGATGCCATTGCCTTAAAAGATGTAGCTGTAAGCGGCCGTTATGCTACAGCCACTGTAAAAAAAGATACCATAGAATTTAATGCCGATGCTTATAAAACCAGGCCAAATGCAGCGGTAGAAGATTTATTGAAGAAGCTTCCAGGTGTAACCATCGATAAAGATGGAAGTATTTTGGTGCAGGGACAAAAAGTTACCCGCTTAACTGTCGACGGTAAGGATTTCTTTGGCACTGACCCTAAAACGGCCACAAAAAACCTCCCTGCAGATGCGATTGCCAAAGTACAATTGATTGACAGCAAAACGCTGGAAGCGAAAGCCACTGGCATTGACGACGGTCAGCGCGAAAAAGTATTGAACCTCACCATTAAAGAAGATAAGAAAAAGGGCTGGTTCGGTAACGCCAATCTTGCAGGAGGAACAACCGATAAATATGGAAGTTACTTAAGTGCCAACCACTTTAACAAAAACCTGCAGTTTGCTGTTCTGGGCATGAGCAACAATACCAATGATGCCAGTTTCGGTTACGATGACCTGAGTAGTTTCAGCGGTGGAAATATCGGAAATATTTTTGCCCCACCTGCGGGGGGAAGTTTCTCCATCAATAACAATAATGGTAAAACCACTATTGGCGGCAGCGGGGTTTTTGATAACAATGCCATTGGACTCTACACCACAACATAGTGGAGGCGTAAATTACAGTAATTCTTGGGGCAAAAACAATAAACTGTCCATCAGTGGAAGTTATTTTACCTATTTTTCTTCGGGTTTAGGTAATAAATTATCCAATATTCAGGATTTAAGCGCTGGCGATATTTTACGCACCTTGGATAATACCGACCGCAATAGTAATAATCAAGCGCACCGCTTTAATTTTAAGGCAGAATACCACCCTGATTCGTTAACCGATATGGTATTCCGGCCAAATGTGATCCTCAACAGTAACACCAACATCAACAACCGTACATTCAATGCTAATTTTGATGCTACAGGAAAAGCAAATGATGGAAGCCAGTATTACAATCAGCATAATTTCACCCCATCCTTATTTGGCGAGTTTACCGTGCTGAGGAGATTGGCCAATAAAAAAGGCTCGGTTTCGCTCCGGTTAAATGGTACACAGAATACCTTTAATTCTGACTGGTTAAATCAATCGCTGCTTCATCAATATGTAAATGGTGATACTACCGGTACCAATATCAATCAGCTAGCGAATCAGGAAAATGCTTCAAAAACCTATACCATCAACGGAAATTATGCCCGGCCATTAAATCAAAAATGGAGTGCCAATCTTGCTTACGGTTATACAAGAAGCATTGTTGATGCGCAGCAGATTACCTTTGATTATAATCCGACTACCGATCGCTACGAAACCATTGTGCCATCCTTAACCAATATTTTCGATAACCATAACAGCCAACAAGTTGCAGGTTTAGGGTTTATCTACACCGGAAAGGATTGTACCTATAATTTCGGCTTCAATGCACAGGAAAGTTTGTTAAATGCCAATGTATTTAATAATGTAGGTGCCAATATTGGCAATATTGAAAAATCGTATTACAACTTATTGCCGCGTTTAACGGTCAATTTTAAAAATAAAGCGAATCAAACCATTGCTATCAATTACCGGGCAAGCGTTAATCTGCCTTCAGTTACCGATCTGCAGCCTGTACAGAACAATACCAATCCATTATATCAAAGAATCGGAAACCCTGACCTCGAAGCCCGGAAAAACCATCGCCTATCGGTAAACTTTAATACCTTTAGTCCAGATAATAACCGCTATTGGAATGGATATTTCCTCTACAACTTATCTTTTGATGATACCGGAAATGATATTACCTATAACAATGGTATCCAAACGGTGAAGCCGATTAACGTAAACGGTAATTATTACCTGCGTGCCGGAACATTTTTTGGGATGCCATCAAAACTTAAAGGTTTAAGGATGAATTATGGTGCAAATTTCTTCACTGAACATAGGACAAACTTTATCAGCGGCGCTAAAAACATTACCAACAGGTTCGAAATCGGTCCGAATATTAACTGGAGCTATGATATTGATGATAAATTTAATGCTGGTATTTTTGCTTATGTTGCCTATACCAAAATAAATAATTCGGCCGAATTGGCGATCGATAATAAATATTTTACGCTAAATAACACCTTAAATCTAAGTTACGAGTTCATTAAAGATTTACGGATAGAAACTGATTTGAATCATATCGGTTCAGCTGGCCGCGCCGATGGGTTTAATAACAATTACTTTTTACTTAGCGCGGGCATAAACAAATATTTAATGAAACGCAGGGTAACACTGAGTTTAAAAGGTTTTGATATCCTGAACCAGAATACCAGCATAGATAGAGTTGTAAATAGTAGCCGGATTGAAGATGTAAGGTACAACAACATCACCCGGTATTTTTATTTATCACTAAATTACAAGTTAACCAAAGTGGGCGCAAACAACCAAAGGAGCAACCCACGTAATACGGTAAATTAGCAAAATCTTTTAGGTTTAATAAGGCCGCTGACAATTACTTCTGATAAGTAAATGTTAGGGGCTTTGTGTTAGGTAATTATTAAAGAATCTTCACAAACTTTTGTCGATATTTTCTTTGTGTTAAATTCAGGCATTTTAAGGTGCAAATTTCTTAACGCTCATAGGAAAACACAAGGTAAGGATTAACTCACATCATCCGCAGAGTTTGTTTTTTAACATTTCATGTTGTTCTGATATGAAAATGATAAATTTCATGGTTTAATCAAACGTTTGCGTTGTGTTTAAGTGGTTTATGCATTCAAAATCGCATAAATTGGGTTCTTAAACAAAAAGCAATAACCAGGCAAGCGTTTTTGAAATCTGATTTACGCTTATTGCGCAAAAATTAATGGTATATTGTTTAAGCATTCAAGTTAATCTTAAAAAAGAAGATGGAGTTATCAGTACCAAGCGATATAGCCAAAGAAAAGGTGTCGATAAAATATCTTTTCTTCACCTTTCTTAAAATTGGTTGTGTAAGCTTTGGCGGACATATGGCTTTGGTCTCGCTGATTCAGCGCATTATGGTTGAGCAGGATAAAACCATTAATAATGAAGATGTACTAAACAACGTAACAGTAGCTTCTTTTATGCCTGGGCCTATGGCGGTAAATGTTGTGGCCAATATTGGTTATTCTTTAAAAGGTAAATTAGGTGCTGCGGTGAGTATGTTCGCTGTTTTACTACCAGCAAGTATTTTAATGCTTTGTTTGGCTTATGTTTATTACTCAAATGGGCTCAATATATCCTGGAGCTTAATGATGCAATATGTAGGGACAATTGTAAGTATGATCATTTTGTCGACAGGATTACAGTTGTTTAAAAAAGAAATTTCCCTTAATTATGGTAAAATCTTTCTTTTTTTGATAGCCATAACGCTCGATCTGATTAAAGGGAATTACCTCATAACAATTGTTCTTATAATCATAGGAGCCATTGCTGGACTGGTTTTTGATCAGAAAGAAAACAACTATACTGAGGCGATAACTAGTTTTAAGCGGAAGTTTAAACTTAGGTTAAAGTCATTTTCGTTTATTGCCGTTACTATTTTGTTCATCAACCAGGTTTTATTTATTACTGGTGCATTTAAATCTTATCAAAACATCTTTTTTAAGATCGGAACCATTTTTTCGGGCATTAGCATTTCCTTATTTGGAGGTGGATACCTCGTTATCCCCATTATGCAGTCGTTACTGGTAAAAGATATGAAGTGGTTGAGCGCAAGGGAATTGATAGATGTAATCGCTTTTAGCCAGGTTACACCCGGACCAATTCTGGTGAGCTCAACATTCATTGGTTTTAAGTTAGCCGGTTTTTTAGGTGCACTGGTTGCTACCTGTAGTATGTTTGTTCCATCGGCTATTTTAATGATTGTTGTTTCAAAAATCTTTAATAAAACCAAAGATCACCCCTTGATCAAAAGTATGATATCGGGAATTAAGGTGGTGGTAATCGGCCTGATCATATCATCAGCTATAAAAATATTATTATTGCAGCCACGAACACTTTTGGTTGGAGCAATGTGTGTAGTTTCATTAATATTAAGCTATAAGTATAAATTAAGCCCGGTATATTTAATACTCGGCGCTATTTTTTTGGGAACAGTATCGATTTTATATAATGGAAAGCTTTTTTAAACCAGATGGTATCCAGATCATCGGAACGCAAAGATCTGGTTCCAACTTACTCAGGGTAATATTAGACCAATCTAATCAGATTGCCTCTCCGCACCCACCTCATATTTTGGTCACTTTTGTGCCATTGTTAGCATTGTATGGTTTTTTAACCGAAGCAAAATATAAGATTTTAATTAACGATGTTGTAAGTTATGTTAGGGCTAATCCTGTGCCATGGGATGGCGTTGAGCTGGATGGAGCCTGGATTTATGAAAATTCAAAAACTTACAGTCTTTTTGAGATTAACCGATTGGTGTATGAAACTGCCGCGATAGCAAAAAAAGCTAAATATTGGTGTTGTAAGAGTATGGCCAATGTACATTATGCTGCTGATTTGGAAATGCATTCGCCTAATCTGAAATATATTTATTTATACCGTGATGGGAGAGATGTTGCCCTTTCTTTTAAAAAAGCAATTGTAGG
Source organism: Pedobacter borealis DSM 19626 (assembly GCF_000708285.2). Classification (GTDB taxonomy): domain Bacteria; phylum Bacteroidota; class Bacteroidia; order Sphingobacteriales; family Sphingobacteriaceae; genus Pedobacter; species Pedobacter borealis. The sequence continues at coordinate 6,337 of NZ_JAUG01000078.1, forward strand.
CGAAAAGCATATTTATCATTTAGCTAAACAATGGCATAAAGATCAAAGTGCCTGTATCGAACTGTCGAAAAAGATCAGCAACGATCGTTTTTTCTCTTTAAACTATGAGGAGTTAATTGCAGATCCGGCAAAGCTTATTCAAAGTTTATGTAGGTTTTTGGCAATTGATTACGCTGAAACAATGCTCGATTTTCACAACTCAAAAGAATCGCTAGCCACCGCTAATGCCGGCGAAATGTGGGAAAATCTGGCTAAACCGATTATCAAAGATAATAGTGGTAAATTTCGGAGAGAATTGAGCACAGTAGAAATCGATATATTCGAATGTATTAATCACCAAACCTTAACCGATTTGGGCTATGCTTTAGATCGCCCTGAGAATAAAAATAAAGTAATTTCTGGCGAAGAGATAGCGCAGTATGATATTGAAAATGAACTTCTTAGAAAAAAAATGCTGTTAAGTGCCCGTCAATCTGATCTTGATAACAGAGGACCTCAACTGGAGATATTAAAAGAAATTAAGGCTAAGAATTTAGCCGTAAAAGTTTAGCGTAAAATGATAGGTACCATTGATATAAATGCCATACTAAGAATAGCTGTTGAGGCGGGGAAGGCAATTTTAACCGTTTACAATCATGATGAAGATTTTGAGGTATCAGCCAAAAGCGATTCTTCTCCTTTAACTAAGGCTGATAAAATTGCAAACGATATGATATGCCGGGACCTAAAACGGTTATATCCGGCCATTCCAATTATATCTGAAGAAGGAAAAAATATTCCTTACGAAGCGCGGAAAAACTGGGAAGTATATTGGTGCGTAGATCCGTTGGATGGAACCAAAGAGTTTATTAAACGAAATGGAGAGTTTACTGTAAATATTGCCCTAATCCGTAATAGGGAACCTGTGCTAGGGGTAATTTACATTCCGGTACAAAATCTAATGTATTATGGTGACGCGTCTTCTGGAAGCTGGAAACAAACTCCCGGCGAAGATCCAATTCAAATTAAAGCGGTTAAGAAAAACAATGAATGGACAGCTGCGATAAGCAGATCACATGCAGATGGAGAAGAAAAAGCAATTCTTAGCCAATATCCGATAGTCAATTTTATTTCGGTAGGTAGCTCTCTTAAATTCTGTTTGTTAGCAGAAGGTAAAGCACAGATTTATTTACGCACCGGACCAACCATGGAATGGGATACTGCTGCCGGCCATGCCATTATTTTATTTAGCGGATGTAATATCAATACATTATCTGGTCGTGAAATGTTATACAACAAGGAATCTTTGCTAAACGAAGGCTTTTTGTGTAAGGTTGATTAATTTTAATAAAACTATGCCGCTTCAAACTACCTCTAAAAATGGTTTTGTAACGCCGAGTCAAAAAGGAATAGTAGTTTGGCTATTTGGATTATCGGGCTCTGGAAAAACAACTATTTCTACTTTATTAAAGGAAAAGCTCGAAGAAGGAGGCTTTTTCGCTATCACATTAGATGGAGATGTACTCCGGGAAGGTATTAATAAAGATTTGGGCTTTAGCGAAGCCGATAGGGCAGAAAATATCAGAAGGGCGGCAGAAATAGCTAAAATTATGATGATGAGCAATATCATTACGATTTGTTCATTCATCACCCCTCTTGAGCAATATCGGGCATTGGCCGCTCAAATAATTGGAGAACAGTATTTTGAAGTTTTTTTAGATTGCCCATTGGCGATATGCAAAGAAAGAGATGTAAAAGGTTTATACAAAGATGCTGACCAAAACCTGATCTCAAATTTTACAGGAGTTAGCGCCAGGTTCGAGCCTGCATTAAACGCCAATCTCATTATCAGAACCAATACAGAAAGTCCGATTCAAAGTAGAGATAAGCTATTTCTGGAGATCATTTCTAAGATTAACACCCGGTCTTAATCACTTATTATTAAGCATTAAACGCTTAATTTATATTGGTTTAATGCTAATCTAAACGGTTTTAGTATATCCAGGGCGCTTAGTCAATCGATTGCGCAGTGTTTTTACATATAAATACACGCTTTAATTCCTAATATTATCCTACTAAGAATTAAAAGTCATTTTATCCTTTTAGCAATAATCAGCTATAACCAAAACCACTATGATTAAAATTTACAAACCAACAGATGGGGATTGCAGGACAACTGTTCCTATACCAAACCGCTCATTTTTTAACGCTCTTTTTAAATTTATTTATTGTTCTTTATTTATTTTAATCCCTATTGCAGCCAGTGCGCAGACGGTTGTAACCGGGACGGTGAAGGATGAAAAAGGACTGCCGGCTGTTGGAACATCAGTAACAGAAACTGATGTTAAAAACGGAACATCCGTTGATGCTAACGGTAAGTTTACCATCACCTTAAAAGGTAAATTAAGGGTTTTAAACTTTACACTTGTAGGTTATAAAACACAGCGGGTTACCGTAGGTGCTTCGAATGTAGTAACGGTAAACCTGGAAGAAGATTTAAATAAACTAAACGAAGTTGTGGTTGTGGGCTATGGCACGCAACGTAAAACAGATTTAACAGGTTCAATCAGTTCTATCAAGAGCGAAGATTTAAATCTTGGTGGTACTACATCAAATATCGGTCAAGCCATTCAGGGTAAGGCTGCAGGTGTGCAGGTACAACAAACAAGTTTTGCACCAGGGGCCGGAATGTCGATAACTGTAAGGGGAGGTAATTCCATCAATACAACCAATAGCCCGCTGTATGTTATCGATGGATTTATATCCGATAACGGAAGTACGGTAAATCCAAACGATATTGAGGATATCCAGATTTTAAAAGATGCTTCATCGGCAGCCATTTATGGTGCAAGAGGAGGTAACGGTGTGGTTTTAATTACCACCAAAAAAGGCAAGGCTGGTAGGGTGGCCATTGATTTAGATCTATCAAATGGTAATCAGTTTCTAACCTATAAGCCATCATTGTTAAATGGCCAACAATATACTGCTATTCAAAATGCAACAGCTATTGAAGATAGTAAACCTGCGCCTTTTCCACCTTCTTTTGCAATTGCCAATACCAATTGGTTGAATGAAGCTACTCAAAATGCTTCTGTACACAACAGAAGTTTGAGCATTAGCAGTGGTGATCAGAATTCGAAAATCTATGTTTCAGGAAACTACATTAATCAGAAAGGTGTTTTAAAAGGCACAGGGCTGGAGAAATATACCGCCAGAATAGGTGCTGAAAAAAACCTTAACGAGCGTTTAAAGTTGGGCGCTAACTTCTATGGTTCAAGTTCAAAAGTATTACAGCAATCGTACTCGGCCGATATTACTGCACCGTTGTTCGGTTTGTTAACCGCACTGCCTAATATTCCGGTATACAATGCCGATGGAAGTTATTACCGTTATCAGGGTAAGGATAATCCACTAGCAAGTTTATTAGAACCTACTAATACTAGTACGAATAAATTAGCCAATGCAAATCTTTCTTTAGATTACGAAATTATTAAAGGATTAACTTATCACTTGGGCGGAGGAGCTGAATATACACAGCTTACTGAAGGGCAATATATTCCACAAACTTTAAGTGCTGGTGCAAAAAATGGAGGAATTGCTGCACAAAAAAGCTCAACCACATTTAGGTGGTTGGTAGAAAATTATTTAACCTACAAATATAAAACAGGACTGCACGATTTCACATTTTTAGTTGGTGGGTCTAGTCAAAAGGATGTGAATGATTTTTTAGGCGCAGGTAGCAAGGGACTTGGAACTGACCAGTATTTATTTTATAACTTAAGTGCAGGATCAACCCCGAATGGCACATCTGTAACTATTAGTAATCTTGGAGGTGGGTACAGTAGCTTTAAGGAACAAGCCACATTTAATTCATTATATGGAAGGCTCAATTACACTTACAATGATAAATTGTTAGCTTCTTTTACCTTAAGGAGAGATGGTTCATCGAAATTTGGTCCGAATTTTAGGTACGGATACTTCCCCTCTGGTGCAGTAGCTTACAAATTTACAGATGAGGAGTTTGTTAAAAACTTAAATACTTTTTCTAATTTAAAATTAAGAGCGAGTTACGGTGTAACGGGTAATGACCGCATTCCGAATTACTTGTATTCGCCAACTTTTACTAATTACAGCACGGTGCTTAATCCAGGGAGTCCTCTACAGATCGGATTGGAACCTAAAACATTGCCAAATCCAAACTTAAAATGGGAAAGTACTACTCAATTTAATGTGGGGCTAGACATGGGCTTTTTAAATGGACGTGTAAATGCTAGTATTGATCTTTATGCAAAGAAAACTACCGACTTATTGTTAAACATACCACTAGAACAATATTGGGGATTTAATTCGCAATTGGTGAATACGGGTTCGATTCAGAACCGCGGTATTGAGTTTTTGGTAAATACGGTAAATATCCGTAATGATAATTTCACCTGGAACACTAATTTCAATATTGCACTGAACCGCCAAAAGGTATTGTCTTTAGGCCCTGTTAACCAAATTTCTGTTAATACGGCAAATCCGAGTGGTACAGTATCTGGACGTGAGTTTTCGCGCATGATGCCAGGAAGAGAACTGGGCGAATTATTTGGTTACGTTTATGCCGGTGTAATTAAAACTGGTGAAACTTATGCCCCTCAGCCTGGATCGAAAGCAGGTGATCCGAAGTATCAGGACACTAATGGTGATGGTAAAATTACCCCTGATGACATGACTTATTTAGGCAATTCTACACCGCGTTTTACCATGGGTTTAGGAAATGATTTCCATTATAAAGGATTTGATATAAATATTTTCTTTCAAAGTTCCTTTGGTTATTCGTTATATAATATGAACAGATTGGTATTAGAATCGACTACAGGTGCCGATGCATTGAATAGATTTGTTGCAGGCGCTAACGAAAATACCGAAATCCCCCGTGAAGGATATTTTTTAACAACATTTGGTAGTTATGTAAACTCTGGTTTCGTAGAAAATGCATCGTACTTAAGATTGAAATCTGTTTCACTCGGTTATACTTTACCTGCCAAAATATTCGATCGCATTAAGGTAGTAAAAGGCTTGAGGGTATATGCTGAAGGACAAAATATATTTACTGTTACCAATTATACAGGAACCGATCCGGAGGTAAATTCACATTCAGGTAGTAATTTTGGAGGAGGGATAGATTTTAATGCGTTCCCCGCTTTTAGGACATTCTCAGCAGGTGTAAAGTTAACCATCAATTAATAAGATTAATTTCCTATTTCAAAGGATAAAAAGATAAAAAGATGAAAAGATATCAAATTATTGCAGTTGCAGCAGTTATACTCCTACAATTTTCTTGCAAAAAGAGCTTTTTGGATCCAGTAGTGTACAGTAGTTTGACTGATACAAAGGCATTTACGACAAAATCTGACGCTATTGCAGCGGTAAACGCAGTCTATGCCCGTTTAAAGGGCCCAGCGGTTGTTGATAACTTCGATTATTGGACAGTAAGACATTTTGCTTTAACCGATTTAACCACTGATGTAGGGCATTGCAGCTATGGTGGCGATCCGGGACAGCTTTCAAACGTACAATGGAACTCTGCAAATGGACTGATTGCCGAAGATTGGAGACAGATTTACAAGCTAATCTCTAATGCTAATAACGCAATTTATAATCTTTCTAAAATGACTGCCATAACAGCTGAAGAAAAAAGCCAGTTTTTATCAGAGATTAAGTTTTTAAGGGCGGTAGCTTATATGGATTTAACCGATGCCTGGGGTCCTGTAATTTTAGCCACAGAAAAAGATCTGGAGAATCCAAAATATACCGATCCTGCAAGTTTAACACCACTTGACCAGATCGAAGCATTTTTAATCAATGATTTACAAGGGGCTGCCTCAGTTTTGCCAGTTAATTATGCCAACAATAAATTCTATTCAACTAATGATGTAGGTCGTGCTACAAAAGGTGCAGCGCTTACCTTATTGGCTAAATTATACCTGCGCCAGCACCAGTGGCAAAAAGTGCTCGATGTAACTAAACAGGTAATGGATTTAAACACTTATTCGCTTTTTCCAAGTTATTCGGGACTTTTTGCAGAAACCAATCAATGGTGTTCAGAAAATATTTTCTCGGTATTAAGCGATGCAAATGTTAACGGAACCGAATTATTAAACCACTTTGGGCCACAACAGCATCCGGTTTTAACTGATAGGTGGCAATACTACGCGGTAACCTGGGATTTTTACAACAGTTTTGATGATGCAGATGATCGCAAAAAACTTTTCTTCCCTGAATACCTGGGCGTTGATAAACTAATACACAAGCAAGCGCCTTCGCTTGGGGCAGCCCCTCCGGCAGGTACCTTTTATATGCAGGATGTGGCTACCGCAAAATATGCAGATCCGAACGGTGCAAATACCTATTACGATGGCCATAGTGTAAACATTCTCCGCTATGCAGATGTGCTACTAAGCAGGGCCGAAGCGATAAATGAATTAAGTGGTCCTAATGCTGAGTGTATCGATCTGATTAATCAGGTAAAAGGAAGATCGCATGCGAAACTATTGGTAGCTGCAAACTATACCCAAACCACACTTAAGGATGCACTTTTACAGGAACGTGGCTGGGAATTGTTTTATGAAGGAAAAAGAAGAGCAGATTTAATGCGCTTTGGCAAATATGAGGCTGTTGTGAATGGATATTTAAAGCGTACTAACCAAACACCAACAGTTGTGATGCCACGGGATCAATTTTTCCCATATCCTTTAAACCAGGTGAATATAAATCCAAATTTAAATAACGCTGGCAGACAATAATTTCATAATTTATTATGCTTAAAAAGAATATGTAGTTTTTACTACATATTCTTTTTTATTTAAAAACTATCGCATCCCACATTTTAATATTTTCAATTTTATGAAATACTTTTTAAAACTTGTTGTTTTACTGTTAATGGTTACTTTTTATGGATGTTACACGGGCGATGGCATCAAAGAAATAAAAGTAGGGTTGCATAACAACAATGTATTAAAAATACAGATTGATGTAATTGCTAATTCGGCTATAGATGCCTATGTAGAATATTGGCCAAATAAAATAGCAAATGCACAAAAGGAAAGTACTGCGCTATCTAAAAATAAAAGCAGTCACAAATTTGTGTTAAGTAATATTATTCCTAAAACAAGTTATTCTTATCAGGTTATTACGGTAAAAAACGGAACAAAAGAAGCAAGTAAAGTTTATACATTTGTTTCTAGCGATTTACCCGAATGGCTTAAAGACCAGTTTAAAGCAAAAAGTGCCGATGATAAACTAATTCCCAAAGAACTTAAGAACGGATTAATTCTGGTTAATAAGCGGTATTCGCCAGGAATGGCATATCTCGTAGATTATAAGGGTAGATTGAGGTGGTACCATATGGTTGATAATGTAGGTTTCAAAGTAATCAATTTTACAAAAGATAAAACCTTACTTTCCATTTTGGGTGGTAATGATGAGCCAACAAGCTACGGTAGCCAGATATTGGAAATTAACTTAGAGGGGGATACTATTTTACACTTAAAAAAAGGCCAGGGAGATTTTAAACAGACTATTCACCACGAAATTTTAAAAAATCTAAAAGGAGAGCTGGTTACACTTTTTGTTGATCAGAAAATAACCGATTTAAGGCATATAGGCGGGAGCAAACAGGATACTATAAATGGAGATGGCATCTTGGTTATGGATAAAAAAGGAAAACAGATCTGGAAATGGAGTGTATTCGATAGCCTTGATCCTTTTAGTGATAAAGCTTTATTAAAAACAAAGAAAGATTGGATGCATGCCAATAGCTTAAACTATGATAAAGATGGGAACTACATCATTTCCTTTTATAACAACGGGCAAATTTGGAAAATTGATGCCAAAACAGGTAAGGTAATCTGGAAATTTGGCAAGGGAGGTAACATCAAAATGCCAGCCAATACCAATTTTTCGCAAGCGCATGCCGTACACATCAATACAGAAGGTAATTTAATGTTTTTTGATAATGGAATAGAAAAACATCGGTCAGGAGCTTATGCTTTTAAGCTAAATGAGCAGACGCAAAGTGCAAGTTTAGATATGCATATTCAGCTGCCCCCTCAAATCTATAACGACCGCATGGGAAGCGCTTACATGATTAATAAGGATAACATATTATGCTGCAGTTCTAAAAGACATATTGTTGTACTCACTGATAGAAAAGGTGTATTATTGTGGACAATGGAAGCTTCTGTACCCGCTTATAGAGGGATATTTGTAACTTCGGAGCAATTAAGTCCTTATCTTAAACCTTAACACATGAAGAAAACTTTACCAATCATTTTTACAATTTTAATAATGCTATCTTTTTCGGCGTGTAAAAAAGGCGACATTAAAACCTTAAACAGTATTGGTTATGGATCATCATTTGGGATGTGTGTAGGCTATTGTTCCAATAATTTACTCATTAGCGACCTGAAACTTACTTTTTCTAAATCAAAAAACGGGCAAACAGCTGATACCAAAACCTGTAGCAAAACAATCTCCGAAGCTGATATAAACGCAATCAAAAAAGAACTGGATTTGGAGAAGATTTCGGCCCTGCCAGAAGTAATTGGCTGCCCTGATTGTGCCGATGGAGGTGCAGAGTGGATTGCTATTAATGCCGATGGCAAACAGTATAAAATTACTTACGAGTATGGTAAAGCACCAAAAGAATTAGAAGCTGCAGTTGCACAGTTGAAGGTTCTGAAAGATAGTTTTAAGGATTGTAACTAAGTTTAGCTTTTATCACCTTGCTTTAATAATAGCGCTTCTGATTTCGATTCCTTCAAAGGTTATTCGTTTATCCCGCGTGCTTACCAGTTCGGATAGCTCATATACATTTCTATACCCATAGCCATATAGATTAATATAAGTAGGAATATTTAAGGCCAATGAAATTGGGGCTACTTTTTTCTTTATTAAAACAGGCACAACTACTTTACTGGCAAAATTTGCCTGATCATCTATAAAATTATTATTGCAATAGATTAATATTTTGGCATCCGCATTTGGTATAATCCTTAACAGGTTTTGTTGTGTGAAATCAGAAAAGTTTAGATGAATGGCACCTTTAACATGTTTGCGTTTAAATAGACTATCAGAACGTGTATCTAAAATAATGGTGCCTTTCTCTTCAGCCATTTTTAAAAATGTTGGTAAATCTACGAGCCTACCTTTACGATGGGCTTTAACCTCGGGTATGAGCTTTTCGTAAGCATCAAAATCTACATTGGCCTTTCTTTTAATAGTTGACGAAGTTTGTGCATTACATAAGCATGCAATACTACAGAACACGATCGTGATGATTTTCATTTTCATTTTTCGAACCTTTAAAAGATTAATTAATTTCCGCCTAAAATAATTGGTGCACTTTTGCCATTACCCATAATAATAACTTTGGTGTTGGCCGATTTTGCAATTTCTTTTTGAGCCAATATCGATTCGTATTGGAGCTGGCGATCGCTTAAGCCTGTTGAAAGGATCCGTTGGTAATCGGCAATTCCTTGTGCTTCTACTCTTTTCCGTTCGGCTTCCTGGCGCTCTTTTTGGAGTACAAAAGTCATCTTTTGTGCATCTTGTTCTGCATTTATTTTCGATTCGATACTTGCTTTTACCGATGCTGGCAAGGTAATATTGCGCACTAAAAGCTGTTCTAATTCTAAACCTCTTTTCGCAAAACTTTTATTTATAGTTGCAAATATTTTAGCTTGAAATTCGTCCCGTTTGCTTGAATATAAAGCTACGGCGTCATACGAAACTGCGTTATCTCTTATGGCGGTTCTGGAAACTGGGCGAACAATTTTCTGCAGATAATCTGTCCCGATTTCCCGGAGTATATTTGGCGCTGAACTTGCCTTAACCCGAAATAGTACAGAAAGGTCTATCACTACTTCCAAGCCATCGGCAGATAATACACGAAGTGCATCATCACCTTCTTTATTCCCTTCATCATGAACACCAGACATGGTATAGTTTTGAGTTTTAACATCAAAAGGTGTAACCTCAGCAATTGGGTTAATTACATTTAAACCGCTGTATAAAACTTCATCGTCTACTTTTCCAAAAACGGTTTTGACGCCAACTTCGCCAGCATCAATAACTTTAAACATGGAGAAAGATAAGCCGATGATGACCAGTACTACACCGATAATTTTGGTGATATTGCTGTAGCGGCCAACCAGATTATTTTGGCTTGATACCGCAAAACCAACAAAAATGATAATAATTCCAACGATACTTAAGAACATATAATTTAGATTTTTATTAAAGATAAAGTATTTAATATAATGGTGTGAAAAAACAGTTATGTATTTAACCAATTACTAGAAACGTAACTTCTGTGGTCGTGTCTAATTAGCCCCATGAAATTATGAGATAATGAAATAAATTTGTTTTGTTACCGTTTTGGTAATACATTTGTGTATGCGGATTATTGCTAAAAAGACACTTGTTGAATATTACAAGAAGCACAGCACCTCCAAGGCTAGTTTAGAGGCTTGGTATGGTGAGGTTGTTGAGCAAGATTGGAATATGCCTGCAGACGTAATTAAGTTGTATGCAACTGCAGATGTAATAACAGGTAAACGCTTCGTATTTAACATTAAGGGTAACGATTATAGGTTGATTGCCGATATAGAATTTAAATTAAAAATTGTTTTTATAGTTTGGATTGGCACACATGCTAATTGTGATAAAATTAATGTGGAGGAGGTAAAATATGTTAAAAGTAATTAAAACGGAGAATGAGTATGAATTGGCTTTAGAAAAGGCCTACTTGTTGATGCAAAAAGATCTTGATTTAGATACCGAGCAAGCTGATGAATTGGATCTGTTAACATTATTAATAGAACATTATGAAGAAAGTCATTATCCAATCGCACCTCCATCACCAATTGAAGCCATCAAATTTAGGTTAGAGCAGTTGGGTAAAGCGCCAAGTGAGCTATCTAAAATTTTAGGTGCCCGCAGTCGCCAATCTGAAATATTGAGCGGTAAGCGCAAACTCAGTTTAAGTATGATTAGAAAATTACACGAGGTTTTGAATATTCCAGCAGAAAGTTTGATAGGGGTATACTAAATGGGCTTTATCATATTTATTCATTTTCTAAGTTTAGAGTTATGAACTTTGATAAGTTAATTAGAATTCTTTTCGGAGAAAACATCAACGAAATTAATGAATTATTACTTTCGTCAAAATTAGTTACAAGTTTAAGTAGACCACCTAGTTTATAATACATACGGGATTTAGAACTAATCCTGATTTATTTAGGTATTATGACATCGAGTTGCTTTACGATGCTGACAACGAAATTTTATTACATCAAATCTTAAATAAAAATAGCGATTACTTCTTGAGACATATCGGATTGCAAATGCACTTGAGCAATAACGGGTTGTATTCTCCTATTATTTCAGATGACTTAAATCCTAAAACGATAAGCTTAAAATATTTCAATGGTTATCATGAAGATAAGTTTAGTTATCTGAAGGAAATATCGTGTAGTATAGTTGAATTAATGCCAAATTTTGATAATGAAGACAAATTAGCTGATTTGGATATTTTATTAAATTTTGCAAGTTTCAATTGTTCAAACTTTTCTACAATCGAAAAGATATTAAATAATCATTTTAAGATAAGTTTTGAATTGGGCAATGATATAATAACACTTTGTGAACTCCCACTGTCTGTTTTTTATCGAAACAACAACGTATGGAATAAAGATGTTTTGGCAAAGTTTTATGAGGAAAGTAAAAAACTGAAAACTCCGAGAACTTTTATATCACGGTATGAACAAATGGGAAAAGAAGAACTAAAAAGTTGAGATAATGACTTTCCTGGTTGGAGTGATGGACTTTGGGATTAATTTGCCTCCTGCCAAAAACAAAATTTACCCAAAGTTGCTTTTTCCAAGCACCTATTTACCTTGCCAGCTAACCGGTATACACAAATGCCATTTTTCAGCAGTAGCATTAGCTCCGAAGGAGTTCCTTTGGAACGGGGCAGGACCAATCAAAAGGACTATTGAAACTGTTTTCCAAAAGTAATTTAACATTAAAATTAGATGCTGAAACAAGTTCAGCATGACGATCGTGCCGGAGAATTTAGAGAGCGAACTGTTAACTGAAAATCTAAAACTGCAAACTGAACCGCAACTCCTTAATCTTCACTGAAAACTATTTTCCTAAAATAAACCCGATATACATGGAAAGTGAGTTCTTCACGAGCTTGTAACATTAGCTCCGAGGGAGTTCCTTTGGAACGGGGCCGAACCCAACCTAAGAATTGCTGAAACTGCTTTCCAAAGTAATTTAAATATCCAAACTAGATGCTGAAACAAGTTCAGCAGGACGAGCCTGCTAGAGGATTTAGAGAGAGAACTGTTAACTGAAAAACCAAAACTGCAAACTGAACTGCAACTCCTTAATCTTCAACTGAAAACTGATAATTGCCAACTGAAAACTTTTTACGCTAACCCCTTGATTTTTAAAAAGAATTGTTCTACTTTTGCAGTCCGTTTTATGGGCTATCTGCAAGGATGCCGGGGGAGCGGTAAATTTTTTAATAAAAAAACATAAAAAAGCACAATGCCAACCATTCAACAATTAGTTAGAAAAGGTAGAGTAGCACTGGAGTTCAAGAGTAAGTCTCCAGCGTTGGACAGCTGTCCACAGCGAAGAGGTGTATGTACACGTGTGTACACCACTACCCCTAAAAAACCAAACTCAGCAATGCGTAAAGTAGCCCGTGTTCGTTTAACGAACGGTAAAGAGGTGAATGCTTACATTCCTGGGGAAGGTCACAACTTACAGGAGCACTCAATCGTATTGATCCGTGGTGGTCGTGTTAAAGATTTACCAGGTGTACGTTACCACATTATCCGTGGTGCATTAGATACATCAGGTGTAGCTGGTCGTAACCAACGTCGTTCTAAATATGGTACTAAACGTCCTAAACCAGGACAGGTAGTTGCGGCACCAACAAAAGGTAAAAAGAAATAATCGGGAGGAAATAAGAAATGAGAAAGTCAAAACCAAAAAAGAGAATTATTCTTCCTGATCCAAAATTTAATGATGTTCAGGTAACTCGTTTTGTAAACAATATGATGTACGATGGAAAAAAATCTATCGCTTATTCAATTTTTTACGATGCTGTTGAAATTGCTGAGAAAAAAGCAGGTGAAAATGGTTTAGAGATCTTTAAACGTGCTTTAACTAACATTATGCCAGCTGTAGAGGTTAAATCTCGTCGTGTTGGTGGTGCTAACTTCCAGGTTCCAACTGAGGTTAGACCAGAGCGTAAAACAGCTTTAGGTATGAAATGGTTAATTTTATATGCTCGTAAACGTGGCGAAAAAACCATGAAAGAGAAATTAGCTGGTGAAATCGTAGCTGCTGCTAAAGGTGAAGGTGCTGCTGTTAAGAAGAAAGAAGATACGCACAAAATGGCTGAGGCTAACAAAGCGTTCTCTCACTTCAGATTCTAATTTAGAATTAACAGATTAGTAAGATTACACAGATTTAATTAGAAGATTATACTGATTAGATAAATTACACCGATTTGTTTTAACATAATCGGTGTAATCATTTAAAATCAGATAAATCAAAAACATAACATGGCAAGAGATTTAAAATTTACAAGAAATATTGGAATCGCGGCTCACATTGATGCAGGTAAAACTACAACAACAGAGCGTATTCTTTATTATGCTGGTGTAAGTCATAAAATTGGTGAAGTGCACGAAGGTGCTGCAACAATGGACTGGATGGCACAAGAGCAAGAGCGTGGTATCACGATCACTTCTGCTGCAACTACGGTTGAGTGGAAATACAGAGGTCAGGCTTACCACATGAACATTATCGATACACCAGGACACGTGGATTTTACCGTAGAGGTAAACCGTTCGTTACGTGTATTAGATGGTTTAGTGTTCTTGTTTTCTGCAGTTGATGGTGTTGAGCCTCAATCAGAAACCAACTGGCGTTTGGCTAACAACTATAATGTTGCCCGTATCGGTTTCGTTAACAAAATGGACCGTTCTGGAGCTGACTTCTTAAAAGTTGTTAAACAAGTTAAAGATATGTTAGGTAGTAATGCAGTTCCATTGCAATTACCTATCGGTGCTGAAGACGGATTTAAAGGTGTGGTTGATTTGATCAACAACCGTGGTATCGTTTGGAATGAGCATGATAAAGGTATGACCTTTACTGAAGTGCCAATCCCAGAAGATATGTTAGATGAGGTTGCTGAGTGGAGAGAGAAATTATTAGAATCAGTTGCTGATTATGATGAGTCTTTAATGGAGAAATTCTTTGAAGATCCAAACTCAATCACTGAGCGCGAAATTTTAGATGCTTTACGTGCAGCTGTTTTAGATGCTAAAATCGTTCCTATGGTTTGTGGTTCATCTTTCAAAAACAAAGGTGTTCAAACCATGTTGGATTACGTGATGGAATTATTGCCTTCACCTCTTGATTCAGAAGGTGTAACAGGTACTAACCCAGATACAGGTGCTGAAGTTTTATTAAAACCAAGCATTAATGAGCCATTTGCAGCTTTAGCATTTAAAATTGCAACTGACCCATTCGTAGGCCGTTTATGTTTTATCCGTGTTTATTCGGGTAACTTAGAAGCTGGTTCTTACGTGTATAACACACGTTCAGAAAGTAAAGAGCGTATTTCTCGTATCTTCCAAATGCATGCTAACAAGCAAAACCCTGTGCCTAATGTGGCTGCTGGGGATATTGCTGCGGTAGTAGGATTTAAAGATATCAAAACTGGTGATACACTTTGTGAAGAGAAAAACCCAATCATTCTTGAGTCTATGAACTTCCCTGAGCCAGTTATCGGTTTAGCTATTGAGCCTAAAACTCAAGCTGATGTTGATAAATTAGGTATGGGCTTAGCTAAATTAGCTGAAGAAGATCCTACATTCAGAGTTCAAACTGATCAGGAAACTGGCCAAACGGTTATCTCTGGTATGGGTGAGTTACACTTAGATATTTTAATTGACCGTTTAAAACGCGAATTTAAAGTAGAGGTTAACCAAGGTGCGCCGCAAGTAGCTTACAAAGAAGCAATTTTTGGTACTACTCAACACCGTGAAACTTATAAAAAACAATCTGGTGGTCGTGGTAAATTTGCCGATATCCAAGTGATTATTTCACCAATAGATGCTGATTTCGAAAAAGGTGGTTTACAGTTCGTAAACGAAATTACAGGTGGTTCAATTCCACGTGAGTTTATCCCTTCAGTAGAAAAAGGATTTGCTGCTGCAATGGCTAATGGTGTATTAGCTGGTTATCCGCTTCCTGATATGAAAGTACGTTTGATTGATGGTTCATTCCACGCAGTCGATTCAGATGCTTTATCATTCGAGCTTGCTGCCCGTATGGCATATCGTGAAGCTTTACCTAAATGTAAACCTACTTTGATGGAGCCAATCATGAAAATCGAAATCTTAACCCCTGAAGAAAACATGGGTGATGTTATCGGTGATATGAACCGTCGTCGTGGTCAATTATTAGGTATGGATACCCGTAATGGATCTCAAGTAATTAAAGCTACTGTGCCACTTTCTGAAATGTTTGGTTATGTAACGCAGTTACGTACAATCACTTCAGGCCGTGCAACTTCTACAATGGAATTTGACCACTATGAAGCTGCGCCTAAAAACGTACAGGATGAAGTAGTTGCTAAATCTAAAGGAAGAGTAAAATCTGAAGACTAATTAAGGTATAAGGTAAAAGGCGTAAGGCAAAAGGTTTTAAACCCTAAGCCTTACACCCTAAACCCTCCACCTTGTTAAAGATAAATCCGGTTTCTGTTGTTAATAGCTCTAACAGGAAACCACAATTAAAAATAAGATGAGCCAAAGAATCAGAATTAAATTAAAATCTTACGATTACAACTTAGTAGATAAATCTGCTGAGAAAATCGTAAAAACTGTTAAGCCTACGGGTGCAGTTGTAAGTGGACCAATTCCACTTCCTACAGAAAAAAAAATCTTTACTGTTTTACGTTCTCCACACGTAAACAAAAAAGCTAGAGAGCAGTTCCAATTATGCGCTTACAAACGTTTATTGGATATTTATAGCTCTAACTCTAAAACAGTTGATGCTTTAATGAAACTTGAATTACCTAGCGGTGTTGAAGTTGAAATCAAAGTTTAATTGATTTTAAAAGAACAGAAAAGGTCTCGATGCAAGTCGAGGCCTTTTTTTATGCGTTCAAATTTCAAAACAAAAGCAACGTTAGCTGGTTGTACTGATATGGCTAAGGAAGATAAAACGCACCAAGGATTACCAGTTGAAGGACAGGATTTTGCGGATCCCAAAGAAAAATTGAAAGAAAACCCCTCTTCACATGGGGAAGTGGCCAATCAAAAAGGCGGTGATTTTTCTGAACTGGAAGAAAGCAGAATGGAAAATCCGCCAAAGCATCGTGATGAAAATGGATCGACCAAAGATGATTTGGATAGTAGCACAGCGATAAATCAAAGTAAAGGCGTAAAGTAGCCGTAAATTAGTGGTAAGATCCGGTTAAAAAAGCAAAAGGCTGCGATTTATATAGCAATGCCTGCTTAAACTTTTTTATTGTACCAATTGTTTAAATAAGAGGTATCTACAAAAAAAAATGGCTATGGAAATAAGTGAAAATAAAAATATAAACCCTAATTCGGAGATTAACCGCAATGAGGAAGATATTGAATGGGATAATGGAGAGGCTACTTATGGACATAAACGCGCCGATTTTAAGCGTAAAGATCAGCCAGATGAGTCACATTTATTGAAAACAGAAAATGATCCTACACACGCCGTAAATGAAAATTTAAATAATTCGAATTTAAGTCAGGGTGAAGACATTGGAAACAGAAACAAGAATAACGAGAAAGGTTTGATGGGAAAAGATTTATAATCCAATTATAAAGAGACTATCCATACAGAATAATCCCTTTATAAAATTTATGCATTTTCCGGTAGATGGAAATTAATTAGGATTCCACAACTGAAATGCGTTAATCAAGAAGCAAATGCCCTTAAATCGTTAGTCTCTGATTTTTTTAGTTAATCTTTGTCGTGAATCCTACGGCGCTGCAAATTTCAAGAACTTATTGTCAATTTACAAGATGTTCGGTATTAATATATTGATATATGTCAATTTAATGTGTATTTCTACACTCAATTAATTGTCAGTATAAATCACTTGTCTGACGATAATCCTGTCTTATTTTTTCAGAATAATCCTTAATCCTATCTACATATTCCGGAACTTTTTCCTTAAAGTCATCAATCAACGATTTACCGTCAGTTATCCGCTTTTTTGTGGCATACTTAAAACCATATACGGCTGCTGCACCTAAAATGGCATATTTTAATAGTCCCATAATTATCTGTTTATATTCCTGTATTTAAAGCATGGTTTTCATCAGCCTCATTAATGCTGGTATTCGTTTTAAAATCATCAGACGAACTTCCTGTATGGCTTGCAGCACTCTCAATGGTTGGATTTTTATCCGAACTGTTGTAGGCGTCATCACTAAGAGAATCTTTACCTTGCGTGCCAGAATTATCCCGGCCGTCTTTGGCTAAAGGATTTCCCTTAATCAGTTCGCTTGGTTCTTTGCCATAACTGGTTACAACATCGGTGTTGTTACCTGCTTCGTAAGCTTTTTGTACATCAGATTTTTCTGATTGTTCATCACCTGATCCTACATAACCTTCAATATGCTCTTCCTTGTTATATATGTTCGTTTTCATAGTATTATAGCTTTATGAATAAACAGAACGCAGACTAAATAGTTTGAATCAGGATAAATCAAAAAATAGGTAGTAACAAAAAAGAGGCCGTATCATAAATATATATGTCATCCTGTCCAAAGGACTCCTGTGGAGAGCTTGTCGAAGGACCAGTTTAAATACGCTTTAAGGTGTTTCGACAGGCTCAACATGACAGCATCTGAGGTGAAACGCCTTTATGATACAGCCTCTTCGTTTTAACTTTTATATGGGAAATTCCGTGATATTTTTCGCATCATCCGTTCTACCATATCATCGGTAGAGCTCATAATGGAATCGTCCATTGTTTTAAAGAAACGCCACATTAACTCTCCATCCGCTCCGTTGTTTATGGTTAAGAACATGGTGCCTGTTCCAGATTTTCCACCAAAGCCACCAAATAAAACAGCAGAGGCAATTGCACCAGCTTCAGATTTCGTTTGCTCAGTTTCAAAACGCCCACCGATAACAGCATCAACACCAAGTATTTTGGCTAGTTCATCTTTAGTTGTTTCGTCTAACTTACCTAAAACACCTGCTTTTTTTAATAAGATGTTTGTTTTGTCAACATCCTGGAAAGTTACGGTATAATCAGAAGCTTTCCTTAACAAAAAGGTGTACATACTGGCCTGTATTGATCTTGCCATCGACTCTTCCTGGCTTTTGTTTCCTTCTGCGCTGAAATTTTTTGGTTGTTTCTGGTAAGAAATTTTTACCTCGAAAGGTAAGATGGCTACAATTTTTTGTGTTTTGATTGTCTCCTTTAGTTTCGGACTTTCGAAAATTTGCTTCGAGCCTTCAAATTGTGCTTTGGTTAAGACCGTAAAGCAGCATAAGATAGCGAGCGTTAATAAGATTTTTTTCATTATTTGTTTGTTTAATTTTGTAGCCAATTTAAAAATATCTTTTAATTGATATAATATAAATTTTACCTGAAGCTTTATGCTTAACCATTTTCGCCTTTTGTTTAACTTGCGCCAAATTTTAAATGCCAACGGGATAAATGGAGTGGAAATATTTACTTTCGAATAAGAGATACGGACAAGAACAATATGGTGCCAGCACAGATCGGGCACGGTCTGATTTTCAGCGTGATTATGACCGGTTGATTTTTTCGTCTCCTTTTAGAAGGTTGCAGAACAAAACCCAGGTTTTCCCATTGCCAGGAAGTGTTTTTGTACATAACCGTTTAACGCATAGTTTAGAGGTTGCCAGTGTGGCCCGCTCCATGGCTAATATTTTTTTAAAAAGTGTAGAAGAGCAACAACCGCAACTGATTAAAGATGTTCCTTTAATTAACGAAGTGGGTAATATCGTGGCTGCCGCTGCGCTGGCGCATGATTTGGGAAACCCAGCCTTTGGGCACTCGGGAGAAGCAGCTATTTCACGATATTTTACCGATGGCGATGGGAAAGTTTATCAGAAAGAAATGAAGGAATCGCAGTGGCACGATTTAATTAATTTTGAAGGTAATGCAAATGCCATCCGGATCCTTACCCATCCGCTAAAAGGAAAAGGCAACGATGCTTATGCGTTAACCTATTCTACTTTGGCTTCGATTGCAAAATACCCTTGCGCCTCAATTGCGGGTAAACAAAAGGGAGTGCTGCACCGTAAGAAATACGGTTTCTTTCAATCAGAAGAAGAAACTTTTAAAAAGATCGCAGAAGAGCTCAATTTGGAGAAAGAAGAAGGCGAATACCTCATTTACAAGCGCCATCCTCTGGTTTATCTGGTTGAGGCTGCCGATGATATCTGTTACAGCATCATCGATTTGGAAGATGCACATCGCTTAAAGATACTTTCCTACGAGGAGGTAAAGAATTATCTGTTGCCTTTTGCCAACTCTACCACCATCGAAGATCGTTTGAAAAATGATTATGAAGACGACGATGCAAAAATCGGTCTGTTGAGGGCAAAAGCAATTAATACGTTAACCAACCAGTGTGCAGGTATATTTTTTAGGGAACAAGAAAAATTATTGAAAGGCGAGCTTAACCAAAGTTTAACCGATTTATTGCCCGAGCCCTATATTTCTGCCTGGAAAGCCGTAGAAAAAATTTCTGTTGAGCGTATCTACAATTTCTCGTCGGTTATACAGAAAGAGGTTGCCGGTTATAAAATTATGGCCGGTTTATTAGAAGAGTTTGTTCCTGCACTTATTCATAACAATACACACTATTATAAAAAACTGGTTAAACTTATTCCCAAACAATATCATACCGATTTGACTGATATTTATTCTATCATACAGAGCGTATTGGATTTCGTTTCGGGTATGACCGATTTGTACGCAGTTGATCTATACCGCAATATAAAGGGAATATCTTTTCCTTCGGAAACCTAAACTGTAGCTTTTGGGTAAAAAATATTCCCACTATACTTCTGCCAATTGAAGGAATTGGCATTTTGCTTCGATCGGGTTTAGGTGACCAAAATAGTGCTGCTATAATTGGAATAAACCCGACAGTAGCGAAAATCCTTTTTGTTGCTCCTTCGATAAACTCAGGAAGACGGGCACAAAAAGATTATAGCGAATGGCGGGGCTAGCGGAACCGAAGTACTACTAGCCCTGCTTTACTTATAATAAAAAAAAATGTCATCCTGAATTTTAATTCATTGCATAATCTTTAGTTTAAAGATCTCTCCGCTCCGCGTTGCTTCGGTCGAGATGACGATTTTTCTATTGAAGTCTGTCAATGGTGAGCTGTCGAAGGATTAAGTTATCTTCCCCGGCCATCATCCCATTTATTACGTTCGTCCTGCAGCTCACGGGCAAGTCTCATTTCTTTATCCTTTGCTTTTACTTTGTGTGCCTGAAATTCATCGGCCACTTCCTGGTAAAGCTCGGTTCTGTACTTCGCTTCGTGCCTTAATTTATCCGATTGGAAAATTACAAAGGCCAAACCTACCCCCAGTACAATGATAATAGCCCAAACAATGGTATTATAGGTGCCTTTATTGAAGGATATGCCTAAAAATTTAATTTCGTTAACGGCTGCATTGGCATTAGCCAGCGAACTTTCTTTTCCATTTACTTCGCCTTTTAAGCTCGAAATGTTATCGGCCTGTGCTTTAATTTCCTGACGGGCTTCTTGCAGCTGCTTGCGTTCTTTTCTTAGTGTATCACTAACGCTTTTCCATAAGGACGATAACCGTGATGGATTGATCAGTCTTGCGCCGTTGAAGCTTTTAGATTTCTTTAACATGAACTGATACTGGCCATTTAGAGATGGATCGGTATTTTTCGTAGTGTCTGGTAAAGTTTGCCCAAACGCAACGTTTAAAAATAGCATAGCGCCTAAAAACAATAGGGTGTGTTTAATTTTCTGCATAGTTTAAATATAGGTGTTAGAATGTAAAACTACATTTTTATCTATTTTCCGGTTAATAAATTTTGTTTAAGGTTTTGGCAAATCGATAAAATTGTTTTGGTTTAACATTCTAAATAACAATTTTATCTAAGTTTTATTATAAATTTATTTGCGATAGGTTACATTTGTTTCATGCAAATAGGAATTATTGGTTTGGGCGATATGGGCAAATTGTATGCACTATCGTTCATAAACGCTGGTTATAAGGTATGTGGGGCAGATATGCCCTTACGTTTTACAGATTTAAAAAATGAGCTGGAACCTAAAGGAATCGAAGTTTTAATCGATGGCCATGAGGTTGCCCGTAAATCAGACTTTATTATCTATTGCGTTGAAGCCGAAAAAATTGATGAGGTGGTAGCTGCTTTTGCCCGCTCAACAAAATATGGTGCCATAGTTGCCGGACAAACCTCGGTTAAACATCCTGAAATTGCTGCTTTCGAAAAACACCTTCCAGAGGATACCCAGATTGTAACCTGCCATTCTTTGCATGGTCCGGCATTTAGTCCGGAAGGGCAAACACTTGTAGTGGTACGTCACCGTGCTACAGATGCTGTTTATGCTAAAGCTTTAGAAATTTATAAATCTTTAAAATCGAACATTATTGAAATGGACGATTATAGGGAGCACGACCGCATTGTGGCCGATACACAGGCGGTAACACACATGGGGTTCGAAAGCATGGGCTCAGCATGGAAAAATGCGGGTTTTTTCCCCTGGGATAATCCAGCATATGCGGGTGGAATCGATAACGTGAAAATTTTGACCACGCTGAGAATTTTTAGTTACAAATCGCACATTTATGCTGGTTTGGCCATTTTAAATCCTTATGCTCAGAAACAGGTAAAATATTATGCACAGGCCGAATCGGAACTGTTTAAGCTGATGATCTGCGAGAATGAGGCGGAGTTTAGGGAAAAGATTTATGCGGCCCGAGATTTCGTTTTTCATGAAAGCCGTTCGCTTTTACTGTTGGATGATAACATCATGAAAGAATTCAGCCTATCGGATGCCAGCCATAAACAGAAACCAAATTCGCATTTAAGTTTGCTGAGCATGGTATATGCCTGGTATAAAATGGGCGTAAACCCTTACGATAACCTGATCTGCCAAACGCCACCTTTTAAATTGAGGCTGGGCATTGCCGAATATCTTTTCAAAAATGAAGCAATGCTAGAGGAGTCGATTAATACTGCTTTATATGATAAATCTATCCGTGGTGATGATTTAGAATTCCACACCGCGGTGCACGAATGGGCATCGATTATTGGCTATGGCGATTTAAAAGGTTACAAAGAACATTTCGAAGCGGCCAAATCATTCTTTGCCAACCGTTTAAATGATGGAAGAGATTTAAGTGCGGAAATGATTAAGCGATTAGGCAAGTAACTATTAGGGATGAAGATCATTCTGAATAAACCTGAGCTGGTTTCGTTGTTGCAACAACAATTAATAGAGATAGAAATACTTTGTGGGGAGTACGATAAAGGAACTGATGTTGTTATTCCGGCAATTGCCGAAAAAATCGTCGTGATTTTCCATAACTCCGATCAAGCAAAAGCATTGGTAAGTCAGCTTAAATTAAGTCATCTCGATATGTATTGCAGTTCGCAGATTTATGATTTCAAGAGCCTTACTAATTTTATCGGCTTGTTGAAACTGGCACATCGTGCCGGAAAGGGGGTGGGCGT
The DNA here is from genome assembly GCF_000708285.2 of Pedobacter borealis DSM 19626. Lineage (GTDB taxonomy): Bacteria > Bacteroidota > Bacteroidia > Sphingobacteriales > Sphingobacteriaceae > Pedobacter > Pedobacter borealis. Next base: position 29,174 of record NZ_JAUG01000078.1, read on the forward strand.
ATGTTGCTGGGTTAGACCGTTCTGTTTTAGTAAGGGTATCGCAAGAAAACTGGTGGAACAATAAAAAAGTGATTGTTGATTCGGACGGGATTGCTTTTACGAGGGCTAAAATAATTAAATCGTTGGCCAGTTCCAGTTCATTGTTGCTTAATACTTCAGGCTGGACGGTAAAAGATGCCGAAGGCAACAAATCAACTATCGACCCAATACCCGAAACTGTTCGGCAAATTGCTTTCGAACTACTTGAAAGTTTTCGGGCTGTTGATTTAAATAAGGAAAGTAAGCTTCATTACAAGTCATAGTTAATGGTTGAATTTTGAACGAGAGAATTATTGAATGGGCAGATGCTATATTCACTCATTCAATCATTGCTTCAAAATTCTATTTACCCATATAACATATAGACTTTATTTTATTCCCTTAATTCTTCGTTTACCCAAAAAGAGTGCATTATATTTGCCCGCATGTCGGTATTGCTGTTTACCATTATCATTTTATTAGGTGCTTTTTTAGCCGGATTATTGGGCTCGCTGACGGGCTTGGGTGGGGGAGTAATTATTATTCCATTGCTCACTTTAGCTTTAGGGGTTGATATCCATTATGCTATAGGTGCATCAATTGTTTCTGTTATTGCCACCTCTTCGGGTTCGGCAGCAGCTTATGTAAAAGAAGGGATTACCAATATCCGAATTGGGATGTTTTTAGAAATCGCTACCACAATAGGAGCGGTGTGCGGTGCAATTGTGGCCGTTTATCTCAATGCTAATTATATTGCTATTCTATTTGGTTGTATCCTGATTTTTTCGGCCATCATGACGCTAAAGAAAAAGGTAGATCATACTACTTTAGACAATACCGATAAATGGGCCAATTTTTTTAAACTCAATGGATCTTATCCGGATAAAGGGGTAGATCATCCATATGCGGTAAAGCATGTTCCGGGTGGTTTTTTAATGATGCTTTTTGCCGGAACATTATCGGGTTTGCTGGGTATTGGGAGTGGGGCATTAAAAGTAATCGCGATGGATAACATTATGCGTTTGCCATTTAAGGTATCAACAACAACCAGTAATTTTATGATGGGGGTTACTGCTGCTGCCAGTGCTGTGGTTTATCTGCACCGTGGTCAGATTGATCCTGGAATCGCCATGCCGGTTTGTATTGGTGTTTTAACCGGCGCAAACATTGGTTCTAAAATATTGTTGAAAACGAATACCGGGAAACTAAAAATTGTATTTGCTGTAGTGATTGCTTTTTTAGCACTCCAGATGATATATAAAGGAATAAGCGGCTTATAATGAATACTGCAGAAAAGGAAAAGATAAACGACAAAGATATTCAGCTAATTCTGGGTACACTTTTGCGTGCAGGTGTAATCATTTCGATGAGTATTGTGTTAATAGGCGGCGCCATTTTCCTGATCCATAACAAAGGCGCTATTATAGATTATAAAGTTTTTAAACCCGAGCTAAGCAAGTTTTCTTCCATAGTAGCCATATTTAAGGGGGTATCTACTTTTCAGGGCGATGCCATTGTGCAGTTTGGAATCCTGATGCTCATTTTTACGCCGATAGCACGCATTGTTTTCGCCATTTTTAGCTTTTTAATCGAACGAGATTACCTATATGTACTGATCGGATTTATCATTTTGGCGATAATAACCATCAGTTTAAATGGCGGTTTAGCGCATTAAACTGCTTTTAAGATTATTTTATCAAAAAATTTTTAAGATTTGGTTTTAAACGCTTAAAATTGTGTTCAAAAAAATCTAATGGCAAAATCTGGAAAAGTCGTTCAATTGTTTCAAAAACCTGAAAATTTTATAAAAACCCGTGCTAGGGAATTACAACTTGGGAAGTGTTACATCACTTTCGATTGGGAGGAAACAGGCCTTGCAAACACATTGGTTAGCCGCAAACATACTAATGGGAATTTTACCTTAGGTATATATCTTGTGGATCTGAAATGTTTAGGGGTTAAGGATACTACTTTTAAGTTCAATGTATCAGAAGAAGAACTGGAAGATTTTGTAGATTACATACAGGGTGGTGAAATAGAGTATAATAAGTTACATAACATCATCTATGGTGCGGAAGCTTTTGCTAATGATTGTGGCTTTAAGCCGCATAAAGATTGGGCAATAACCCAATTTATTCTTGAAGAAGATGATGATAGCATTCCGTTAATTGATATAGAATTCGGAGAAGGTGGCGTTCCGGCCTATTATGTTGGACCTAACGACAATCCCGCAAAAGTAAATCAAATATTGGCCACATTAGACAAAAATTTGGGGTCTGGTAATTATCTATTTTCTAGTGATGATAATGAGTTTGAAGATGATGAATTATTATCAGATGGCAACTCAGAAAAAAGTTTTAAGCAAATCTATTTTACTTTAACAGGAGCATATAATAATTTGGTGAGTGAGAAGGGCGCATTTAATTTAGATGAAAACCTTTTGGACGAGATTTTAAATGAAATTGTGGGAGCTAATTCTTATAGTATTGATGATTACCTTGAAGAAGAAATAACCGAGTGTGTTGATTTGCATGAGTCTGTTTTTGAAGAAAAATCAGACGAGAGTATCGCTCACATACAAGTTCTTTTAGCCGAAAACCCGAGTAACCCTTATCTGTATTTAGAATTGTTTTTACAATATAAATTGGCACGCCTTAACCACGAGGCCGATGAACTAGCCAAAAAAGGAATGGGGCTCTTTCCTGATTTTTTATACCTAAGAATTTTTGTTGCGCATGCTGCAATGGTAGATAAAGAATTAGATAGAGGACTTAAATTATTAAACAATCAATATTATCTTAATCAAGCCTTTCCACAAAGAACAGCTTTTTCTGAGGGTGAATTTATGTTTTTTTATTCGGCATTATGCCACTATTTTGTGGAGAAAGGTGATTTTAAAAATGCAATTGTCTGTAGTGATCGGCTAATAGATGACATATTTGCATACGAGTGTAATGAAAATGCGATATTTTGTGTTATGCAAGCAGTTAAAGAAGAAATGAAAGGTCAATAAAAATAGCCTATATAATCTGCATAATCAAGGGCTATTTGAACGTAAAAATGCAGCTAAAGTACTTTTAATCAAATTTGTAAGTGTTGGTTTAAGCAATGCTCTAGCACATTAACATCTCTTTTTTAGTTAAATCCCATCATATCAGCAATTTATTTGAAAAAATATTTGGCTAACTATTTGAAAATTAATATTTCTTGCCTATCTTTGCCGTCCCTTTCGGGGGATGTACAACCACCTTGAACGAAGCCCTACTGCTTCGATGGGTGTTAAAAAGAAAAGATAAAATGTCAGGAATTATTGGAAAAAAAGTAGGAATGACCAGTATCTTTGATGCCGAAGGAAGAAACATTCCTTGTACGGTAATCGAGGCTGGACCTTGTGTAGTTACACAGGTAAAAACCGAAGAAGTAGATGGTTATTCATCAATCCAGTTGGGTTACGATGAGAAAAAAGAGAAAAACACAACTCAACCATTGAAAGGCCATTTCGCGAAAGCAAACACAACTCCGAAACGCAAGCTGGTAGAATTCGATTCGTTTACAACTTCACTTAATTTAGGTGATGTAGTAACGGTTGATTCTTTCGCAGAAGGCGATTTTGTTGATGTTGTAGGTACCTCAAAAGGTAAAGGTTTTCAAGGTGTTGTAAAACGCCACGGATTTGCCGGTGTTGGTATGCAGACTCACGGTCAGCATAACCGTTTACGTGCCCCAGGTTCATTGGGAGCATCGTCATTCCCTTCACGTGTATTCAAAGGAATGCGCATGGCTGGAAGAACAGGTGGAGACAGGGTAAAAGTTCAGAACTTACAAGTTTTGAAAGTTTATGCTGAGCAAAACTTATTAGTAGTTAGTGGTTCCATTCCAGGAGCTAAAGGTTCTTACGTAATCTTAGACAAGTAATCAGATGGAAGTTAAAGTATTAAACATTTCAGGTAAAGAAACAGGTGCCAAGGTGCAACTTCCTGAATCGGTATTTGGTATCGAGCCTAACGACCACGCGATTTATTTAGATGTAAAACAGTATTTGGCTAACCAACGTCAAGGTACTCACAAATCTAAACAACGTAATGAGATTGCTGGTTCAACTCGTAAACTATACAAACAAAAAGGTACAGGTGGTGCCCGTGCTGGTAGCATTAAATCTCCGTTATTTAACGGTGGTGGTCGTGTTTTCGGTCCTCAGCCACGTGATTATAGCTTTAAATTGAACAAGAAATTAAAATCATTAGCACGTAAATCTGCTTTGGCTTATAAAGCGAAAGACAACAACGTGGTAGTTTTAGAAGATTTCAACTTCGATACAGCTAAAACTAAAAACTATACAAGTTTATTGGCTGCGTTAAACGTAGGTACTCAAAAAACTTTATTGGTTTTACCTGCGCAAAATAATAATATCTATTTATCAAGCAGAAACATTCAGAAAACTAAAGTAATCTCGGCAGCAGATTTAAATACTTATGATGTATTAAACGCTGGTGTACTTGTGTTAACTGCTGATTCTGTTAAAACTTTGGAGGAGGCGTTTGCCAAATAATATGGAAATTTTAAAAAAACCAATATTAACCGAAAAAGCTTCAGCTTTAACTGAGAAATCTAACCGTTTCACATTTAGCGTTAACCACAAGGCTAACAAAATCCAGATTAAACAAGCAATTGAGAAATTGTACGGTGTAACCATCGTTGCAGTTAACACAATGGTTGTTGATGGAAAAGCTAAATCTCGTTACACTAAAGCAGGTTTTGTATCTGGCCGTAGCCCGAAATACAAAAAAGCAATCGTAACGTTAAAAGACGGCGAAACAATAGATTATTACGCAACCCTTTAATTTAATAATTCATTATAACTATGGGCTTAAGAAAATTTAAACCAGTTACTCCAGGTACCCGCTTCAGAGTTGGTGCTAGTTTTACGGAGATTACAGCAACCAAGCCCGAAAAATCATTGGTTGTATCATCAAAAAAGTCTGGTGGACGTAACAACACAGGAAAAATGACTATGCGCTACATGGGCGGTGGTCACAAAAAATCATATCGTTTAATCGACTTCAAACGCGATAAATTCGATATTCCTGCAACAGTAGCTACTGTTGAATACGATCCAAACCGTACTGCCCGCATCGCATTATTACACTATGCAGATGGCGAGAAGCGTTATATCATCGCTCCTGAAGGATTGCAAGTTGGTTCGGTATTATTATCGGGCGACAAAGCAACACCAGAAGTAGGTAACACTTTAAAATTATCGAACATTCCATTAGGTTCTATCGTACACAACGTAGAGATCCATCCTGGAAAAGGAGCACAATTAGCTCGTAGTGCAGGTGCTTACGCACAATTAGCTGCCCGCGATGGTAAATATGCTACTTTAAAAATGCCTTCAGGCGAAACCCGTTTAATCTTGACTACTTGTCTTGCTACTATCGGTGCTGTATCTAACTCAGATCATGCAAACGAAGTATTAGGTAAAGCTGGTCGTAAACGTTGGTTGGGCCGTCGTCCGAGAACTAGACCGGTAGCGATGAACCCTGTCGATCACCCAATGGGTGGTGGTGAAGGTAGATCATCAGGTGGTCACCCACGTTCAAGAAATGGTGTTTTAGCTAAAGGCTTCAAAACCAGAGAACTTAAAAAATATTCTAATCGTTACATCATAGAGAGAAGGAAGAAATAATGGCTCGTTCGATAAAAAAAGGACCTTATATTGACCATAACGTAGAGAAAAAAGTAAACTCTATGAATGATTCAGGCAAAAAGTCTGTAATCAAAACTTGGTCTCGCAGATCAATGATATCACCAGATTTCGTGAATCATACATTTGCTGTACACAACGGAAATAAATTTATCCCTGTGTACGTAACAGAAAACATGGTTGGTCACAAGTTGGGAGAATTTGCTCCAACCAGAACATTCAGAGGACACGCTGAAAAGAAAAAATAATTAGACAATGGAAGCAATAGCAAAATTAAACAATTGTCCAACCTCACCGCGTAAGATGCGTTTGGTTGTAGATCTTATCAGAGGTGAACGTGTAGAAAAAGCATTAAGCATTTTAAAGTTTACCAATAAAGAAGCAGCAATAAGAGTTGAGAAATTATTATTATCTGCTATCAAAAACTGGGAATCTAAAAATGAAGGTGCTCGCCCTGAAGAAAACCAACTTTTTGTAAAAACAGTTATGGTTGATGGTGGCCGTCAGTTGAAACGCTTACGTCCAGCTCCTCAAGGCCGTGGATATAGAATTCGTAAACGTTCTAACCACGTAACGCTGATTGTAGATAGTAAAAGTACAGAAACAACTCAAAACTAATTTTAGGAAATGGGACAAAAAGCAAATCCAATAGGTAACAGGTTAGGTATCATCAAAGGATGGGATTCTAACTGGTTCGGTGGCAACAACTACTCCGATAAATTAGTTGAAGATGAGAAAATAAGAAAATACCTTTCTGCCCGTATCGCTAAAGGCGGTGTTGCAAAAGTAGTAATCGAGCGTACGTTAAAACGTATCACGGTAACTATCCACACAGCTCGTCCAGGTATCGTAATCGGTAAAGCAGGTGCTGAGGTTGATAAAATTAAAGAAGAGTTAAAGAAATTAACTAAAAAGGAAATTCAAATTAACATCTTCGAAATTAAACGCCCAGAGCTTGATGCACAATTAGTTGCAGAAGGTGTTGCAAAACAATTAGAAGCAAGGATCTCATTCCGTAGAGCAATGAAATCTTCTATCGCATCAACCATGCGTATGGGTGCTGAGGGTATCAAAATCATGACTTCTGGTCGTTTAGGTGGTGCTGAGATGGCACGTACTGAGCAGTACAAAGAAGGAAGAGTGCCTTTGCATACATTCCGTGCTGATATCGACTACGCTTTAGCTGAAGCCTTAACTACTTATGGTAAAATAGGTGTTAAAGTTTGGATCTGTAAAGGTGAGGTTTATGGAAAACGTGATTTGTCTCCAAACATTGGTGCAACAAACAACGGTCCAAAAGGCGCATCAGATAAACCAGCTTTCGGTGGAAGAGATAACCGTGGTGGTGGAAGAGATAACCGTGGCGGTGGTAACGACAGACGTGGTGGAAACCAAGGCGGTGGTCGTGGTCCAGGCCAAGGTGGTGCAAACAGAGGTGGTGGCGCAGGCGCTAACAGAGGTCCTCGTAAATAATTGATTTATTAACATCGTTTAACGATTAGAACAAAATAAAATGTTACAGCCAAAAAGAACGAAGTTCAGGAAGATGCAAAAAGGCAGAATGAAGGGTTTAGCTTCTCGTGGAGCTGAGTTAGCATTCGGATCTTTCGGTATCAAATCTCTAGAAGCTACTTGGATCACAAGTCGTCAGATAGAGGCTGCCCGTATTGCCGTAACTCGTTTCATGAAACGTGAAGGCCAAGTATGGATCAGGATCTTCCCGGACAAACCGGTAACTAAAAAACCTGCTGAGGTACGTATGGGTAAAGGTAAAGGTGCTCCTGAGTATTGGGTAGCAGTTGTAAGACCAGGACGCGTAATTTTCGAAGCTGAAGGTGTGCCTTTAGAAGTTGCTAAAGAAGCATTGCGTTTAGCAGCTCAGAAATTACCGATCCAAACCAAATTCGTAGTACGTAGAGATTACGTAGAAGCATAGTAAAGTGTTGAGGTGAATGTTGTAAATACTTGTTTATTATAACCGCTACACTCAACGTAAAAGAAAAAGAAAAATGAAAAATTCAGAAATCACAGGGCTTTCAAAAGAAGAATTAGTAGCTAAGATTGCGGAAGAAAAAGAGAACTTATCAAAATTGAAGTTCGCTCACACTATTTCAGCTATCGAAAATCCTTCACGCATTGCAAAAGTAAGGAAAGACATAGCCCGTTTAAACACTGCGTTGACTAAAGTGAAAAACACTGAGTCAGCTACTGAAACTAAATAATTTGAGAGTCGACATGGAAAGACAATTAAGAAAAACAAGAACCGGGTTAGTGGTAAGCAACAAGATGGATAAATCTGTTGTAGTGAGCGTGGAACGTAAAGTAAAACACCCGATTTATGGTAAGTTCGTAAAGAAAACTACCAAATTTATGGCTCACGACGAGAAAAACGAATGCGGTATCGGTGATACAGTATTGATTATGGAAACTCGTCCTTTGAGTAAAAACAAGAACTGGAGATTGGTACAAATTTTAGAAAGAGCTAAATAAGATGGTACAACAGGAATCGAGATTAAACGTTGCTGATAACAGCGGCGCAAAAGAAGTATTAGTAATTCGCGTGCTAGGTGGAACCGGCAAACGTTATGCTTCAATTGGTGATAAAGTAGTTGTTACCGTAAAAAGCGCGTTACCTTCAGGTAACATTAAAAAAGGTACAGTTTCTAAAGCAGTTGTTGTAAGAACTAAAAAAGAAATCCGTCGTAAAGATGGTTCTTATATCCGTTTTGACGATAATGCTGCTGTATTATTGAACGCACAGGATGAGCCAAGAGGTACACGTATCTTTGGCCCGGTTGCGAGAGAACTACGTGAAAAACAATTCATGAAAATTGTATCATTAGCACCGGAGGTATTATAAAATGGGAAACAAAGTAAATACACCATCAAAACTTAAAATCCGCACAGGAGATTTAGTTAAAGTCATTGCTGGCGATTCAAAAGGTCAACAAGGAAAAGTACTTTCAGTACTTATAGATAAAAACAGAGCCATTGTGGAAGGCATTAACTTAGTATCTAAACATACTAAACCAAATGCTGCTAATCCAAACGGTGGTATTATTAAAAAAGAAGCTGCTCTTCACATTTCTAACTTGATGTTGGTTGATCCAAAATCTGGTAAAGCTACCCGCGTAGGTCGTAAACTTAACGCAGATGGTAAATTAGTTAGAGTTGCTAAAATTTCAGGAGAGGAGATTAAATAATGGCTACACCTAGATTAAAAAGCAAATACAAAGAAGAAGTTGTAAATGCACTAAAAGAAAAATTTCAGTACAAAACTGTAATGCAGGTTCCTAAATTGGAAAAAATCTGTATCAATCAGGGTGTTGGTCGTTTTTCTGTTACTGATAAGAAAATTATGGATACCACTATCGTTGAGTTGACTACCATTACTGGTCAGCAAGCGGTTCCGGCAAATTCAAAGAAAGATATCTCTAACTTTAAATTACGTAAAGGTATGCCAGTAGGTGTGCGTGTTACGCTACGCGATAACAACATGTACGAGTTCTTAGATCGTTTGATCTCTGTAGCTTTGCCTCGTATCCGCGATTTCAAAGGTATTAATGATAAAGGATTTGATGGAAAAGGTAACTATACATTAGGTGTTACTGAGCAAATCATCTTCCCTGAGATTAATATCGATAAAATCAATAAAATTTTAGGTATGGATATAACTTTCGTAACTTCGGCAAAATCTGACGTTGAAGCGCTTGAGTTATTGAAACAATTCGGATTACCATTTAAAAATCAAAAAACAGCAGAATAATGGCAAAAGAAGGTGTAAAAGCACGCGAAGTTAAGCGCCAAAAATTGGTAGCTAGATACGCTGAAAAACGTGCAGTATTAAAAGCTGCAGGAGATTTCGAGGGTTTAGATAAATTACCTAAAAACTCATCTCCGGTACGTTTACACAACCGTTGTAAATTAACTGGTCGCCCTCGCGGATATATGCGTACCTTTGGTATTTCAAGGGTAACGTTCCGCCAGATGGCACTAGACGGTAAAATACCAGGTGTTAAAAAAGCATCTTGGTAATGCAACTAGTATAAAGTATTTAGTATCAAGTATCAAGACCAGATTGGTTTTTTGATACTTGATACTTATGTCTATATACTAAAAAAAAGAATTTTAACCGGTAGCAGGTCCCACAGCTGGGTAGCAGAAGGAAACCACTATCAAAAACAATAAAAAATGAATACAGATCCAATAGCAGATTATTTAACAAGAGTAAGGAATGCCATTAAGGCCAACCACCGTGTTGTAGAAATTCCTGCATCAAACCTTAAAAAAGAAATTACTAAAGTTCTTTTTGACAAAGGTTACATCGCGAACTACAAGTTTGAAGATACTACAGTTCAAGGCACCATTAAAATTGCTTTGAAATACAATCCAATTACTAAAGTTCCTGCTATTCGTACATTAGTGCGAGTAAGTAAACCAGGTTTGAGAAACTATGCTGGTGTTGAAAATATGCCAAGAGTATTAAACGGTTTAGGTATCGCAATCTTATCTACTTCTAAAGGTGTAATGACCGATAAAGAAGCAGCCAAATTAAACATTGGTGGTGAGGTATTGTGTCACGTTTATTAATATTAGGAGAACAGCACAATGTCAAGAATAGGAAAAGCCCCAATTACAATCCCTGCAGGTGTTACAATTACCGTATCAAAAGATAACGTAGTAACTGTAAAAGGTCCTAAAGGTGAATTAACTCAAGCAGTTGATACAGATATCACTGTAAGTCAGGAAGACGGAATTTTAACAGTTCAACGTCCTTCAGAACAAAAGAAACACAAAGCATTACACGGTTTATATCGCTCATTGCTTAACAACATGGTTGTTGGTGTTACAGAAGGTTATAAATTAACTCAAGAATTAGTAGGTGTTGGTTACCGTGCTACAAACCAAGGTAATACACTAGATCTAGTTTTAGGTTATTCTCACCATTATGTATTTCAGTTACCAGAAGAGATTAAAGTAACTACATCTTCAGAAAAAGGTCAAACGCCTAAAATCATTTTAGAAAGTATTGACAAACAATTGATCGGTCAGGTAGCAGCGAAAATCCGTTCGTTACGTGCACCAGAGCCATATAAAGGTAAAGGTATCAAGTTTGTAGGTGAAGTGTTAAGAAGAAAAGCAGGTAAATCAGCATCTAAAAAATAGTAATCATGGCAGGTAAAAAATTATCAAGAAGAGATCGTATTAAAAAAGGGATCAGAAAAAGACTTACCGGTTCGGAAGAACGTCCAAGGTTATCTGTATATAGAAGCAATAAAGGGATTTATGCGCAGGTAATTAACGATGTAACCGGTAAAACAATAGCATCAGCATCATCATTATCGAAAGATTTTACTGGTACTGGAAACAAAAGCGATCAGTCGGTTGCGGTAGGCAAATTAGTTGCCGAAAAAGCAATCGCTGCAGGTGTTAAAGAAGTTGTTTTCGATAGAAATGGCTATTTATACCACGGTCGTGTAAAATCGTTGGCAGAGGGTGCCCGCGAAGCTGGTTTAGTATTTTAATCTGAAGAAAAAGTAAGATGTCAACTATTAATATAAAAAGAGTAAAAACCACCGATATCGAATTAAAGGATCGTTTGGTTAGTATACAACGCGTTGCCAAAGTAACCAAAGGTGGCCGTACTTTCAGCTTCTCAGCAATTGTTGTTGTAGGTGATGAAAACGGTGTTGTTGGTTTCGGTTTAGGTAAAGCGAAAGAGGTAACTGAAGCAATCGCTAAAGGTGTGGATGATGCTAAAAAGAACTTGGTAAAAGTTCCAATTTTAAACGGTACTGTTCCTCACGAGCAAATCGGTAAATTCTCAGGTGGTTTTGTTTTAATCAAACCAGCTGCAGTAGGTACCGGAGTAATTGCTGGTGGTGCGATGCGTGCTGTATTAGAGAGTGCTGGCGTGCATAACGTATTGGCAAAATCTAAAGGATCATCTAACCCACACAACGTGGTAAAAGCAACTGTTGATGCATTAACTAAAATGCGTGATGCTTATACAGTAGCTCAAACTCGTGGTATAGATTTAAACAAAGTATTTAACGGATAATATCATGGCTAAGATCAAAATAACACAAGTAAAAAGCGTTATCGACAGAAGCGAGCGCCAAAAAAGAACCGTTCAGGCTTTGGGTTTATCTAAAATGAACCAAAGTGTTGAGGTTGAAGCTACTCCACAAATTATCGGTATGGTTCGCAAAGTGAACCATTTGGTAGCAATCGAAGCAATCTAGTAAAAGTTTTAAAGGTAGTATGGGTAAAAGCCGGTACTACCTTTATATATGTTTAATCGTTGTACCTGTTTAGTGAAAGCGAAGGGCAACACAAATTCAAAAAAATGAATTTAAGTAATTTAAAACCTGCAGTAGGTTCTACAAAAAACAGCAAAAGAATTGGTCGTGGTACAGGTTCTGGTCGTGGCGGTACTTCAACTCGTGGTCACAAAGGTGCGGGTTCTCGTTCAGGTCACAAAACCAAAATCGGTTTCGAAGGTGGTCAAATGCCTTTACAACGTCGTGTGCCTAAAGTTGGTTTCAAACCAATCAACCGTACAGAATATGTTGGTGTAAACTTAGATGTTTTACAAGCTTTAGCTGAAAAACACAGCTTAACAACTATCGATTTCGCTGCTTTACAAGCACATGGTTTAGCTTCTAAAAACGACTTGGTTAAAATTTTAGGTCGTGGTGAAGTTAAAGCAAAGCTAGAAATTACAGCACATGCGTTCTCTGCAACCGCACAAAAAGCTATTGAAGCTGCAGGTGGTTCTATTGTAAAATTGTAATTATTAAATGAAGAAGCTATTTACTACTTTAAGTAATATCTGGAAAATTCAGGAATTAAAAGAGCGTATATTGTTTACGCTCTTAATTCTTTTGGTATACCGTTTCGTATCTCACGTGGTTTTACCAGGTGTAGATCCAACTGCTTTAGGCAATAACGAAAAATCAGGAATCTTAGGCTTACTAGATATGTTTGCCGGAGGTTCTTTCTCTCGTGTGTCTATTTTAGCGTTGGGGGTAATGCCTTATATCTCTGCATCGATTGTGGTGCAACTATTGGGTATTGCTGTTCCTTCTTTCCAAAAAATGCAGAAAGAGGGCGAAAGTGGTAGAAAGAAAATGAACCAGATTACCCGTTACCTAACGGTAGCGATCACAATCGTTCAATCTGTTGGTTACGTTAAAACGCAAGTTCCCGCAGAAGCTATTTTATTGCCAAATACTTTATTCTTAGTGTTATCTACGTTTGTATTAACAGCAGGTACATTATTTGTAATGTGGTTGGGCGAAAAAATTACTGATAAAGGTATTGGTAACGGTACATCACTAATCATTATGGTTGGTATTATTGCCCGTTTACCAGTTGCAATTTCTCAAGAATTTAGTGCACGTGTAGGCTCATCTAGTGAAGGTGGAGGCCCGGTTGCATTGGTTTTAGAGATCGTTGCATTATTTGCTGTGGTAATGTTTACCATTTTAATTGTTCAAGGTGTACGTAAAGTACCTGTACAGTACGCAAAGAAAATAGTTGGTAACCGCCAGTTTGGTGGTGTCCGTCAGTACATTCCTTTAAAGGTAAATGCTGCTGGTGTTATGCCGATCATTTTCGCTCAAGCGTTAATGTTTATTCCAGGTGCTTTAATGCAGTTTGTTCCTTCATTACAAGGTTCTTGGTTGATCCAGTTCAGCAACACAACTTCGTTGGCTTATAGCTTAACGTTCGCATTTTTAATTATCGCATTTACTTTCTTCTATACTGCAATTACAGTTAATCCGACTCAAATGAGCGACGATATGAAGAAAAACGGTGGTTTTATCCCAGGCGTTAAACCGGGTTTTGCAACATCAACTTTTATTGATGATGTAATTTCTAAAATCACTTTCCCAGGTGCAGTATTTTTAGCGATCATTGCTATTTTACCTTCGTTAGCGGTTAAGTTCGGCATTAAACAAGAGTTTGCGCACTTCTTCGGTGGTACTTCTTTATTGATTTTAGTTGGTGTTGTATTGGATACTTTACAGCAGATCGAAAGTTATTTATTGATGCGCCATTACGATGGTTTGATGAAAACGGGTAGAGTTACTGGCAGAACAGGCGTTCCTGCTGCAAGTAGCAACGCAGCGTTGTAGTGTAACGAATGTCTAAAATTTATTACAAATCTCTTGAGGAGATCGAGTTAATAAGAGAAAGTTCCATGCTTGTTTCTAAAACTTTGGTCGAAGTGGCCAAGGTGATAAAAGCAGGCATGACTACTATTCAGTTAGATAAACTAGCCTACGAGTTTATAAGTGACCATGGAGCGATTCCGGCATTTTTAAACTATAATGGTTTCCCTAATTCTTTATGTATTTCGCCAAATGAACAGGTTGTTCATGGTTTTCCAAGCGAATACGTAATCCAGGAAGGCGATTTAATTTCAGTTGATTGTGGGGTAATTAAAAACAATTACTTTGGCGATTCGGCCTATACTTTCTCTATCGGAGAAATTGATGCCGAAAAACAGAAGTTGGTTGAGGTTACTAAACGTTGCCTGGAATTGGGGATAGAAAAAGCTGTTGTTGGTATGCGTATCGGTGATATCGGTTTCGCTGTTCAGCAGTATGCAGAAGCTAATGGATTTGGTGTAGTAAGAGAGCTTGTTGGGCACGGTGTTGGTGTAAAACTTCATGAGAAACCAGAAGTTCCGAATTATGGGAAACGTGGTGCAGGGCCAAAACTTGAAGAAGGAATGGTAATTGCGATAGAACCCATGATCAATGCAGGCGTGGCCGGTGTTAAATTCCATAACGATGGATGGACGGTAACCAGTAAAGACAATAAACCATCGGCACATTTTGAACACACAGTAGCCGTAAAAAAGGGCAAAGCAGATGTTTTATCAACGTTTTCTATAATAGAAGAAGTTTTACAACAAAAAAAATAAATAATTAAAATTTTTTATTTAATTTTGCAACCCTGTTTAGAAGCAGCTAATTAAGTAACAATCAATAAAATATGGCTAAACAAGCCTCAATTGAACAAGACGGAGTAATAAGAGAAGCATTATCCAATGCGATGTTCCGGGTAGAACTCGAGAACGGGCATGAGATTATTGCGCATATTTCAGGAAAGATGAGGATGCACTACATCAAAATTCTTCCTGGAGATAAAGTTAAATTGGAAATGTCTCCTTATGATTTAACAAAGGGACGCATTACTTATAGATACAAATAAAATGAAAGTTAGATCATCAATTAAAAAACGTAGCGCTGATTGTAAGATTATTCGCCGTAAAGGTAAACTTTACGTAATCAACAAGAAAAATCCTAAATACAAGCAACGTCAAGGGTAATTAAAAATATTGTAATGAACCGCACAACGGTGGCCCGCCGTTCGGAGTTACTCAAAAAATAAATAAATATGGCAAGGATTTCAGGTATTGATTTACCAAGAAACAAAAGAGGAGAGATCGGTTTAACCTATATCTACGGAATTGGCAGAACAACTGCACAACGTATATTAACTACAGCAGGTATCGACTTGAACAAAAAAGTACAAGACTGGTCTGATGATGAGTTATCAGCTATCCGTACAATGATTAACGATGAGATTAAAGTAGAAGGTGCTTTACGCTCAGAGGTTCAGTTAAACATCAAACGTTTAATGGATATTGGTTGTTACCGTGGTTTACGTCACAGAAAAGGTTTACCTTCTCGTGGTCAACGTACTAAAAACAACTCACGTACTCGTAAGGGTAAGAGAAAAACAGTTGCTAACAAGAAAAAAGCTACTAAGTAATAGATAGATATGAGATATGAGATTTTAGATGTGAGCACCATATCTTTAAAATCTGCTCAAATCTGGAATAAAAGATAAAAAGTAGGATACTGAGTGTCGGGGTAGAGAAAGTCTCATATCTCAAGTCTCATATCTAAAATCTAAAAGATAAAATGGCTAAGAGTAAAAAAGTAACAAAAAAACGTATCGTTGTAATTGAGTCTGTTGGTCAGGCGCATATCAATGCTACTTTCAACAACATTATCGTTACCTTAACAAACAACAACGGACAGACTATTTCATGGTCTTCTGCTGGTAAAATGGGCTTTAAAGGTTCTAAAAAGAACACACCATATGCGGCTGGTCAAGCAGCTTCAGATTGTGGTAAAGTTGCGTTTGATTTAGGTTTACGTAAAGTTGAAGTATTTGTAAAAGGTCCGGGTTCAGGTCGTGAATCTGCAATCAGAACTTTGCAAGTAGCAGGTATCGAAGTAACATCTATTAAAGATATTACTCCACTTCCTCACAACGGATGTCGTCCTCCTAAAAAGAGAAGAGTTTAATTAATTTTAAAGCTAAGAATCTCCAGCTTCAGGTTGGATGATACTTTAAAACAGAAAAAAAAATGGCAAGATATACAGGCCCAAAATCAAAAATCGCCCGTAAATTCAGAGAACCAATCTTCGGTCCTGATAAGGTGTTAGACAGAAAAAATTATCCTCCTGGGCAACATGGCTCATCAAAAAGAAGAGGAAAACAATCTGAATATGCTATCCAGTTAATGGAGAAACAAAAAGTAAAATATACTTATGGTGTATTAGAAAAACAATTCAGTAACTTGTTTAAAAAAGCATCTTCTCGTGCTGGTATTACCGGTGATAACTTACTTCAGTTATTAGAAGCACGTTTAGATAACACAGTTTACCGTTTAGGTATTTCAACAACCCGTTCTGGTGCACGCCAGTTAGTTAGCCATAAACACGTTACCGTGAATGGTGAAGTTGTAAATATCCCTTCATATCAGTTAAAAGCTGGTGATGTGGTTGCTGTTCGTGAAAAATCTAAATCTTTAGAATCAATTAGTAACTCAGTTGCAGGTAGAACTATTAATAAGTTTGCTTGGTTAGAGTGGAACGCTGGTGAATTAACTGGTAAATTCTTAACTTACCCTCAACGTGATGAGATTCCTGAAAATATCAAGGAAAACTTAATCATCGAGTTGTACTCAAAGTAATAAATGAACTAGTTAATTACCTCAAAAGGGTAATTAACTTTTTTCATGTTACTATATATTCAATAACGAATTTAAAAAAATATAAATGGCAATTTTAGCATTTCAGAAACCAGACAAAGTGATCATGCAGAAATCAACCGATTTCGATGGCACATTTGAATTTCGTCCTTTAGAGCCCGGTTTCGGTGTAACAATTGGTAATGCCTTAAGAAGAATTTTACTTTCTTCATTAGAAGGTTATGCTATTACTACTATTCGTTTTTCAGGCGTATCTCACGAATTTTCTACAATGAAAGGTGTTGTGGAAGATTTAACTGATATTATCTTAAACTTAAAACAAGTTCGTTTTAAGAAAACAGGTGATTCAGGTGATTCTGAAAAAGTTTTCATCATCGTTAATGGTCAAGATCAGTTTAAAGCTGGTGATATCACTAAATTCTCTAACAACTTTACAGTTTTAAACCCTGAGCATGTAATTTGCAATATGGATAAATCTGTTACTTTGGAAGTGGAATTAACCATCAATAAAGGACGTGGTTATGTACCTGCTGAAGAAAATAAAGTTGCTGATGCTGTTGTAGGTGTAATCGCAATCGATTCGATTTATACTCCAATGAAAAATGTAAAATACACGATCGAAAACTTTCGTGTTGAGCAAAAAACGGATTATGAAAAATTGGTTTTAGATATCTCTACTGACGGTTCAATTCATCCAGAAGAAGCATTAAAAGAAGCGGCTAAAATCCTTATCCAACACTTTATGTTATTCTCTGATGAGAATTTAGTATTAGAATCTCAAGCTAAAGAAGAAACTAAAGAAGTTGATGAGGAAATTTTACATATGCGTAAAATCCTTAAAACTGAATTGGTTGATATGGATCTTTCAGTTAGAGCATTAAACTGCTTAAAAGCTGCTGATATCCGTACTTTAGCTGATTTAGTTTCTTACGATGTTGCTGATATGTTAAAATTCAGAAACTTCGGTAAAAAATCTTTAACAGAGATCCAGGAATTAGTAAAATCAAAAGGTTTATCATTTGGTATGAACCTGTCTAAATTTAAATTAGACGAAGAATAAATCGCCACGCGCTTAGCGCAAAGCGTTCAACAAATTATTATTTCACAGTGTATAATTCCCTCAGCTTAATTGCAACGAGACGGTATACACTCAATTAAAAAACAATGAGACACGGTAAAAAAGTAAACCACTTAGGTAGAACCGCAAGCCACAGAAAGGCGATGTTAGCTAACATGGCTTCATCACTTATTTTGCACAAAAGAATTACAACAACTTTAGCTAAAGCTAAAGCTTTACGTACTTATGTTGAGCCAATTATCACTAAATCAAAAAATGATACTACTCACTCACGTCGTACAGTATTTGCTTATTTACAAGATAAAGAAGTAGTAACAATCTTATTCCGCGAAATTGCTGAGAAAGTTGCAAACCGTCCAGGTGGTTACACTCGTATCATTAAATTAAACAACCGTTTAGGTGATAACGCTGAAATGGCTTTAATTGAATTGGTAGACTACAATACAGTTTACGGTAAAGATGCAGAGGTTAAAGAAGAGAAGAAAACAACTCGTCGTGGTAGAAGTAAAGCTACTGCTGCACCTAAAGCTGCTGAAGCGAAAGCCGAAGTTGCCGAAGAAGTTGCTCCTGCTGAAGAAGCTCCTGCTACTGAAGAACCAAAAGGAGAATAATTTTATTCACCTTAAGATCAAAAAGTCCTGTTCGAAAGAGCAGGACTTTTTTTGTGGTGGTGCGCCGGGCATGGCAATCGACTATAGGGTTAGAGTCCCGAACACGCTTTGCAGTAGGAAGTGCTAGCTAGAGACAAGGGTGTCGTGGGCGACTGCGAATCTGAAGGAAGTC
>NZ_JAUG01000079.1 GCF_000708285.2 Pedobacter borealis DSM 19626
TTTAATAATCGAACTCAGGTTTATAGTTAAATGTTATTTCTTCCTTTTTCGTTAGGATACAGGCTTTGTAAAGTATCGCTTTGCCAAAAATCCTTGGTTTCGATATCCAAACAGGTTAATTTTCCGGTAAATGCGGCACCAGTATCGATATTCCAAACATTACACCCTTGCATGGGCACGTTCATATTGTAATAAAGCGTTGGGGTATGACCGATGTAGATTTCATGATAGAGCAATAAACGTTTAGGATAAAATACCGAATCTTTTTTGATCCTTTGATCCATAGTCAGGGCCATTTCCCAAAGTGTTCTATCCCACGAATAATTGGAAGAATAACGTTCTTTTTCCGGGCCGTGCATGGAAGAAAAACCGGCGTGAATAAAGAGGTTATTATGCTCATCCACGTAATAATCTTTCATACGCTCAAAGAAATTTAGATGTTTTTGCTTCACTGGACCAGACATGTTTTCATAACTTTCGATGGTTAATTTACCACCGTGAATAAACCAAACATCATCTACAATACCCTTTTCAAGCCAATCGATGCACCAGGCGTCGTGATTTCCTTTGATAAAAATGCACTGATGACTTTCTTCCAATTGCATCAGGTAATTAATCACCTGTGCTGATTCACTCCATCCATCCACATAATCGCCAAGGAAAATCAGTTTGTCATCTTTTGTTACTTCTGCACGCTCGAATAACTGAACTAAACCTTTTAATCCCCCGTGTATATCACCTATTACCAATGTCCTGCCCATGTTAAAACGTTATATATTCAGCGGGCACAACATCTGTAAGCCACACATTGTTAGCTGATAAATAAAATTTATAGCCTGCCCTGTGCATCTCTCCACTATTAATGGTAAGGATAACTGGTTTCCCCCTCCTGCCACCTACTTTATTGGCCGTTTCCCTATCGGCACTTAAATACACATGCTGTCTGCTCATTTTTTGCAGTCCCTGCGATTTAATATCCGAAAGGAACTTTTCAACTGTACCATGATACAGGTATGCTAATGGTTCGGCTTGATTTAAGTTTAATTCAACAGCAATAGAATGCCCTTGGCTTGCCCTTATTTTAGTTTTATCATTATTGAAGGCAAACCTCTTTTTGTCGTTATTTTCAACAATGTAGTCAAGCTGTTCAAAATCTATTCTTCTGTCGTAAAGGTCAAACTTGGCAATTAACTCATTTACATCTGCCCAACCGTTTTCGTCAAGTTCTAAGCCTATGGTTTCTGGCGAATGTCTTAAAATATAGCTGAGTAGTTTACTTATGCCTTTTGTTATTTTATTGTCCATGATGATCTTAATATTAATTCATTGACTTTTGTAGGTAGCGTTCATAATTTTCATTTTTGAAACACACAAAAACTACCTTTTCAATTTTTTCCTTGTCAACGAAATTAAGATGACAATGCCAGTATCTGCTGCTTTACCTTCAGGAAAATGATTAAATAGCTGTGCTGCTGTTAGGGGAAACCTTAACATTGTTTTCAACTGCAAGCGCTAAACCATTGATTAAATTCTACCTGAATTTCTTCATCGCAGCCCAAAGTTTTTCGTCCATACCGTAAACATCAGGTCTGTATTCAATCTTATCATTTTGCGACCAGGCAGTAATGTAGGTAATAATCAAAGGAACATTTTTCTTTGGGGCAAACCAAGCTGGTTTTAACTGAAAGGCTTTAGTGGTATCTGCTTTTTGAGCCATGCGTTTTTTATACCATTTTACATGTGTACTATCTATCGGTGGCAAATCTACTTCTGCCCTAAGCTTATCATAAGTGTAAGAATCTTTAACCAAGAGTTCGGCAAATTCTAATGGCTTTTCGATGCGTACACAACCATGACTTATAGCCCTATTGGTGAGGTTAAACCCATTCTTGTTGTTGGTATCATGTAGATAAATACTCGAGCTATTATCGAAGATGAATTTAAACTTCCCTAAAGCGTTTCCACCACCAGATCCTTGTTTAAATTTAAAGGGTAATTTGTCACGCGAATACCTATCCCAATTGATGGTATCAGGCTCACCAATTAGTTTGTCTTTATAGTAAACTTTAATGTTGCTGTTCGATAAATAATATGGATCTTTTCTGGCCATCCAATAGATCTCACTTTGGGCAATGCTGACCGGAATATTCCATATCGGATTGGCCTGAATGGAATTGATTTTACTGAACAATAAAGGTGTCTCATGGTTCTTCGGTTTATCATCCAGATTGCCTGATTTTGCAAAGGCCTTAAGCTTCTCTTCGTAACCGTTTTCGCGCCTCCCGCCAACGCAAACTTTCATTGTAATTACGGTATCTTGTTTATCCAGCCAGGTTAACCTAAAATCAGGAATATTTACCTGCACATAATTGTCGCCAGTCTCTGGCATTTTCCAACGGAAACGCTCCATATTCAATAACAAAATCCGTTTCTCACTTTCACTTTCTGTATTTAAATAAGCAGACTGCAAAGCTTTATACTGAGCCGATTTTGGCTGAACGGATCTTAATGTATCGACAAGACTTTTACTGTTTAAAAGGTAGGTCATCCCTAAACTATCCGGGCGCCTAACTTTAATATAATAGCGGGAAAAAATAGTGCGTGGATTTACTACCCCATATTTAAGGTAATTATTGTAGTTCAGGTAAGCATTTGCTGATAACAGCTCTAATTTGGCAATTACAGGATAACTCTCATCCACTTTTTTAAACTTATTGGCTGTTAACTGTGCTAACAAGCCTTTAATCTCATCTCCTTTAAAAATCTTTGGGTTGAAGCCATGTACCCCACTCTGATCTAAATAGTTCACTAACGAATCCAGCTCACCATTAATATAAAATTGTATAACCAGCTTAGGTTGAGCATAATTATTGGCATAAAAAGCTTTAATTATTTTCGGATTAACGAACTTATCTGAAAGACTGTCCATTGTTTTCACAAAAATGCTATCATAAGCTACAGTGTCGAAATCTTTGTAGATTTTGTTCTTAAAATGTTCAGATAACACCTTACCTATCTCCGGAGGGCTCTTAAACCATCCACAGGCAGAAACAAACAAAATAAGGGGAAAAATTAGAAAGCGAAACTTTTTCAACACGTAAAATTTTAGCACAAAATAAGGGTTATTGGCAATAAAAACAGCATAATGGCAAATTAAGTGCCATTATTTTTTGTTTTACCATTTCAAACGCTATATTTGCCAACGCTTATCAGCTAAAGCATTGATACTGGCAGAAATAATTTATGAATTTAACTTTGAACCATCACTTACATTTACACCATCGCCGATAGGCGATATGATATGTTTGTTTTGTACTTCAAAACTTTTTTCCGTAAAATAATTTCTTGTTCACTCTATATTCAATACTTTGAAAACACTTAAAATCGCTATCCAGAAGTCGGGTAGGTTAAACGAAAAATCTGTAGAAATACTTAAAAACTGTGGTTTATCTTTCGAAAACTACAAAAGTTCACTCATCTCAACCGTTACCAATTTTCCTTTAGAAATTCTTTTCCTCCGGGATGATGATATTCCTGAATATGTACAGGATGGCATTGCCGATTTGGGTATAGTTGGAGAAAATGTAATTGTAGAAACCAAAGCTGAGGTAGATTATCTACAAAAATTAGGCTTCGGAAAATGTACCTTAAAAATTGCTGTTCAGGCCACCAGTAATATCCAAAAACTGGAAGAGTTAAATGGCAAAGCGATTGCTACTTCTTACCCGGTAATCCTCGAAAAATTCTTACAGGAAAAAGGCATAAAATCTGATATCAGAACCATTTCTGGATCGGTAGAAATTGGTCCAGGTTTAGGCTTAAGTGATGCCATTTTTGATATCGTATCAACAGGTGGAACATTAAAGAGCAATGGACTAAAACCATTCGCTGATGTAATGCAATCTGAAGCCGTTTTAATCGGAAATAAATCGATCGCCGACAATCCTGAAGTTGCAGAATTGCTTCAACGTATCCGCTCTGTACTCAGTGCAAAATCTAACAAATACGTGGTATTAAATGTATCAAAAGATAACCTTCAAAAAGTAGTCGATTTACTTCCGGGTGTTAAAAGCCCAACCGTGGTTCCACTCTTCGAACCGAACTGGGTGGCCGTTCACTCTGTAATTGCCGAGGAAGATTTCTGGGATAAAATTAACAGTTTAAAGGCGGCTGGTGCTGAAGGCATCTTGGTAATGCCAATCGAGAAAATAATCAAGTAAAATCGTTTAAATTCATATTAACTATTAGTTAATTTAAAATTATAAAACATTGAAAATCTATAATTATACAGATTTATCTAAATTAAAAATTGAAGAACTTTGTTCGAGGCAGATTGAAGACGATAAATTGGTTGAAGAACGGGTAACCGACATCATCAGCACCGTAAAAAAAGATGGCGACCAAGCACTTTTTAACTTTGCAAAAGCATTTGACAAAGTTGATTTAGAGAAACTGTTTTTGGGTACTGAAGAATTAAAAGCGATTGCATCTACCATTCCCACAGAGGCAAAAAAAGCGATTGATACAGCTTACCAAAACATCAAAACCTTTCACCAGTCGCAGTTAAAAACTGAAGATAAAATCGAAACGATGCCAGGCGTTGTTTGCTGGCGCGAATCGAGGGCAATTGAAAAAGTTGGTCTTTATATCCCAGGAGGAACAGCCGTTTTACCAAGTACTTTTTTAATGCTTGCTACTCCCGCGATCATCGCAGGTTGCAAAGAAATTGTGGTGTGTTCTCCCCCTCAAAGTGATGGCAAAACCAATTGTTATCTGGCCTACTGTGCGGTGCTGTTGGGCATCGAAAAAATATTCCTTATTGGGGGCGCACAAGCTGTTGCAGCAATGGCTTTCGGAACGGAAAGTGTACCACGGGTATATAAGATTTTCGGTCCCGGTAATCGTTATGTAACCACAGCAAAAACAATGGTTCAAAACAAAGTCGCCATTGATATGCCTGCAGGACCATCAGAGGTATTGGTTATTGCTGATGATACTGCCAATCCGTCATTTATTGCTGCAGATCTACTCGCGCAGGCGGAACATGGAACTGATAGTCAGGCTATTTTAGTGGCCACTTCAAATCAGATCATTGCTGATACGTTAAAAGAAATTGAAAATCAGCTTACTATCCTCCCACGGAAGGAGATAGCGGCTAAAGCAATAGCCAATTCTTATGCAGTTTTTGCTAAAAACCTGGATGAGGCGATGCAATTTTCAAATGAATATGCACCAGAGCACCTAATATTGGCTACCGAACATTTCCAAAGCCTTATTCCATTGATTATCAACGCTGGATCAGTCTTTTTAGGCAACTTTACACCAGAAAGTGTTGGCGATTATGCCTCCGGAACCAACCATACTTTACCAACCAGTGGTTTCGCAAAGGCCTATTCTGGAGTATCTACTGATGCTTTTCTGAAGAAAATCACCTTCCAGCATCTTTCTGCTGAGGGATTGAACAACATAGGCAATACAGTTGAAATACTAGCAGAAGCAGAGGGATTACATGCGCATAAGAATGCGGTGAGTATTAGATTGGGTTTTGAGTCCGGGGTCGGATATCCGAGGTCCGAAGATAAAAAAACATAAAACAAAGAAAAAAACCATCTGTGTAATCACTTAATCTGTGTAATCAAACCGCAGGAAACCAACAAACCATTAAAATGGACATTAACGATTTAGTAAGAGAAAATATAAAAAACCTTCGCCCCTACTCTACCGCTAGGGATGAATTTAAAGGTCAGGCATCAGTTTTTTTAGATGCAAATGAAAACAGTTATGGTTCGCCGCTTCCGGCAAATTACAACCGTTATCCTGATCCATTGCAGCTTGATCTGAAAGATGCAATCAGCAAAATAAAAGGTGTGCCAATCGAGAATACTTTTTTAGGGAACGGCAGCGATGAAGCGATAGATTTATTGTTTCGTGCATTCTGTAATCCTGGAAAAGACAATGTAATTGTATTGCCTCCAACCTATGGAATGTATGAGGTTTCGGCCAACATAAACGATGTAGAAATACGCAAAGTAAGCTTGCTTCCGAACTTCCAATTGGATATGGAAAAGATTGCAGAAACGATTGATAAAAACACCAAATTAATCTTCATTTGTTCACCAAATAATCCGACCGGAAATTCGATAAACCGCGAAGATATTGAAACCATTTTAGCCAACTTTAATGGCATCGTTGTAGTGGATGAAGCGTACATTAATTACGCCCGTCAGAAGACCTTTATTCAGGAGTTAACCGAGTACGGAAACCTGGTGGTTTTACAAACTTTTTCTAAGGCTTGGGGGCTTGCCGCTTTACGTTTAGGCATGGCATTTTCTTCAACAAAAGTGATCGATGTTTTGAACAAAATTAAGCCACCTTACAACATCAATCAGGCCACTCAGGATTTAGCTTTTGAAGCACTGAAAAACATCGCTCAGGTTAACGATTGGATTAAAGAATCTGTGGCAGAAAGAGACCGTTTAAGCAAGGCTTTAACTGCATTAAATATTGTAAAAAAAGTATATCCTTCTGATGCCAATTTTATCCTGACAGAAGTTACCGACGCCTTAAAAATTTACGATACTTTGGTAGATCAGGGCATCATTGTACGCGACCGCTCTAAGGTAACTTTGTGCGAAGGATGTTTAAGGATTACAGTAGGTACAAAAGAAGAAAACGACAAACTATTAACTGTTCTAGAAAATTTTTAAGATGAAAAAAGTATTGTTTATAGACCGTGATGGGACATTAAATATTGAGCCTGATGACGAACAGGTAGATAGTTTTGCAAAGCTTAAATTTTATCCACGCTCATTATATTATTTATCTAAAATTGCTGCCGAACTGGATTACGAACTGGTAATGGTTACCAACCAGGATGGATTGGGTACGCTTTCAAATCCTGAAGAAAATTTCTGGCCGGTCCACAATTTTATGTTGGATACTTTTGCAGGCGAAGGCGTTCATTTTAGCGATATTGTAATTGATAGAACTTTTGCGAAAGACAATGCCCCTACCCGCAAACCAGGCACTGCCTTATTAACAAAATATTTCAGCGAAGATTACGATTTAAAAAATTCCTTTGTAATCGGGGACCGATTAAATGATGTGGTTTTAGCCAAAAATTTGGGTGCTAAGGCGATTTTCCTTCGTCAAAATGATGCATTGGGTTCTACTGAAGCATTAGATAAACACGAGACCTTGTTGGATGTAATTATTCTGGAAACCAAGAAATGGGAAGATATCTATAACTTGCTTAAAGCAGGAAGCAGAAAAATTCACCACGAACGCAAAACCAACGAAACCGACATTACCATTAACCTTGATCTGGACGGAACAGGGAAAGCCAAAATCGAAACCGGTTTAAACTTCTTCGATCATATGCTTGATCAGATTGCCAGACATGGAAGTGTAGATTTAGAGGTAATTGCAAAAGGCGATTTACACATTGATGAGCACCATACCATAGAAGATGCTGGTATTGCGCTTGGAGAAGCCTTTGCTAAAGGATTAGGCAATAAACTAGGCATTGAAAGGTATGGTTTTTGCTTACCAATGGACGATTGCCTGGCACAGGTAGCCATTGATTTTGGGGGAAGAAACTGGATTGTTTGGGATGCTGAGTTTAAACGCGAAAAAGTTGGTGATATGCCAACGGAGATGTTTTACCATTTCTTTAAATCGTTCAGTGATGCTGCAAAATGCAACTTAAACGTAAAAGCTGAAGGCGATAACGAACACCATAAAATTGAAGCTATTTTTAAAGCATTTGCCAAAGCCATTAAAATGGCGATTAAACGTGATGCTGAGAAAATGGTTTTGCCAAGCACTAAGGGACTATTGTAAGAAAGGTGGAAGGCTGAAAGGTTTAAGGCGGAGGGTTTTGACGCCCATCCGCTGTTAATAAACCCGATAGAGCGGAATAGCCCGCATCCCGATTCTTCATCGGGAGCGGACTATAAACGATAGCGGGACTACAGCACCTTTGAAAAGCTGGCATTCATTTTCAAACCCTTCTTAAATAAAAGAATCAGCGTTATTAATTATGATTGGAATAGTAAATTACGGAGCAGGCAACATCTTCTCCCTTACCGCAGCTTTAGATCGCTTAAATGTGACTTACGGTATGGTAAACACCGAAAACGACCTTGAAAAATATAGCCACATCATCATTCCTGGTGTTGGCCATGCGGGTGCCGCCATGGAAAAATTAAAGGGAACGGGCTTGGTTGAAGCCATTAAAAAACTAACAAAACCTGTGCTTGGCATCTGTGTGGGCATGCAGCTCATTACCGAACATTCGGAAGAGGGCGATGCAGCGCTTTTAAATATCGTTCCGGTTAAAACCAAAAAATTCGATAAGTCACTGAATATCAAAATACCACACATGGGATGGAATGCGGTTAGTCCGAAAAACAATTCACTATTTAAAGGTGTTGAAGATAATACACAATTTTACTTTGTGCATTCGTACTTTATTGAATATAACCCTACTTTTGACATCGCATCTGCTGATTATGGTTTAAAGTTTTCGGCAGCAGTGCAAAAAGATAATTTTTACGGCGTTCAATTTCACCCCGAAAAATCGGGAAAAGCCGGCGAACTAATATTAAAAAATTTTTCAAACTTAAGCTTATAAAATGTACATAATACCTGCTATTGATATTTTGGATGGAAAAGTTGTCCGTCTTCGTGAAGGCGATTACAACCAAAAAACGGAATATGATGTTTCAATCCCCGAAATGATAGAAAAATATCGTTCAAATGGTACAGATTTCATCCATATTATTGATTTAAATGGAGCCAAAGGCGATTTCAGCAATCAAAAAGCACTTTTCGAGATCATCAAAAAAACCGAAATGAAAGTGCAGTACGGTGGTGGCATCAGAACAATTGAGCAGGTGACCAACTTGCTTGATGCCGGCATTCATCGCGTAATTGTAGGTACACAAGCCATTACCAATCCCGATTTCTTACCTCAACTCAGCGAAGCTTTTGCTAAAAAAGACGATTATGCCAACCGCATTGTAATTGCAATCGACGTTTTGGATGAAGTAATTAAATATTCGGGCTGGATGGAAAGCTCGCCAATTAAACTGATGGACTATGTTGACAAATGTCTTTCCTTAGGCTTTTTCCGTTTCTTATGTACCGATATCAGCAAAGATGGAAAATTAGGCGGTGCAGCAATCGATTTATACGAAAAACTGTTAGAGCACTCACCTATGATTAAACTCATTGCTTCTGGTGGTGTAAGTTCGATGCAGGATATTTACGATCTGGCCAAATACCCGATTAGAAGTGTAGTGGTTGGAAAAGCGATTTACGAAGACCGCATTACCATCGAAGAAATTAAAGAGTGGAACTTGAAAGCCTTGTCAAGTATCTAACCCCCCAGCCCCCTAAAGGGGGAGCCAATTGCGAGATTGGAATAGTGGTTGTAAACTCAAAAAGTTTGTTTTATGTACAAATAATATGAATAGCAGAAAAGCTAAGCCCCCTATAGGGCGTTGGGGGTTAAATGAGGATGATTTTGATTTTTTACAAGTCAATGAACCTAATATGTTTTATGGTGCATCAAATATAATTTTTGAAAATGCTAAACGCCTAAGAAATAATGTTACTGAAGCAGAAAATTTGCTATGGCAAGTCATCAGTAATAAACAATTAGGAGTAAAATTTAGAAGACAACATCCCATTTCATGTTTTATCGCTGACTTTTACTGTCATGAAGCAAAATTAATTATTGAATTAGATGGGAGCATTCATGATGTACCAGAAGTTATCAATAATGATATTGAAAGACAAAGGATTATCGAACAATCTGGAATAAAGATAATTAGATTTAAAAACGCTGAACTTTACAATAATTTAGACTCAGTTTTGGAAAAAATAAAAGAAACCATACAGGCTAAGCAGCTTGCATCTCCCCCTTTAGGGGGCGGGGGGCTTAGTAAAAGAATAATCCCTTGTTTAGACGTTAAAGACGGTCGTACGGTAAAAGGCGTAAACTTTGTTGATTTACGTGATGCGGGTGACCCTGTTGAGCTGGCGGCACAATACGCACAACAAGGTGCCGACGAATTGGTTTTCCTGGATATTACCGCAACCCACGAGCGTCGTAAAACGATGATTGAAATGGTTAAATCGGTTGCTCGTCAATTAAATATTCCTTTTACCATTGGCGGGGGAATAACAGAAATTGTTGATGCAGAAGCGTTATTAAATGCAGGTGCAGATAAAATCAGCATCAATTCTGCAGCTGTCCGAAATCCAAAGCTAATTGAAGACCTGGCTAAAACCTTTGGGGTGCAGTTTGTAGTTTTGGCAGTCGACACCAAATATGTAAACGGTAAAAATATGGTCCACCTAAATGGAGGAAGGCTAATTACCGAACTGGAAACCGAAAACTGGATCAAACAGGCAGAAGATTTAGGTGCAGGAGAAATCTTGTTAACTTCGATGGACCACGATGGCACCAAAGCAGGTTTTGATTGTGGGTTGCTCAGTAAAGTAAACCAAATGATCAATATCCCGATTATAGCATCAGGCGGAGCGGGTAGTATGGCGCATTTTACTGAGGTTTTTCAAAAGGCCAATGTTGATGCCGCACTGGCAGCTTCGGTATTTCATTATGGCGAAATTTTAATCCCTGATTTAAAACAAGAATTAAAAAGAAACAATATTCCGGTGAGAATATAATAGTACACTCGTCATTGCGAGGCACGAAGCAATCCTAATGCTATGGGATCGAAACCTACAAAAGTAGTAAGATTGCTTCGTGCCTCGCAATGACGTAAACATCATAAAAATGAACATCGATACATCAACCCTTGATTGGGATAAAACAGCTGGCTTACTTCCAGTAATCATTCAGGATTATAAAACTTTAGAGGTTTTAATGCTGGGTTATATGAATGCTAAAGCACTGGAAAAAACGCAGGCCGAAGGCAAAGTAACTTTCTTTTCACGCACTAAAAACCGCCTTTGGACAAAAGGTGAAACCAGCAATAACTTTTTGTTTGTTAAAGAACTTTTTGTAGACTGTGATAATGATACGATTCTGATCAAAGCGGATGCCGTTGGTCCAACCTGCCATATTGGTAGCCGCAGCTGTTTTAAAACAGATTTTAACCAGAACTTTATTTTCGAACTCGAAAATATCATTAATGATCGATATGAAAATCCGGTTGATGGTTCTTATATTAACAAAATGCGTAGCAAAGGACTAAATAAGATTGCCCAAAAAGTTGGTGAAGAAGGCGTAGAAACCGTAATTGCCGCATTGACCGAATCAGAAGAAGAACTTATTGGAGAAGCATCAGATCTTGTTTTCCACCTCTTATTTTTATTGAAAGAAAAAGGTTTATCGATTCAGGATATAGCGAAGAATTTAGAGAAAAGACATCAATAAGGTTTGAGGTAAAAGGTGTAAGGTTTAAGGTGCTAGATGCCTAACCCTACAC
This sequence comes from Pedobacter borealis DSM 19626, assembly GCF_000708285.2. Lineage (GTDB taxonomy): Bacteria > Bacteroidota > Bacteroidia > Sphingobacteriales > Sphingobacteriaceae > Pedobacter > Pedobacter borealis. Next base: position 11,463 of record NZ_JAUG01000079.1, read on the forward strand.
ACTAAACCATAAACCATAAACCTCAAGAAATGCTCAAACACCTACAAACCCTTCCCGGACACCAAAACCCTGTTTATGCACTTGCCAACTCAGATGAAGATGGTATATTTTTCAGTGCAGGAAATGATAAAGGTGTTGTAGAATGGTCGTTACATACGATGGCTTTTGTAAAGGTTAAAATGCCGGTACAAAGTTCAGTTTATTGTCTGCATTATTACAACAATCAATTATTTGTTGGGGAAAGGAGCGGTGCTTTTAGTGTTTATGATTTTAATGGTCAGAAAGTAATTGCAAGAATCAATGCACACACCAAACCCATTTTCAATATACAAACAGTAAAAGGCAAAAATGAGCTTTTAACCACGGGCGAGGACGGAACAGTTGCGGTATGGTCGTTAGTAGACTTTACAGAGATTTACCGTTTTCAGGTAGCTTACGATACCGTTAGGGCTATTGCAATTGTACCTAACGAAAGTGAAGTGGCCTTTGGCTGCAAAGATCACCTGATCAGGATTTATAACCTGGCTGATTATAGCCTCAAACAATCGCTGGAAGGGCATTCATTACCTGTTACCTCTTTGGCATATCATCCGACAGGTAAATACTTAATCTCGGGCAGTAGGGATGCGCAGCTAAAAATATGGGATCTGCCAAATTATAAGCTTAGAGAAACGGTTCCGGCACATATGTTTACTGTTTACGATATTGCCTTTCACCCTAGCCTGCCTTATTTCGCTACGAGCAGTCAGGATAAAAGCATTAAGCTCTGGGATGCAGAGAACTTCAAATTATATAAGATATTGAGTTTAGAGAAAGTAGGCACCGGCCATACCCATTCCATCAATAAGATTATCTGGAGCCATGACGGCAAATACCTCATTTCTACAGGTGATGATCGGCAGGTAATAGTTTGGGAGATGGAAAACTAATTTTTTTTCCGTTTTTTTTCAAGATCAGAAACATCTGCTACATCAATCTTTCTCCCGCTGGAAGTTTTATTTTTTATCAAATCATCCAAACCAATATAATTCACTTTAAAATCTTTTTCTAGTTCGATCTCTAGTTTTTCTGAAAAAGCCTCTTCAAATAAAACTCCATCAATACTAGTTAAAATATCTATTCTTAATGGAGGATAACCGATTTGATTAATCAAATTTGGCTTTGAAAAGTCTTCAACTCCAAATCCTACAGAAGCAAATCCAAAATCATTGATTACCATAACCATCTTCGCTGCATTTTCTTGAGATATATCAATCCAGATATCTAAATCTCCAGTATACCTTGGTTTCCCATGAAAAGCCATTGCATACCCGCCTACAACAAGATAATCGACATTATACTGATTTAGCAATTTCAAAAAATCTTCAAAGTCCTCCGAAAGAATCATCTTTGAATGATTGATTTCTTAAATTTCGTTTTATCCATTCTCTGTCCAGGCTTTAAATATTGCTTGACTAAAAACGTAACAGCAGATAGTCTTTCTAACGGAGATTTAGTAAGCCAGTAATTTAAGTCCTGAGCTGCTTGGTCGTGATCGTTCAAATTATATTTATGCGCCACCATTGCCATTTTTCTAATTTTTGGCTCCATATTCGATTTAATTATATAAACAAAGATAATTAAAAATCAACCAAAAAATGGGGAATAATACTCTCGGATTAGGCGTTTTCGATGTAAGTGGAATTAAGTTTTAGCCACTCCATCAATAAGATTATCTGGAGCCATGATGGCAAACACCTCATTTCTACAGGAGATGATCGGCAGGTGATGGTTTGGGAGATGGGAGATTAATTTTATTGTAATTAAGCTTCGTCATGCTGAATTTATTTTACAAGTAGAAATAGTATTTTCAATTGTCTTGTAGCTACTACGTGGTCAGCATCTTTTTAGCGTGAAAGACCCTGAAATAAATTCAGGGTGACGACCGTCTTAACAGAAAACTTGATTAAAACGCCACAAAATGAGATTTAATAATCGAACTCAGGTTAACCTTCGGTGAGCTCGCTTAAGGCTCGGTTTACTTCGTAGCTTTCGTAAACTCAGGTCAGGGTGACGCTCGCTTTCCCGGCAACTTATTCCACAAAACGTTTGATAATTCTCAGCTTGTGCGAATATTTACCCAATTCCTTATTAAAAATCCCTTGGTCATCAATTGGATCGATTTTTACTTTTGCTGAGGAGTGGATAATTTCGTTCGGGCTTAACATAATGCCTACATGGGTGATTTTGCCTTCATCGTTATCAAAAAAAGCAACGTCACCAGCCTTGCATTCAGCTAAAAAACCAACTAATTCGCCTTGTTCGGCCTGCTGTGAAGCATCGCGGTTTAACTTGATACCTAACATTTTAAATACGGTTTGTACAAAACCAGAGCAATCTAAGCCAAACAAATTCCTTCCACCCCATAGGTACGGGATATTTTGAAAAAATTTTGCCGTTTCGGTAACTTTATCAGTAAAATCCACAGCACTATTGTTGTATGCTTCGAAATTCAGTTTAAATTTTTCCTCGCCAGCATAACAAAATCCATCTTTCAAAAAAGGAAGGTTGCTTGCCGGACTTAAATGATATGAACTTCCATTGGCTGCTGTTAGCACATTATTGAAACTTAATGGGGCAAGCAATTTACAATCGTGCATTGCTGCAAACTGGCTTTGGGTAATCGGGGCCAATTGTCTGAAATCCATCCAGCCTTCGTAACCATCGTAGCCATTTTGAATAAGCCACCAGCGTTCCTCCTTCTGAATAATTTCTACATGATCGCCAAATAAAAGTTGCGAAACAATTTCTGTTTTATCTGATGCATCAGCTCTTAAGGACGCTACAGCAACTCTACAAATACCGTATTGATTTTCCATTTAAATATGCTCGTGAAACTATTGTAAAACTAATAAAATACATCCATTGCCTAACATTTTGCGCATAAATTTGTTATTTTTATGATGATCACCCTTTAAATATGCTCGCCATGAATTTTAAAAAAATATTAATTGCCGTTGATAACAGTACCTGCTCAGAAAAAGCGGCAAAAGCCGGTTACGACATGGCTGAAAAATTTGGAGCAGAAGTAGCATTGGTTAACATTATCGAGCCTATTCCGGCTAATGTAAACCCCGATTTAACCTTGGCACCAGTGTTTTTAGAAACGTATGACAATAGCGAAGAAAACAGCCACATTTTGCTCAAAGAAATGGAGACGAAATATAGCAAAGGTGCAAAAACCACCTATTTAAGTGTTGTTGATACCGCAGCGCATGGTATTATCCAACAATCAGACGAATGGGGATCTGATTTAATTGTTATTGGCACTTATGGACGTACGGGCTTGTACCATTTTTTAATAGGAAGCGTTGCCGAACACGTGGCGAGAAAATCTGCTTGCCCGGTTTTGATTATTCCTAATAAATGTGATGTAGATTAGTTTAGGGTTTAGGGTTTAGGGTTTAGGGTTTAGGGTTTAGGGGAAACTCAAGACCGTAATAATAGTTTTCAGAAGATATATCAAACACTGATTTAAAAGTCTAATCTTTCGAAAAGTAAATTCTTTTGCGCTCTTTAGGAAAGTTTTGTGTCTCTCCGATTGGCACATATCCGTTCTTTAGATAAAACTTTTCTGCCTGAAAGTCAAAAGTATCAAGCATAGCAACTGTTACTCCTTTTGATTTTGCAACGTCTTCAATATATTTTAAACTCTGGGTACCTATTCCTTTCTATACTCAGCTATTGGTCATGATTATATTTTGATCTATAAAAAACTTCCTATAACTAAAAAAGTCCCACTTTAAGCGGGACTTTTTTGTAAATATCTGATAAAGCTTATCCTTCCTGGTGTAACCAAGCTTTCTTCGCTAATAATTCTTCTTCTGTTTCGCGGATATCTTCGTCATCTACGCAACAATCTACCGGGCAAACTGCCGCACACTGAGGCTCATCATGAAAGCCCTTACACTCTGTACACTTATCGGATACAATGTAATAAACTTCATCCGAAACTGCTTCTTGAGCTGCATCAGCTTCAATTCGTTGATTACCAAAATCAATGATACCATTTAAATTTGTACCATCAGAAAAACGCCATGCAGTACCGGCATCGTAAATTGCGTTATTAGGACATTCTGGTTCGCAAGCCCCACAATTTATACACTCATCTGTTATTTTAATTGCCATGTTTTCGTCTAATTCTTTTGCTTAGTTTACCTTTGCGCTGCAAATATAAGATATAATCACTTAATAATAATTCTAAATATGTCAGCATTAACTCAAGAAAAAGTAATAATCGCGTTCAACAAACTAGGTAAATTGCTTACAAACCCTACTGACATACTAGGAAATGCATTTTATACCGCTGAAAGCACTAATGCATGGTTTACTGCAGAAAACATAAAAAAATCGATTTTATCTTTTGCTGAGATGTTAAATGAGGCTGATTTGGCCATTTGGTTCAAATCGATTAAGTTTAGTACATCATCTAAAAAGGTTGGTTTAATCCTGGCAGGGAATATCCCATTGGTGGGTTTACATGATGTTTTAAGTGTACTGGCCACAGGTAATATTGCTTTAATCAAACTTTCTTCGGCTGATGATAAATTAATTAAAGCCGTAATTGCAGAACTCGTTAAAATAGAACCTGCTTTTGAGGATAAAATAGAATATGTAGCGCGCTTAAAAGATTTTGATGCTGTTATTGCGACCGGAAGCAACAATTCATCCCGTTATTTCGACTATTATTTCAGTAAAGTGCCCAACATTATCAGAAAAAACCGGAACAGTATTGCAGTTTTAGATGGTTCTGAAAGTTTCGAGGATATCCAAAAGCTAGGTGCCGATATTTTCGATTATTTTGGCTTAGGCTGTAGAAATGTATCTAAAATCTATTTTCCAAAAGGATATGATATTGCAAATTTTTACGAAGGCGTAGAAAGTTTTCAACCTATTATCAACCACTTTAAATACAATAACAATTACGATTACAATAAATCTATCTATCTGGTTAATGCTGCTAAACACTTCGACAATGGTTTCTTGTTATTAAAAGAAGATGAGCACCTGACATCACCTTTGGCTGTTCTTTTTTATGAAGAGTATGATAATCTCCAGGAAATAGAAGATAAGTTAAAGGATAAAGCTGAAAACATCCAGTGTGTGGTAAGCCAATCGTCTTTAAATTTAAACACGTTCGGTTTTGGCCAAAGCCAGCATCCCAAACTTTGGGACTATGCAGATAATGTAAATACGATTGAGTTTTTGAATGGGTTAAACTAATATTGGTCAGTAACTTTGCTCATTGATGGCAATTTAGATTTTAAATTTATTTAATATTGCATAAACCTGAACCAGTAAATGCACTCTCTATCAAAAGCATTATTCTTTTTTTATATCCTCCTGTTTGCAAATTTAGCAAAAGCACAACTTTGTAGCGGGACTTTCGGACAACCACTCATTAGTCAGACCTTTGGGCAGGGAAACAATACCGATAGCTGGTATGGGCCATTGGCACAATATGCACCAGGCGCTTCTACTTATACAACTTTTGTTGGTCCTCCGGGAGTAAGCCCACGTAATTTAACTGCCAACCAATCGGGTTTGGTGAAAACACCGGCTACACCCGGTAATCCATATGCTATTTACTGGCAACCACATGCCGATCATACCGGAGATCCTAATGGTTTGATGCTTTTAATTGATGGTATAGCAACTCGAACCGTATTTTTTGAGCAACAAATGGATAATTTGTGTCCAAATACTATTTTACGGTTATCAATCTGGGTATTAAATGCAAATTCGCCGGCTGCCAATGCCCAAACCCCAAACATGATCTTGCGCATCACCGATCCTAATGGTAATGTATTAAATGAGAAACCTACTGGAAGTGTGCCCGCAGATCTCACTTGGCATCAATATTTCGTAGATTTCACCAATGGCAACAGCTCAACCGTAACCTTACAACTCATTAACAGTACCGAAACCAATAGCGGTAATGATTTTGCTTTGGATGATATCACCGTACAAGCTTGTGGCCCAACTATCGCCCCATTTTTCAACACGAATGCTCCTTTATTAAACATGTGTGAAGGCAATACCAGCAATTTCGTTTTAGATGCAAATATTACTGCAGGATATACAGACGCAGTTTACCAATGGCAGGAAAATACAGGTAACGGCTGGGCTGACATTGCTGGCAAAACAACGAAACAAGCTGCTATAGATTTTTCAAATCGCATAGCTGGCACCTACCAATATCGGTTAATTACGGCTATGAACGGTAATATTGATAGAACTTATTGTAGGGCGATATCAGAGCCTATAAAGGTTACTGTAAACCCATTGCAAACAGCCTCGGCAGAAAATTCTGGACCGCTTTGCATTGGTAGTACCATTCAACTAAACGCGTCTGAAGGAACAAGTTATAAGTGGTATGGTCCAGATGGCCAATTTCTTTCTACAGAAAGAAACCCAGCTATTACCAATGCAACTAAAGCGATGGAAGGCACTTATACTGTTCAGGTGACTGCAAATGGATGTACATTCCCTGCAACAACAACCGTTGAGGTTTTAGCGCCAATAATTCCGATAACCAATATCCAAACTGCAACCATTTGTGGAGGTAAATCGGTTCAATTAGCAGCATCGGGTGGCGCTACCTATCTTTGGCGCCCATCAAAAGGTTTGTCAGATCCTCACATCGCTAACCCAATCGCCTCACCAACTGAAACGACGATATATATTGTTCAGGTTTCAGACGGAAGATGTTCAGTCGAAGCAGAAATTACCATCAATGTGAATAAAAACGTAACGGCCGATGCAGGTGCAGATCAAACGATCGTTACCGGACAATCAGCAATTTTAAACGGTAAAGTGACTGGAGATGATTTTACCTATTTCTGGACACCATCAAATTATCTTGATGACCCCACCAAACTAAATCCCATTGCTACACCAACTGATGACATTACCTATACTTTACATACCAGCTCAAATTTAGGCTGTAACAGTAGCAGTGATGAGGTTTTCATCAAGGTTTATCCAAAAGTGGTAATCCCCAATACCTTTACGCCAAATGGCGATAATGTAAACGATACCTGGAATATTCCGTCTATTACTTCTTTTCCGAACTCTATTGTGAAAGTAACCAATCGATACGGCCAGCTTGTATATCAAAGCACAGGCACCTTTAAGCCCTGGGATGGAAAAATGAATGGCAAAGATCTTCCTCCGGCAACATATTATTACAGCATTTATTTAAACAAAGATTTTAAAACCTATACCGGCTGGGTAATGCTAATAAGATAAAAAGGACTTCTTACTTCCGCTTATCATTTGGAAATGCTATTTTTGGACACAATGTATATCGTTAAAGTTAAAGGCATAGCCAAAATTCCAGATTACGTACAGTTAAGAGATGACAAGTTTACACTTTTAGCTTATTTTAGGGTTGATAGACCTGATAAGTCGCTGGAAAAACTCGGACTTGGCGACAAGCAAGAATACATTATGGAAATGGTTAAAGGTTTGCCTTTCGGGCAGATTGCAAAATTAGAAATATAATATGGCAGGCAACTCAGTAATTCATTTAAGCAATGTTGATGTTTTTCAACAGAAACATTTAGTCCTCTCAAACGTAAATTTACACATCGAAAAGGACGAATTTGTATTCCTGATCGGTCAAACAGGTTCGGGGAAGAGTAGTTTACTTAAAATATTATATGGCGACTTGCATATTGGTAATGGCGAAGGTAATATTGCCGGTTTCGACCTTAAAAACCTAAAAGAAAGTCAGGTGCCGTTTTTACGCCGTAAATTAGGTGTAGTTTTTCAGGATTTTCAGTTGCTTACCGATAGAACCATTGAAAAAAACCTTGAATTTGTGCTTAAGGCAACAGGCTGGAAAGACGAAAAACTAATTAACGAACGCATTAAAGATGTTTTAGACAAAGTTGGTTTGCGTTCTAAAATCAAAAAAATGCCACACGAAATTTCTGGTGGCGAGCAGCAACGTATTGTTATTGCGAGAGCATTGTTAAACGATCCAGAAATTATTCTTGCTGATGAGCCTACCGGGAATTTAGATCCGGAAACATCAGAAGAAATTGTAACCCTTTTAAAACAAATTAGCCAGGCCGGAACTGCGGTTTTAATGGCCACGCACGATTACCATATCATCCGTACTTTCCCTTCGCGCATTATTAAATGTGAAAATGGAGTTGTGCACGAAGATGCACAAATCGTATAAAAAATTCTGACATCCGTCAGCTAATCAGCCAATCTGTTCAGATAAATACAAATAAATCTGACAGCTTGGCTGATTTCCGTTTATGGCAAAATAGTTGAGATCAACACAAAAAAATTCAGCCCAGTATTATGTTTAATAAGAAGAAAAATAACGATAAAGAAGAAAATATAATGAATCCTGAAAATACATCAGAAAATACTGCTGAGAATGTAGAGAATACTGATGCTCCTATCGCTGAAACTGAACAGGCACCCGAATTATCTGCAGAAGAAAAATTGCAAGCGGAAGTTCAACAACTTAACGACAAATATTTACGTTTATACGCTGAGTTCGATAATTACAAACGTCGTACACAAAAAGAACGCGTAGAATTATTGCAAACAGCTGGTAAAGATGTAATTGTGTCACTTTTACCTGTTTTAGATGATTTCGACCGTGCATTAAAAGCAATGGAAACTGCTGCTGACGTTGCTCCGGTTAAAGAAGGCATTTTATTGGTAAGCACAAAGCTAAAAAACACTTTAGCACAAAAAGGATTGAAAGATGTAGAAAGCATCAGTCAACCGTTCAATACCGATTTCCACGAAGCAATTACCAATATCCCTGCTCCTAGCGATGATCTTAAAGGGAAAGTGATAGACGAAGTTGAAAAAGGTTATACCTTAAATGATAATGTAATCCGCTTTGCTAAAGTTGTAGTTGGAGCGTAAAAAATAATTATTGAATGATTGAATTTTGAATGATTGAATTAACATTCTCTCATACCATCACTCAATCATTTAATCATTTTATAAAGAAGATGAGTAAAAGAGATTATTACGACGTATTAGGCGTAACTAGGGGCGCAGCCGCTGATGAGATAAAGAAAGCTTATCGCAAGATGGCGATTAAATATCATCCAGATAAAAATCCAGGAGATAAAGCTGCTGAAGATAAATTTAAGGAAGCTGCCGAAGCTTACGAAGTTTTAAGCAGTCCGGATAAAAAACAACGTTATGATCAATACGGTCATGCGGGTGTTGGAGGCGCAAGTGGCGGTGGCTACGGCGGTGGCGGCATGAACATGGACGATATTTTTAGCAATTTCGGCGATGTATTTGGCGGTCACAATCCTTTCGAAAGCTTTTTTGGTGGTGGTGGCGGTCAGCAACGCGGCGGTCGTCGTGTAGCCAAAGGCTCTAACCTGCGTATAAAAGTTAAATTAACACTAGAGGAAATTGCACATGGTGCAGAAAAGAAAATCAAGGTTAATAAACTAATTGTTTGTAAAACCTGCGATGGCTCTGGTGCAAAAGATAAATCATCGGTAAGTACCTGTGGTACCTGCGGTGGTAGCGGCCAGGTGCGTAGAGTAACCAATACCATTTTAGGCCAGATGCAAACAGCATCTACCTGCCCTACCTGTAACGGTAGCGGTCAGCAAATCACCTCAAAATGTACAGTTTGTCATGGAGATGGTGTTGTACGTGGCGAAGAAACCATTACCATTAATATTCCTGCTGGTGTAAGTGAAGGTATGCAGTTAAGCATGAGCGGAAAAGGAAATGCTGCACCTAATGGCGGTATCCCAGGTGATTTAATTATCTTAATTGAAGAAACGCCACACGAAACCTTAAAACGCGAAGGCAACAATATCGTTTACGATTTACATTTAAGCTTCGTTGATGCTGCTTTAGGGATGAGCATTGAAGTACCAACCATTGATGGTAAAGCAAAAATCAAAATCGATCCGGGTACACAAAGCGGAAAATTATTACGCTTAAAAGGTAAAGGTTTACCAGAAGTGAATTCTTACCATAGAGGTGATGAGATTATCCACATCAATATCTGGACACCAAAAGCTCTAAGCAGCGACGAACGCAATGCTTTAGAGAAATTACGTGAATCGCCTAACTTTAAGCCTCAACCGGGTAAAAATGATAAGAGTTTCTTCGAAAGAATGAAAGAATACTTCGAGTAATTAATTAAATATAAATTGAAAAACCGATGTCGCAAGCATCGGTTTTTTTGTTTTATAAAGCATCATACCAAAATCCATACTTTAGTGAAGTCAGATGTTACCATCTCACTAATTATTTTTAGCGGCATATATAACGAATAATAAACCTTTTCATTTATAGTCTGTTTTCTATACATGAAATGGAGAATTGGTTGCTCTGGCTTCTATTATCGCGAATGGAAAGAGATTTTCTACCCAAAAGGTTTGGCACAAAAAGATTGGTTTAAGTATTATTGCGAACATTTTAATACAATAGAGATCAATTCTACCTTTTATAAAATGCCAACTCAAAAATCGTTCGATAAGTGGTATAATGAAAGTCCGAGTGATTTTTTATTTACCATTAAGGCGCCGCGGTTAATTACACATTATAAACAGTTCAATGAATGCGAGCAACTCATAAACGATTTTTACGAAGCCATTCAAATCGGACTAAAAGAGAAATTGGGATGTGTACTGTTTCAGTTTCCACCAAAGTTCGATTATAGTGTAGAACGGTTAAATCTGCTGATCGAAAATTTAAGATCTGATTTTAAAAATGTGGTAGAATTTCGCCACATTAGTTGGTTTGATGAAGAAATTTATAAAAACCTCGCTCAAAATAACATCATATTTAGCGGCCAAAGCTATCCTTCTTCCTTACCTGATGCTGCAATTCAGAATGCAGAAACTGTGTATTACCGTTTTCACGGAAAGCCCGTGTTGTATAAATCAGAATATGAAATAAATGCAATTAAGAGCTTCAAAAATCAGATTAAAGATGACGTTTTTGTTTATTTTAACAATACCTGGGGGGTTGGAGCATTGCATAATGCGAAACAATTGCAGGATTTAGTGAAATAGGTTTATTTTGTGATGTCAGATGTTACCATCTGACCAGCTCGATCATTTAATAAATTGGATGAAGATTGTTATTTGATTTTTATGAGTGTAAAATGGTAACATCTTACACCACGGGAAATGGCAAATGAATACTGCTGAATGATTTTTGCTGTGTCAGATGGTAACATCCGACACCACGAGAAAATAAAATAAGCCTGATAACAATGATATTTAACTCTACTACCCTTAATTTAGCACTCACAATAACGAAATTTAATGGATAGCAGGAAACAGTTATCAAAGAACCGCTGCAAAGCTTTCCAAAACACAAAAATATAAACTATGCGCATTGCAATTATCGACCTGGGTACGAATACCTTCCATTTGCTTATTGCTGAAACAACAGGAAACCAGCCGGATATTTTATACAAAACCAATGTGCCTGTTAAATTGGGCGAAGGAAGAATTAACGACAATATTATCATTCCTGCAGCCTTTGAAAGAGGTGTGAACTGCCTTGAAACGTTTAGCCATGCAATGGCTGAATATCAGGTTAGTGAGGTAAGGGCTACCGCTACTTCGGCGGTTAGAAGCGCAGAAAACGGGCAAGATTTTGTTGATGCTGTAAAAGAAAGAACCGGAATAAGCATCGAAACGATTAGCGGCGATGAAGAGGCTGAATTAATTTACCAAGGTGTAAAACTGAGCGGAGCAATTACAGAGATATCTTTGATTATGGATATTGGTGGCGGAAGCGTAGAATTTATCCTATGCGATCCCGAAAAACTGATCTGGAAAAAAAGTTACAATATTGGGGCAGCACGTTTAATGCAACAGTTCTTTAAATCAGATCCCATAGCTGATGAGGAGAAAAATGCCATTTTATTTCACATTCAAAATCAACTGGCAGATCTTTTCGAAATCTGTGAAAAATATCATCCAGAAATTTTAATCGGATCTGCCGGCGCCTTCGAAACATTTGCCGAGCTCATTATTAGAAAAAATAACTTAAAGGCAGATATTAATACGGCCAAAACTTTTGCATTCAATTTCGACGACTACATTGCAACTTCGATCAAATTACTCAATGCCACGCATAAAGAACGTGCCGAAATGCCAGGCATGATTCCTTTACGGGTAGATATGATTGTGATTGCTGCTTTAATTACGAACTATGTTTTAGGGCGATGTAAAATTAACCGCTTAACGCTTTCTACTTACGATTTAAAGATGGGTGTTTTGGCCAGGCTGGTATAAAAACGAACTGGGCTTGTAAAAATAGTTTCTCCTCAGATTTTGCTATGCTAAATCTGCCGAAATACATCACATGTATCTTATTAAGTCCTTCAACAACTACCATTGATGTATTTTTTAATTATATAAATATGAGTGGTTTATGCCCCCTGTGTATTCCCGTCCAACTAGGCCGTAGCACCGTATCTCCGTTCTACTTAAATCCGGCCTAACAAATTTTTCGGACTCCACAGACACAGCCAACCCACTAACTTTGAAAGAAAAATTTTCAGCCGGTGTTTTTTGTTTTTTCATGGGCTTTTATGTTTTCAACGGCATTCAAGCTAGCTATGCTGGTCTTTTTGA
>NZ_JAUG01000080.1 GCF_000708285.2 Pedobacter borealis DSM 19626
TGTGGCGTTTTAATCAAGTTTTCTGTTAAGACGGTCGTCACCCTGAATTTATTTCAGGGTCTTTCACGCTAAAAAGATGCTGAAATAAATTCAGCAGGACGATAAAGCGGGATTAGGCGTAAATAAGATATAATTTTCAGCAAATAATTATCGAACTCAGGTTATAACTAAAAAGTTAATCGATTAAATTATTCACGATTTTTTACCCTGAATTTATTGAAACATGATTTAAATGATGTTTAATAAATGCTGCATCACAGGAGTTTAATATCTTTGAATCTTAATTCCAAATCATGAAAAAACACCTACTTATCGTGATATCGTTTCTGCTACCACTTGTTGCTGCAGCTCAAAATCCAGCGAGAGATTATACCAATGCGGTAATTTGGCAGCAAACTTCGGGCGAGTATAGAGCACTATGTTTTCAGGCTTATCACTTTGCCCGTTTATCATTAAAAGAAGCTTTATGGGCCGATACGAGTAAAAAGCCAAATTGTGTAATTGTTGATATAGACGAGACAGTTTTGGACAACTCGGCTTTTCAGGGACATGAAATTAAAAAAGGACTGAGTTACTTGCCTGCAGACTGGACCGAATGGACAAACCTGGCTAAAGCTGATACTGTTCCGGGTGCTTTGGCTTTTTTAAAGTTTGCTGCATCAAAGCATATCGAAACATTTTATGTGAGCAACCGCGATGAAAAGGATTATACCGCAACATTGAAAAACCTTCAAAGTTTTGGCTTTCCATATGCAGATGATGCGCATTTAGTGGTTTCGAAAGGAACATCAAATAAAGAACCGCGCCGCCAAAAAATTACTGAAACGCATAATATTCTCCTGTTATGTGGCGATAATTTAAGCGATTTCAGCAATATTTTTTATCGTGAAAATAAAAATACCTTTGAACAGGTAAACACAAACCAGCACCTATTTGGCACAAAGTATATCGTGTTGCCAAACCCAATGTACGGCGATTGGGAAAAGCCTTTGTATCAGGGAGAAAAACTTAGTGATAAGGATAAAGCGAAACAAAGATTAGAACGATTAAAAAGTTACTAAGTTTTATAATTATTCAGCAATAAGTATTACTTTTGCAGCATCATAAAAATAAACATTATGGAGAACAACGAATTAAAGCACAATACAGAAAGTATGAAAACGGCTAACCAGCCAGGAATTTATAAATTAATGATTTTTGGTGTACTGGTTTGCATGGTGGGTACTTACGCACGTTTCGCTTATGATTCGTGGCAAGTATCTTTGGCATCCTGGATTGTTTTGTTCATCGGTGCAATTATTGCCATTAAAGGTGTATTCAAAATATTAGACGCTTAAGCGTTCTACTATCAAAATATAAAGCCGGTTATGTTTATTCATGACCGGTTTTTTTGTTTATAGGCACAATCCATCAGATTTTAAGTCCTGCAGCCCTCATTGAGGCCATTAGAATAATATTACTTTCTTTTTTGAAAAGCAAATTCAGAAGCATTTAGGTTACAGCAGTCCCGCCATTTGCTTTAGCCCTGATGAAGAATCAGGGGCTATCGCGACTGTCGGGTTTAGGATAGAAAGGTCTGCCTAAGTAATTTAAACCTGACAGGAGCGGGCACCGAACGCAGAGAGGTAAAGCGGATGGCAGGGCTTTCGGAACCGATGTACACAGTAACCTGCTTTTCAAAAAAGACACACATTAAAGACGCTAGGCAAACCTCGAAGGTTTTCAAAACCTGCGAGGTTTATAATAACCAAAAAACCCTTCCAAACTCCCTTCTTACTAGGCTAAAATCAGTATTGGGTTACCTAAATACGATTATTGTATTAAGGGAAACACAGCGTTAAAAGCTAACCGAAACGCTGCACTTCTTATGGCCATTTGAAGCAAATATTTAAAATGATTATTTATTTAGAACCACACAATCATGAAAAGGAATATTATTGCTATAGCCATAATTTTGGCCTTATTTGGCTGTAACGCCGAAAAAAAAGATTACGCCAGTACTGACAAAGGAAGTATGGCAGATACTACTGCTACAGTAGAGTTGCCAGCCGAAAAAATTATTAAAACTGCTGATATGCGGTTTCGTGTGAAAGATGTTCAAAACACCAAAGAACAGCTTAGCAAAACCATTAAAGCCGAAGGAGGTACGGTGGCTGAGTTTTCTATTGAAAGCTCCATCCAGGAAACCGATAAGGTTAAACAATCTACTGATTCGTTAAAAGAAATTACTTCCTATCGTACCCAGGGTTATCTGGTGGCCAAGGTTCCATCGGAAAAGCTGGACGAATTTACCAATACCATCGCAAAAATTGCCGTCTTTGTAGATAACCAATCTATGAAAATGGACGATCAGAGTATCGCCTATTTATCCAATAAGCTAAAAGCACAGAATCGGGTCGATGCGATCGAAAAGATCAATAAAGTAGCCTCGAAAAAAAGCACCAATGTAGAATCTTCTCTTTACATCAAAGACGATTATGTAGACAGGAGAATTGAGAATATGCAAATCGATAGCCGTGTAAAATTCAGTACCATTACCCTTAATTTTTATCAGGATAATACCGTTAAAACGATGATTGTTGCCAATGACAATCTGTACGACTACCGCCCGGCATTTATTAACAGGCTTTGGTTGGGTATTGTAAATGGTTGGACAATTTTTAAAGAAATCATCATCGCAATTTCCAATTTATGGATGTTGATATTAGTAGGTATTGCAATCTTCTTCACTATAAAACATTTTATTCGTAAGAATAAATTAGCAATGGATGAAGCGACTAAAAATATGATTGATCAGGCTAGGCAGTAAGAATCTATTCCTTCAACTACGCTACCAATGACAGATTAAATAATCGATCGTCATTCCCGCGCAGGCGGGAATCTTAAAGTTTATAGCATTAGGATTCCCAATCAAGTTGGGAATGACGATACCTCGTGACCTATCATCGTTATTCGCTCTCCTTCGGTTGGTGATTCACCAACCGATATTTATTTCTTTGCTTTAACCACTAAACCTTTAACCTTGGTTTTGTTATCGCTTACAAAAGATTCCCAACCCGAATAGGTTTTGGATTTTCCTCCTGAGGTAATTTTTTGAAAAGAATGGCAAACGGCTACAGCCAAACCATCGGTGGCATCTAAAAACTCTGGCGTTTCTTTAAAATTTAACAAACGTTGCAACATGGCTGCCACCTGCTCTTTAGTGGCATTTCCGCTGCCTGTAATGGATTGTTTGATCTTACGTGGAGAATATTCCGTTATCGAGATATTTCTGGAGAGCGCAGCTGCAATGGCAATACCCTGCGCGCGGCCGAGTTTTAATAAAACCTGAATGTTTTTACCATAAAATGGTGCTTCGATGGCCAGAACATCTGGCTTGTACTGATCGATTAAAACCACTGTTTTTTCGAATATCCGCTGAAGCTTAAGAAAAGGATCATCCAAATGGGTCATCTTTACCACCCCTAAACTGATCAGTTCTGTTTTATTTCCCTTCTCTAAAATTACGCCATAACCCATCACCGCTGTGCCTGGATCAATGCCCATAATAACCCGTTCCTTTTTTTCGTTCAACATTACAGCAATATTAAGCATATTTGCAAACTAAAAAGATAATCTTGACAGGCAAGAACAAAAAAATATTATCAATCTTCATCAAAGCTGCAATCGTAATATTTGCTTTTTGGTTTATTTACCATAAGCTCGTTGCGAATAAAAATCTGCACGATTTTAGTGCATTATTAAAAAATATCCCTCAAACAGAAATTATTACGGTAATTGGTATCGTGGTGTTATTGATGTTTGTGAATTGGTTTTTGGAGGCGGGAAAATGGAAATACCTCATGAGCCACATCGAGCCTATCAGTTTTTATCGCGCTATCGAATCGGTATTTTGCGGATTAACACTGGCTATTTTTACCCCCAACAGGCTAGGGGAGTATGGAGGAAGGGTATTTTTCCTGTCACCCAAAAGAAGGATTGTGGGCATAGTGGCCATGAGTGTGGGCAGCATTGGTCAACTGGTATTAACGAATGTTTTTGGAGCCATTGCAGCTTGCTTTTTTGTTTATCGTTTTATCCCGATCGATCAGGTACTATTCATTGCAGTGGTATTTCTGGCGGTATTTTTCTGCCTGTTTTTCCTGATCTTCTACTTTAATATCCGATGGTTAAATGGGATTTTGCTCTCTATTAAATTCACGAGGAAGTACAAAAAGTTTTACAGCATTTTAGGCCGTTACCGAAAAAGAGAGTTATTCAAAATCATCACTTATTGTTTTGTCCGTTATCTGGTATTTAGCTCGCAATATTTCATTCTGTTTATCTGGTTGATACCAGGTTTGCATTATGCAGATATCATTATGATGACCTGTTTGCTCTTTTTGGTACAATCGGCATTACCTTCACTTGATCTTTTTGATGTGGGGATCAGGAGTGTTACCGCTGTTGAATTATTTAAACACGTAACTGATCAACATGTGGCTGTTATTGCATGTACTGCAAGTATTTGGCTCATAAATATTATAATTCCTGCTATCTTAGGCACTTATTTCGTTTTTAAACTCAATTTTTTTGGAAATCTTAAATCTAATTAGTCTAGTATCTGCTGCTTTAACCTTAATCTATGGTTTTTTAGTCCTTAATTTTATCAGAGGATGGCATAACCTGGTTTATTTTACGCCACAAAAGTCCGATCCTCAAACCAAAGTTTCTATTATTGTTGCTGCAAGGGATGAGGAAGCCAATATCACCAAAACCATTGATGACCTGGTTGCACAGCGATACCCTAAGGTTTTAACCGAAATTATTATTATCGATGACCATTCTACCGATCGTACGGCAGAAATTGTGTTAAGTTATGCAGACAGGAATGTGAAACTGATTAAGCTGAATGAAGATAGAGCCTTGAATTCATACAAAAAAAAGGCTATACAAACTGCAATAGGGACTTGTTCTGGCGATCTGATTATCACTACTGATGCCGATTGCAGGATGGGCGCAGATTGGCTGGCTACCATTGTAAACCTATATGAGCAGAAAAATTATAAAATGATCTCCTCTCCGGTAGCCTATTTTCAGGAGAAAAGTTTTTTTGAGCGCCTGCAATCGTTAGAATTTCTATACCTGATCGGTTTGGGGGCCTCTACTATTGGCAATAAGGAACCCTCTACCTGTAACGGGGCAAATTTAGCTTACGAGAAAACAACCTTTTATGAAGTTGGTGGCTTTCAAGGCATAGATGACCTGGCTTCAGGTGATGATGAGCTGCTGTTGCATAAAATTGCTGCCAAGTATCCTGATCAGATCGGTTTTCTCAAAAATAGAGAAGCCATTGTATATACGCATGCAAAAGAAACCTTGGACGCATTTATTCAGCAACGCAAACGTTGGGCTTCTAAAAGTACCCGTTATAAAAATAAGGCCATTATCGTATTAGGGGTTCTGATTTGGATCTTTAACCTCACTATTCTGGCAAACTTTATCACCGGGCTTTTTATTCCGGTTTTTTTGACCATCACATTTTATCAACTATTGGTTAAAATGATTTTAGAAACCTTATTTTTATGGGATGTAACCGGCTTTGCAAAAAGGCGCAGTTTACTCATTTTAATCCCGGTTTTAAATGTGCTGCATGTGCTTTATATAGTGTACATTGGCATTGCTGGAAACAGCGGAAAATACAATTGGAAAGGCAGAATGGTTAGATAATGGATAATAGCCCATCAAAAAAAGTATGGTTAAAGTTTAAACGGAATAAATTTGCCTTCGGCGGATTGGTCTTTATTTTACTTTTGATGGTAATGGGTATTTTGGGTTATTTAATTATGTCCGATGATTCTCCAAATGCGAACGTTCAGATTCTCCAGTTAAACAAAAAGAAACCCGGAAGTACATTTACGTTTTTAATTATCAGTAGGAGCCCGAAAGTAGAAAAGTTTAACTTTTTCGAAAGAATGTTTAACGGGCAAACACCAACTTTTAAAAGTATCCCGATTACTTCTTACAAGATAAAAGATAAAAATGTTTTTGTACAGGAATATATTGGTGATGATGAAAAAGCCAAGGAAACCAGGTACGACTTGAAAGATTTATGTCCAAGTTGTGTTTTGCCTTCAAAAATAGGGAGTCCGCAGGCACTTTTCGAAAAAAATAACATTTATAAAAAGACTTATATTTTAGGCACAGATATTTACGGACGTGATTTATTGAGCCGCTTGATTTTAGGTATTCGTGTTTCGCTATCAGTAGGTTTAATGGCCGTTCTCATATCTCTTTTTATTGGCGTGAGTTTGGGCGCCATTGCTGGCTATTTTGGTGGTCGCGTAGATGCAGCCATCAGTTGGTTTATGAACGTAGTTTGGTCACTGCCCTCGTTACTGTTGGTAATCGCCATATCATTCGCTTTAGGCAAGGGTTTTTGGCAGATTTTTATTGCGGTAGGCTTATCAACCTGGGTCGATGTAGCAAGGTTGGTACGCGGGCAGGTAATGGCTTTAAAAGAAGTCGAATTTGTAGAGGCCGCAAGAGCCTTGGGCTTTAGCACGAGCAGAACCATTATCAAACATATACTACCGAACATCGCGGGGCCAATTTTAGTTGTTGCCTCATCAAATTTTGCCTCAGCCATATTGCTGGAAACAGGGTTAAGCTTTTTAGGCTTTGGCGCCCAACCACCTATGCCAAGCTGGGGGAGCATGATTAAAGAACATTATGGTTATATCATTATGGATGCAGCCTACTTAGCTGTTTTGCCCGGTTTAGCCATTATGTTTACTGTTTATGCCTTTAATGTGCTGGCCATAGGCTTACGCGATGCATTTGATGTAAAAGGGCAGAATGTAACTGTTTAATCAATATCATAAAAAAGCAGTACCAATTACGATACTGCTTTATCCTTAAAAGCAAAACTTAATCGTTATAAGTTAGATTATTTTGCTTTCTTCTTATCAAAAGAAAATCTACGGGCAATACTAAAGCCCCAACGGTATTGTCCCTTAAGCCAAGAGGTATTGGTATCGGTAATAAATTGCGATTCCTGTATGGCCGTGGCATTAGTGAAATTAAGGTGGAAAATATGACCGCCAGTTTCAAACTCCAGTCCGGCACCAAGTGTCTTGTAATATTGTGTTCCCAAGGTGGTTTCGAGGTAGGCTTTTTTATCTTTATCTCTGAATGGAATGGTATAATCGGCAACAAAAGCCATCCGTTTAGTAATCTTAATACGCCCACCAACAGACAGTGCAAGCAAATCGTTCTGATCTCCAAAAACAGTAAAGTTGCGGTGTACGTACGATGGCATGACCAGCATCGAGAAGTTCGAATTAAATTTACGGGCAATTACCGCTTGCACCACATAGGTCAAACGATCTTGAAATTTACTGTAAGCATTCACCGCTGTCGGATCAGTTGAAGCTTTTACGGCTGCAATGGTTGTACTGCCAAACAATGTTACCGCTACGGGTACTTTTTCATCATCTGTTTGTTCCAGTAACCGATATTTTAAGTTTCCTTCGTACAACTGTGTTACAACTCCGGCGCCTTTTGCCCTGGCTAAGCCTACAGAAAGTTTATCGCTTATTCCATATTCAAAACCAATGCGGATGTCGGTAGATTGATCCAGACCGAAAAAGTTTTTAATTCCGCCACCAGATCCGGCAATGTCTCCAAACCGGTGATCTACCCTGAAATCCATCTCATTTTTGTAAATGGTTTCATTGGTTTGTATGTTAATGAGTTTGGTTGCTTTAAATGTGGCCTTTACATTCTTTTTTTCTACAGGCATCCGCAATGCATTTTCGAGCGAATCCTGTGCAGAAGCAACTATTGGTAAACAAAGGGCAAACAAGTATAAAAGTGATTTTAGATGATATTTCATAAGGTTTTATTTTTTAGGTTGATAAGTAGCCGTCATTTTTACCTGTATGGTTTCGGCAATTTGTTTGAAAACAATCGTTGGGATTTTGATGTCGTGATCAGCAAGCTTTACGTTAAAAGCTGAAGTGGCCTTTATTTCATCAGTTGTAATCACCAGTGAACCTTTGGCTTGATATTCTTTGCTAACCCCATGGATCTGTAGATTGCCTTTCACCGTGATCGGATAGGTTCCTGGTTTCGAAAAATCAATCTGTTCTATAATTTTTCCTTTAAAATCTGAAGTCGGATATTTGTCGCTTTCGATATAATTCTCGTTAAAATGTTCTTGCATCAGTTTTTTCTTAAACTGATAAGAAGTATTGTTGACCTTGAAAATGATATCGTTGGTTTTGATATTGAGAGCCGAAGCCCCTGTTTTGCTCTGTGCATCTATATCCTCTACAGGTGTCGAAGAAAAAAATGAAGAATTTACGCTTTTACTTACCCATATCTGTGCTTTTACGCCTGTGCATAAAAACAAGGCTATTAAGGTGAAAAATAGTCTTTGCATTGGTGTATTTATTTAAATTTTTAGTGGAACCATTTTGATTTAGCGTTAATTTTTATTGATTATTCTGGCATACCTTTATCAAACCATGCTTTTAACAGTGCCTTATCGCTCTCCGATATGGTATTATTGCCTTTAGGCATTGTTTTGGTGACAAATATGGCATTGTTTACACGCACCTCTTTTGCTGATGAAATGCCATTAAAAAGCCAGAAACCCTTCGCACCACCATTAGCACCATGGCAACCTCCACATTTGGTTTGAAACAATGCTCCGGTAAAATTAGTGTAAGTTACATTTGCTGTAGTTACAGTTGTTGGGCCAGTAGGTGGTGGAGTTTCAGGTTTTAATTCCTCTGCTTGTTTTTTAGAGCAGGCAAAAAGCAGGGCAGTAATTGCGGCTAATAAAAAGATTGAATTTTGTTTTTTCATAGGTATTTAGTTAAGATTAAAATTAGTGGTAGATTCATTTCTATCATCTCTGATTGTTGGGCAGTGCAATTGAAATTTTTGCGGCAATAGCCGTATTGTTTTTTGCTTTTATCGATAGGCATAACATAATCAGAAATGCCGCAAATATAATTGCGATAACTTGTTTTTTTGCAACCATATCCGAATTTTTTAAGATTTATGTTTTGTTTATTTGAAAAGTATCGCTGTTTTTGTAATAACCATAGGTTTTTAAATAATTTCTATTGAAATCTTAGTCGTTACGTGCACTTTTTGCAATTGGTTGCCTGCAATAAAAAAAAATACAAAAAAAATCCGTCCCGATTTTAAATCGGGACGGATTTCGAGATAAATTGTATCTAAAACCTAATTAAAATCTTCGGCTTTTAATGGAGGATTAATTTTAATGTCTTTAATTACAACTGAAAACTCCTGAGAACCTTGTGGGGTTGCCGCCGATTGAGTTAAGGTAAACGGAAATAATACATCGCCTACTTTTTTGTAGTTTGAATATTCTGTAGACTGGCTAATTTCAGCTCCACCTTTGGTCGTGGTACTTTCATCTTTTAAAAGTAAACCCGATTTGGTATCGTAGTATTCAGTTTTCTTTTTGCCCGATGGCGAAGTGATATTTAATTTAAAAGCGTCAGCAGTACCTACCTTTGCAGTTCCGGCTGCTTCAATTTTCGTTCCATCAGTTGCGTAGTAAATTTGACTACCGTAACCTTTATCATCTTTCTTTTCAGCCAGGTCATCGCCAGTTAATTCTGCTTTTTGGCCCATTTGCATCGAATACCCTGTTTTGCCATTGTAAACCTGTTTCACCATAGTTTGGCCTCCCATAGAAATTTCCATGCTACTTAAGTTAGGCGCCATGTTTTTAAGGGTAACCATAAGTTTTTGACCTTGTGCATCCATTTCACCATTTTGCTGTAATGAAGTAATTTTTTTAATGGCTTCTTCACCGCCAATGGCCTTAATGTAGTTTTTGATAATTTCTACAGGTGCAGCTGTTGGTACAGCAGTTTCGGTTGCTTTAACCGAATTTGCATAGTTATCGTAAGCTTGTGGTTTAAAACCTGCTTTAGTTAAGCCTGCTGCAAATGCGTCAGTTTTGCCTACAATAACAATACGCGTATTATCGTGGTTAAAGTATTTTTTAGTTACCCTTAAAATATCGTCAGTAGTTACCGCATTAATCTTTTGTAAATAAGTGCGGTAAAAATCTTTAGGTAAGTTATTAATTAAGATATTGCTCGCAAAACCTGCAGTACGTGCCGGGTTTTCTAAGCCTAATGCAAACGATCCGTTGAAAAGATTTTTAGCGTTCTGTAATTCATCAGCGGTTACTTTTGTAGTACGGATCGTGTTAATTTCTCTTAAAAATTCTACCACTGCACTGTCAACTTTTTCATTTCTAACAGCTGCATTGGCCGAAAATTTAGATTGGAAACGACCTGAACCTGTGCTGGAATATGCACCATAAGTAAAGCCATGTTTCTCGCGGAGGTTATCAAATAATCTCGATTCAGAGCCACCACCTAAAATCTGGTTTGCCAATAAAATCGGGAAATAATCTGGGCTGCTCATTGGCAGGTCGATTAAGTTCACCACTGTAATTTCAGATTGAACAGCATTGCTCACATTAATGATGTCAACTTCTGTTTTGGCAGGATTAGCAACTTTAGTCAGTACTGGTAAAGTTAAGGCAGTTCCTTTCCAATCGCCAAAGGCTTTCTCTGCCAAAGTTTTGGCTGCTTCTGGTTTAATATCACCTACAAAGGTTAAATAACCTCTGGATGGGGTAATGTATTTCTTATAAGCTGCTTTTACATCGTCTAAAGTAATGCCTGTAATAGAAGCCTCGGTTTCAAACTCTCCATAAGGATGGTTTTTGCCATAAGCCAATGCATTTACCACACGTGCTGAAATGGCTTTTGCACTTTTTTCGTTAGATTTTAATCCAGTAATGGTTTGCGATTTTAGTTTTTCGAAAGATTCTGCAGGGAAAGCAGGTTTACGGATACTCTCTGCCATTAAAGCAAATGCCTCAGGAAAATAACGGGTTAAAGCCGAAACATTACCACCATATGCCCCTGCATTTACATCAGCACCTAACTGATCTACCGATTCGTCAAATTGTGCTTTTGTTTTAGTTGTGGTTCCTTCGTTCAGCATACTGCCCATCAAGCCTACTACGCCTGCTTTAGCACCTTCAGTAATGGGACCTGCATCGATACTATAACTTGCTGCTACTTTTGGTAGTTTATGGTTTTCTACCACCAAAACAGTGATGCCGTTCGCTAATTTATAAATCACGGGATCGCCAACGGTAATAATGGGTGCCGGACCTGGTTTTGGTTTGTGGCTTCGATCTATTGTTTGTGCTGAAATACCTTGAGCCAATAAGGAAACTGCAGCTATAATGAATAATTTCTTCATGTTTTTAATAATTAAAATGAAAAAGCGATCAGCTTATTTCTTAGGTAAGTAATACAATACAACTCTTTGGTTTTTGTTCAGGTATTTTTTAGCAACGTCTCTGATCTCCTCGCGGGTGATTGATCTGATTACCTCTAATTCCTTGTTGATATCGTTTGTATCCTTATCATGGAAAGTGTAACCATCGGCCAGGTTTTCGGCAACACCCAACATTTTACTGTTTGCACTTACGTAGTTGTTTTCGAATTTATTCTGCAGTTTTTTATAATCACTTTCGCTAATCAAATCGGTTTGAAGACGTAAAACTTCTTCATCAATATCTTTTAATAAATCATTAAGTGGTGTATTCTTATTGGGTAATGCCAGGGTGATATAAGCCCCATAATCTTCAAGCGAATAGTTAAAAGCAGCAACCTGCAGGGCTGTTTTCTTTTGATCGACCATTTTAGTACTTAATCTCGAGCTTCCACCTTCTGATAAAATAGAGCTGATCATACCTAAAACCTTGCTTTCTCTGCTCTTCATGCCAGGTACACGGTAAGCCGCGAAGATGGCCGGGATCTGAATGTTGGCATCATAAGCAGTATCGATAATTTCTTTGGTAATTTCTGGTAATTTGAATTCTTGACGAACAATTGGTGCACCTTTAGGTACTTCGGCAAAGTATGATTTTACCAAAGCTTTAGTCTTCTCTATATCTAAATCGCCGGCAATGGTTAAAACCGCATTGTTAGGCACATAATACTTTTTAAAGAAAGCAATAAACTCGCTCAATTTTGCGGCATCTAAGTGCTCCATTGAACCAATTGGCTGCCAACGGTAAGGATGGCCATCAAACAAATGACCGAAAATTTTCTCTGTAAATTTTCCGTAAGGTGAGTTGTCTATGCGTAAACGTTTTTCTTCTTTTACTACTTCATTTTGTGTTTTTACTCCACTTTCGTTAATTACCGGATGTAACATTCTTTCGCTTTCCAGCCATAAACCCAGTTCTAATTGGTTTGATGGAAAAAGTTCATAATAAAAAGTACGGTCTTGGGAAGTATTGGCATTGTTCTGTCCGCCGTTACTACTCACTAATTTCATAAATTCACCTTTTTTGATGTTATCCGAACCTTCGAATAATAAGTGTTCGAAAAAGTGAGCAAAACCTGTACGCTGGGTTTCTTCATTTTTAGAGCCAACATGATACATTACCGAAACGGCAACTACTGGAGCAGTTTTGTCTTGGTGTAGAATGACATGGAGGCCATTGTCAAGGTCAAATTCCGTAAACTGTACTTTTTGGGCAGAAGCACTTAAGCACAGACCGGAAATGGCCAAAGCAAAAAGAATTCTTTTTTTCATAAGTTTATAATTGTTTTTTAATGGTTATGAAGCAATCATTAGCATGTTTTTTTGTTATGATGAATAGCATGCTAATGATGGTTTCATTGATAGTTTGTTTTTAAATGATTAGAAATAATCAAAGGCGAAAGCGAGCAACTATTTCATTAATAAGTTAATTTGGATTTTTCACTAGCGTGAAGAATAATAAGGATGACCTAAATTATGGATTTAAAACAAAAAAAGCGAGTATTTACACTCGCTTTTTTTAATATATTTTATCTCCAGGCCTTGTACTGGTTAATTAAGCCGTTGGTAGAGCTATCGTGGCTCGAAACTTTTTCGCTGCCCTCCAGCTCTGGAAGAATTTTTTTGGCCAATTGCTTGCCAAGTTCTACTCCCCACTGGTCGAAACTAAAGATGTTCCAGATAATTCCCTGAACAAATATTTTATGTTCGTAAATGGCAACTAAACTGCCTAAAGTATATGGCGTTACTTTTTTCAATAAGATAGAGTTTGTTGGGCGATTGCCTTCAAATACTTTAAACGGTGCAATTTTTTCAATTTCTGACGCTGATTTGCCTTCTTTCTTTAACTCAGCGGTTACTTCTTCTTCGGTTTTACCGTTCATTAAAGCTTCTGTTTGTGCAAAGAAGTTTGATAGTAAAATTGGATGATGATCGCCTAGTGGATTTAAGCTCTGTGCCGGAGCAATAAAATCGGCAGGGATAATTCTGGTACCCTGATGAATTAACTGATAAAAGGCATGCTGGCCATTTGTTCCGGGCTCACCCCAGATAATCGGTCCGGTTTCATAATCAACCTCATTACCGTTCCTATCTACGTGTTTACCATTGCTCTCCATATCTCCCTGTTGGAAATAAGCAGCAAAACGGTGCATATATTGGTCGTAAGGTAAAATAACCTGTGTTTCTGCATTGTAGAAATTGATATACCAAACGCCTAACAAACCTAAAATTACAGGCAGGTTGCTTTCAAAATCGGCAGTTTTAAAGTGGTTGTCAGTTGCGTGAGCTCCAGCTAACAATTGTTTAAAATTATCGAAGCCTATACTTAGTGAGATGGATAAACCGATAGCGCTCCATAAAGAATAACGACCACCAACCCAATCCCAAAACTCGAACATGTTCTCTGTATCGATGCCAAAAGCAGAAACGTCTTTAGCGTTGGTAGATAATGCGGCAAAGTGTTTGGCAATATCACTTTCTTTTCCGCCTTTATCCAAAAACCAAGAGCGTGCAGAGTGTGCATTCGTCATGGTTTCTTGTGTAGTAAAAGTTTTTGATGCGACTAAGAATAATGTTGTCTCGGCATTTAAATCTGCTAATGTTTCTGCGATGTGTGTACCATCAATATTCGAAACAAAGTGAATGTTTAAATGGTTTTTATAATGTTTTAGTGCCTCGGTAACCATCACAGGGCCTAAGTCTGACCCACCGATACCAATATTAACCACATCAGTAATGGCCTTGCCTGTATAACCTTTCCATTCGCCGCTAATGATGCTGTTGCTAAATTTCTCCATTTTAGCCAATACTGCATTTACTTCGGGCATCACATCTTTACCATCAACTAAAATTGGCGTATTGCTTAAATTACGTAAGGCAATATGAAGTACCGACCGGTCTTCCGTTTCATTAATTTTATCGCCGTTGTACATCGATTTTATAGCTTCATCCAATTTACACTCTCGCGCCAATTGAATCAATAGTGCTAATGTTTCATCGCTGATGCGGTTCTTGCTATAATCTAGCAGAATATCCTCAAAAAAAACAGAAAACTTATTGAAACGATCTGCATCCTCAGCAAAAAGATCTTTAATGCTTTTTTGATTAATATCTATAAAATGATCGGCTAAATACTTGTAGGCCTCAGTTTCTGTGAAATTTACTTTAGGTAACATAATCTTTGTTTTTTGTAAAAGTAATAAAGCAAAAATTTAAAATGGTCTTTTTAATGTTCTAAATGAATAAGAATTTTTAATGTCGATTAAACACATTAACTTTAGTACACCATCCCTGTTAGTTCATTAATTATTTTAACCTTTAATTCTATGTTATGTTAGAAAATTTAAATAATATGGTGCGTGAAAACGTCCAGGAAAGTGTTGTAAACAACACTGCCATTCCGAACGAACAAAATGAAGCTGTAATCCAGGCTGCATCGGGTTCTATCTTCGATACGCTGAAAGACCAGGTATCATCAGGTAATATTGGTGCATTAACCGATATATTTAACGGTAATAAAGCAGAAGGTACCCAGATTGCTGAGCAGGCGTCGGGGAATTTTATGGATAAATTAAGTGGCTTGGGCATTAATGCCGATACAGCGAAATCTTTGGCAGCAAGCATTATTCCGGGCCTGATTGCCAAGTTTACCCAAAAAACAAACGACCCGAACGATAGCTCTTTTAACATTAAAGATGTTTTGGGAAGTTTGGGCGGTGATGATGGTAAATTTGAGGTAAGTGATGTAATCGGAATGTTTAATGGTGGTGGGCAGGCGCAGCAGCCCGGCCAAGCGGGAGGTGGCGGCATTATGGATAAGCTGAAGGGGATGTTTAATTAAGCATTTACTGATTTTTAGGATTCATTTCCTTCAGATCTACCTGTAAAAATATATACTTGAGAAGAGTTGTCAACTTTTAATAGCAAACCTGCCATTAAAGTTGACAACCCTAAAGTCCATTCTGTAAACCTTTGCTTCGATGTCTACAGAAATACTGTTGTTAGCTGTTCAGGTAAGAACAAATTCCATCTCTCCCCAAAATTGTTTAGCTTAGGGCTCCTAAACTAAATCATTCATTTATGAAGAAAGTATTCTTGATCAGTTTTTCGCTACTTACATTAAATTCTTTCGCCCAAAAATCAGATTTAAGACCAGTGGTTTCGAAAAAAGCCGATGCCATCGAACAAAAGGTAATTACCTGGAGGCGCGATTTTCATGAACATCCTGAATTGGGAAATACTGAAGTAAGAACAGCTGGCATTATTGCAAAACATTTAGAATCTTTAGGTATACAAGTAAAAACAGGTGTAGCCAAAACAGGCGTAGTTGGCGTGCTAAAAGGAGGTAAACCCGGACCAGTTGTGGCTTTACGTGCCGATATGGACGGCTTGCCGGTTACCGAGCAGGTAGATGTTCCATTTGCATCAAAGGTAAAAACGCAGTATAACGGACAAGAGGTTGGCGTAATGCATGCCTGTGGACATGATAGTCATGTGGCTATTTTAATGGGCGTAGCAGAAGTGCTGGCTTCTATGCAAAAAGATATTCAAGGGACGGTGAAATTTATATTTCAACCCGCTGAAGAAGGTGTGCCTGCAGGAGATGAAGGTGGGGCTGCATTAATGATTAAGGAGGGCGTACTCGAAAACCCTAAAGTTGATGTGATTTTCGGTTTACACATCAATTCTCAAACCGAAGTTGGCGATGTAACTTACCGTCCGGGTGGAACAATGGCAGCAGTAAACGATATGAAGATTACCGTTACCGGCCGCCAGGCACATGGGGCTTACCCATGGAGCAGTATCGATCCGGTGGTGGTTTCGGCCCAGATTATCAATAGCCTGCAAACCATAGTAAGTAGGAATTTAAATGTGACCGAAAACCCAGGTGTAGTTACCATTGGTGCTATTAATGGCGGTGTACGGTCGAATATTATTCCCGAAAAGGTAGAAATGTTAGGTACAGTACGCAACTTTAGTAAGGAAGATGAGGCCATGTTTATCGAAAGGATTAAAACCATCGTAACCAAAACGGCCGAGGCAGGTGGCGCAACAGCTGAAGTCAAAATCCCTTATAGCAACCATTATCCGGTTACTTTTAATAATATTGCGCTAACCGAAAAGATGTTGCCAAGCATGGAATCGACGGCAGGTAAAGATCACGTGAAATTAAAACCACCAGTTACAGGCGCAGAAGATTTCTCCTTCTTTCAGGAAAAAGTACCAGGTTTATTTGTGTTTTTAGGAGGGATGCCAAAAGGTAAAGATCCTTTAAAAGCAGCATCGCACCACACACCGGATTTTTATCTTGATGAAAGCGGTTTTGTTTTAGGGGTTAAATTACTCTCTAACCTTACTTTAGATTATATGTCGATGAAGAAATAAGGGTTCACACGGGTTCATTAGCCATTAGTTCATTTGTACTCATTGTAATTTATACTTCCCCGTTTTTGAAGAAAGAAAAACTTAATATTCTTAACTCCTTAATGGTAAATGTTCATCAAACTATTATAATTATCTGTTAAAGATTTGCTTCGAAGAGCCTTTGGATTCTTCATTGCATTCAGAATGACAACAATATCTGGCTGCCAAAAAAAGGGAGATTAAAAGTTACTATATTTGTTTCATGACCAAAGAAAATATTCAGGATTTAAGGGACAGAGTAACGTCGCTGAGGAGGTATCTTTGACGTTGATGAGCTACTTTACGCCATCCGCGAAGAAGAAAAATTAACAATGGCGCCCGATTTCTGGGACGACCCTAAAAAAGCAGAAAAAATTCTTGCCGAAATCAGTTCAAAGAAAAAATGGACAGATGGCTTTAACCAAACCAACAACGCAGTTGAAGATACTGTGGTGATGTTTGAGTTTTTTCAATCTGGCGATGCTTCAGAAGCTGAGCTGAAAGATCAGTTCGAGATTAGTAAAACCGCAGTAGAAGAACTGGAACTTAAAAATATGCTCCGGAGTAAAGAAGACCAACTTTCTGCCGTTTTACAGATTACTGCCGGAGCTGGTGGAACTGAAAGCTGTGATTGGGCTTATATGCTGATGCGCATGTATATGATGTGGGGAGAAAAGAACGGTTATAAAATTACCGAACAGGATAGCCAGGAAGGGGAGGTTGCCGGTATAAAATCGGTAACGCTTCAATTTGATGGCGATTTCTCATACGGTTATCTGAAAGGCGAAAATGGCGTGCACCGCCTGGTTCGGATTTCTCCATTCGATTCGAATGCCCGTAGGCATACATCTTTCGCTTCTGTTTATGTTTATCCCCTGGTTGACGATACCATACAGATTGATATTAATCCTGCTGATATAGAATTCGAAACATTTAGGGCTGGTGGAGCAGGCGGACAAAACGTAAACAAAGTTGAAACAGCTGTACGTTTATACCACAAACCTTCAGGCATTATTATTAAAAACCAGGAGTCGCGATCGCAGTTGCAGAATAAAGAGAATGCCATCCGTTTATTAAAATCTCAATTATATGAAATTGAGGAACGAAAACGTAACGAAGCAATTGCTGCGGTAGAGGGATCGAAAAAGAAAATAGAATGGGGCTCGCAGATCAGAAGTTACGTGCTGGATGACAGGAGGGTAAAAGATCACCGGACCAATTATCAAACCTCAAATCCTGATGCGGTTTTAAATGGCGATATTAACGGGTTTTTAAAAGCATATTTAATGGAATTTTAATCTAAAACAAATGGCAAAATCATCCATCCTTATTATGTTATTGTTTATGGCAGTTAACTATTCGAATGCCCAAGAAGTTGTACCGTTATATTCAGGTGAAATTCCGGGCGCTAAAACTATACCTGCTGATTATGTAGAAAATACTGAGGTACGTGCAAATGGTACCTTGAGTGTTACCAAAGTATCGGTGCCTACATTTACGGTTTTCGAAGCACCTAAAAATATCGCTAAAGGAGCTGCCGTAATCATTTGTCCGGGTGGAGGTTATGGCGCTTTGGCATTTAGCCATGAAGGAACCGATGTAGCCAAAAGATTTAATGCGATTGGAGTTACCGCTTTTGTATTGAAGTACCGGTTACCGAGCGATCAGATTATGGTTGATAAAACTTATGGTCCATTGCAGGATGCACAGCAGGCCATTTACCTGATTAGGAAAAACGCAAAAAAATATGGAATCAAAGCCAATAAGATCGGGATTATGGGTTTTTCAGCCGGGGGGCATTTTGCCTCAACTTTGGTTGCCCATTATAACGATCTTAAGATTTCCGATCCGGAAAAGATAGATCTTAGGCCAAATTTCGCTGCATTAATTTATCCTGTAATCAGTTTTGAAGAATCTGTACACACTGGTACGATGAAGAATTTATTGGGTCCAAATCCTACTGATAGTTTAAAACATTATTTCTCAGCCAATAAAAATGTAACCAGGAAAACACCTCCAACTTTTTTTGTGCATGCTAAAGATGATAAAACTGTTCCTTTCGAAAATAGTGTTTTAATGAACGAAGCGTTAAAGCAGAATAAGGTAGATACCGATATTTATCTGTACGAGAAAGGTGGTCACGGTTTTGGTTTAATCAACAGGACTTCGGATGTAGATTGGTTTAACTTGTTGGCTGACTGGATGAAAAAAGAGAAATTTTAATATCTTTGCCGATATTTTAACCTCTTAACCGGAAATTTTAATGCATAAAACAATTAAATATGTTATGGTAGCTTTTGTTGCTATCATATCAATAGCAAGTTGTAAAAAAGAAATTAATGGGAACGCCAAGTTCGACCCTAATGGGAATGGCTGTAAACTAGCTAGTTTAAAGGCCGATCTTGATATTTTAGGCACTTACGCACTTGCCTTTACTTACGACGCTTCTGGTAGGATTTCGAAAGCAACCACTACCGACGGTCAGACGAGTAATTATGTTTATATGGCAAATAAAATTACCGCTACCGATGGGGATGGGAATGTGTCTGAAATCGTTTTGGAAAATGGAAGGGCAATATCGAGTGGAAGTGATGGTGTTATTAGTGGAGGTGGGGTTAGTTATAGTTATACCAGAAAATACTCCTAAAATGCAGATGGCTATTTAATTCAGGTGAAAAATTATTTAAACGGAGAATTAAATACAACTGATAACTTAACTTATGCTAACGGCAATTTAGTAAAAGCAGTTTCAGTTGATGCGCACCTTGGCTACACAGAAACCACTACCTATGTATATTCAACAGAAAATGCGGTAAACACATACGAGATTGCGGATCCACTTTCTTATCATGTTGATTATTTTCCTGGTGGATATTTTGGGAAACAATCTAAAAATGTATTACTTAAAGGCACGGCAAAAACGGTAGACGGCGATCCTTTTACTGATGCTGTTTATACCTTCGGCTATCAATACGATGGAAAAGGAAACGCTACATCGGTATCGTTTTCGGTGCTTTCTACTTTTTATCCAAGTAGTGGACCAGTTCAAACGGATACTTACGATGTAAAATATAGCTTAAACTATACTTGTAAATAAAATACACGAAAACATAATCGAAGGCCCGATTTTAAATCATGGTCAGACCTTCTTTGTAACCTTGTTACCGAAATAATTTAACGCTTAAATTCCGTTTATCGTTTTATCGATCACATCCAGTAAACCATTGCTATAAGCATCATCTGTTAATTCCCAGAACATAATGCCATTTAATTTTTGATCGATAACATATTTGGTTTTTAATGAAATTGATTTAGGATCATCAAAAGTAGCGAGGTATTTTGTTTGTGGATTATAATAATATGGTGCTTTGGCTGTCTCATCCCAATAATAGGTATAGCCATTTTCAGCAGTAAACTGTTTGGTGAAGTTTTTAAAAGAAACGCCTCTTAAAAATTTTGTTGGTTGATATAAACCCTGGTTTGCATCAATAGTGTTTTCGAAAATACGGGCGTAAAATGCTGCTCCTAATGCAATTTTTTGTGCGGGTACACCTAAATCTATTAAAGCTTTTACAGCGTAATCGCCTGATAAAGACTGTTGAGCCGTAGCATACAACGGGGTATGGTGGCCGCTTTGTGTCGCATATCCGCTTACCAGATCGTAGCTCATTACATTAACCCGGTTTACCAAAGGCATTACCTTATCCCATTCGAAACAAGAATCGATGCAGTTTTTTGTACCGCCTGCAGCAAAGCTAATTTCGGCCTTTTTACCTAGTTTTTTACGGAGTTCTTTAATCAGTAAAGTGAAATTATGTTTATCATCAACTGTATATCTATGTCCAGGAAAGCCAACTACTACAGGGTACTCCCAGTCAATGTCTATCCCGTCGGCATGGAAAAAATCAAGTATTTCTTTAGTTGTTTTGGCAAATGTTTTTCGTCCCTCAGCCCTGCTGAATACCTCCGAACAATCTTTGCAGGCACTCCAGCCACCCATAGCAACCATTACCTTTAAATCGGGGTTTTGTTGTTTTAAAGTTACCATTTTAGTAATCAAGGCTGAATCCTTCGCTGAGCTAATGTTAAAACTATCGCCCTTCAAATGACCGAAACTATAAATCAAATGACTCAGTTTTTCGATCGGAAAGCTATCTATTACTGAATTTTGTCCGGTGTAATAGGCAATAACGTTTGGTTTAATTGTTTTTTGGGCTTTTGATTGGATACTCAAAAATGATAAGGAGATGATGGCTGTAATGCAGAACAATATAGTAGGGGCAGTAAGCTTTCTTTTGTGCATAGGATCTAGGTAAACTATTTTTCGGCAATAATATCTTGAAGTTCGTTCAATTCGGCAACTTTATCGGTAGCCCCCACATTTTCATAAGCCGAAATCAGGTTTCTGATTACTCGGCGGATAATATCCGTATTGCTGCAAGGCCTATAATATTCGGGCAGCGCCTCTAAATTGAGCTGGCGAAGAAACTGATCAACATCATGTTTGCCGAAGATATTACCGCGGTTAAAAGCATTGATGTAGAAAAGCACACCATATTCAGTTCCTTGCTGTTTGCTATCGTCTATATAACCTAAAATAAAGTGCTGTGGCAAGTTTATTCCATACACAGGCAGGTCTAATTTCTGTGCGAGGGTAGAATAGATAATGGCTAGCGAAATCTGGTTGCCTTTTTTGCTTTCCAGAACCTGGTTTAAATAAGAATTTTGTGGATCGTGGTGATTTTTGGTATTGCCACCAAAACCATATTGTTGATATAAAACGTGATTGATCAGTTTTACTTTTTCAACCGAGCTCATTTCATATTGAAGGCCCAACCAGATATCTCTTTTAATTTCTTCCATCTGGTTAATTACCTTTTGCTCGTCTAAATCAGGGTATTGGTACCGGTTAATAATTAATGCGCCCTGCAATAAATCAAAAGCACCGCTTAAATACCATAAGCTTAAATCTTCTTTAACCGTTTTAAACTGGATCTGATGAACAATATTTTCAATTCGCTCCTGCAACAAGCCATCAAAAGACTGTTCCCAGGCATTTTCTAAAAAATGTACTACTTCGCCGCCATATTCAAGCAGTTTCTTCTCTACATGATGGAAAACTTCCTCGTCAGGATCATCCAACAATTTTACTAAAGCACTTATCTCTGCGTTATTTTCCATAAAACATACCTACGTTTGCAGTGTTTAATTACTTTTGCAATATTATGCTATTTCAATTTATTACAGATTACCTTAAACACCGTTTAACAGCAAAAAGCCGACATGGAACGCACTCACCATTCGTATACAAGCTCGCTGATGAGGTAATTTACGATTTTACCGACAAATCTGAATACAAAAACATAGAAGAACAACGAAAAAAACTTTTTAATGACGATTCGATAATCACTGTTACAGACCTTGGTGCGGGTTCTCACCTCAATAAGAACCGTACAAAAAAGGTAAGTCAGATTGCGAAGAATGCGTTGAAAAGTCCGCGCTTGGCCAAACTGATTTACCGGTTGGCGAAAAATACAAATCCTAAAAGTGCTATAGAATTAGGCACTTGCCTTGGCATTACAACGGCTTATCTGGCCACAACAAGTGCCGAGACAGAAGTAATTACCATAGAAGGCTGTTCGCAAACGGCAGAGGTGGCGAAGAAAAATTTCGATGATCTAAATTTAGAGAATATCGAGCTTCATGTGGGCAATTTTGATTTGATCTTACCCGATATTATTGCCAAACAACCCAGTTTGGATTTCGTTTACATTGACGGTAACCACCGCAAGGATGCTACCCTGAATTATTTTAACTGGTGTTTGCCTAAAATTAATGAAGATTCACTGTTGATTTTTGACGATATTTATTGGAGCGAAGGCATGAAAGAAGCCTGGGCTGAAATTAAAAACCATCCTGATGTTACTGTAACTGTCGATTTGTTCTGGATCGGCTTGGTTTACTTTAAAAAAGGACAGGCAAAAGAACACTTTAAGCTTAAATTTTAAGAAAATGGAAATCGAACCGAAATTAGAAGGTATCCAAAAACGGTCAGCACTGTTTATTTTGTTGATTAGTCTGTTTTTAGGGATTGCTTTTTATTTGGTTTCGCTTTTTTTTAAAATGAGTGTACTTACACACATCATGTTCGGCTGGGATGTATTTTGTTTAATCCTGATTACGCTGCACTGGTACATGTTTTTTCATACTTCTGTGGCCGAAACACATCTTAAAGCTAAAATGCAGGATGAAACCCGGGGCGAAATTTTTGCCATTGTGTTGGTTTCTACCTTTACTGGTCTGCTTGCCGTAATTTTGTTGCTGATTAATAAAGATATTGATCCACTCGATTTAGTGGTAGCCATAACAGGTATGTTTTTATCGTGGTTTTTGGTACATACTACTTTTAGTATGCGTTATGCACACCTTTATTATGGCGACGATAAGAAAGGGCATTCAAATAAAAAAGGAGCAGGACTTGAATTTCCTGGAGCTGATGAACCTGATTTTATCGATTTCGCCTATTTTTCTTTCGTATTGGGCATGACTTTCCAGGTTTCTGATGTAGAAATTTCAGATCGGAAGATCAGAAGGCTTTCTCTTTTACACAGTTTAATCGCCTTTATCTTTAATACCGTAATTGTGGCGTTAACCATTAATGCATTGGCAGGGTTAAGCAAATAAGTTATAGTTAAGGCTTTGGAAAACTTACGAAGTTTAGGAAGGCCTAAGCGAGGGCAAACTTCGTAAGTTTGGCCTGGTGTGGGCGACGTTATAACCTGAGTTCGATAATTATTTGCTGAAAATTATATCTTATTTACGCCTAATCCCGCTTTATCGTCCTGCTGAATTTATTTCAGCATCTTTTTAGCGTGAAAGACCCTGAAATAAATTCAGGGTGACGACCGTCTTAACAGAAAACTTGATTAAAACGCCACAAA
>NZ_JAUG01000081.1 GCF_000708285.2 Pedobacter borealis DSM 19626
TGTGGCGTTTTAATCAAGTTTTCTGTTAAGACGGTCGTCACCCTGAATTTATTTCAGGGTCTTTCACGCTAAAAAGATGCTGAAATAAATTCAGCAGGACGATAAAGCGGGATTAGGCGTAAATAAGATATAATTTTCAGCAAATAATTATCGAACTCAGGTTAGTAAGAAAGAGTGCCCGCTTAAGCATACGATGGAGAAAAAAGAACTCGAAAAAACACACCGGCAAACTTATTTCTGTAAAAAATGCCAAAAACTATATGTCTAGCTAAAAATATTTTTTCGGCTTAAAATTTCCGTTCATAAATATAAACCACTAAATGTTAAGCGTTTAAATTATTGTACAACTTTTATCAAAACAACGAACTATAATCTTAAAGTAAAAGAAATGTTAAACTTTTGGGAATTTTACAAACTGTTCCTATATTTGTCCTTGAGAGCGTTAATTTAGATACGGGTATATGGCTTAGGCTGTATGCCCGTTTTTTGTTTTAGCCGTTGATGCGTGCATTACAACTTTATCCCAGCAGATTCTTAACCACGGCGTATAAGCACTCGGATTAACCGTAATATCCTGTGCCAAGGTCTCCAAATCCATATACTTAAAGCCTTCTACTTCATCGTGATTTATAACTGGTAATTCATCACTCATGCCAAAAAAAACATGATCAACCTCGTGTTCCGTTAACCCATCTTCAAATATTGCCTTGTAGGTAAATTTAAACAGATAATTTAACTCACAGCCCATCCCCATTTCTTCCATCAATCTCCTTTTTGCTGCATGGATATTACTTTCTCCA
This sequence comes from Pedobacter borealis DSM 19626, assembly GCF_000708285.2. Classification (GTDB taxonomy): domain Bacteria; phylum Bacteroidota; class Bacteroidia; order Sphingobacteriales; family Sphingobacteriaceae; genus Pedobacter; species Pedobacter borealis. The sequence goes on from NZ_JAUG01000081.1 coordinate 801, forward strand.
ATCCGAGGATGACTGCAACAGGTATTCGTCCATAAACCTGCAGAATGATATTTGCTCATTGCTCTCTGCTGCAGTAATAGTTCGCGTTTAGAATTAAAAATAAAAACAGAAAAGGCACGGTGCAATACACCTTTCTCGTGCGCTTCCATTTTATCCATCTGTCCTTTCGGCACATCCTCCTCATCAACCAGAATAACTTGTTCTTCCATTTAAATTACATTTAACTTATTACGGATAATAGAACCAAACATCAAACCAACTTTACGCGTGTTCGAAATTCTTATCCTTTCAGTCATAATTTTTTCAGCACTTAAGCGCTTGATCTTAGCAAATAATTTTTTATAATAGATATAAGACAAATATACGCCATTTCTGGATGCTGTGGGCAACTGCTTAATACCAGTTAAGGCCATTGCAAATTCGGCCTCAATTTCTTCTTCGATTTCTTTTTTTTGATGATCGCAAAATAGGGCTAAATTAACATTTGGAAAATAATTCCTGCTAAGTGTTTGATGATCAGCCTTCACATCCCTCAAAAAATTAACCTTCTGAAATGCAGAGCCCAATTTCATAGCGTAAGGCTTCAATTGTTCGTAATCTGCATCGATACCATTGGTAAAAACCTTTAAACACATTAAACCTACCACTTCTGCAGAGCCTAAAATATATTCGTTGTAAAGTTCCGGTGTATATTTTTGCGTAGAAAGATCCATCTCCATACTCCTTAGAAAAAGAACAATCAGCTCCTGATCTATTTGGTATTGATTTACAACCCTTTGAAATGAATTTAAAATGGGGTTTAAACTAATGCCCAGGTTAATGGCTTCGAAAGTATCCTCCTTAAATTTTTCTAGTAAAAAATTCTTGTCATAGTGATGGAAACTATCTACAATTTCATCTGCTAAACGTACAAAGCCATAAATGGAGTGTATGGGTTGACGCAGTTCTTTACCAAGAAAGTAAATACCATAAGAAAAGCTGGTACTATACAACTTAGTGGTAAGCCGGCTACAATTGGCAGATAGTTGATCAAAAATTTCTTTCATGTAAAAAAAGGTATTGTATTGTTTTTTCAAATTCATCTAGCGTTTTAAACCAGTTGATGTGATCGATATTGTTTAGTTTACTGATAACTTCACTATTTCCCGCAAGATGGATCTTAGCGGATGAGCATATTTCAGACAATTGATCTATGTATTTTTGTGCGGCAGGTTCCAATCTTGACTTTATCATAAAAAGCAAAACATGACCCACATTTAATGTGGAAAATATCCGCTTAACTGAATCCAACGGAACTTTGCTGCCTAAAAAAATAACTTGATGATGATGCATCCTTAGCATATAACTGGCGAAAAGCAGCCCAATATCATGATCCTCGTCTTCCGGTAAAAAAAGAAGCCAACTTTCGCCAGCATGTCTTGTTAAAGGAAGATTATTGATATGCGTAAATATTTTTTGACGGATAATGTTTGATAAAAAATGCTCGTGTGCAGGGCAAATATCGTCTTTTCGCCACATTAAGCCCAAACGGACCAACAATGGATACATTATTTTCCGATAGCAGTCAGAAAGTCCAAACTGATCAATGCTTTGATCAATTAAATGATTAAATGAGTGCTCATCAAAAGCCAAACCATGCCTAATAAGTTGCGAAACATAATCTGCCTGCTCATCATCAGTGGGATATGAAAACTGTTGGTCGAGAAGTTTATCAATCGCTTCATCAGAAAGGCTGCAGATTTTAGAAATTTTTAAACCGCTTTTATTTAAGCTTACGATGTTTAATAGTCTTCGAAGCTGCTTATCATCATATAAACGCGTATTGCCTTGAGATCGCATCGGACTCAGCGCATTGTACCGCTGCTCCCAGATCCTGATGGTATGAGAATGGATGCCCGAAAGCTGTTCAAGATCTGAAATAGAATAGGTCATTATTTTGTTTAAATATATTCAATAAAATTTAAACAAAAAGAAGAAAAAAAAGTTTTTACTAAAATGCCATAAATATATCGTCTGATATTGCAACGCATCGTAATAATTGAGTCCGCATGAAATACCTGCTAAACACAGTAAATTCTAACTACTGATTAAAGACATAATTAACCGGTTAAAACACCTTTTCTGTAAGCAATACACCTCTTTCACCGTTACCTGTTTCTATGGTATGCACATTTTTATAAGAATGGCTAAAGAAATCGTAGCCATGCTCCCTTTGTTTAATAGCAACTGTACTAAGCGGATAGCTTAAGTTAGTTTGCATGCACTGTAAACTACCGTTAGCCAGTAGCAGAAAATCACAGTCGTAACCTTGCTCCTGTAGTTCAATAACCTTTTTAGTAATAGACACGTTTAATCTATTGGCGGTGCGGATTCTATTTTTCATGGGATATTGTTTTAGGTAATTAGGGATGATTATTTTGGTTATTAAATATATCTATTAATAATTACGATTCAAAATACAATATATTGTTATACAAGTAATTAAATAAATTTGTTTTATTCTTTTTGTAAAAACCTTATCATCGGTTTTCGCTGATCATCTCTCTTGCATAAAAAAACATATACGTATCATATTTACTACAAAAACCAACTAAACATCGTTGCAGGCCTAAAATAATTTCTTTATTTAAAAAGCAACCTATAATTTCGTTTAACCTTAAAACACGCCTAATGAAATTAACATGTATCGTAATTGATGACGACATTCACGCCGTCAACGGTATAAAATCATATATCAATCATCTTGCAAACATCCATTTAATAAACTCTTATACAGATCCGTTACAGGCGTTAAACGAAATTACTGCAGGAGATCATGTTGACATTATTTTCATAGATGTTGATATGCCTATGATCTCGGGATTAGAATTATCTAAAGCAATAAGGCATAAAACAGACAAATTAATTTTCACCACTTCGCATTCTAAATATGCCTATGAAGCTTTTGAAATGAATGCAAGCGCTTATTTATTAAAACCATACACCTTTGCCCGTTTTGCGGAGACCATTAACAGATTATTTCCCCTTAGCCCCAGCTTACCGAATGTTAGTATTAAAAAAGAGGATGATTATTTCTTTGTAAGAAATAAAAATGAGAAGAACAATTTGATTAAGGTAAGGTATACGGATATCGTTGCGATAGAAAGCCTGCAAAACTATGTCCGGATTTTTACCCTAAACGAAACCATTGTGTCATACATTGCATTATCAGAGATAAAAATCATTTTAAAAGACTATCAGAATTTTGCCCAGGCACACCGCTCATTTATTATTGCTAAAAACTACATTGAGAAAGTAGAGGGCAGTACCCTAAAAATGATCAATGATTTAACCATCAACATTGGAAATAATTACCGGGAGAACATACAGGATTACATAAAAGAGAAAACGATTAAAACTAACCGCTCTTAAACTAATTTTTTAGTATTTTCGTTATCTAAACAATTAAACGCTTATGGTTTTATTGTTCAGCATATATAGCCGTTCCTCAATCAACTAGCCAATGACGCTTATCGCTAAAAAAAACAAATTACACAAAATTTCAGCCTGGTTTTCTGACAAAAAACTTCATATTTTAGGGTGGACGATATTCATATTTTACGAGGCCATCATCATCGGCATCTTTGTTGGCAGATTCTCTACACTGAGCACTTATGTTATTTTTTATAGCTTAAACATCGCTACATTTTATTTCCACGCGCATATAGTTTTGGCTTTTGCCCTGAAAAAAATCAATGAAAGATGGTGGAAATTACCCCTGTTTATTTTACTCGAACTGGGCGCTTATTTAATATTAACGGTTTGTTTAGATTATATCGTAATTAATTATACAGATTATAATGGTCCTATTAAACTGATATTTAATGCAGCTTTTTTTGCTGGACCGATTTACCGGGCCATATACTTTATGTGCTTCGCTACCAGTTATTATTTTCTCCTTAATTTTCTCGAAGAACGGAAAAAGATTGAAGACCTGGAAAAACAACGGTTAAATAACATTATCCAAATAGCTAAATCAGAAAATGCCTTTTTAAAGGCACAGATACAGCCTCATCTGTTATTTAATACTTTAGATTTTATTTATCAAAACGCTAAAGATTCTTCTCCGGTTGCTGCAGAAGCCATTCATTCCCTTGCAGAGATGATGCGCTATTCGGTTGACGGCAATCAGGATAAAGAATTTATTTTGCTTGATGAGGAGATTAATCAGGTAGAAAACCTCATCAACCTGCACCAGCTCCGTAAAGATCACCAGGTGCAGCTCCGTTTTTGGTACGATGATGAAATTCGTAATGTTAAAATCATTCCTTTAGTATTAACCACTTTGGTAGAAAATATATTTAAACATGGCGAACTGCTTACGCCAGCACATCCTGCCGAAGTGAATTTGAGCATCAAAAATCATCAACTTATAATAGAAACTTCAAACTTAATAAAAGCAATTAAAGATAACTCAGGCTTAAGTTCCGGATTGGAAAACATAAAGAAGCGTTTAGCTTACAGTTATGGCAAAAATGCTGAATTCAGCTACTTTACTGATTCAGACCAGTTTTTCAAAGTAATGCTGGTTATTAAAATCAAATAAGAAAACCTGCTTTAATAACTTTAGTTTAAAATTTCAAATTACACAATAATTTCAAATGAAAAGCTGATTTTCCTTGCCGAATACATAAAAATCCGTTTCGAATGTGTTTTTTTTTCATTTTAATGGTTGAAATTGTAATTTGCATCAACTAAACCTATAAAAAATGTCAATAAGTTGCATCGCTATTGATGACGACCCTCATTCCCTAGAGAGCTTAATAGCATATATGGAGAAACTGCCTGATTTAAGGCTTATCCAAACTTTTACTGAACCGCTCCAAGCCCTGGCAGAAATATCGGTATCTAATCCTGTCGACATTATTTTTATGGATGTCGAAATGCCTTCACTTTCCGGAATCGAACTGGCAACCCTATTAAGACAAAAAACAAAACACCTGGTTTTTACTACGGCGCACCCACGGTATGCCATTGATGCTTTTAAAGTTGATGCGGATGCTTATTTGCTTAAGCCCTACTCTATTTTACATTTTACGAAAACAATAAACAACCTCTATCCAACTGGAAAAAAAGAACAACATCCTTTTTCCATTTTCGACGATCATTTCTTTTACATCCCTTTACAAGGAGAAAATGCTGATTTGGTAAGAATAGATCTGAATGAATTGATTGCCATAGAAGAGATGGGGGAAGATATTCAATTTAAAACTACAAAAAATGCTTTTCTAAGTTCAAAATCTAATTTTACCAAGACTTTGAAAATGTTAAAAAAGCATTCGGCATTTATCCAGATTAACCCTACTGTTGTTATTGCAAAACAGCATATCAAAAGTGTACTCGGTAATAAAATATTGCTTTCCGGCGAAACATCTTTTACTGTTACAGGCACATATATAGAACTTTTCGCAAATTTTATCAAAAACAATTTACTTCAGGAAAAGCCCCGTCCAGGCACCATAATATAGTCTTTAATAGGTTCGGACATCAGCATCGGATCAATTTTAACGCATAATCAAAACATTACATCTAAAACTTTGTATTAGGATAATCTATTTTATTATTAATTGATTTATCTGTTTTGAAAAGAGTGTTGGTTGTGGATGATGATCCAGATGTATTAGAAGTTTTCCAGGATGTATTAGAAACCGAACATTATAAAGTTTATCCGTTACTATCGCCACGACATATTTTTAAAACAATAAGAGATTTTAGTCCCGATCTGATAATTCTAGATATTATGTTAAATGGGATGGATGGGCGTGCTGTGTTTAAAGAGTTAAGGTTAAATCCCGAAACAACGCGCATCCCTGTTATTATGGCATCGGCCAGGTATGATGAAAACTATATCACATCGCAACAATACCATCCCGACGATTATTTAGAAAAACCCTTTAATATGGCAGATTTGCTCCAAAAAGTAAGTGCTTTAACCGAAAACTAAAAAACAGATATGAAATTAAAATTACTATTATCTCTTCTGTTGTTACGTGCAACAGTATCAACCAAAGTAAAAGCACAAAGCAGACCAGATAAACTCTATTCCATGAGTGGAATTGGCTTTGCATTCCCAATGGGCGAAACTTCGGATTATTTTAAGCCGAAATTTTCAACATCATTAGGTTTAAACTTGGGTTTGGGTAAAGGTGGTTTGTTCTTATACCCTAAAGCAAGTTTACATGCTTTTACTTTTAACCAGATAACGCCAGATGCGGGCTACACCTATACCTTACAAAAAGGCAGGGCAACCACCTACTTGCTAAATGTTGCTTTAGGGTACCGTAAAATTGTAAACAAATGGGCTTTTTATGGTTTTGCAGGTGCTGGTGGCGGTTTTATTCTTACGCCTCAGGCTAGCGTGAATACCACAACCCTGCAGGTTACCCAAGATAATAAATCAAATGGTTTGGGTATTGCCGAAGGTGGGGCCGGTATTGAATATAATATTGGAGGTGCCAATTTATTTGTCGAGGCCAGTTACATGTATGGCTTTAGTAAAATCCAGAACAGGGCTTTTAACACTGTACCGATTTCTATAGGCATCAAACCTAATTGAAGCAAGCTATTAAGTAAACTTTAAATATTTACATACAAAATACCAGAGCGGTTACGTTATATACATAACCGTTTTTTTATGCTAAAGAAATAATCAAAATTATTTTAATACTAATTATTTTAGCATAGATTTGTATTTCAAATTAATTTAATGTTATACGCAGTTGTAGATATCGAAACCACTGGTGGTCATGCCTCAGCAAATGGTATTACCGAGGTTGCCATTAACATCCATGATGGCAATGAAATAGTTGAATCTTACACTACCCTAATTAATCCGAAGCAGCCTATACCCGTTTACATTACGGCGCTTACAGGTATTGATGATAACATGTTGTTGGATGCGCCAACTTTTGATGATGTTGCTTTACAGATTTATCAGTTATTAAACGATAAGGTTTTTGTGGCGCACAATGTAAACTTCGATTATTCCTTTTTGAAGCATCATTTGGCAGCTGCAGGATATGATTTACAATGCAAAAAGCTGTGTACGGTAAGATTGAGCAGAAAACTAATTCCTGGCAAATCTTCATATAGTTTAGGAAAACTTTGTACAGCCTTGCAAATCCCGATTCAAAACCGACACCGGGCAGCGGGAGATGCAGATGCGACCAGTATCCTATTCAATTTATTGCTAGAAAATGATCAGGAAGGCATAATTGCGGAAATGCTGAAGAAAACATCGAAAGAGCAGGTTTTACCGCCGCACTTAGATAAAGCTTCTATCATGAGGTTACCTCATCAACCTGGTGTATATTATTTTAAGGATAGTAAAGGCAAGATTATTTATGTTGGAAAAGCAAAAGACCTTAAGAAACGCGTAACCAGCCATTTTACAGGCAATACACCTAACCGGCAACGCCAGGATTTTTTACGCACTATTCATCATGTAGACCATGTAATTTGTGGTACCGAACTGATGGCCTTAATTTTAGAAGCCAATGAAATTAAACGCCTTTGGCCTGAAAACAACCGGGCAATGAAGCGTTATGAGCATAAATATGATTTATATGTTTTCGAGGATCAAAACGGCTATTTGCGCTTAGCGATAGATAAACATAAAAAAAACAATAACGCCCTCCAGAGTTTTAACAGCTTATTGGAAGGTTATAATTTCTTAAACCAACTTGTTGATAAATACCAGCTTTGTGCTAAGCTCTGTTACCTGCAAAAAACGGCCACTAAATGTTATGCACACGAAAATGGGCAATGTTTTGGTGCCTGCAGCGGAATAGAAACTGTAAGTGTTTATAATAAAAAATTAAACACAGCATTGGCCGATATCCAGAAACAACAACCAAGTTTCGCATTGGTGGATGAGGGTAGAAAAGACAACGAGTTTAGCTGTTTGGTTGTAGAGAATGGAAAATTTTATGGAATGGGCTACTTCACCGATAAGAACTATCTTGCTGACGGTCTGGCGCCAATCAAAAATGATCTTTCTATCTATCAGTCCAACAGTTATATCTTAAATTTAATTCTGAACTACGCGGAACAACACCCACAGAAATTGTATAAATTGTAACGTTTAACTACACGCCATGGATTCATCAATATTTATAGCTCATTGCCTATCTTTTGATGAAGTTATTGAATTGCCACATTTCGAAAAAACTTCCTTCCGGGTAAATAAAAAGATCTTTGCTATGCTAAATACCCAGAAAAAGCAGGCAACATTTAAATTATCAGCAATTGATCAGTCTGTTTTCTGTGATTTTGATCGGAACAGCATATGGCCAGCTAGCGGGGCTTGGGGCAAACAAGGTTGGACAATTTTTGACCTAACAGCATTAACAGCCGAAATGCTTATCGACGCACTTACACTTTCTTATTGCAATGTAGCCTCAAAGAACCTTTCAGAAAAGTACAAAGCTTAAGTACAATTCTTAACATTATGAGCTGAAATGCCCTTAAATGCCGTACATGGCAAGAATTAGTACAATAACTTCACTAACCGGTTAAGCCTATAAGATTATAAAACCTAGGCTAATAACCTGAGTTCGATAATTATTAGCTGAAAATCATATCTTATACACGCCTAATCCAGCTTTATCGTCCTGCTGAATTTATTTCAGCATCTTTTTAGCGTGAAAGACCCTGAAATAAATTCAGGGTGACGACCGCCTTAACTGAAAACTTGATTAAAACGTCACAAAAAAAATGAGATTTAATAATCGAACTCAGGTTAATAAAGTACTATGCTTTACAAGGCGCAATATTGCCGCAATTCTTTAACCATATAAGGAATGGAAGAAAATATAAGCTAATCACGATAACCTAAATTGTCTCAAACAGCCCAGTTAATTTTCTTTTTTAGCAAGGGCAACGCTATAGCTGCTTACCTATCTTTACTTACATCAAATATAAAACGTTATGATAAAATCACTTTGGATAAACCTTCCGGTAAAGGACATTAACAAGTCAAAAACATTCTTCACGCAGCTCAGTTTTACGCTTAACCTCCAGTATGGCACCCGCGAAGATTCGGCGTGCTTTTTAGTAGGAGAAAGTAATTTAGCGATTATGCTTTTTGAAGAGGCTTTGTACGAAGGTTTTGCAGGAACCAGTATTGCCGATAAACGTAATGGCGGTGAAGTATTATTCTCTTTTGACGCAGAAAGTCCGGAAGAAGTAGATGATCTGGCGGAAAAAGTTGTAGCTGCCGGTGGTACACTTTATGGCGAGCCCGGTTACAAAGACGGCTGGATGTATGGCTGTGGTTTTGTTGACCTGGATGGACAAAGATGGAGTATTCTTTATATGGATATGAATAAAATGCCCTTGGGTTAATTTTTATCATTTAAAAAACAAACTAAAATTTGCGTAAGCAATTACTTACACTTATATTTGTAAGCAATTACTTACGCAATTAATTTTATGAGAAGAGACGTATTTCAAGCCATTGCAGATCCTACCCGAAGAGAAATCATTAATCTGATTGCGCATAACACCTTAAATCTAAATGCAATTGCCGAAAATTTCGACATGAGCCGACCTGCCATTTCACAGCACATTAAAGTTTTAACAGAATGCGGTTTAGTAGAAATTACCCAACAAGGCCGTGACCGGTACTGTAACATACAATTTCAAAAATTAGCAGAAGTATCAAAATGGGTAGAACAATACCGTATTTTTTGGACGAGCAAATTAGATGCTTTAGAAATACACTTATCAAAAGACACTAAATCAAAATAAAGATGGAAAACGAACCAGTTATTGTAGAACGGGTGTATAACGCCCCTATCGAAAAAGTTTGGAAAGCTTTAACCGATAACAATGAAATTAAACAGTGGTATTTTCAATTGGAAAACTTTAAACCCGAAGTAGGCTTTAAGTTTGAGTTTTCTGGTGGACCGGATGATGGTCCTCAATATTTACATCTCTGCGAAATAACAGAAATTGTTGAGGGCAGGAAACTCGTCTACACCTGGCGTTATGACGGTTATCCGGGTAACTCTGTTGTAAGCTGGGAGTTATTTGAGCAAGGCGAGCAAACAAGGCTGAAATTAACACATAGTGGTATAGAAAGCTTTGCTGAAAACGGCCCTGACTTTGCCAAAACAAGTTTCAATGGCGGCTGGACTTATTTCGTTAATGATGCGCTTAAAAATTATCTGGAGCAAGGAGCGTAATTTTACTCGTTCGTCATTCTGAATTCACAGTGAAGAGGTTGTATCATAAATATAGATTTGTCATCCTGAGCCTGTTAAAGGGCCTGTTAAATACGCTTTACAGTAAAGTCAGGTGTTACCACCTGACTTAGCATATATCTAAAAGATTTGATGAAGTGTAAGATGGCAACATCTTACACCACAGATAAGAATTATCTGGAACAAGGAGCATAATTTTACTCTTTCGCCATTCTGAATTTATAGTGAAGTCAGGTGTTACCACCTGACTTAGCATATATATAAAAGAGTTGAAGTGTAAGATGGTAACATCTTACAGCACAGACACGTAAAGGTCTTCGACTCCGCTCAGACTGACAAGCGCCTTAAACTAAGTTATAATTACTGGTCGTAGCATCTCGCTACGACCTAAAAACACCTATATTTCTTCTAAAGCCGATTTTATGGCTGCATAAATATAATCGAGATCTTCATCGCTGATGACATATGGTGGGAGGATATAGATAATATTGCCCAATGGCCTCAATATAATTCCCTTATCTAAAAAGTATGCATACAATAAATTACGCAGATTACTTAAATAAGAGGTTTCATTGCCAGTCTCCCACTCAATTGCAATAATTGTTCCCGTTTGCCTGATGGCTTTAACTTTAGCATGCGTTTTAATTTCTTCAAGAAAAACAGCATGTTTGGCCTCTACCCGCTTAATATTCTGAAGTGTTTCACTTTTTAACAAAATATCCAAACTCGCCAAAGAAGCTACACAGGCAATCGGATTTGCCGTAAAAGAGTGTCCGTGGTAAAGTGTTTTTAATTTATCGTCGCTTAAGAATGCTTCAAAAATCTCATTCGTACAGGTGGTTACCCCTAATGGCATCGTTCCACCGGTTAAACCTTTGCTTAAACAAATAATATCAGGCTTGTTAGTTAATTTCTCGCAAGCGAAGTAAGTTCCTGTTCTACCGAAACCCGTCATCACTTCATCGGCAATGGTTAAAATTGCTGTGTCTTTACAGGCAGATAAAAGTTGATCCAAATATTTAGCTTCGTACATCAACATCCCGCCCGATCCTAGAATGAGTGGTTCGAAGATAAAACAAGCGGTATCTTTAAGATTCGAGATATGAGATGTGAGATATGAGATGTTATTTTCGTTTGGCAGATCGATAAACTCGACATCGAACAGTAGACTATTAAAAGCATCGGTAAAAATACTGCGGCCGCTAACAGACATTGCACCAAACGTATCGCCATGATAGGCGTTTTTAAAAGCTAAAATCCTCGTTTTTGATCTGCCCTTATTATCCCAGTACTGCAGGCACATTTTTAACGCTACTTCTACCGCTGTTGATCCGTTATCCGTATAAAAAACTTTATCTTGTTTGCCAGGTAATATGGGTAAAAGCCTTTCTGCAAGTAATACAGCGGGCTCGTGCGTAAAACCTGCAAAAATCACGTGTTCAAGCACATTGAGCTGTTCGGCTACTTTTTGTGCAATATAAGGGTGTGAATGACCATGAATATTCACCCACCAGGATGAAACCGCATCGATATACCGTTTGCCATCCTCATCAAAAACGTACACCCCTTCTCCCCTAACAATCGGGATATGAGGTAGTGCATTTTTCATTTGGGTATAGGGATGCCAGATTACCTTTTGATCGCGTTCAGTTAAATTGAGCTGGGAATCTGGAGTATGGCGTTTGGACGAATCGGGCATCATGATTATAATTTAACTGAATATTGATTTTTTAAAAGCTGGCCTACGGTTTTATCTGTCTTAAAGGTGATATCTTCTATACTTAAATTTTCAATTTTCACCCACCTAAAAGCCTGAAGAATTTCACCTTCTCCGTCGAAATCGTAAATGGTATCTTTAAAAGCCAATTGCAAAGGCGCTTTTTCTCTAACAATATAATACACGCTAATCACCTGGCTATCGTTAAATGATGATTTCTCAAAAAAATCTGTGGTATAAAAATGAGATAATACTTCAATTTCAGCACCACACTCTTCCACAAACTCACGTTTTAATCCATCGATTAATCCTTCGCCAAGTTCTAAACCACCACCCGGAAACTTACTGAAACGAAAGCTATATTCTTCCTCATCACTTACCAAAACCTCATTATTCTGGTTAATTAACAATCCATAGACCCTAACATTAAAGTAGCTCATTTTCGAAATGTTTTTTATTTTTGATTACTATTTCTGGCGTCCATACAATTTCCTTTTTAAAGGCCTCTGCCCTTACCGGACATTCACTCATATGGCAATAATGGCAACATTCAGGCAAGCATGGGTCTGCATGAATAAAGAGTTCTGCTTTGCGGAAGCCGTTTTTATTGATCAGTTCATCAATCTGCGAGATTTCGCGGTGAACTTTATTTAAGTCAAAATAATAAGGCAATGTTACATGGCAATCGATATGAAATTCAGGGCCATATTGCTGGGTACGCAGATTGTGCACATCAATCCACGGGTTGTGCCTGTTCTTTTGTAAAACATCTACTACTTCTTCAACAAGTGTAAAATCACTTTCATCCATTAATCCACCCACCGAACCACGGGTAAGTTTATAACCAGAATAAACAATGTAAAAGCCTACCAAAAAAGAAAGCAAGCTATCTAGCCAAATAATATTTGTTAGCTGAATTAATATTAAGCCAATAACAATCGCTCCGCTGGTATAAGTATCAGTTAATAAATGTTTGCCATCAGCCTGCAATGTAACCGAATGCTCATCTTTACCTACATTTATGAGGTATAGGCCCACAATCAGATTAATCAAGCCCGTAATACCAATAATTAGTGTTCCGGTTAATAGCTCCCCCACCAAATGAGGATAGATAAGATTGTATGAGGATTTGAAAATAATAACCACTCCTGCAATCAGAATCAATATCCCTTCAACAAAAGCCGAGAAAAACTCGACTTTTCCATGTCCATAAGGATGATTTTCATCGCGGGGTTGCGTGCTTAGGTAAATGCTATAAAAGGCAAAACTCCCTGCTATTACATTTACAATACTCTCTGCTGCGTCTGTTAAGATGGCATTCGATCCCGTAATAAAGTACGCAACAAACTTGGCCAGCATCAGCACCACACTCACCACCAGCGAAATTATTATAGCTTTCTTTTTTACCGACACTAGGATATTTTTTTCAAAAATACGCTTATCGAATAAATTAAATGAGAAAAACTATGTCTTTTTTAGTGCAGAATAATATTTGGTTTATATATTTGCGCTCAAAGTAATTAACCATGAACACCTTATCCAAAAGAATCAACAGTCTATCTGAATCTGCAACCCTTAAAATGACCAAACTTGGCCGCGAATTAGCGTCTAAGGGCATTAACATCATTAGTTTAAGCGTTGGTGAACCCGATTTCAATACACCCGACCACGTAAAAAATGCGGCTAAAAAGGCATTAGACGAAAATTACACACGTTATTCACCGGTACCGGGCTATCCAGACCTGCGCCAGGCAATCGTAAACAAGCTAAAAACAGAAAACAACCTGGATTATGATATTTCTCAGATCGTGGTTTCAACAGGTGCAAAACAATCTTTATCGAATGTTATTTTAACTTTGATTGATCCGGATGATGAGGTAATCATCCCAACGCCTTACTGGGTTTCTTACTCAGAAATGGTAACCCTTGCAGAAGGAAAATCTGTTTTTATCGATACCGACATTGAAAGTGATTTCAAAATCACGCCTGCGCAATTAGAAGCAGCCATTACGCCGAAATCGAAATTATTCATGTTTTCTTCGCCATGTAACCCAACAGGTTCGGTTTACAGCAAAGAAGAATTAGCAGCGCTGGTTGCCGTTTTCGAAAAACATCCTAATATCTACATCTTATCTGATGAGATTTATGAGCATATTAACTTTGTTGATAAACATGAGTCTATTGCTCAATTCGACAGCATTAAAGACCGTGTAATCATTGTTAACGGTTTCTCTAAGGCTTTCGCCATGACAGGCTGGAGATTAGGTTATATTGCCGCTAATAAAGAAATTGCAGCAGCTAACGATAAATTACAGGGACAAACCACTTCTGGAACCTGTTCTATTGCGCAAAGAGCAGGAATTGTTGCTTACGAGCAAGGTTTAGCCAGTGTTTTAGAAATGAAAGAAGCATTTTTGCGCCGTAGAGAATTGGTTTACAATTTATTAAACGAAATCCCAGGTGTAAAAACAAATCTTCCTGATGGTGCTTTCTACTTTTTTCCAGAAATCAGTTCGTTCTTCGGTAAAAAAGATGCCGACGGAAATGTAATTAAAGATTCTTCAGACCTGGCTTTATATTTATTAAACGTTGGTCACGTAGCAACCGTTGGTGGCGATTCGTTTGGTAACAACAACTACATCCGTTTATCTTATGCAGCATCTGACGAAAGTTTGGTTGAAGCATTAAGAAGAATTAAAGAAGCTTTAGGTAAGTTAGCCTAATCAGTTTTCAGTCAACCGTTTGCAGTTAGCAACATCATCATAAAAAACCATGTTAATTAAGTTTAACATGGTTTTTTTTTATTTATATCACCGTTATCTCAAGAAAAAAGGTTCGTCATCTCCTGAAGCTCAGTCCCGAATTTTCGGGAGAGAGATCTATTGCAACAGATTTCTCGACTCCGTTGCACTCCGCTCGAAATGACGATATGGTGTTTGGAAACGAAAGCAAGCATTTCATCGGAGAATCCAGTCCTTCTTTCCGTTACAAGTCCTCGCTGCGCTGTGGGCTTTCCACTGCAATAAGGTTTATCAACTAAGGGCATTGCAACTGAAAACCAGAAACCGTTAACTGCAAATTAACTTCTAATGGCCTCTACCGGGTCTAATCTTGATGCTGAATATGCTGGCCAAAAACCAGAGATAGTGCCGATGACTATTGATATGCCGATACCTAAGGCAATATTGTTCAAGCGCAGTATAATATGAAAATCTGTGGCCGCACCAATGCCCAGGGCGAGCAGAAAGACCAGTAATAAACCCAACAAACCACCTAAAATACAAAGCGAAATCGATTCGAATATGAACTGAAGCAGGATAAAATAGTTTTTTGCACCCAACGATTTTTGAATACCGATAATATTGGTACGTTCCTTAACCGATACGAACATGATATTGGCAATACTGAAACCACCAACCAGGATCGAAAATCCACCAATTACCCAACCGGCAATATTTACCATTTTAAACATCGAATCTAACTGGTTAGAAATAATGGTGGTTTTATTTAGTGCAAAATCTTCTTCCTGGCCGGGTCTGATTCTGTGGATGGAGCGCATTAAACCTTTCAATTCGCTTTCTACTTCTTCTAAATTCACATTATCCTTACCACGAACCGTAATTTGCGGGCCATAACGCTCGCTTTGGATGTCTAAAACACCTTTTGCAAAAGCAATCGGAATATTTACGTTTTTATCAAGAGAGGTGCCTAACATATCTTCTCCTTCTTTTTTAAAAACACCAACAACAGTTAATCTTCTTCCTAAAATCTGTACCTGTTTACCCACTGGCGCACCTCCATCAAAAAGTCCGTCGGCTATATCAGAACCTAAAATACAAACAGGTGAGCCGTTTTTACTTTCATTTTCGGTAAAATACCGACCGTCCTGAAGCTCGAAATTCCAGGTTTTATTAAAATCGTGCGATGCTGCCCATACCGAAATCCCTTCTACTGAGTTACTTCTGTATTTGATCGTCCTATCGTTAGTGGATATTTCGAATGTAACACCTTGTGCATTTTCAATCCTCTCTCGGAGGGCTTCAAAATCGCGTAATGAAGGCTGAGGGCGGTTCATATATTTCCACCAAGGGTAATTATCACCAAAACTCCAAGGCCATTTTTGAATATAAATAGTATTGGAACCCAGTTTATCTACACTGGACTGCAATTTACCGCGAAAGGTATCTACTGCAGAAAATACAGCAATAATGGTAAAAATACCGATTGTTATAGCCAAGAGCGATAACATGGTGCGTAATTTATTCTGGCGCAACGCATCAAATGCAAAACGGAAACTCTCGCCTATTAGCCTAAAGATTATCATAATTAAAGGTTAGATGCAAAGCTTTTCAAAAGGTTACAGCTTATCTTCAAAACTAATTAATTTTATGTCCACAATGCATTAATCGCCCTGTATTATTTGATTTAAAATGATTAAAACATAATATACATAAATTGCGTTTGATAAAATACGGAAAAGAAAAATTAAATTCGTATTTTTGCACCTCAAAAAATTCATCAAGAATGAAATTATCACAATTCAAATTCAACTTACCAGAATCATTAGTAGCCAACAATCCGGCAGAACAGCGCGACGAAGCTCGCCTAATGGTTTTACACAAAGACAGCGGTAAAATTGAACATAAAATTTTTAAAGACGTTTTAGGTTATTTCGATGACAAAGACGTAATGATATTAAATAACACTAAGGTTTTCCCTGCCCGTTTATATGGAAATAAAGAGAAAACCGGTGCAACCATCGAGGTTTTCTTGCTACGTGAATTAAACAAGGAATTACGTTTATGGGATGTTTTGGTAGATCCTGCACGTAAAATCCGCGTAGGTAATAAATTATATTTTGGCGACGACGATTTATTGGTTGCTGAGGTTGTAGATAACACCACATCACGTGGCCGTACCATCCGTTTCCTATTTGAAGGTACCGACGAAGAATTTAGAAAAAACGTTGAAATTTTAGGTGAAACTCCTCTTCCTAAATACATTAAACGTAAAGCTACTGCTGAAGATAAAGAACGTTATCAAACCATTTTTGCAAAGCACGAAGGTGCCGTAGCTGCTCCAACTGCTGGTTTACACTTTAGCCGTGAGTTGATGAAACGTCTTGAACTTAAAGGTATAGAATTTGCAGAAGTAACTTTACACGTTGGTTTAGGAACTTTCAGAACTGTTGAAGTTGAAGACTTAACCAAACACAAAATGGATTCTGAGCAGTTTATCATCGAGCAAAAAGATGCGAACATTGTAAACAAGGCTTTAGAGGAAAAAAGAAAAATCTGCGCGGTAGGTACTACTTCGATGCGTGCTATCGAATCGGCTGTTTCTGCTAACAGAACATTAAAATCGGCTAACGATTGGACCAGTAAGTTTATCTTCCCTCCTTACGATTTCAGTATTGCAAATTCAATGATTACCAATTTCCACACCCCAGAATCTACTTTATTGATGATGGTAAGTGCATTTGGCGGATATGAAAACGTAATGAATGCTTACGAAGTTGCGGTAAAAGAAAAATATAAATTTTACAGCTACGGCGATGCCATGTTAATTATATAAGTTTTGCGGTTGGCGTTTGGCGGTTTTAGCGCTTAACGCCACACCCTAAACGCTCAACTATGAAATACTACGCTATAATTGTAGCAGGCGGTTCTGGCAATCGGATGCAAACGGAAACCCCAAAACAATTTCTACTGCTCAAAAACCTTCCGGTTTTGATGCATACCATAAAAGCTTTTGCACAAAGTGATACCCAACCTAAGATTTTATTGGTTCTAAACAAAGATCAACAAGCTTATTGGACCCGGTTATGCGAAGAATTTAATTTCCACGTACCACACCAGGTTATCGATGGCGGCACGGAGCGTTTTCACTCTGTGAAAAATGCAATCCATGCTATCGGAGAAGAAAGTTATGTCGCCATTCACGATGCCGTTCGTCCACTCGTTTCCAAATCCCTTATCGACAACTGTTTTAATGAAGCTGAGCTACAGGGAAACGTTATTGCAGCCGTACAATCAAGCGATAGCGTACGCTTGCTTAGAGACGATAAAACAACGGCATTAAAACGCGATGAGATCTATTTAGTACAAACGCCGCAAGCCTTTAGCCTTAGCATTCTTAAAGAAGCTTACAACCAAGAGTTCGATGCTCATTTTACAGATGACGCAAGCGTGGTAGAATCTATTGGTTATGAGATTAATATCATCGAAGGAGAAAGAGGAAATATTAAAATTACCTATCCTATTGATCTTGAGCTTGCCGAATTGTTGTTGAAAAATTAAAATATAAAAAGAGGTTGTATCATAAATATAGATTTGTCATCCTGAGCCTGTCGAAGGGCCTGTTAAATACTTTTTAAGGTGTTTCGACAAACTCTCCGTAGGAGTCCTTTGGACAACATGACAGCATTTGAGGTGAAATCGCCTTTATGATACAGCCTATTTTTTAATCCATCCATTTCAAAGCGTTCCCTACTTCTAAATCAATGAATATCGGTGCGATATTTTTTTTTTACGCTGCCCGTCCAATTACTTTAAGCAGAATTGCAATAACTGCGATTACCAATAAAACGTGAATTATATTACCAACGTCTCCGAAGCCGTGAAATACAAATCCGATCACCCAGAGTATTACCAATACTACTGCGACTAAATACAATAAATTTCCCATAGTGTTAATTTTTTTAGTAATGTTATATTATTGGTGTATTAACACTCGGCTTTTCACTTTTGTTTAAAAAATGTAAATTTTATTTCTCCAGGCCTTATTAAACTCTATTAAACAAAAAATGTAAGGCAAAAAAAACCTCCCAGTTTAGCTGGAAGGTTTTTTATAGTTTCTAATGTTTAGTATTCGTCCTCATTAAAGAAGAAATCTTCTTTAGTTGGGTAATCTGGCCAAATTTCCTCAATGGTTTCATAAGGTTCGCCATCATCTTCTAATGCCTGTAAGTTTTCAATTACTTCTACTGGGGCACCAGAGCGGATACCATAATCAATTAATTCGTCTTTAGTTGCAGGCCATGGTGCGTCTTCCAAGTGCGATGCTAATTCTAATGTCCAATACATATCGTCAATTCAATTAAATTCTTGTTCTTATTATTGCGCAAAGTATATTAAAATTTTTGAGCAAAACAAACTTATTTTTCCACTATTAAACCCGCGGAATCCAAATATTTTCTTCCGTCTTAAAATACACGGTCAGTTTTCGTGCCAAAACGAATAAATAATCGCTTAAACGATTCAAATAAACTGTTACACGCTCATCTACAAAGCTATTTTCTGCAAGTTCAACTGTGAGTCGTTCTGCCCTTCTACAAACACATCTAGCAATATGGCAGTAAGAAACGACAGTATTTCCGCCAGGTAAAACAAAATGCTTTAAAGCGGGCAGCTTTTCGTTCATCAGATCCATCTCATTTTCCAACAAGGTAATGTCAGTATCGTGCAGATCGGGGATCTTCATTTTAGATGTTTCAGGGTCTGCTGCAAGCGATGAACCAACAGTAAATAACCTATCCTGAATTTCTTTTAATAGTTTCTGGTCGTGCGCCTCAATATCCTGGCACATAATTAAACCTATGTGCGAATTTAACTCGTCAACAGTTCCGTAGGCTTCGATACGTAAATGATATTTAGGCACACGGGTACCGCCAATGAGTGATGTTTGGCCCTTATCGCCAGTTTTAGTGTAGATTTTCATATTGAAATGGTTTAAGGTGAAAGGTTTAAGGTTTAGGGCTTTCAAAGCCTTATGCCCTACACCTTACGCCATCAACCTCAATTGATTTTCTCCCAATCGCTGCCCGTATCTTTCAAAGCTTGCAAACGTGGAGATACATTTTTTACATCTGTATTTAAATAATCGTTTTCAATCAAACCATCACGCATACGTACAATACGGTGAGCGTGCTGCGCAATGTCCTCCTCGTGCGTAACCAGAATAATGGTATTTCCTTTCCTGTGGATTTCTTCCAGCAGGCCCATTATTTCAATTGATGTTTTGGTATCTAAGTTACCTGTTGGCTCATCGGCCAAAATAATAGATGGATTATTGATCAAAGCCCTGGCTACTGCCACACGCTGACGCTGACCACCAGACAGTTCGTTTGGCTTGTGATCCATACGATTGCCTAAGCCTACATTTTCTAATGCTTTAGCTGCTCTTACATCCCTGTCCTTTTTACTTGTTCCGGCATAAATTAAAGGTAAGGCAACATTATCTAAAGATGTTGAACGTGGCAATAAGTTAAAGGTTTGAAAAACGAAACCGATTTCCTGGTTGCGTACTTCTGCCAAGGCATCATCACTCATGTGACTCACATTGGTTCCATTTAAAACATAGGTTCCGCTTGAAGGTGTATCTAAACAGCCTAAAATATTCATCAGGGTTGATTTACCAGAACCAGACGGGCCCATCAATGCTACGAATTCGCCTTTATTAATATCTAAAGAAACTGATTTTAAAGCGTGAATCACTTCAGATCCAATAACATATTTACGGCCAATTTCTTTGATAGTGATGAGTGGTTTCTCCATGTTTTTTTCTTTTTTAGACAAGCGTAAAGGGTAAGATGTTACAAGAGGGTTAAAAATTACTGCACAAATGCTAATCTTAAAGCTGCTGAATTAATCGGCATGACGATTACGCCATTATTTTTCAATAATTTTTGGTACCATAAAAAATTGGTCGGTATGCTTTGCTGCATTTTTCAAACCATCAGCTGTAGCTATTTCCTGCTTAACCACATCTTCCCTCCAAACATTAACCGATTCGTTCATATAAACCAATGGTTTCACGTTTGAAGTATCCAGTTCATTTAACTTTTCCATGAATGACAAAATTTTGTTCATTTCAGGGATCAGTGTATCGACCTGTTTTTCATCAATATGAATTCTGGCCAGATCGGCTATTTTATGGATGGTTTTTGCGTCTAAATTCATATTTATACTAACTTGCTATCAATCAATCTGTAAACCTTTTCTTTCAATACATCAGAATCAACATCTGTCAAAGTTGATGTATTTATGGGTTTGTGGACGTAAATATCGCAAATTCCTGGCTTACTTCCATACTTTGCTCCATCATCCCAATTAATTTTCCAAACATTGGTAATACTTACAGGTACCAGCGGTATATTTTTATCGATAGCCAGGCGGAACGGACCATTTTTAAATTCACCCAACTTTGGTGGGTAATGGTCGTCTATTTTACCTTCCGGAAAAATAATGAGGCTCATCCCCTTTTCTAGGTTTTCGCCAGCCTTTTTAAATGCTTTAAAAGCCGAAATCTTACTGTCGCGGTTTACAGAAATATCGATGGTTTTAAAAAAAATGCCCAATACGGGATTATTCAACAGTTCATCCTTTCCCATAAAGTGGAATTTACCATGCCCCATGACGCAAAAAATCATAATATCCAGGTTAGAGGTATGGTTTGCACAATAGATGTAAGTTTGTTTGGGATTTAGCTTTTCTTCATATTGATAACGAAAAAAAATGCACGAAAACAGACTGCATAAAAAACTATTGGCTTTTCTGAAAAAATTCAGAATGCTATAATACTTCTCATTACGTGAGGTAATGTAATATATTGGATAGAACAGAGCGAAAAAAAACAGTATCCAGAATAGAAACCATATCCGGTGTACTTGTCTTAGAAGATAAATCATAGATAACCAAAAATATAAAATAGTTTGATATTTCAAACAACTGATTGCATTGGGCTAAGATTATGGTTGTATAATACCAATCACTGGCGAAACCCGTTTTAAAGATCTCTCCTCCAAAGGAGTTCCTTTGGAACACTACGGTCGAGATGACGAAAAAAATAGTGAGATGACGAAAGGTACTTCTCCACGGTTTCGTCCTTGCAAAAACCACTGTTAATAAACCTTATTGAAGTGTAAAGCCCGGAGCACAGCGAGGACTTGCAACGGAAAGAAGGACTACAGCCTCCGATGAAATACCAGCTTTCATTTTCAAATTATGAGGATGCCGCTTTTTTTCGGTGAGACACCAACCACCAGGAAAATAAAAATTTCAGCTTATAGATCTCTCCGCTTCGGTCGAGATGATTGTTATGATAAAAACAAATTTTAAGCAGCTATATTATAGTTATTTTTGTAGCTGGCCTGATTTTTTATAACTGCTGCAACTCTCAATGCTATTTTGTTTCTGACGGCATTAATTATACTCATGCTGTGCTTCCCTTCATC